>CAIUQE010000037.1 GCA_903901225.1 Candidatus Omnitrophota bacterium
ACAAAAACGGACTACCCATTCAAAACTTCAAAGAGGCATATATTTAAGCCTATTTAGTTCAATCGCCACAGGATCACTCTCTCATTAAAATCAATATTGGCTCGATGTCTTTTTCCGGAATTTCTTCCAGCCCCAAAATTTTATAATGCCTATTCATAAAACTTGTTAACCGTAAACCACGCGGAACAACATTCTCAACCCCCAAATTCATAGCCCACCTCGAATTGGGTGACTCGATAGGCCCGATCTCGAGGAGATTTTGATTCATTAAATGTAGAATTTCGAACAACAAAAATCTTTTGGGATCTCCGCAATCGCTAAGGTTAATTCTTTCCGGGATATTGTGCCTATTGAAGAGTTCTGGTCTACAAAACAATGAAAGAACGCAGAAGCTGTCGTAAGTAAGCTCCTCTGCCAATTTTAGAACAAAGTATATCTCCTCAAGAGAAATGCCCTCGTAAAAGAAGGCATTTGCAAATACGTTAGAGTACAGTTTTAATTTTTTCTCCCTGTGTTCATTCTTTCCTTTAAGAAGAACGCCTTCAAACAGTTCCTCGGCGCTGGAACGGCCACCATTATCGTCATCGAGGAAGCCATCGTCTCTGACTTTAACTCCACTTTGTAGCCGTTCATGAATATTATTGATGGCCATTGCAGCTACCGCGCTCACTCTTACCGCCTCTCGATGCGATAAGACTCTGTTACAAAATTCCTCAACCCCCTTGGTTAAAAGAACGCCCACAGTTGATCCTGTGATCGCTCCGCTAGGGCCTCCAATTAACAACCCAACGGCAGTGCCAGATCCCGCGCCAACAATTCCAGAGCTCAATTCAAGAAATTTCTTTATATCGTCTGATTTTTTATCCATTTTTAACTTCATTCATTAGGAGATATATTCTCTTCCGGCCTCTCAATCCAAACTCGTTGCGAAACAGATAAAGAAGGAAGTATTTGGCGAAGCTTCCACTTAGGCATTATTCTTAATTGATTCTTTTCTCGATCCCTTCTTATAACAACTTTAAAGTCCAAAGAATTGTAAGAAATTCTATTTTTTTCAAACCGCCAGAATAATAATGACAGCTGGTTAGGGGTAAACGCCCCTCTGTCCTGGACATAATCAATGAAAGCACTTATTTCAAAGTCTTTATCTATGCCAGCTAATCGTACAAGAGAATTAATCTGACGCTTTTTCCTTGCCTCAGTAACCAGGTGCCTCCTATCTTTGCTAACCTTCTTCCGTGAAGCGTCGCGACTCAAGACATTGCCAAGATCATCTGTAGCCGTTATCCCGAATTTATTAATACATTCAGATCCAACTAAAAGTTCATTGCCATTAAACCGATTGACAATTTTGAACTGATACCGAATTTCAGGATGTTCACAAAGTTCACAAGCCTCAATAGGATTCTCTAAATCAAACATATCTCCATCGTATAGCCATTCACGAAGAGCAGTAGAAAAGGCCTTTTTCTCATTACTCAGAGGTAATAAATTCTTGGCACTGTTTTCAACCCAAGACATACAACACCTCTCCTTTAAAATGTAATTCACGCCACCAATGAAAATGGCACATTGGCTGAATTTAAAATATTTACTATCCGATCCTTAAATGCTTCCGGGATGGCTAATCCGACAACCTTTTTGGCTCTCGTGATTCCCACATAAATAACCCGCTTTGCCTCATCGTCAACACGCCTTTCCCAGGCTTCAAAAAGTTTGGAAGTATTATTTCCAGGCGGCCGATCTGGGGGAAGAACAACGCAAACGGCTTCAAATTCTTTGCCTTTTACTTGATGAATGGTACTGCATGAACAAGAAACAACCCCCTCAACGAGCAGAGGATCTGCCCAAGAATTCGATTTTGGCTTCCTAAAAAAAGTCCTTTCTGAATGTCCAGCCGGAAAGCTCAATGATAGCCGTTGAACGGCCGAAAGAAGAAAAGCAATCCATTCAGATCTGCTGGCATCCGAATCTTGGCAAGTCTTCGGTAATGACACCACAAGTTGCAACGCTTTCCGACGGAGCTCTCGTCTATCAATATGACAGCGCTCCGCAGCTCGCGCCGGATGTTCGTTGTCCTCGATTTTTCCCATCAAGCCAAGGATGATTTTCTCCGTACTTTGAAGTGCTGCCTCTCTTTTCTTATTAGAAAGAAACGGCGACCAAAAATCGTTAACAATATCTGCCATACGCGCAATCTTAGAACTACCTTCTGCGCTTGATAAGCGATTTCCGGAAGCATGAATTGCGTGACGGGCAGCATGTGAAAGAATGATATACTCCTTCAAATCCGGCGTTAACCCTTTAACGGCTCCAATAAATCTACTGCTTATATCCGCAGCAGGGCTGCCTTGATAGCAAATTATCTGCACCGGGTGCGGCAATGTCGCATTTTCTCCGAGAGGATTATCGGCAGCTGATCTAGTCCTTAACGTAGCGGCAAGAGCGCATATCGCCGGGGCACTTCGGAAATTACCTGTCAGCGGAAGCTTGTTTGCTGGTGAGTACTTCCTGGAGAATTCTTGAAGGAGAACAGGATCCCCATGTCGAAATTCATAAATTGCTTGGTCCGGATCGCAAACCGTTGTTAGCCGGATACCACTTTCTTTTAACCATGTTAGAATTCTTATGTCTTCCGGGTTACAATCCTGAGCCTCATCAACAATAATCTCGAAAAACCGTCCTTTTAGAGCCTTACCGAGTGCAGACGACCAATTAACTCTTGCCAGACTTTGTAGAGTTAAAATTCTAGCGTCAGCAGCGGTCAAATAACCCTTTTGATTCAATCCCTCATGAAATCGCCTGGCTGCCAACTCGTATGCTTGTCGATTTTGCTCAACGTGTCTTCTTAAAGCGATGTGGCCAATGCGACTTGGCTCAATATGCCCATCGAGAGGATCAAATTTGTCTAAACTGACGCCTAGAAAAAATGCATATCGTCTCCTAAGACGAACCTCAACTCCCAGACTATCCCAACTATCAACAATAACGGGCGCTGATTCTGCATGTGGAAAACAAGATGGGAAAATGAGAAACTGCCTTATAAAAGCATCGAAAGTACCAATAAAGCTAGGGTGATGTAAAATTGCCTCCAGATTTCTTTTGCGACACCGTCTGGTGAAAACCTCTACTGCGGCATTCGTAAAGGATAATACCGCCATCCCTTTTCTCGGCGGAAGATTGACTGATAGACAGGCGACACGATCAACAATAGTTCGTGTTTTTCCTGAGCCTGGGCAAGCTTCTGCAAAAACTTCATCGAGATGCCCTGCCAGCCGCTGCTGTTCTTCCGTGAGCGCCTCTTCCGTCATGCCCTTGAAAGCTCCCTTATTGCGTTTTTAAGATATGGGGGGACTTGGAATAATTGTGGCCTTCTTGAAATCCGCTCTGATATTTGCTGAATAAGGTCGCCTTTTCTTGTCCTTTTTTCAGCGAGCAGCTTTAAAAATACACCCGGTCGGCCAGCCTCTGCAAAGTTGGTAATCGAGGTTGACCAGTCATTTTCCGATCTAGGATGAAGCGCAAGAAACGAATTCTTCAAGAGGTCCTCATTCCCGGCTGCGAAAAGTGCATGTTCCAGTGTGACGTCATTCGTAAATACACTTAATGCTCCCGTGGAATTAAAACCTGTGGCTAAACTCTCAAGTTCAGTCTTTCTGTTACCAGGTACGCTTGGATCTCCGTCCGTTACGACAACAAGCCGATCAGCTATGCAGGCTCCGCCATGCGATCGCAGAAGCACCTCAACATACGGTTTGAAATCAACACCATCAATGGGCACAATAACTGATCCTTGAAAACGCCGGAATGCTTCCCTATCTCCTTTCAATACAATATATCGAGCGATGACAGGAATAAGAATTGCCTCAGCTATTCCCTCTACAAGCATAGTTCTATTACCAAATAATAATGCGGAGCGGGTTACATCAAGGTAACGACTCACCTTTCGACGCGTACTCAGCTTCAAACCTAATTGAGAAATCGAAATAGCTGCTGTCTTATAGGTCTCCGGACTAGTGCTCGTGTCTTTTTGTGAGCGGATGACAACCAAATGCTCTGGCTGCACCCATGCCGTAAGGTTAGGGGAATGAGTTGTCACAATGATTTGAATTCTTCCTTCTGGTTTACCAGAAACCAACGGCTGTTGCTCGGATTTCTTCGCTTGTCCGAGCAAAAACTCAAGAACCAACATTTGCAGTTGGGGATGAAGATGAGCCTCGGGTTCTTCCACAAGAAAAAGAGTAAGATCTGCTTCTCTGGCCTTGGCAAGTTCTACAATTACCGTAGCCATGTAGAGTAGGTTGGCGTAGCCCAGACCGGAAAAACGAATCTCTGCCGGATCCATCCCTGAATCGGCCAACTTAAATCTCAAATCTCGGGCAACATCCAGCAACGTTTCGGAAGAAAAGCCTAGTGATGCCGTTTGGGGGCGTAAACCGCCAGAAAGGTCTTCAAGGGCTGATCCGATTTGGGTGTTTACCTCGGTAATCACACGATGCGGCATCTGATTGCGTTGAGCGCCAGCGACAAAGGACTCCTCTTCTCCATCATTTAAGAAATGTTCCAGTAGCGTTGTAATCCGGGTGGGGCTTCCTGATCCAAGAGCGTATTGAGCGTCTCTAAGTGCGGGGAGATAAACGTGTCTAATTAAATTGGTGGATCCCGCCTCAGGCTCCGAGGTCTCATATTTTCCAGCCCAAAATGTAGTTCGACCTCTGACCGAGTCAGGCGCTTCAATTTCATGTTTCATGCCGATAACAGCTTTATCTGTTGTCGGGTCAACAACGGCGCTTATCAACAAACCTTTCAATGTATCGCTGAGTCCAAGAAAAGAGCCTTGTATCCTGAAATCCTTAACGCTACTGCCTTTTCGTAGGTCTTCTTTCTCAGCATAACGTTCACGTCGGCCATTAAGAGGGAGTGTTAAAAGCCGGATAGCGTCGATGATATTTGACTTGCCTCCATTGTTTTCTCCCACCAAAACCGTAAGGTCAGAATTAAAACTTATTGTCGTTTCTTCACACGACCTAAATCGTTGTAATTTCAATTCTTTAAGATACATATAACTTTCCTTATTATCGGCTTAAGGCTTATCAGACGAATTTTCAAGCACATTGAAATTTTCTTTACTAATCTAATAATATTCAAAAACTGACTTTTTGTCGCTTTTAGCTGACCTAATTTACCTTATAAAATACAAAACCCTGACAGGGTTATTAATCCCATCAGGGTTTCCTGATTTCGATCATTCGACGTTGAAGTGTCTCTGCATTGTCGACTTAAACTAATACTACACCTCACTACTTAAGAAGATTCACTCAACCTACAAACGCCAATTCCGACTGTCTATTTTCGAAATCAATATCTGTCGTGCCATGATAGCGTGAATATCTAATATTGGGCTCTTCGTTAACAGCCTTACCTGTATGAAAGTCGAGGATTGTTTTTCCTGCCATATAACCTAGTCCAACAGGAACAGCATTACCAATTTGTTTGTACTGTTCAATAATATTTCCAGAAAATTTCCAATCAGAAGGAAATTGTTGGATAACTTTATATTCTTGGACACTTAATGGTCTCAACTCCTCCGGATGACATAAATCTGTTGCGGGCATATTGGGTCTTGTTACCATGGTCGGCGCCGGATCTTCCCAAGACAATCTCCGATAAAACCCGGTTTTTCCTCCACCCAAGTGATATGAAGGCCCCATAGCAGCTTCTTGAAGATCCTTCGGGAGATTCTTCCAATTTTGTCCTGCTGTTAAAAGACGGTAATACTTCTTTCTGTTTTCACTAAAATCAACATGCTCATGTTTTTCATTACCCAATTGTTTAAACGCCTCGCGCAATGATACCCACTTTCGTCCAGTGCTCTTCCCATCCTTAGAATGGGTTGGCTGAGGCAATGGGATCCGTTGTTTGCCATGATTCCCAAAAAATATTACTCGTTCACGTTTTTGTGGAACTCCATAATTTGCGCTGTCAAAAAGAGCAAAACTAACTGTATAGCCCGCATCCTTAAACAAATTCAAAATGTGGCTAAGCACGCTCCCAGGCTTTTCTTCAGGCAATGCGGCACGTCCATCAACAGACGGTGAAATTGCGGCGGACAAAAGCCCCCTAACATTCTCCATAATAAAATAGGAAGGCTTGATCTCAACCACTTTATTAACAAACTCAAGAACACAATTTCCTCGAACATCCTGCAGAGATTTACGTCCACCTGCCGTACTAAATGCCTGACAAGGCGGCCCGCCATGTAAAAGAAAAACTTCAGATGACTTTAAACCAGCCGCCTTTAGGATCTCTTTAGAAGAATATTCTTCAATTTTTCCTTCTAGTACTGGCACTGCAGGCCGATTCTTACGAATTGTTTCACAACAAAATTTATCGCTATCAAGACAAAGCCGGACATCAATTCCCGCTTTCTCAAGACCTAAATCGAGCCCCATGCCACCAGAAAATAATGATATTGCCTGATATTTCATAATTACCAAAGAGTATTAATAAAAGTGGTTACTGTTTTATGCTCTGCGTTTAGAACTTTAGTTAAATCTTCTGCTTTAGCTTCTATAACCTCAACTAAAGAATGATTGCCCAAGAGTATCTCAGCAGTTGATGTTAATAACTTTATTAATTTTTCATGATACGATGGATCATCGGAAATAAAATCCCACAACTCCGTTCCTATCAAAGTCCTCTTTTCCCAATCAGGCAAATATTGTCTATATAAACCATGTGTAATTGTATTACTTGTTCTTTTGCCATAGGTTTCACCTATATAAGCTTTCTCGCCCCTCTTTTCAATCTCCTCAATTTCTTTCTTATAATGAAGAACTTGTGCTTTGTCTAAATCATTAGGGCCACTTTTAACTTCAATCCAAACTCTTACTTCACCTGTTTTTTGTTTCACTAAGTCCCATTTAGTATGATCACCAGACTCTTCATGTCGAGCATCAAAAACATTTTCTCCAGAATACAACAACAAATCTTGTACAAGAAACCCTAAAGAAGTAACAATGCTACGACCCGCAGCCTGAAAAACATAAAATTTCACTAATTCTTCGGAAGATTGCAATCTTAATGCGGAAATAAGAATTGGATTACAGTTAAGTCCTTCTAATGTAAGAGCTCCAATCATTACTAGTTGTTTCTTGATGAAAAGCTCTGTCGCGATTTTGCAAAGATTTTGCTGTGCACTTAATTTTGAATCAATAACTTTTGAAACTTGAATCTCTTTTATAAACTCCAACTCGTTCTTACTGAAACCTAAAACCCCTCCGCCAATAAATTTAATAGAAGTGAAATCAGTCTCTGTTGCTGAAAGAAAAGCATTTATATCATTAAACTGACTGGCAATGATTTTTGCTTTCTTTTTCAATTCTACCGACGGAGCTTTATGAATATGCTTTATCAGCACGAATTCGATAAGCCCCTGGACTGTTCCTGCCATGTCTACGCTCTTTATTGATTGTTTTTTCTTATTGTAACTATTCATATGCATAGACACAAGTTGAAATTAATTAATCATGCGGTCTAAATGCAGATGGGGGATTCTGCAACAAAAGGATAGTACCACTCACCTGTGTGGTATGTCAAGCTTTTTATCTTTACAATCAGAATAAGCTGGCAAATATGGGTGTTCAGTACTGTCCCCGATCAGATATTAACTGTTTTCTGGTAGATGTGAACTCTGGCGGGCTACTGCTGGCTGAGAAGGTGTGACCCTTACATTAACCTTAAAACTTAGTGCCACTGGATCGCTCAACTAGGTCGTTGACTGGTACTAAACTGGCATCAAGCAAAGATTTCTTACAACATCGAGAGCAATAACAGATGCGCACAAACAAGCCCATCAGTTTAGTTAATGGGACCTTACCACCGGACAAACACAACATTCATCAGAACAAGCATTTATAAAAAAATATAATTCACCTAACCAGTTCATATATCAGCGAATAGCTCGTGCAAATGCAACACGCAACCCGAGTCCAATTAACACCACTCCTGTAGCCCGCTCAATCCAATGCGACACTACATTAAACTGCGCTCGAACACGCGGCTGTCCAATTACACACGCCAGCCCCGCTAATAATATAAATTCTAGCGCCACAATGGTGAGCCCATACCCGATTCTCGCAGAAACAGCTGTTTCAGGACGAATAATCTGTGTAAATAATGCCAGAAAAAACAATGTTGCCTTGGGATTAAGCAGGTCGGTCAAGAATCCTGTCCGTATCGCCGCAAGAGAACTTAGCTCAGAGGGCATGTTCTTATCAACATCAACTGCCCGCGGCTGCGCCTGAAGTGACTTTATGCCAAGATAAATGAGATAGGCCGCACCTGCCAGCTTAACGACATTGAAAAGCATGATCGACTGGCTGATTAACACACCAATACCGATCAAACAATATGTAATGTGAACAAGATTCCCGGCAGCTAACCCAACAGCAGTAAGAACGCCCGCCCGTCGCGAGTGAGTTATTGCATTACGAAATACGACGAGCATATTAGGCCCAGGAACAATAATAACAAGCCACCCAACAACAAGAACGGTCAACCAGTCACTAAACAGCATCTAGTACCCTTCAAAATTTGATTTTATAATTTAACTTCTTAAAAAGAACCTGCGTTAAGCTTACAGTATACTTTGAACTGCCAACAGAGAAACAACTGAAATTATACCCCATAAGATAACACCCTGAACAACCGGCCTGACTCCGACGGCCTTCAACGTTTCCCGAGATAAGCCGGACCCGATCAGAAACAGTGTGATTGTTAATCCAATCTTGGCCACCTGCACAAACCCCGCATACACCGGCCTAAAACCTGGCAAGAAGGTCACACACAATGATGCTCCGATGAAACCCAAGATAAAATACGGAAATTGTATCTTTGCTGCCCTGTTCTTTAATGCAATCGCCGTTCCCAAAGCAACCGGGATGATCCATAAGGCTCTGGTCAATTTTACTGTTGTCGCGATCTTAAGCGCTTCATCCCCATATCGAGCCGCCGCGCCAACTACTGAACTGGTGTCATGAATCGCAATCGCTGACCACATCCCAAACTGCTTCATCGTTAGCCCTAAATAATGCCCCAAGGGCGGAAACAGAAAAAGGGCCACAGAATTAAGAATAAAAACAGTACCAAGCGCGATCGCCACTTCGTTCTCATCAGCATCGATGATCGGTGCAATGGCAGCAATCGCACTCCCGCCACAGATAGCTGTTCCGGTCGATATTAAATAAGATGTCTTTTGATTTATCGACATCCACTTCCCGATCAAATATCCGACGATCAATGTGCCAAGGATCGAAACAACCGTAAAAAGAATACCGGTCTTCCCTGCATTAACAACCTCGCCAAAATTCAACCCGAACCCGAGTCCAATAACAGATACCTGAAGAAGGTACTTAATGACCCGCCCGTTAAACTGCTTAAACGGATGGCCCACCGTAAACGCCATGACCAACCCCAAAGCCAACGCCAAAGGCGGTGAGGCAAGGGTCGTCAAACAAAAGAAAAGACCTGCCATGAAGACTATCCGCGGCATGCCTTTACCCTTTTCGCCCGGTTAATAAGAAAACATCAAACACTCTGTCCTGGCCATCTAACCCAGTCTTCTTCATTTGTGCGGCAGTCGTAAATTGAACACCCGTGAATCCTGCGTCTACGAACAATCCGCCAAGCTTTTTTCGATTAAAGCCAAAATGAAACACACCGTCGTTATTATCATGAAACCGACCACCTTCCTCATCCAGATCGGCAATGGCGATCTGTCCGCCCGGAAGCAACGCCCCATAGAAGTGCTCAAGAAGCTTTTGAGTATCCTTAACATGGTGAAGTGTCATGCTGCTTACAACCGCATGATAATGATCGCCGACGACATCACCTTTGGTTAAATCAAGATAGCGCGTCTTGACATTATCTACTTGTTGTTTCCGGATCTTACTCTCGAAAACCTCCAGCATGCCTTTTGAGCTGTCCACACCGGTGATGGAGTGAACTAAAGCGTTGAAAGGCAGCGTCACAAGACCCGTTCCGCAGCCAAAATCAAGAACATCCATATCCCGCGACAGTTGAAGCTGCCTCAATATAGCTCCGGCGACATCACTCGCCAATTTAACACGAGGCGGCGTCTCCCAAGTTGCTGCTTCTTTATCAAAATCTCGTTTATTTGAATTCATAGTCTTCCTCTTTCGCCGATAGAATGCCGATCATAATCCAAACTTCTTAAACAAATAATACTTAGGAAAATCAATGCCGAATGTGAACAGCATCGAGAATCCCAAAACAACCAGAATTTGATTTACAGCCAGAGCAGGGCCAACGATCCCATAAACGCCTAACAATGAAAATCCGATTATAGTGACCATGCTAAGAGTGAGCAGTGCTTTGCCGGGTACCGACGCCCAAAAATGTCTCCTTTCCCTAACGATCAATACCCGAAACTGGCTATTGAATATAAGGTCCAGCATCACCAAGGTGCGCAGCTTCGCCCATTCCAAATGAAAAATGTTCATCCCTATCCAAATGACAATTAACCCTTCCACAACCAGCAATGTGCCCGGAACGAGCGAAGCCAGTGTAATGTTCTTAACATTCCATTGATTCGGGTTACTCGTGTGTTTTACATTGTCGGTCGCCAAAGACATGGTTACAAAATCGTTGGCGAAAACCAGCAAAGACATCCCCAGAAGCGAAAGAACAATATCGTGCAGCCAAAAGAAGCCCAGGGTCAACACACCGACAAATTCGATAACTTTGGTAACTTTGTTTATAACCCATGTCAACATGCGCTGGTACGTCTGCCTGCTGATCTTTACCGCATCAATAATGACGCCGATGCCCGGTTCAGTTAAAACGACGCTTGCCGAGGCTTTGGCCACGTCCGTTGCATTGCTGACCGCGATCCCCATCTCAGCCTGCTTTAACGCTGGCGCATCGTTGACCCCGTCGCCGGTCATGCCTACCATGTGACCTTTAGCTTGAAGCAATTTCACTATTTTATATTTGTCCTCGGGGTATATCTCGGCAAAACCATCGCTTTCTTCAATGATCTTTACCTGCTCACCTTCACTTAAATTCTTAATATCCGCAAAACGAACGATCTTGCTTCCGATTCCGACCTGAACGGCTATTTCCTGGGCAATAGACATGCTATCGCCGGTCAGCATGATCAGCTTAATCCCCAGCTTTCTCGCTTCCTCGATCGTGCTTTTCGAATCCGGTCTTGGCGGATCGGCCAATGGCAATAATCCGACCAGTTGGAAATTATCCGGGCTATCACCGGGCGATCTGGCAACGGCAATCGTCCGGTAACCCTTTTGAGAGAATTCTTTTATAGTGTCGTTCACCTTGGCAATAGTTGCTTGATCCACAGCCTTGCACATGGACAATACCATCTGACTAGCGCCTTTAATAACTTTCCAACGTTTTCCGTCGCTCTCAACAATCGCCTCGGTTCTTTTCATCGCCGGATTAAAGGGTGTATAGGAAATCTGTTTGTACTTACTGAGATCAACTCCCGTCTTTTTGGCATATTCGATGAACGCAAGATCTATGATGTCCATGCCTTCTTCGCGAGATGCCAAAGCTGCCAGCGAGACAACATCTTCTTTGCTAAAGCCGGGAAACGCCACGCTATCGATAACCGATAATTTATTTTGCGTTATTGTTCCGGTCTTATCGAAACAAAGGACATTGATCGACGCCGCGTCCTCTATGGAATCAAGCCGGGTGACCAACACGCCTTTGCGGCTGAGCTCCATTGCGCCCACCGATTGAACGATCGTCATGACCGCCGGAAGCGCCACCGGCACTGCCCCCATCAAAAAGATCACCACAAAAGTCAGTATCAACAAGATGCTGACATGAAGGTAAAAGGCGTATATCGAAACCAGGATTGATGCGGCAATGCCCAAATACATCATGTATTTGACGACCGTCATCATCACTTCTTCTTGATGGGACTTCGGCTTGGCGATCCTGACCAACTCGGCTGTCTTGCCAAAGAACGTGCTCGCGCCAGTATTAACAACCACACATCTGGCCTCCCCGCGCTTGACAACTGAACTGGAATAGATGATGTCTACCGAATGAACTTCTTTAGGCAAAGATTCTCCTGTCAAAGACGATTCATCTACAGAGAGTTCACCGCTTATGATCTTGGCATCAGCCGGAACAATATCGCCAAGTTTAACGACCAGAACATCCCCAACAACGATCTCTCGGGATTCTTTCATCTCCCTCTTGCCATCGCGTAACACTTTTGCCTGAATAGCCAGTTTCTTCCTAAGCAACTCAATGGCTTTTTCCGATCCCCGCGCGTGCAGGTGCCCAATGATCGTATTTGTCGTAAGAAGCGCGAAAATAATTGCTCCCTCGAGATAGTGCCCTAGGATGAATGAAAGCCCCATAGCCAATTCAAGCAACCACGGCATAGGCCCCCAATAACGCAGCACAAATTCCAACAGAAGGTTTGTCTTCTTTTCGACTATTTCGTTAGGCCCGAATGCGACAAGGCGATGTCCACCCTCTGAATTAGAGAGCCCGTCTGAAGATGTCTCTAGAAACTTGAAAGCTTCTTCTATAGAGATGTTCTTGTAATCTGAAGTGCTTTTAACTTTTAGCTCCATAATTTCACCACTAATACCGTCATTACTTTTTTTGCAAAAGTCCCATTTTAGCTTCATAGGTCAAATATCCGCCGGAAAGATTGCGACACTTAAACCCATTCTGCGAAAGAATACGACAAGCCAAATATCCCCGTAATCCAACCTTACAGTAAACCAGCAATTCTTTATCTTTAGGCAACTCTTGCATTCGTGGGCGTAATTCATTAACGGGGATATGAAGGGCGCCCGGAATTCTCCCGAGTTCGACCTCTTGTGCGTCGCGCACATCAAGAACTGCCTGGTCAGGCCGCAGTTTTAAAACATCCTCCACGTGACAGATCTGACACATCCCATCCATAAGATTAGACGCCACAAACCCTAAATAATTAATCGGGTCTTTGGCGGATCCATAAGGCGGAGCATAACTCAATTCAAGGTCTTTCAAATCCTGTACTGTTAAGCTGGCACGCATCGCAACCGCAAGAACATCAATTCGCTTGTCAACCCCCTGCCGTCCGACAGCCTGCGCTCCCAGGATCTTCCCGCTAACCGGGTCGAAAAGAAGTTTCATACTGATGGGTGTTGCGCCGGGATAGTAGATGGCATGATCTGTGGGATGGATATAGATCTTCTCATACGAAACAGCCTTGCTCTTGAGCTGTTTTTCATTCGCTCCGGTCATCCCCACTGCAAGCCCAAATACCTTGCAGATCGCAGTCCCTTGAGTGTTTTTGTAGACCGACGGCTTACCGAAGATGGCATCTGCGGCAGTACGACCTTGCCTGTTGGCCGGACCAGCCAGCGGAATACCGGTCTTAGCCCCCGTAACAAAATCTATAACCTCAACCGCGTCGCCGACCGCAAAAATACTCGGATCACCTGTTCTCATATTCTCATCTACCACTATGCCCCCGCGCTCGCCTATCTTAAGTCCAGCATCTTTTGCCAAATGAGCCTCCGGCCTGACGCCGATCGCCAAAATCGCCAGGTCACACACCACTGATTCGCCCGTGCTAAGCTCAAGCCGAAGTGTGTCATTGTCTTCAGCAAAACCTTTAACTGCCGTGCCAAGGCGAAGGTCGACACCTCGCAAAACAAGTTCTTGATGCAAGAAAGCAGCCATTTCCGGGTCAACCGGCTCCATGACCTGATCTTTGAGTTCCAAAAGTGTCACATCAACCTTGCGCTCACGCAATGCCTCGGCCATTTCAAGACCAATATATCCTCCGCCAATAACAACGGCCTTTTTCACAGACCCCTTATCCAACATGGACTTGATCGTATCCATATCAGACATGCTTCTTAAAGTACAGATCCTGGTCGACCCAATGCCCGGCAAAGGCGGCCTGAGCGGCTCAGCCCCCGGACTTAAGATCAGGGCATCATACGATTCCTTTCGCTCCATCCCTGTGGACAGATCTTTCGTCACCAGGAATTTGCCTTCCCGGTCGATCTTAAGGACTTCCGTTTTCACTCTCACATCGATCCGAAAACGGGCCCGCATCGCCTGAGGCGTCTGAACAAGTAACCGCTGGCGATCTGAAATAACTCCACCGATATGATAAGGAAGCCCGCAATTGGCAAACGAAATATACTCGCCACGCTCAAACATCACGATCTCGGCGTCTTCAGAAAGCCGTCGTGCACGCGCCGCGGCCGATGCTCCGCCAGCCACTCCTCCAACGATCAATATCCGCATTGAACACCTCACAAGATTGAACGAGATTTCACCCTATGAAATCGTTGCCATCAACCCGATGGCCGCACCAACAAGGGTGCTTACCCATGGATTGCTGGTCAAAGGACATGTCCCCGTTGCACATCGTCCGAAGTAACCTACCGCAAACCCAATGGCAGCACCCGCTGCTACACCAATTATAATTTTCATAACCGCTCCTGGTATTTTAGGACTTCAAATGTGGCTGTATTTTGGCAATCAACTGCGCCTTAGGGAGAGCTCCCGCAAAAGTTTCAACAACTTTCCCGTCCTTAAAGATCATAAAAGTTGGAATACTCATTACACCATACTTACTCGCCACATCCGATTCCTCATCGATATTAACTTTACATACTTTAAGCTTCCCATCGTATTCACTGGCCAAAGCAGCAACCGTCGGCGCTACCGCACGGCAAGGTCCGCACCAAGGCGCCCAAAAGTCCACCAGCACGGGAATCTTCGACGCTTTCACTTCTTGATCAAAATTCTTACCTGTTAATTGTGTCTCCATACATTTCCTTTCTGCTTCCTTTGATAAAAGACAATAATCCCACCCAAAATCATCACGAAACAAAGCACCTGCCCCATGGTAAAGGGACCCGCAATAAATCCAAGCTGAGGGTCAGGCTCTCGAAAGAATTCTATGAAAAATCTTATCGCTCCATAACCGATGAGATAGGCCGATAAAAGAAACCCGTCAAAACGGCTCTTCTTTCGTAAGTTCCAGAGAATGACAAACAAGACAATGCCTTCAAAAAACGCCTCATAAAGCTGCGAGGGATGCCTCAATTGGTTAGTCGAGTCGAGCGGGAAATACATACCCCAGGGCATGCTGGTCACCCGGCCCCACAGCTCGCCGTTGATAAAATTACCCAGCCTGCCGAAGGTATACCCCAACGGAATGATCGGGCAAAAGAAATCAACCACCTGCCAAAAGTTTAATTTTCTTCTCCGGCAAAAAAGCAGCGTGGCAAGCAACAATCCGATCGCCCCACCATGATAAGACATCCCGAAAATCCCCGTATACTGAAAGCCTCCCGATAACGTAAAGGGAAGAACTATCCTCAACGGATCAGACAGGAAAACCGGCAGGTTATAAAACAATACATATCCCAACCTGCCCCCGACCAAAATGCCGATGATCGCCCAAAACATGAAATCCGCGATGACTTCCTTCGCATATGCGAATTTCTCTGTTTTGATCCTGTAAAGTGCCAAATAATAGACGACAGAAAATGCGACCACATACATCAATCCATACCAGCGCACCTCCATGGGGCCAATAGAGAAAATAACCGCGTTCAAATGTTGAGGAATATGGGCGTAATCCAAATGCTCCACCTTTATTAAAGCTTTGTAGCAACTTTGTTATTTTCTTTCCATCAAAGGACCATCTCCTGCCCCTCGCGAAGCAACAGGCAACCGGATCCAAAGGCCTGCTTAAAAACCTTCTCTGCTTTGGCTCCTGTGCAATGAAGAGGCGCGACCATGTCAACACCCGCTGCTTTCAGTCGGGCCACTTCAAGGCTAATATCTTCCATGCTGCGATCCTTAAGATGAAATCCACCGATAACGCCATGAACAGGTTTTCGAAAATCCTTCTTCACACAATTAACGATAATCATGATCCCGGGATGCGCACAACCAGAGAGGACGACCAGCCCTTTCCCGGTCTCAAGAACCACGGCCTGCTCCTGTATGTCTTTACCAACATAGCGTCCTATGATCTCACCGGACACATGGACACCGTCCTTAAGCCTTACGGGGCCGTTTACCTCAACAACATCCCCGCCCCAAACACGAATATTACCCTTAAGCACAGCGTCGACGTGCCGTGGTAGATAGATCTTAAGCCCTGGCTTCTGTGCCAAGAGTGGTCGAAGACCTTCCACATGATCCCAATGCTCATGAGAAATCACCACATGTTGGATCTTGCCAATATTAACCTTGAACCGACGAAGATTCCCCACCAGCACACGCGCGTCACCAAAAGCATCAAACAGGATGTCATCATCAACGAGAAACGACAATCCCCAACGCCTAATCCAGCGTTCCCATGGGCGTGATCCGTTGGCAATAAGCTTTACCTTCATAACCCCGTTTCCAATCAATGACAGTCGTGATGAGCACAAGCATTCTGAGCAGATATCTCTTCAAGCTTGCCACTGGCAAACTGAGCCGCAACGTCCGCGACTGTTCCAGAAATAGCTCTATAAACCTTGATCCCACCTTGATTCAATTTCTGGATCGCTCCTGCACCAGCACCGCCGGTCACGACGGCATTAACACCTTTTCCACCTAACGCCGCCATGGGCTGGCACATCCCGTGCGCATGGTGCTCATTGGCATTGACGATGACCTCAACGGTCGCATTAGCCGTATCATAGATCGTAAAGAACGGCGCACTGCCGAAATGACCAAAAACTGTGGCATCTTTACCTTTGTTCGTTTCCGTTGGGATACAGATCTTCATTTTTTACCCTCTTTTATTTGTTGGTTTAATTTCTTGGCGAATCTGGGACAATTTATACGAAGCGCTTTCCCTCTAATAAGCGCTTCCGCGATCTTGGCATGAGCACGATTGATAATATTGCTGAAAGTCGGACGAGAGACCCCCATTTGCCTGGCCGATTCTTCCTGATACTTTCCCTCATGATCAGCCAGACGCACTGCCTCCATTTCATCAACCTCAAGAACGATCTCGGAAAGATTCTCCATAGGGATGCCCCGTGGCTTAAAGTAAGCCGACTTCAAATCAAGACATACCGTTCGTTTCTTGCATGGTCTTGGCATCGTTACCTCCCAACATTAGTTATTGACATATGTCAATAATACCAGCAAAAAAATATATGTCAATTGTACATTAGTTCACCCCGAGATAGTGCATCCAAATATAGTAAACGCCGACGATGATGAAAATTACACCTGTACTACGCCGGGTATAAAGTTCCAACCGCGCCAACTTATGAAACCACTGATTAAGTGACTTCACCCCTAAAGCAATCGCGATAGCAAAGAACAAGACCGGCAGACCGGTTCCCAAGCCGTAAAAGAGCGGGAGCATGGCGCCACCCTTTGTCTTCAATGCCAACGGGATAAGACTGCCGAAAAATAATGCCGCCGATACCGGACAGAATGACAGCGCGAATAATGACCCCAATCCCAATGCTCCCCAAGAGCCCGAATCAGCCAGACGGTTCTGACGATCACAAGAAAGATTCATACCCGGCAAACTGAACTTGAAGATGTCCAGCAACAACACCCCCACCACAACCAACGCAGGACCGAATAGCTTATTCATATTCCCCTGCAAAAAATGAGCCACGGCCGGAACGCTCAAGAGCGACTTAATAATGAGCACTCCGATAATGGCATATGCCAATATCCGCCCCAGCGTATAGGCAAAACCCGCCCAAAGCACAGCATTCACATGCAGGACTTTCTTTGACAAAAAAGAGATCGCCGCGATGTTCGTGGCCAAAGGACATGGGCTTATCGATGTCAATATCCCCAACCACAACGCCGATCCAGCCGCCAACAGAAATTCAGGCATCACAGCTCCCCCAGAAACGGCTCAATCTCATCACGAACATATGCGTGATACTGATTCTGGTCCCGAAGAAGATCCCAAACTTTCTCAAGATTCTTGTATCTCACCTGCTTGCCGTCCTTGACCAAGGAAAGAACCACTGACTTGGTGTACAGTTGATAGTCCGCCACGAAATGATCGTTCCCAGATTTATCGATATTAACGATCTTGAACACTATCTTTCCGCTCTTTAACTCATCCGCGAAGTTCTGCTCGAGCGCCTCCTTCGCATACTGCTCGAGCTTGTAGCAAGATGCGCACCGTGCATTGCCGTGAAAATAGTAAACCACCAACTGCGACGGCATCGACATCGGCGCAACAGCCACTTGAGCTGGCCCGGCAACTGCTTGCGCGAGGACTGATCCCGCCAGAAGGATCATCGCAATAAACAAACCCAATAAGGTCTTCAGCATGTTATGTCCCCTTCTTTCCAATAAACTTTACAATCTCGTCAGCCGATAAAATTTTCCCCGCTGAAACAACCTTGCCGTCCACCACCAAAGCAGGGGTTGTCATGATCCCATAACCCACGATCTGATTCATATCTTCGACCTTAACCACTTCGGCCTGAACGCCGACTGCCTGAACCGCCTTCTCAGCATTCGCCATCAACTGCTTGCACTTGGCGCATCCCATACCCAGGATTTCTATCTTCATCGACCTGCTCCTTTACTGTAGAATGAAATTAAACAAATAGCCCGTCATAATGATGCCGATCCCAACAACTGAAGCAAAGATAACCAAAAGCTTCAGTTTCATCACCCGCCGCAAGATCAGAAACTCCGGCAAGGAAAGTCCGGTGACCGCCATCATGAATGCCAACGCCGTACCAAGAGCTACGCCCTTTTCGGTCAACGCGCTGACCAACGGGATAACACCGGCTGCATTCGAGTACAACGGGATGCCAACCAGCGTCGCCAACGGCACCGCAAACCAGTTATCACGACCAGCAAATTTCGCTAGAAAGTCGGCAGGAACATAGCCGTGAATCCACGCCCCAAGCCCGATACCGATCACCACATAGATCCAGATCTTCTTGAGGATGTCCAGTGTATATTCCTTGGCAAAATCAATCCGATCTTTCACTGTCATCTCGGCACCGAGAACGGCACTCCCAGGCTTCTTATGATCAAATTTCTCGACCAAATCCTCAACCTTTAGATGCCCGATCACGATGCCAGAGGCTATGGCTACAACAAGCCCGCTTCCGATATACAAAAGCGCAACCTTCCACCCAAACATGCCCCAAAGCATGATTAGCGCAACCTCGTTGATCATAGGAGAAGCCACCAAGAACGAAAATGTCACCCCGAGAGGCACTCCTGCCTCAACAAAGCCCAGGAACAACGGCACCGCACTGCAAGAACAGAACGGCGTCACAATGCCAAGCAACGACGCCAAGACATTGCCCGCGTATGTTCTCTTCTGGCTGAGGATCGCCCTTGTCTTCTCCGGAGAAAAGAAAGTCCTTATTATGGATACGATAAAGATGATGACGATAAGCAGAAGAAAGATCTTTATCGTGTCATACAAAAAGAAGTCCACCGCCTCCGACAAAATCACTCCATGCGGCATCTTGAAAATTTCATAAACAAGCCAATCAATGATAGGTTTAATCATCCGCCTTACCCCTTCTCTTTAACTGAACAACAACCGCCTTCGATACGAATGGCTTTAATGTTAACCAAAGCATCCGCAATCTTCTTCAATGCAGATGTGCTGATCCGGGAGAAAGTAGGCCGTGAAATCTTCATCCTTCTTGCAGCATCCTCCTGCCTCATTCCTTCCCATAAAGAAAGTCGCACCGCTTCAAACTCATCAAAGGTCAGACAAACACCTTCCATTTCGTTCACACGCTTACATTTCGGCCTAAAACAGCGTTCTCCAGGTAGACATTTAATCCATCTTGTTTTCTTAGGTCTCATCAATACCTTCTTTCGTTATGAACATCTGTTCATAACCATATCAGTCCCATTCTTGCTTGTCAACCTTCCATTAACAGTCCATCTTTTTAGTAATGTCAATCCGCGCCATAAAGGTACTGATATAAACTGCCCCATTGGGGAGGCTTGTTAGATGATATGTTCTATGAAAAAATTCGGTGAGCTTGATGAGGAAGGCGTCTTTCAACTCTTAAAAAATAAATTCGTATTCCTTGTACCATTTTGACCGTAGACCGCCCACATCCGGCACCATTCCCGGATTCCGCTGGCTAAGGCGGATCATATGCATAACCGGGACCGCCCAGCCACGACTCAAGAACACAGCCTTAAAATATGCGAGGAAGGCTTCCTCGATCTGGCCCTGATGCTCAAGGCTCACTCCCAGGTTTTTCCACGCTTCCCATGAATACGGACCTAGTTTGATCGCCCAGCGGGACCACTCCTCGGCCTGATTGAAATCCTGGCGATAGAGATTGCAGAACCCCAGCTTGCTCACAGTTGCAATATGCTGGTCCTTTGTCCTGATCGGGCAGGCAAGACTGCGAGCGTAATAGCCCGTCGCCTTGTCATATTCGTAAAGTCCTGCGCTCATCTCACCCGCCAAAAACAAAAGACGCGAACGATGCTCAGCAATATCGTGATCGCTGATCAATTGGTCAATGGCGTTTAACCCCTCCCAAAAACACCCTTCCGCGTTGCATACCTTTAATAAAGTCTCCATCGCGCGCATTTTCTCTTCCCCAGTCATGGCTCTGCGCAAAGCCTTGACCGACCAATCGTGAAGCCCGGCAGGGATGCAGTAAGTGACGCTCTCCCGCTGGGTTTCGATGTAGAGCTCTTCCTTCATGTTGAGTGGCTTCGGGTTCGTATTCATCATGTGAATATGCCCATACATCTCGAGCAATAGCAAGTCTAAATCTCGACGGAAGATATATCTCTGAACGGACTTGCTATTAGCTAAAACCTATGGCTTCATTGGACTAACGAAAGGAGAAAACCCATGGCCCAAGCGCCCGATAACAGCCTGATAACCGAGATCATGGCCCTAAAAAAGGCCTCACTGGAGGAGATTAAGGCCAAATATGCCGAGGTTTTCAGCCAAGACACCCCGGCCTCCAACAACAAGATCTTCCTGTGGCGCAAGATCGCCTACCGCCTGCAGGAAAACCAGTATGGCGGCCTGCCAGAGGCCACACAAGGCCGCATTGCCGAGCTCATCGACCGTTATGACCCGGTGAACAACAAATCACTACGACCAGTCACAGAGCCAGAAACCGGTAAAAGAAACGCATCGGCCCGCGACCGACGGCTCCCGATCCCCGGCGCGATCATGAAAAAGGAATATAAAGGCCGCTTATACGAGGTAAAAGTCCTCGAGAAAGGCTTCGAGTATGAAGGCCAGGTTTATAAAACGCTCTCCTCTATCGCAAAAGCGATCACCGGGGCGCACTGGAATGGCTTTCTATTCTTCAACCCATGAGTAAAGAACCCGAAAAGAAAAGACTTCTGGTCTGCGCGATCTATACGCGAAAATCCACCTCAGAAGGGCTGGAGCAAGAATTCACTTCCCTTGATAACCAGCGGGAGTCCGCTGAGAACTACATAAAAAGCCAGCAGCATGAAGGCTGGACTGTCTGCAAGGAGCTTTACGATGACGGCGGCTTCACCGGGGCCAACATCGAACGCCCCGGCCTACAGCGCTTACTGGCCCATATCAAGGAAGGGCGCGTCAACTGTGTCGTCGTTTACAAGGTTGACCGGCTTTCACGCTCTCTCCTCGACTTCAGCCAACTGCTGGAGTTCTTTGATAAAAACAACGTGGTCTTTGTATCCGTTACTCAGCAGTTCAACACCAACACGTCCATGGGGCGTTTGACGCTCAACATCCTTCTATCCTTCGCACAATTTGAGCGCGAGATCATCAGCGAAAGAACCAAAGATAAAATGGGAGCTGCCCGCCGCCGGGGCCAGTGGCTGGGTGGTCGCACGCCCTTTGGCTACAACAAAGATGAAACGACAAAGAAGCTCACAATACTTTCCGAGGAGGCGGATATAGTAAAAGAGATCTTCGAGCTGTACCTCCGGGGCAACAGCACCCGGGAAGTCGCCAATATCATCAACAACACCGGCATCAAAACTAGAGAATACACCGCCAAGTCAGGTAAGAAATTTGGCAAGAACCCGTTTACCTCAAACCGGATCAGTTATATCCTCCACAACTACACCTATCTCGGAAAAGTTGAGTTCGACGGCAAGATCTACGACGGCCAACAGCCCTCTATTATTGATGAGGCCTCGTTCATCAAAGCCCAGCGGCGCATGGGGCAATATAAAACGGATCGCATTCAGGCAGAAAATGTCGAGTTCACCGGGCTTCTTACCGGCATCCTGAAATGCAAGGCCTGCGGCACGTCCATGATCCACACCTACACGATGAAGAAAAAGAAATTCAAATACCGCTATTACGTCTGTAGCGGCGCTCAAAAGCAAGGGAATAACCAATGCCCCAACAGATCCATCCCGGGCCAGCTCCTTGAAGACGCCGTGGTTCAAAGACTGAAAGATTACTTAGCCAACAAAGCGCCGGTAATGCCCGTCTGCAAGACCGAGATAGAGGCCCTGCTTTCACCAGTCTGGGACACTCTCTTCCCCGCTGAAAAACGCCGGATCATCAAACAGATCGTCAAGGAAGTTGATTGCAATGCCGACACCCAGCGGCTGGGCATCACGTTCTATGATGCCGAAGTAAGGCAGGAGTTTGACAGCGGAATAACGCGTTCACGCTTCAAAAGACAATGGAAAAAAGAAGAACAACTACAGACTGAACCGAAGCTGCGCAGATCCCTTATCCTTGCGCACCAACTGCGCCATCTGATGAACGCTGGCACGATCACAGGCATCAAACACGCCGCTCGCCTGCTTAACTATAAAGAAACAAAAATCCTGCACACCATGAACCTGCTAATGCTTTCCCCCGCGATCCAAGCGGAGATCATCAACGCCACACCAGAAGTTCTTGAGGCCATCACTGAATATAAAGTCCGCGATCTCTCCTTCGAGATTGACTGGAACAAACAAGCAGAGCTTTGGCGCGAAGCCAAGAGAGTAACGCAATAAACCTCAGAACACAATCATCCGACGACAGACACATCCGCCGATCTCTCTCCAAGACCAGCTGTTCTCTCTTTATTTCCTAGTAACGGCCCGATTTCAGCACTTATAATTCATATAAATAGCCGTTACTAAAAACAGACCCAAACTGATGAAATCAGAGATAAAGAGATAGTCCTGCGGTCTAAAGTGGCTTTATGGGGTATCTCTGTTTGGGGTATTACTGGCTATGTGTGGATTTGATTCGATTTTGTCGACGAGGAATGCGTATTCGTAGAAAAGGCCCACCAGAATTCTCTGATGGGCCTATCTAAATGGCTCCCCCGCGAGGGCTCGAACCTCGGACACTGTGGTTAACAGCCACATGCTCTACCAACTGAGCTACAGGGGAATAAGTCTATTAATACACTTTCAACTTTATAAACAAACAAAATATCAGTGCCACATGCTCCCTGCCTGCCGGCAGGCAGGTACCAACTGAGCTACAGGGGAATAAGTTTTTTAATATACTCTCGACCGCAACCTGATTTCAAGAATTTTTCTCTTTGACGCGCTTGAATTCTGTCAGGAAAAACTTCCGAATGGATCAACGTATACGGTCTATATTTCTTGGTCGATCGTTGTTGGCCAGCGTTGTGTTCAGACAAACGTCTTTCAACATCGGTGGTAAGCCCGATATATAGCCGACCAGTTTGTAAACTTCTCAACGCATATACAAAATACATTTTAATAGAATACCTGTAGCCACATGCTCCCTGCCTGCCGGCAGGCAGGTACCAACTGAGCTACAGGGGAATAGATCTATATTTAAAGAACAACCCTCACGCTGCAAGGGGTCTCATAAAATGCTTTTGAATTATAACGGTATTCTCAAACTTGTCAACAAACAGAAAAGACATCTTCAATTACGCGAATTGTAACTCATAGTGCGACAAAAAACGAATTCCACGATCAACTGCCACTTCGTTCGTAGGGGCCGACCATGCGAAGTCCCCGGAGGGGATGTCGGCCCCCTGTATCATGAGGGCGGACACGAGGTCCGCCCCTACGCACTATTCATATATCAATAAACTTGGTCGACGGGACATGCTGTCCTTATCAGGCAGCTTGACCTTAAATATCCACCATCGTAGCCGGGGAGACCTGGGGCGCGGGGGTGCGGGTATCCACGACTTCCCTGCGGGCGTTCAGCGACATCGTCAGCGTTGAAATATCGGCGAACTCGACAGCCCCGCCGGAAGGCAGGCCAATGCCGATCCTGGATATCTTCACGCCATAGGGTTGCAGGGTCTTAATGAGGTGCAACGCCGTCAGCTCCCCTTCCATATCCGCGTCGGTGGCCAGGACGACTTCCCGTATGGGCTGGGACGCGTCGGTAATGCGGCGGATCAGCTTGGTCAGGTCGACATCATCCGGCCCTCGGCCCTCAGACAGGGATATGGCACCCAGCAGGATGAAATACTGCCCCTTGTAACTCCCGGTCTTCTCGATGGCAATGGCGTCCTTGGGGCTTTCGACAACGCAGATGATACTGCCATCGCGCGTGATATCCGTGCAGATCGGGCAGATCTCACCCTCGGTGAAATTATTGCAGATGCGGCAGAAGCGCAGTTTGGAACGCAGGTCGACGATGCTTTCCGACAAAAGGCGCGCCGAATCCGCCTGCGCGTTAAGCAAATGGAACACGATGCGCTCGGCGCTCCGCCGCCCGATACCCGGAAGCCGGGTCAGGTGTTCGATCAGATTTTCGATGACACGCGGGTAACTCATAAATTATGCCGACGGGGTATCATCACTGTGCCACTCGTTGACAAGCTCCCCCTGGAACTCGTCGAGCGCATCCTCGAGCGCGCCGTTCTTGTCGCGTTCAATAACCTGGACAATGATATATGACAGCGACACCTCGTGCCCCAGGACATTCGAGAACACCTCGCCGATGATCTTCATGGATTCGACCTCTTCCAGGCAATCCTTATGGTACGAACAGGCCTCGGGGAACGCGATCGTGATCTTGTTGTCAACCACAGCCGCCGGGTAACCTTCCAGGAGGCAGGCTCCCAGGTATGGTTTCTTGGCCTGCACCGCGGCGGTCATGCTGTTCCATTGGTGCTTGATCTCTGCCAGCGTGGAACTGCTGCCCAGCACAGCGGTTGCCGCGGCGTTTGAACTTTGGGCTGATGGCGCCGCGGGACGGATCACCGGCGGCGCGGGAGGAACACTTGAAACCATTTTGGGCGCAACAATGGACGGCTTTACCGGCACTGGCGCGGGTCTTGAGGGTGATGCTGGCGCCGCCATCTGCACGGAAGCCGAAGCCTGGGGGCCTTGCAAAAGGATGGTCACTTTGACAAGGGCCAGTTCCAGGGCCAGACGCGGGGCATCGGTCAGGCGTTCCACATCCCGGGCGGATATCAGAATATCCATGACCTTGAGTATCTGCTCAAGGGTGACCAGTTTCGACTGCTCAAAAAGCTGTTTGCGGTAAAACACCGGATAATCCACCAACGCCTGGAGTTTTTCGGCGTCGACCTTGGTGATCATCAGGTGCCTGAAATGTTCGACCATGTCGCGCAAAAGCCGGGCATCGTCCTTCCCCGCCGTGATGATCGACTCGACAACCGTCATGGCGGACGCGGGCTCCTTGCGGACAAGCGCGTCGGCGATGTCGAAGATGTATTTGACATCAATGAGCCCCAGCAGCGCGTTGGCGCCGGCAAGGGTAACAGGTTCGCCGCTCGACGCCAGCTGGTCAAGTATCCCCAGCGCGTCGCGCATCCCCCCCTGGGCCGCCCGCGCGATAGCAAAGAACGCTTCCTCCTCGACCACGAGCTTTTCGGTCTTGCAGATGGCCTTCAGCTGGGCCTTGATCACGTCAATGGAAAGGCGCTTGAAATTGAAATGCTGGCAGCGCGAACGGATCGTCGTGGGGACCTTGTCGGGGTCCGTGGTCGCGAAAATGAACTTCACGTGGGCCGGGGGCTCTTCAAGGGTCTTGAGCAGGGCGTTGAAGGCCTGGTCCGTGAGCATGTGGACTTCGTCGATGATATAGAACTTGTAGCCGCCCGACATGGACACGAACATCGCGTTCTCGCGGATCGTCCGGGCCTCGTCAATGCCGCGGTTGGAGGCGCCGTCGATCTCCATGATATCCAGGTCGGACCCGTTGAATTCCATGAGGCCGGGGGTCTGGGGCTTTGCCTTGTTGATCTCCTTGGCAAGGATGCGGGCGCACGTGGTCTTCCCGACGCCGCGGGGGCCGCTGAAAAGGAAAGCGTGGCCCACCTTGTTGGCGGTGATGGCGCTTTTAAGGGAGCTGGTCACATGTTCCTGACCAACAACCTCGTCGAATGTGGTGGGCCGGTATTTCCGTGCCAGGACAAGATACGCCATAAATTTCACTCCTGGTCTTATTTTCGTTAGACGCGGCCCTTTTACAAGGGATTATTTTAATTTCATGGTCAAAGCGATGCGCTGACGCTGCAGGTCAATTTCCCTGACCTTGACGGTCACCTTTTGGTGAAGCTTGACCACATCTGAAGGGTGACGGACGAATTTTTCGGACATCTGGCTGATATGGACCAGGCCGTCATGGTGGACGCCGATGTCGACAAAACAGCCGAAATCGATGATGTTGGTGACAACACCGGGCAGGACCATATCGATCTGAAGGTCGTTGATGGTATTCACCCCGTCCTTGAAATGGACGAATTCAAACTGCGCCCGCGGGTCTCTCCCCGGCCTGTCCAGTTCGTTCATGATATCGCGCAACGTGGGCATGCCGACGGCCGGCGTGATGTATTTTTTCAAGTCGATCCGCTGGCGTGTTTTTTCATTGGAAACCAGCTCGCGGAGAGAAACCCCGATATCCGATGCCATTTTTTCGACAATGGGATAACTTTCCGGATGCACCGCGCTGGCGTCAAGCGGGTTTTCGGCGTTCATCACGCGCATGAACCCGGCCGCCTGCTCGAAGGCTTTTACATTGAACCTGGGGATGTTGGCGATGTCGCTGCGGCTCTTGAAAGCCCCCTGTTTATTGCGGCAATCGACGATCCCCTGCGCCAGGGCCGGCCCCACGCCCGAAACATAGGTCAAAAGTTCACGGCTCGCGGTATTGATGTCCACGCCTACCAGGTTGACACAGCTGATGGTCACGTCATCAAGGGCATGGTTAAGGCGGGACTGGTCCACGTCGTGCTGGTACTGCCCGACACCGATATTCTTCGGGTCCAGCTTTACAAGTTCAGCCAAAGGGTCCTGCAGGCGCCGCCCGATGGAAACAGCCCCGCGCACCGACACGTCAAGGTCCGGGAACTCGGCCCGGGCGACATCCGACGCGGAATAATAGGACGCGCCACTTTCGCTGACCATGACGACCTTCACATCGTTAAGGCCCAGCGAACGCAGGAAGCCGTCCGTTTCGCGGGAGGCCGTCCCGTTACCAACGGCAATGACCTCGATCTTGTGTTTCTTGACGAGAAATTTGACGGTCTCCCCCGCTTCGCGCGAGCGGGTCTCGCTTTGCTGAAGGAAGATCGTCTGGTATTCCAGGAGTTTTCCCTGCGGGTCCAGGCAAACAAGCTTGCACCCTGTCCGCAGGCCCGGGTCGACCGCCATGACCATGCGCGGGCCCAGCGGCGCGGCCATCAAAAGCTGTTTGAGATTCGTGGCGAACGTCCTGATCGCCTCGGCATCGGCTTTTTCTTTGGTCAGCAACCGGACTTCGTTCTCCAAAGAAGGCGCCATCAGGCGTTTATAAGCATCCTCAACGGCCAGGCCCACCTGGTCCATGGAACGCCCCGTGCCGGGTTTAATGAACATGGCTTTGAGCAGCGTCAGCGCATCGTCGTCAGCAACAGTTATGCGCAGGAGCAGGAAGCCTTCCTTTTCACCGCGGCGCGCCGCAAGCACGCGATGCGAAGGCGCCGTTGCGACAGACTCTTCCCAGGCGAAATAATCCTTGAATTTAGACCCCTCTTCTTCCTTCCCCTTGATGGCCCTTGCGCGAAAAACGCCGCTTTTCAGGAAAAGGTCCCTGACCCGCGCGCGGGCTTCGGCGGTCTCGTTGACCCATTCGGCAATAATATCCCTGGCTCCCAAAAGGACCAGATCGACGCTGGTGAGTTCCTTGTCCTTATCAATGAATTTGGCGGCTTCTGTGGCAGGACTGAACGCGGGGTCCTGTTTGTAGATCTCAACGGCCAGCGGTTCCAGGCCATTTTCTTTGGCGATCATCCCGCGCGTGCGGCGCTTGGGCTTGTAAGGAAGATAAAGGTCCTCAAGCTCGGCCATTGTTTCAGCCTTGCCGATGCCGGCACCGAGTTCCGGGGTAAGTTTCCCCTGGCTTTTGATACTGTCAAGGATGACCGCCCGCCGCTTGTCGAGCTCTTCAAGCTGTTTAACGCGGTCGCGGATGGCCGTGATCGCCACCTCGTCTAGCGTGCCGGTGGCTTCTTTCCGGTAGCGGGCAATGAAAGGGATGGTTGAGCCTTCTTCAAGAAGGCCAACGACAGTTTCGACCTGCTGGGGCTTCAGATGAAGTTCATCTGAAGTTTTCTTGATATGGGATGATTGCATGAAGAAAGCTTACAAGCTTTGGGCGTTCATGGTCTGGTTGGCTGGTGCTTCTACTCCGGCATTGAAATGACGCTCGATGGCCGCGTCATAGCTGGTATTTCCCTGAATGACATTAGCGTGGTGTTCTGCTACCCGGTCCATGGCCCCGGTGATCACGTCACTTTTATCATTATAGATCTGGCCTATGGCATAGGACGCCGAAAGGAACCCTCCGAAGAACATGACCAGCGTGAGAAATTTTTTCATGATAAACCCTCCGTTTATGCGGCCTTGCGGGATCAGATGAGGCAGCTGATCGTCCGCTTCAGGTCGTCGATCTTGACCTTCAATTCAGCGGCGCGCTGCCGTTCCTTGTCGATGACTTCCGGCGGGGCTTTTTGGACAAAAGACTCGCTGGACAGGCGGCCCTCGATGGACATCGCCGCTTTTTCTGTCTGGGCTATTTCGGCCAGGATACGCGTTTTTTCTTTGGCAACATCGACCAGGCCTCCCAGCGGGATAAAGAATTGCAGGTCTCCCGCGACACCCGCGGCGGAATCTTTGACCGCTGGCGACGAGGTTTCGTAACGTATCGCCGAGACGCGCACAAGTTTGCGGACAACATCTTCCTGGTGCCTCACCCGCGCGAGGGCTTCCGGTGAGCCGTTAAGGACACACTCGAGCGTGTCCGCGGGTTTGATGTTCCACTGGGCGCGGATATTGCGGATGACCGTCACAAGGTTCACGACGGCCTGGATATCTTTCTCCGCGGCGGTATTGAGGTATTTTTCCTCAACAACAGGCCAGGCTTCAAGCGTCAGGAAAATCTCGGCGTCATGGAGATAAATATACAGCTCTTCGGTAACGAACGGGATGAACGGATGCAGCATCTTGAGCGTATTGCTAAGTACCAGCCAGGCTGTTTTCTGGGTATTCACGTCGGACAGGCGGCTTTTGGCCATCTCCAGGTACCAGTCGCAATACGTGCCCCAGAAGAACTCATAGAGGCTGTTCTCCGCCTCGGAATAACGGAATTGGTCGATGGCTTCCGTCACATCCTTCAACGCGGCCTGGTAGCGCGAAATGATCCATCGCGACGCCGGGTCCAGCGCCGCGTGGTCAATGTCATCAAAACCTTTGACCCGGGCGGCGGGCGTGATGTTCATCATCACAAAACGCGACGCGTTCCAGAGCTTGTTCGCGAAATTCCGGCCGGTCTCGAACTTTTCTTTTGAAATGAAAATGTCCTGCCCGGAATTGAGGATCATGCTGAAACGCAGGGCGTCGGCCCCGAATTCCTTGATGATCTCCAAAGGGTCAATGGCATTGCCCAGGGATTTGGACATCTTGCGGCCCTTGGCGTCACGGACCGTGCCGTGCAGGATGACGTCCTGGAACGGCACCTCGTCCATGAACTCGATCCCGGCCATGACCATGCGCGCGACCCAGAAGAAAATGATCTCCGGCGCGGTAAAGAGTGCGGCAGTTGGATAAAAATATTTCAGGTCTTTGTTCTCCTGCGGCCAGCCAAGGGTGGCGAACGGCCATAACCAGGATGAGAACCAGGTGTCCAGCACATCAGGGTCCTGGGTCAGCGTGACATCCTTGCCGTGCCTGGCTTTGGCCTGGGCCAGCGCTTCGGCCTCGGTCTTTGCCACAAAATGGCCGCCATGGCTGTCATACCAGACAGGGATCCTGTGCCCCCACCATATCTGGCGGGAAATGCACCAGTCGCGGATGTCGACGAGCCAATTCTCGTATACCTTCTCCCAGCGCTTGGGCTGGATGCGGGGCTTGCCGCTACGGAAAGCCTCGAGCGCCTTGTCGGCCATGGGCTTCATTTTGACGAACCACTGCTTGGACAGATACGGTTCAACAATGGTCTCGCACCTGTAGCAGCGGCGCACCGCGTGCGCGTGCGACTCGATCTTGACCAGAAGGCCCAGTTCATCAAGGGCTTTGACAACCCGCTTGCGGGCCTCAAAACGGTCAAGCCCCTCGAAAGGCCCGGCATTACCGTTCATCACACCGTTGGGATGCATGATGTTCACGAAATCCAGGTTGTGCCGCCGCCCCATCGCGAAATCGTTGGGGTCATGCGCGGGCGTGACCTTGACAGCGCCCGACCCGAAAGCCCTGTCGACAAAATCGTCAGCGATGATGGTGATCTCCCGGCCGATCAGCGGCAGGACAATGGCCTGGCCCACAAGCCCGACATAACGCTCATCCTGGGGATTGACCGCGACGGCCGTATCGCCAAGCATGGTCTCGGGGCGCGTGGTGGCCACAATGACGAACTGGTTGGGATCATGCTTGAGCGGATATTTGATATGCCACAGCTGGCCGTTGGAATCCTTGTGCTCCGCTTCCTCGTCGGCCAGCGCGGTCTGGCAGCGCGGGCACCAGTTGATAATATAGGAGCCCTGGTAAATGAGGCCTCGCTCGTAAAGTTTGACGAAAACATCTCTCACCGCGGCGGAATACCCCTCGTCCATGGTGAAGCGCGTGCGGTCCCAGTCGCAGGAACTGCCAAGCTTATGGAGCTGGTCGATGATGGTGTCACCGTGATGGCGCTTCCAGTCCCACAGGCGTTCCATGAACTTGTCGCGGCCCAGCGCTTCGCGCGTGAGATTTTCTTTGGCCAGTTGTTTCTCGACGACATTTTGGGTGGCGATCCCGGCGTGGTCGGTGCCCGGCATCCACAGCGCGTCGAACCCCTGCATGCGCTTGTAACGGACATAAATATCCTGCAGGGTGTTGTTGAGCGCGTGGCCCATGTGCAGGACGCCCGTCACGTTGGGCGGCGGGATAACGACAGTGCAAGGCCCCATGGAAGAATGGCCCGCGCGGGCATGGAATGGCTTCTTTTCGTCCCAAAGCCTGAGGCGTTTTTCTTCAATATCAGAGGGTATGTAACGCGACGGGATCTCGGTCATGGAGGACTACTTCTTGAGACCCTTCAAAAGTTTATACTCGACGCTGTCGACGAGGGCTTCCCAGCTGGCTTCAATGATGTTCTCGTGCACCCCGACCGTGGTCCAGGAACCGTGTTCGTCCTGTGACTCGATCAGGACGCGAACTTTCGCCGCCGTGCCGTCCTTGGTGTCCAGCACGCGCACCTTGTAGTCGGTCAGGCGCATGTCCTTGAGCGAGGGGTAAGCCTCTGTCAGGGCATTGCGCAAGGCCGTGTCCAGCGCCTCGACCGGCCCCACACTGTCGGCGGAGCTGAAGCGGCGGACACCCTTGACATCAACATGGAGCGTCGCCTCGGCCCAGGCCTGGCCGTCGGCCGTTTTCTCCGTATGGACGCGGAACCCTTCAAGCTTGAAGAAGGCCTTGTGCTTTTTGAGGAACCTTTTTACAAAAAGCTCAAAAGACGCGTCCGCCCCTTCGAACTGGTAGCCCTGCAATTCTTTTTCCTGGAGGGCCTTGAGCATGGCCTTTGCCTCGTCGGAAGACTTGTCGATCTTCACATTCAATTGTTCAGCCTTCATGATGAACGGCATTTTTCCGGCGAGTTCAGAAGTGATGAACCGGCGATGATTGCCGAAAAGCGCGGGATCGATATGTTCGTACGCGGTCGCGTTCTTCAGGACCGCGTCGATATGCACGCCACCCTTGTGCGCGAACGCGGAATGACCGACGAAAGGATGGTTGTCCACCAAAGGCAGGTTCGCGACTTCGCTGATGTAATACGCCGTATCTTTCAGCTCTTTAAGTTTGTTCTCCGGGATAGTCTTGTAACCGAGCTTTGATGAAAGGATGCCGATGATGGTCGTCAGGTCCGCGTTGCCGCAGCGTTCGCCGAAACCGGTGAACGTCCCCTGCACCTGCACACAACCAGCGTCGATAGCGGCCAGCGCGTTGGCGACCGCGAGGTCCATGTCATTATGGGTATGGATGCCCAGCGGCGCCTGGACGGTTTCCTTCACTTCGGCAATGATGCCCGCGATCTCTTCGGGAAGGCTGCCGCCATTGGTGTCGCACAGCACAAGGATATCCGCTCCTGCCCCGGCCGCGGCGGCCAAGGTCTTCAAAGCGTAGGCGGGGTTGTTCTTGTACCCGTCAAAAAAATGCTCCGCGTCGTAGACGACCTCCCGCCCCTTCTTCTTGAGGAAGGCGACGGAATCACGGATGATCTCAAGGTTGTCCTCAAGCGTGGTCTTAAGGACATCGGTGACGTGCAGGTCCCAGGTCTTGCCAAAGATACAGACGACCGGCGTCCTGGCAGCGACGAGTTCCTTGTAATTGGGGTCCTTCGCCGCGGTCATGCCTTTGCGGCGCGTGGACGAAAAAGCCGCCAGCTTCGCGTGTTTCAGCGGGGCTTTTTGCATCAGCGTGAAAAATTCCTTGTCCTTCGGGTTGGAACCAGGCCAACCTCCCTCAACGTAATGCACACCCGCCTCATCGAGCCTGCGGGCGATCTTCACCTTGTCGGCGACAGTAAAGGAAATGCCCTCGGCCTGCGAACCGTCCCTTAATGTTGTATCGTAAATAAATATCCGCGGCACGTTATTTCCCCAGGTCGAAACTTTTGTGGAGCGACTTGACCGCTTCATCCGCCTTGTCGAGCGCGATGATGCAGGAAACGCTGATCTCGGACGTGGTGATCATGCTGATATTGATCCCGGCCTTCGCCAGGGTATTGAACATTTTCGCCGCGATCCCGTTATGGGAGCGCATGCCGGAACCAACGATGGAAACGCGCGCGACATTCTTGTCAAAAAGGATCTCCCCCGCGCCGATCTTTTGGGCCACGTCACCGGCAACCTTGACCGCTTTGGCGATATCCGCCTTGGGCACCGTGAATGAAATGTCGGTCTTGCGGGTATGGCTGACGTTCTGGACGATAACGTCCACATTGACGCCGGCCTCGGCGATGGCATTGAATATCTTCGCCGAGACGCCGGGCTGGTCGGGGACCGCGCAAATCGTGACCTTGGCCTCGTTCTTGCTGGACGTGACGCCTCTAACGGCGATATCTTCGATCTTCTGGGTCGACTTCACGATCATGGTACCTTCCTCCTTGGAGTAGCTGGAACGGACATGCAAAGGGATATTGAACCTTTTGGCGACCTCGATGGAACGCGCCTGCATGACCTGGGCGCCCAAAGAAGCCATCTCAAGCATTTCATCGAACGTGATCTCGGCAAGCTTCTTCGCTTCGGGAACAAGCCGCGGATCCGTCGTATAGATGCCGTTGACATCGGTATAGATCTCGCAGACGTCGGCATTGATCGCCTTCGCGAGCGCCACGGCCGAAAGATCGGAACCGCCGCGCCCAAGCGTCGTGATCTCATTGTCCTTGGTCACGCCCTGGTAACCGGCCATGATGACGATCTTGCCCTCACTGAAAGCTTTCCTGAGCCGCTTGCCGTCAATAGACTGAACGCGGGCTTTCTGGTGGGTCGTGTCGGTGACAACGCCCGCCTGGTATCCGGTGAGCGCCACGGAATCAAAACCCAGTTCGCGCACAGCCATGGCCAGCAACGCGCAGCTGATCTGCTCGCCGGTGGACAGCAGGAGGTCCATTTCGCGATCTGCCGGGGCTTTCGTGATCTGGAACGCCAAAGTCTCAAGGTCGTCCGTGGTGTCCGCCATGGCGGAAACGACCACCGCGACGTCCGTGCCTTTGTTCTTGTAGGAAACGATGCGCTCGGCGACAGCCTTGATGCGCTCGACATTAGCGACCGATGAGCCGCCGTATTTCTGGACAATGACCCTCTTTTTCATAAATGCTCTACTTCTTCCCTTATAAAGAATTTTATCATTTGCTCGCCGCTGTTGAACACGAGACCTGCCTGTGTCGCAAGGGCTTCATTGTACCTATCAAGGCGGTTTGGTTCAATACCTTTTCCATACATCACAAAAGGCACGGGCGCGCGCGTATGCGTGCGTTTGGCGAGCGGTGTGGGATGGTCTGGCGAGACCAGGATGCGCGCGTCCGGGTTATGCTTTGCCCATTCAAGGACAGGACCCACAACATCCGTATCGAAACGTTCAACAGCCTCAACCTTGGCCTTGGCATCCCCGTTATGTCCCGCCTCGTCCGTGGCTTCAACGTGAACAAAAACAAAATCATGGTCCCTGAGCGACGCGAGCGCGTATTCGGCCTTCCCCCTGAAATTCGTATCCAGATATCCGGTCACGCCGGGGACGGTGATGACCTTCAATCCCGCCAGGCGCCCGATCCCGTTGACAAGATCCACCGCGGAGATCACGCTGCCCGTGACGGCGAATCGATCCATAAAAGGCTCGATCCGCGGACGCTCGCCCTGCCCCCAGAACCATGTCATGTTCGCGGGGTACTTCCCGGCGCTGATACGCGCCTTGTTGACCGGATGTGCGTCAAGGATAGCTTTGGAGAGTTCCATCTGGTCCAAAAGGATACCCGCCTTGGGGCCTTTGGGCAGATACCCGACGAATTTTTGCCCGAGGATATCATGCGGGGCCGTGCAGGCGATCTTTTGAACATCGCCTGAACCGTCAGTATCGATGACGCAGATGTGGCGGTAACTTTTTCCGGTATGGTATGCCAAACCGGGCGCGTTGAGCTCACGTGCCAGGTCTTTCATGATAAGGGCGGCTTCATCGATGGAAATATGCCCCGCGCTGTAATCCAGCATCGCCCCATCCTGAACCGTCACAAGATTGCACCGGAACGCCACCTGCCCCGCTTTCAGCTCAATCCCAAGATTCGCGGCTTCAAGGGGCGCACGGCCGGAAAGGGTCGACGGGTCATACCCCATAAGGGAAAGGTTGCCCACGTCAGAACCGGGCGCCATCCCCCGCGGGATCGTGCGCACGAGCGCGGAATACCCCTGCCGCGCCAAAAAATCCATATTCGGAGTACGCGCGGCTTCAAGAGGCGTCTTGCCACCGAGTTCCTTCACCGGTTCGTCAGCAACGCCATCTGGGACAAGGATGATATATTTCATGAACGTAAGTCGATCGTGTCGGTTAAAACTGTCACAAGGGCCTTTTTCGTTAAACCATCGGGAGACAAACGACCACGCGGGCCGAAAAGACAGGCCTGATATTCCCCATCATGAGATACATTGGCCACGACAAGGTCGCAGGCCGCTTGATCAAACAGCCCTTTAACATTGGCCGGGAAACGGCCGGAAAATTTACGTGCCGCGAGCTTGAACCCCACAAGAAAACTTCCGGGAGCGATCTTCTTGATCTTTTCGATCAGCTTCTTCGTCGGAACAAGTTTGAGCGTCAGTTCATTGCCGGAAAACATCTTACCGCGAAAAGCCCTGGAAGGCCTGAAATCAGGTACGGCGGCCGCGTGGATGACAATGTCATGGCCTTTGCGCAATTCCCGGACAAGGGCCTGGTCAAGCTCGTCATAAAAAAAGAACTTTTTAAGGTCGATCGCTTCAGGCAGTGGCAGTCGGGATGTCGCCGCGGAACCTTCCAGGAGGGTGACGCAATATCCTTTGGCATGGAGCGCGCCGGCAACCAGCCGCCCCATCTCTCCCGTGGAACGGTTGGTGATAACGCGCACGTCGTCGATGGCCACAGCCGCCGGGCCGCTGGTGACCAGGACGCGCCTGCCCTTACAGCCCAATTTCTTTGAGGATGGCGTTGATGTCTGCCTCGACCACGACGGGAGCGTGAACGCATTTCATCGCGTTCGCGGGGTCTTTCAACCCGTGTCCGGTCAGGGTGCAGACGACCGTCCCCCCCTGGGATTGTTTGAAATAACCCTGCGCGGCAAGTTTAAGGATACCCGCGACCGAAGCCGCTGACGCCGGTTCGCAAAACACGCCGTCACCGCTGGCCAAAAGCTGGTACGCCTTGAGTATCTCTTCATCTGTCACAAGATCGATCGTTCCCTTAGACCCATCGCGCGCCGCGACGGCCTGTGTCCAGCTGGCCGGGTTGCCGATCTTGATCGCCGTGGCAATAGTTTCGGGATGCGCTATGATCTTGTTATGAACAATAGGCGCCGAACCGGCGGCCTGGAACCCCAGCATCCGGGGCAAAATCTTTGACTTCCCTTGCGCGTGGTATTCGTTATAGCCTTTCCAGTAAGCCGTAATATTACCGGCGTTACCCACGGGAATAGCATGAAAAACAGGGGCATCGCCAAGATCATCAACGATCTCGAACGCGGCCGTTTTCTGCCCTTCGATACGGAAGGGATTAAGCGAATTTACAAGCTCGATCGGGTGCTTGGATGTGACATCCTTGACCAGTTCCAGCGCGTCGTCAAAGTTACCCTTGATGGCTATGACCTGCGCCTGGTGGATCATGGCCTGTGCCAATTTTCCCATCGCGATATTGCCGTCAGGAATAAGCACACAGCACTTCATGCCGCAACGCGCCGCGTAAGCCGCGGCGGAGGCCGACGTATTGCCCGTCGAGGCGCACATGACAACCCTGGCGCCTTTTTCAGCGGCCTTGGAAATGGCCATGGTCATGCCACGGTCCTTGAAAGACCCCGTCGGATTAAGCCCTTCATATTTCAGGTAGACCTTGAGGCCGGTCATTTCGGACAGGCGGCAGGAATAGATGAGCGGGGTGTTGCCTTCACACAGAGAGACAACGGGTGTCTTGTCCGTAACAGGAAGGTATTTGCGGTAACGTTCGATCAAGCCCTTGTACATTACAACGGCTCCATGCGGATGGCCACAGGCTTGGCCTTGACGGAACCGAGCTTGACGATCTTTTCAAGGGCCTTGCGCACATCGACCTCTTTGGCGGTATGGGTCAGCATGACCAGGGGCACGACATTGTTCTTGCTCATGGTCTTTTGCGTGAGCGAGGCAATGCTGATGCCGTAAGCGCCGAGGATGCCCGTGATCCTGGAAAGGACGCCGGGCCGGTCAATGATCATGAGGCGGATGTAAAATTCTGTCTCTATCTTATCCATGGACAGGAGCTTTAACGAACGGAGTTCTTCAGGCGCGTCACCGATCCACGTGCGGTCCGCGTCGGCGTTGTCGATCCCGGCGTTGATCAGGTCGCTCAGCACGCCAGATGCCGCGGCCATTTGACCTGCCCCCTGCCCGACCAAAAGAAGGTCGCCCAGGATGTCCGCTTCGAGCTGGACAGCGTTATAAACCCCTTTGACGGCCGCGAGAGGATGCTTTTTTGAAATCAGGGTCGGATGGACACGCGCCTCGACGCCGTTGCCTTTCTGTTTGGCAATGGCCAGGAGCTTTATCGTCAGGCCCATTTCCTCGGCATATTTGAGGTCTTCGGGCGCGATATGGGTTATCCCCTCGGTGTAAATATCAGACGCTTTGATGAATTTCCCCATGGCCAGCATCACCAGGACGGCCAGTTTATGCGCCGAATCCTTCCCGTTGATATCTAGCGACGGGTCAGCTTCGGCGTAGCCCTTGGCCTGGGCCAGTTTAACTGCCTCATCAAAGGCAATGCCGTTGGTTTCCATCTCGCTGAGAATATAATTGCAAGTGCCGTTAACGATCCCGTGAAGACCGGAGTACTGGTTGCCCGCGATGCCTTCGGTCAGTGTCTTGACGACAGGCACGCCGGCCAGGACAGTTGTTTCAAAATAAATACTGCGGGAAACTTTATGCGCCAGGCGAAAAAGCTCCTGGCCAAAGGTGGAGATAACGGCCTTGTTCGCGGTAACAACGTGTTTCCCGTTCTGCAAGGAGCCCTTGATGATCTCAAGGGCCGGATGATGGCCGCCGATAAGTTCGATCACCACGTCGATCTCAGGATCACGGATCAGTTCATTGAAATCATGTGTTGTGTGGACTTTTCCGATACTGGCGAGGAATTTCTTGTCGATCTTCAGGTCGCACAACGTTTTCAGGCGAAGATCGACATTATACCTGGCACGGATAAAAGCCTGCCTGGACCTGATAAGACGCGCCACGCCTTTGCCCACCGTCCCGCAGCCAATAAGCCCGAGGGTCAATCGTTTCATTGCTGGTCAACGTTGTTAAGGTTGTATTTTTCGATCTTGTCCAGGATAACCATGGCATCAGGATTAAGATTGTCAAATTTGAGGCGGTTCGCGTAAACAAGCCCCTTGACGACCTCCTTGCTGCTAAGGACCTTTCCCTCAAGGAAGATCGTGCCTACCACATAGGGGGTACGCAATTCGATCGAGAGGACGTCCCCTGGCGTGATGGCCATGGTCGACGTAAAACAAATCCCGCCCTTGCTGATATTCTCGATCTGCGACATCTCGAACTTAAGGGAAGGATTGGCCTTGATGTAAAAACGGATGATGTAATTCTTTTTGATGCGGACGAACTGCCTGCGTTCGGATGGCTCAATGTCACGTCTTTTCTCAAGTGTCATGTACGGCCTCCCCAGGGAACGTCAGAACGATAAAAAAATCGGAGCGGTGAGATTTGAACCCACGACCTCTTGAACCCCATTCAAGTGCGCTAGCCAGCTGCGCTACGCCCCGGTTGAAAACAATCCAAAAGAAATAGGCATACATTATACAAAAAAGACGCCGGTTGGAAAGGAAAAAAACCGGTTTATTAAAAAAGATACCCTGTTCAAAGAAATTTCAGGCCAAGCCGCCGCGCATAAGGGAACCCATCTTCCTGCGCGGATCGAAGTGACGCGGCGATCGCCAACAGTTTCTCGGACTCGTCAGCCTTGCCCATGGCCTTTAGTATATCGCCGGAAAAACGATAAACCAGAGGATTTCTTGATTTTAAATTAATGCATTCACTGAGCAGAGACAAAGCCTGTGGCAATTGATTCAACGAGATGCTCGCGGCCCCCGCGTAGAAATACAAAGGTTCGCGGTCCTGAGGCGGCACCTTATCCAGCGCATAGAGGGCGGCGTCCCTGGCTTTTTCATGGTCTTTGGCATAGTAATAAGCCGCTGCCCGCAATACCAGGACATTTTCTTTGGCCTTGAGGATATCACGCCCGATATCCACGTCCGCCTCCGTTGAGGCCAGTATTTGCCTGTACAACACGGAGGTATGCATCACTTGCAAGACGCGTTCCGGTGGAAGGACCAGCGCTCTTTCCAGATAACGTATGGACAACGACATATCGCCCCGCTCAAACGCCAGTACACCGGCGTTATACACATTCCAGAAAAGAAAGGGGTCCTGCTCAGCCGAACGCTGTATCCTGTCCCAGGCCGTCCTTCCCTTATCCCCTGTGTAATATTCAGCGATGCCCAGGAACATCCTGGAAATATCCTCATTGGGCATATATTTGACAACAAGACCGAAGTACTTCTGGAGCAGTCGCCAATCAATATTTCCCGTAGAGGTTTCTCCTTTTGCAAGCAGGACAAGCTGTGACAAAGAATCAGGACGGGCATCATTCAGGCGGCGCATCTTCGTGCGCGTGTCAATGAGTTTGAAATCAACGACACAGATCGTGATCACAATGATCACACCGTAAAAGAAACCGCTGCTTGAAAAGACCCGTTTGACAGCCGGCAGGAGACCATTAAAACGCATCGTCATCCCCTTTCCCCGCGTTGAATCCTTCCCGACGGGAAAGAAAAAGAACAGCCGTCAGGGTAAACAGGAACAAAGCTCCCAGGAAATAAATATAAAAATAATGCGCTGGTGTCAGGAACCGGAACAGAACTTCGCTTTTACCTTCGGGCAGCCATACGCCCTTGAACGAATAGTCAGCTCTTAACAGGCGCGCCTCTTTTCCATTGATGAACACATGCCATCCGGAATGGTAATTGTCGGACCAGACAAGGAATTTAGGGCCGGGCAGGTCGATCGTCAACTTGACCGTATTCGCGTCAAAAGACAATATTTTGAAGAAAGGCGTCTTATTATCGATGGCCTGCGCCGGCACATTCATGGGCCTCAGGGAACGGACATCCTGCGGTTTTGAAGCACGCGCGGGCAGCAACGCAACGTTCATATTATTCTGCCAGACCTGCGCCAGTTTAATGAAACCATCTTCGGCCTCATCGTCATACGTGACCGTGTTGTCCACCAGATAAAACTTGGATGACGTGAACATTAATCTGACCGCCGGTGGCATATGGACAAAAAGTTCCTGATACCAGCGCGTACCGCAATAAATGCCCGCGCCCGTGATGTCTGAGTCAAAAGAGCTTCTTTTCAGATCAAAGCTTGTTGATGCTAAAGCCTGATAACGGCTGACCTGGTCATTCTTACCAGCTTTAAGGGTGTTCCGGGGTAAATAATTTATCAGCGCCACTGATTGGATCATGACCGCTGCGAGCAAAAAACAACCCAGGACTTTGTTGCTCCACTGCCCGCGGAGGACGCCCGCGAAAAATAGGAACGATGCCGCAATCGCGATCCACGATGTCAGGTTCACCCCGTTCTGCGTCAGCGCCCACGCGCCGAACAAAAGGTGCACAACGAGGATATAAACGAAAATTAACGGTTCGCGTCTGCCGCGAAATTTTACCAGGAATATTTCAAGTTGCCATGCCGCGAAAAGGACCGCCATCGGGAATGCCGCGATCCAGAAGAAGAAGGACATCATGCGCATGTATTTGAAAATAAAAACATGGTCATACAAAACCTTGTACGCCGGCGTCGTGTCCGTGATCGAAATGACGACCAAAAACAGGACATTCAGCAGAAGGAACGCGGTGCGGCGCGACAAAGGGTTGATGAATGAGACCAATACCATGAGGAAAAAGAAATACGTCACAAAGAAATCAACAGCTGTCATCTCATTGTGATCCGCAAAGACCCTGTCAAAATACCCCTGCGCCATCAAGTCGCCCACCTTGATATGGTTCATGCTGACGGCAAGGGTGGACATTTCAGCTGTCCCCACGTTACGTCCGGGCATGACGAATTCCCCATGCCTGGAATCACGGAAAAACACAGCTTCAGGCGCCAGCGCCAGCATAAAAAAGATCACGCCGGCGAGGACGAACAACTTGTTACCCCTGATAAAAGCCGCGGTATTGGTAAAAAACTCAACAGCCTCGCGCCAGAAAAAAAGAAGGGACAAACAACAAAAGGCCAGTACCGTTGTGATGAAAAAGAACGGGATATAGGTCGTGAGCCCGATCGCCGTGAAAAGAAGGACGCCGAGGAATTGATGTTTCTTGCGCTCGAGCGCGAACGCCAGGAAGAAATAAAAGAACCAGACCAGCGGGATGAACAACAGGATGATGTAATCAGAAAAAACCCTGCCGCCCCAACCGGAGAACAGAAGGATCAGGAACGCGGCCGTATACGCCAGCCTTTCCTTCAAGAAAAGACGGGCAATGAGCCAAAAGCCGACAACCCCCAGAAAATAGTAAACTGTCAGGAAAAAACGGTACGCGACAAAATCCGTCGCTCCTATAAGCTTGGCCCCGGCAACAAGCAGATAGAACGGGTTGCCGTCCCCGATCCGCCTCAAAAAGAAACTGTAAGGAAAGCCGTAGCAATACGTCGGGTCCCACTGCGGATAAACACCGCGGATCAGATTGTTCACAAAGAAAAGCGTTTGCTGATAATACGACCCGTCACCAACATCAGGCAATAAGCGCGCGGTAATGAATCCCCAGAAGACGGCCATCCACAACAGGAAAGGAAGGACCACCAGGAAAATAAATTCGCGGCGAATGGGTGTGGAAAGAAAGCGGTTCATTCAGATTTTAATGACCTGGCCATAAGGCCGGCGACGGCTTTAAGCGGGTTTTTGCGGGCGTAGAGAACCTGATAAACGGCGTCCGTGATCGGCATCTCAACGCCAAGCTTTTGTGCTAACCGGTGTACGGATTTGGCCGTGACAACACCTTCAACGACAGCATCCATCGATGAAAGGACCTCTTTGACAGGCCTGCCACGCCCGATCTCACAGCCAGCCGAACGATTGCGGCTATTAGGGCTGAAACATGTGGTGGCCAGGTCCCCCAGGCCCGCAAGGCCATTGAACGTGGCGGGATCAGCTCCCATCTTTCTACCAAGACGTTTCATTTCAACAAGCCCGCGCGTCAGGATCGCGGCCTTGGTATTGGTCCCGAAACCCAGCCCGTCGCAAATACCGCACGCCAGGGCAATGATATTCTTCACGCTGCCGCACAACTCCACCCCGAGGATGTCGTTGTTGGTGTAAATGCGGAACGTTGCCGAGCTGAACAAAGCCTGGACATAAGAAGCCAGGCGCGGGTTCCTGGCGGCGGCCACGGCCGTGGTGGGGATGTTCTTCGCGACCTCGATCGCTATGGTTGGCCCTGAAAGGACGGCCACGTCAACATCGCCGAGTTCCCTGACGATCAACTGCGACATGGTGTCAAATGTCCCCAGTTCGATGCCCTTGACCACGCTCACAAACGCTTTACGCGCATGCTCATGGCGGTGGATCTTTTTCAATGTGGACGCCAGGAACTGCGACGGGACCGCAAGGACAATGACATCATTCCCTTCAACAGCGGCACCCAGGTCATCCGTCAACGCCACCGCGTCGGGTATCCTGATCCCGGGAAGGAATTTCCTGTTGACGCGAAGCTTGCGGGTCCGCGCCACATTCTCCGGAAAAGCGCCCCAGATGGTAGCATGATGGCCGTTACGCGACAAAAGGATGGCCAGCGTGGTCCCCCAGGCACCGTCACCGATAACGGCTATTTTAGCGGGTGAAATATTCATCATTTCCAGGCAAACTTCTCTCGAAGTATCTCCCAATAGTACGCCGCGCCCCATTTCAGGACCTGGAGCTTGCGTTCTCCCCCGTCGCGTTTTGGTTCATCACCGGGGATCTCGGATATCCTCAATTTACGTTTGGCGGCACGGACGGACAATAACGGCTCCCAGCTGACATGGGTCCTGAATAAACGCTCTTCATAAGAAAAACTTTCATCCTTATCCAGGTCAAGTTCATGGATCAGCCCCTTACGGTAGATCCTGTAAATGACCATCGCATCCGTGTAACGCGCGCCGTGAAAGAAATTGATCGACCCGGTAAAGAGCCAGTTACCGAAAGCCGTGACAATATCATCATCGTAACTTTTCGCGCCGGGAGCATAGCGCGACACAATGACCATGTCGCGACCCTTATTGAATTCCTCGATGCAGGGCCCCAGCAATTCAGGGATCGAGTTGCCGTCAGGGCTGAAGGTCAGGATGGCGTCGCCCCTAATAAAAGGAAGGGCATCCATGTACGCACCGCGGATGCCGGGGCTTTTCTGGATGACAACGTCATACCCCATACTCCGGGCGACCTCAACGGTCTTGTCTTTGGAATTGCCATCGACCACAAGGATCTGCTCAAAAAGCGAATGGTCGACGCGCGGCATGACATGGCGCATGCCGGTCTCTTCGTTCAATGTGGGTATAAGCAACGTTACTTTCATTGAGACCTTACGGAAGTGTATACTTGTGTCATTAGTGGAGCGAGAGACCGGAATCGAACCGGCGTCACCAGCTTGGAAGGCTAGGGTTCTACCACTGAACTACTCTCGCGCAAATCTAAAATATTCGTCGAATTATACCACAGAGACATTTTCGGATACGGATTTTTGTAAAAAATGACAAAATACCCTTTGGGGCGGATCTTTCTAATGAAAAATCCGGATTAAAATATGCTTTTCCAAAAACATCCTCGACATGGCCATGAAGGTGTGGTATAAGATTCATCTCGCCGACGTAGCTCAGTTGGTAGAGCAGCTGATTTGTAATCAGCTGGTCGGGGGTTCGACTCCTCTCGTCGGCTTTTTTTGACAAAATTTCATGTGGGTAGATACCCAAGTGGCCAAAGGGGACAGACTGTAAATCTGTTGCGCTTGCGCTTCGAAGGTTCGAATCCTTCTCTGCCCACCATTCTTTCTCCATAGCAAAAGACCTCTTACCCGAATGGGAAGAGGTCTTTTGCTTTTGAAGGAGAAAGAATGGTGGGCTCCCAAATGGGCGGACATAAAGTCCGCCCCTACGCCTAATATTCTTCCCGGACGCGTGCGTGAACTTTTATCAGTACGTCTTGAAATTCTTCCAGGTCGAATTCCTGAGAGTTACGGTGCCGTACAGGTAGAGCATAGACACATCGGCGGCAGACAAGGCGCGGTTGTAAATGCGGACGTCGTCCACGAAGCCTTTCCAGCGGTTACTCGCTGAACCTACATATCTACCTATATATCCAGTCACAGGATTTGGAAGAGATAATACATCATTGCCTGGAGATGCTCTTTTTATCCCATCCACATAAAGACAAGCTTGAGTGCTATCCCAAGCTGCTACAACATGATGCCAATTGTTATCATCATAATTGGGACTGGAAGAAACTATATCTCTGGCACTCCCTGAAACGACATAATATGCGTGCAAATAACTCCCTATGCCACTTGAAGCAACATCTGCCATGAAAATCCCAACTCTATTAGAGCTTGTTCCTATCTCTACAATTCTTGCGTTTGTATTTGTTTGTGTCCCACCCTTAATCCAAACACTGAGTGACCCCGTATTTACAACCTATGCTGCGGAAGACGGAATAGCCACGTCCTGACTGCTCGCCGGATCGAAACTCATCGCACCCTGCCCGATCTTCCCCTTCACATAGGTCGGGCCACCTGTACACGTCCCCGTGTTACCGTGATTGCTGGCATCCACGACCGTTGCGCCGGCGCAGGTACCCGAAGAGGCTTCGTCAAGCTTCCAATACCCTACCAGCCCCGACCATATATCAGCATAGCAAGGGATAGACTGGAAGAAACAAAACGTGAAGATCAAAAGTATTAAAAAAGTTCTTAGGGAAGGATGTCGGCTGGCCATAACTTTTTAAATCATACGTCAATGTGGCTCACTTTACAATTCCAAAATGCCTTTTCAAAAATTTGCGAACAACGCTATACTGAACTCATGGCTGAAAACTCTGAACTCCTTAGCGGTATACCTCTTCCCCCCGGCACCGCCGCCATGTTCTCCCCCGCGCTGCTCATCGGAGGGCTGATCTTTGGCTCAGTGGGCGCGTATGCCTTCATCCACGGCTGGAAAACCAAGGCCTGGCGCTCCCTGCTCATTGGCAGCGCTTTGTCGGTCTACCCGTGGTTCGTCACCAACACGATCCTTTTCTACCTCCTTGGCATCGGGTTATGCGTACTTTTATTCAAATTCCGTGATTAACCTCATGGGATTGTTGCGCCGCAATTTCTTCTCTGCTATCATACGCGCATGCTTGAATCACTTACCATAAAGAACTTCGGCATCATCGACCAGGTCGCCCTCGAGCTTTCCCCTCAGCTTAATATCATGACCGGCGAAACAGGCGCGGGGAAATCCATCCTCATTGACGCGCTGCGCTTCTGCCTGGGCGAACGGTTCCAATCCAGTTACCTGCGCGACGACAATGCGCCATGCACCGTTGAAGCCGTTTTCCGGCTTTCGCCACAACTTCTCAAGGCATTGCCCTTGCTCGAAGACTTCCCTTCCGAAGATGGCGTAACTATCATCCAGCGCAGTGTGAGCGCTGACGGCAAGAACCGCGTCAAGCTCAACGGCCTTTCAACCACTGTCGCGCAATTAAAAGAGATCGGTGATACGCTCATCGATTTTCATGGCCCCCACGACCATCAGCAATTACTGGCCGAGCACCATCATCTGGAGATCATTGACGCTCTGACCGACCTTAAAGATGTCCGGGCGGAATACGCCCCTTTATACCAGGACTACCTCCAGGCCCAGGAAAAACTGCGGCATTTGACCGAACTGGCCCAAACCCGTGAACGCGACCTGGATCTATTGACCCATCAGGTCAAGGAACTGGAACAAGTCCCCCTTGACGAAGAGTCTTTTGAAGCCTTGCAACGCGACCATGTCAAGATCAGCAATGCGTCTAAACTTTATGAAAACATCTCCCTGGCGGTGGATTGCCTCGAGAACGATGAGGCTGGTGCGAATGCCACGCTCGGCCGCGCTTTCAAGCCTCTTCAAGCCCTGACCCGCATTGATGAGAAGGCATCTGAATTTGTCGACACTCTCGCTGCCGTCCAGGAACAGTCCGCCGCCCTCGCCGCCAGGCTCAAGGACTATTCCGACTCGCTGTCATTCGATCCCGGGTTTGCTGAGGGGATCAATGAAAAATTCGACATTTATCACCAGATCCAGCGCAAATACGGCCCGACACTCAAAGACGCGCAACTTTTTTATACCCAGGCCGCCGAGAAACTCGCCCTGCTGAGCGACTACGAACACAACACCGAGGTCATTCGCGAAGAGATCAAGGACAAGGAAGACACACTGTCCAAACTGGCCCAGACCATTTCCCTGCGCCGCAAAAAAAGCGCCGGTCTACTCAAACAAACCATTGAAAAAGAACTTCAGGAACTTGGCTTTAAAGCGGTCATTTTTGAAGCCCATGTTAACAAGAGCTCCCTGGGGCCTTCGGGGGCCGATACCGTCACATTCTTTATCAGCACCAACGCGGGTGAAGCCCTTAAACCGCTGGCAGAGATCATTTCTTCGGGTGAAGCGGCACGCGTCATGCTGGCCGTCAAACGGGCCCTGATGAAGGTCGACCCGGTGCCTGTGCTCATTTTTGATGAAGTTGACGCGCAGATCGGCGGCCGGCTAGGCACCGTCATCGGCACAAAACTCAGCGAGATCGCGGCCCACCGGCAGGTCATCCTTATCACCCACTTGCCACAAATCGCCGCGTTCGCCCAGACACATTTTAAAATATCCAAAGTTGTTGAAAAAGGACGGACAAAGACCACGGTAACCCCCATAACCGGCCAGGACAGGGTCAATGAGCTGGCTCATATGATGGCCGGTGACACCATGACCGGCACGGCGCTGAAACATGCCGAAGAAATGCTCAGGAACGTGGATCCTGCTGTCACGGCCACGGCGACAAAATCAAAAAAAGGACGCCTCTGACACATGGATCTCTGTGAACGGACTTCCAATACTATTCGCCATCCCTGGGAAACGACCCGCGCGCGCATGATCTTAAAGCTTCTCGCGCGGGAAGTACCTGATGAAACCCCGTTGCGCGTCCTTGACGTCGGCTGCGGCGACGGCTATTTCCTGAAACTGGTCAAAGAAAAATTCCCGCGCGCAAGCATTGACGGTGTGGATCTGAACATCGATACCGCGGTCAAAGAAGACCTCAGCCGGCATGGGATCGGGACGGCCAGGGATATCCGGGACCTCAAAGGCCCGTACGATGTCATATTCCTGCTGGATGTCATTGAACATTTGAATGACGACGCATCGCTGCTTGAACAGCTGGTCAAAGGATACGCAGGCAAAGGATGCCTTTTCATCATCACGGTCCCCGCCCATCCCGCGCTGTTCTCATCCCAGGACCGTTTTCTGCGCCACTACAGGCGTTACCAAAGGCACACTTTCCTTCGACTGGTCCGTAACGCGGGCCTGAACATAGATCAGGACGGGACAATGTTCGCTTCATTACTCTTCCCCCGATTGGCAAGCTGCCTGGCAGAAAAATTTTTGCGCCTGCAACCCCGACAGCACGCCGGCCTTGGACAATGGCGGCATGGCGCATTCCTAACCATGATGGTCGAGGCGCTGCTTGATGTTGATAATAATTTCCTGTTTATTGTCCGGCGGATGGGCCTAGCCCTTCCCGGATTAAGCCTCTGGGCTTTCGCAAGGAAAAACACATGAACACAACGGTCCTGGTCATTCCATGTTTCAATGAAGCCGCCCGCCTCAACGGCGACGCGTTCACGGCTTTTCTTCAACGGCATCCCCATATCCATTGCCTGTTCGTCAATGACGGCAGCACGGATACCACGGCCGGGATACTTGATAGCCTGGCCCAAAAGTCGACCAACATCTCCGTCTTGCATCTTAAAACAAACTCAGGAAAGGCAGAGGCTGTCCGACAAGGTTTTATTAAAGCTTTTGCCATGAAGGCGTCCGCGGTCGGGTTCATTGACGCTGACCTGGCCGCCCCGCTGGAATGCGTCCCTGAACTTGAACACTACCTCATCGAACCAAGGACCGAGATCGTCATAGGCGCGCGTGTCGCGCTTTTAGGCCGTCGCATACAACGTGACGAAACGCGGCACTTTTGCGGCCGTGTTTTCGCGACGCTGGCTTCCAGAGTGCTTCATCTTCGTATTTACGATACTCAATGCGGCGCCAAACTGTTCAGGGTCACGGACCGGCTAAAAAAAGTATTCGCGGCTCCATTCTCGGTCAAATGGATCTTTGACGTGGAGATCCTCGCGAGGTTCATGATCACGGAAAAAGACGGTTATACCCTGGTGCGGGATATCTGCGTTGAACACCCCCTGCAAACATGGACCGATATCAAGGGGTCCAAGCTCCGCTCCAGGGATTTCTTCATCAGTACGCTTGACCTGTGGAAGATCTACGTGTTAATCCAAAAAAATACCTTGCCGCCGTATTGAGCGCGTGATAATTTAACCTCTACTTTCCGCGGAACAACAGGGTGTGTCCAGCCCACCTTATATCGTTAACTTTGAGACGAACAACACAAGGAGTTCCTGTATGAAAAAGATCGGCATCCTCACATCAGGCGGCGACTGCGGCGGGCTTAATGGCGTTGTCAAAGGCGCGGCCCAAACAGCTAACAGCCTCGGGATCACCCCCTACGTCATCCCCAACGGTTACGCAGGCCTTTACAACCTCGTTGAATTTGACAAACTCACCGCGCTGACACCCGATCGCGCGGACAAGATCGATGCCAACCTGGCCGGGTCCGAAGCCGGGCACTCACGCGTGAAGGTGAAGAAGATCGAGGATCCCAAAAAATACGAACGGATCAAGGAAGGCATGAAGAAGTTCGGCATTGACGGCCTGGTGATCTCCGGCGGCGATGACTCAGGGTCGGTCATGGTCGATCTGTTCGAACAGGGCATCAAATGTGTCCACGCGCCCAAGACCATGGACCTGGACCTGCAAACCTATTCCGTCGGAGCGGACTCCACGATCAACAAGATCGCCCAATACGTTGAAGAACTGAAGACCACCGCCTTGACCCATAACCGCGTCCTTATCCTTGAAGTATTCGGCCGCTACGCCGGTCATACCGCTTTTCGCGGTGGTGTTGCCGCTGACGCGGACGCCATCCTTATCCCCGAAATACCGACCGATTTCGACGTGCTTTACGACCACATCAAGGAACGTTATTTCGCGCGTATTTTAAAGAGCGATGTGATGGCCGGCAATTATATGATCGTTGTCGCTGAAGGCTTACGCAACATTGACGGCTCTGATATCGTGGATGAAGCCGCGGGCATTGACGCGTTTGGCCACAAAAAACTTGCCGGCGCCGGGAAATACGCGGTCCAGGAGATCACCAGGCGCTTCAAGGCGGACCCCCAGATCAAGGACCTGATGAAGCAAACAAAGATGTATGTTGAAAAAATGAACGAGATCCCCGAGATCCGCTCCGTCGTCCCTGGCCATCTTGTCCGTTGCGGGCATTCTTCCGCGTATGACGTGTGTTTCGGCAAGGAAGCCGGCGCCGCGGCCGTCATGCTCCTTCACAAGGGGCTGGTGGGTGTCACGATCGTCGGTATTGACGGGGAAAATATCCGCTACATGGAATCAAAGAAAGCCATTGTCCAGCGCCATGTGGACCTCTCCCAGGTGGAGGTTTATGAGCAGATGGGCGTTTGTTTTGGCCGCAAGCACGGAACCTACAAACCGAAGTTTGAACAAGTTGAAGGCAAGATAACCCGGCACCTGTGATCTTTGTTGCTTCGCCAGCAGTCGTTCTTCACAGGCAGGGTTATTCCCTGCCCTGCCTGTGAAAAAGCTTTAATCCCCCCCGCTGTTCCATCAATTTCCATCCGTCTGAAAAAAACTTCCTGATACGGATCTTTTCCGGCTGAGAATCCGTCATCCACGGATCATGGGTATCGACCAAGGCGTATGTGACATCTTCCGGAAGCTCAAATATCTTGCCCATAGCGAATTCAGTGTTTCGGGATTTTTCCGGATCCTGGAATTTATCATTATAAACTTTATAAAATGAATAAGCTTTCAGGCGCGAGGACAAGGGCGCAAGCACATCGAACGAAGTAACAACGCCTGCCTGGGGCGGTATCTTTTGAATAAGTTCCCAGCGAAAAGCCACCTCCGTATCCGAAAAACGCCGGACATCCTGCCATAACACATTCTTATAACGAATAGCACCCACGCCGCATCCCATCATGAATAACACCAAAAACACAACGAACATCTTCCTGCCGAACCTGGAGCCTACCCAAGCCAGTGAATCAATGAGCGCCACGAAAATGAAAGGTGTCATGGCAAACCCGTAAAAATAAAATATGCTGTGTTCCGTGGGGTGGATCGAGAGCGCGTGCAACAGGAAAATCGGCACCCCCAGGACAAGCGACGCCGGAGAAATAAAAGCGATCGCCCCGCAGGGGCTGAAAAGATCTGCCAGGAACCGCGCGTTCCAGGCTGAGAACAAAGACTGGCCCATGGCCATCGGCGCGGCAAAAAGATGCTTGTACCTTAACCAGGCCGAAACACCTTCCTCTCCGCGAAAACATTTGACCGTGACCATGGCCATCGCCAATCCCACGCATGAGAACAGGATCGCACCCCAATTCCAGGCGAATGAGCGGCGCTGGATTAGTCCATACATCCCGAAAGCCATGACAACAAGGATCAGGTTTTCTTTCGTCAGGCACAACAACACGGCAACGATCCAAAAGAGACGCAGATCCTTGCGCCGCCAGGCGTCAAACATCATAAAAATAAAGAGCGGCGCGAAACACTCCATGCTGAACTCGTACAAGAGCGCAAAACAATTCGGCACAAAAAAGGAGAACAGCAAAACGATGGCAACAGCCCCCGCATGGCCAAGTTTTTCATGGGCCAACCGGTAAAGCCAGTAAAGACTCAAGGCAAAGGCGGCTGCCTTGATATACAGGAGTGTGAGCGGCGACGGGAACAAGGCATACGCAGGAAGCAGAAATAAAACAATATATGAAGCATGGTCGCCCAGGAAATTATACCCGAAGATCGAACTGTACTGACGCCCCTGGATCATGTTCCAGAAGGACTGGTTGAAAAAAGCAAGGTCCCAATCATAAAAACCAAGATACAGGTACTTATACGTGAGTACGGCGGCCCATAACAGGAAAACAAAGGCCATGATCCAGAAGATGCCGGTGTTGGAGTTCCTGTTCATGGACCCGCCTTGCTAAGCGCAGGAGGATCATAACGAAATACCCATATAACCTTATGGAATTCTTTCACCAGCACAAAACCTGCCTTTTCTAGCGCAGCTTTTTTGATATCATCGAACGGATAAAGCCAGTCCGGTTGGTGAAAAAATTCCCATCGGTCCACGACGAGATACGAGGCTACCCGTTGCGTCCGGACCGGATGGAACTGCTCTCTGGGCATACGCACAGGGAATATCCGTCCGCCATCCTCGCCGAATCCGATCCCGGTAACATATCTCATCTGACGACGGGAACCGGCAAAGATGATGTCCTGCGGCGCAACATGGCTCCTGATCCAGCTCCCCGCCTCCCCATATCCTGTATAACCACGGTCCGACAAAAATTCGTCTTTATGTTGAAAGAAAGGCACAAACAATAGTAAAGACGCCAGAAGGACGACCCATTTGACCACACGACGGTGGCCGGGATCGCGCACACACAGATCTACCACACCTTTTACCCCAAGCCCGCCGATGATCGCGAGCAACGGCACAACCGGCAGGATATAGCGGATGTCTTTTTCGGCTCCAAAAGACATGACGGCGAGTGGCACGATCAACATGATATAAAAAAGAGACCTGATGCCCGGTAAAGCCGCGAGAAAATAAATACCCAAAACGAAAGAAACAAGCTGCAGCGGACCACCGGGAAGGACATTAAAGATCAACGGATAATATCCCGCCGGCTGGTTAAAGCAAACACCCGGTCCGCCGGTTGTCCTCAAGAAATCGACCGAAAGGATGAACAACGGCAAAAGTGGTAAAAGCCCAAAGAAGCAAGTAATCCCAAGGCTCCTGGCACGGTCCACGATCTTAAGGTCCTGGAAAGCAATGAAGAAATACAGGACAAGCACCGGAAGAACAAGAAAAACGCCATATCCTTTACAAAGGCACACGAAGATGGCCGCAGCAGAAATACCTGCGAGAGTTCTTTTGTCAGTAAGATCCCCAGACAGCCGGGCATTCAACAACGCTATCGCCAGAGAAAGGTATGCAACGGTCAATAATCCATCGATAAGGATAAGGCCGGCATGTTGATAATAAATAACATTCACGGCAAGGAACACGGCCCCCAACGCGCCCGAAAATAGGCCTGAAGAGCGCCGGGCCAGTTCAAAGACCAGGACAATGCCCGAAAGATTGATCAGGACCGTTATCGCGTGGAACCCGGCCATGTCGGGTGCGAAATATCGCCCCAGTGAAAGGATAATCGGGAAAAGGGGCGGATGCCCCGACAATATGACCGTGCGAAAGATGCTGGAGGGATCGTTCAGGAACCATTGAACGAATGTCAGGTAAAGCGCTTCGTCGGGCCACAGGCGCTCAATGAACAAGCACGGAAGACGGGCGATAAACGAAAGGATCAGGATAAAGGCAATAAAACACACCGGCCCGTAACGGAACCAACCGGCCCTTCCCCCATCATGGCCAGGTGATGTCATACCCTTCCTGACGCGCAACCATGACTTTTAAGGACACGCGGCATCTCATCAAGGATGTCTGTCGCTATCATGGCTATCATGGTCTTACGCCGCGCCGCGGCATCCCCTGCCGCGCCATGGATCAACGCCCCCCATTTGGCCGCGTCAAAGGGTTCCAATCCTTGCGCCAGGAAGGCCGCGATCATGCCGGTGAGCACATCCCCGCTGCCCGCCGTCGCCATGCCCTGGTTCCCCGTTGTGTTGACGTAAGCCGCGCCATCCGGCCTGGCGACAACCGTGCGGTGGCCTTTAAGGACCAGAACACACTTGAATTTTCTTGAAAATTGAACGGCCGAAAGAACCCTTTCCGACGCGGCGGGAGGCCGGGAAACCCCCAGCAAACGCGCCATTTCTCCGGGATGAGGTGTGAGTATCCTGGGCCCTTTTGCTTTCAAGAGAATTCCCGGGCATCCGGCCAGCGCGTTGAGTGCGTCCGCGTCGACCACCATGGGCAAAGGACATTCCACGATCAAGCGCATGACAAATTTTACTATTGAAGGCTCCAACGATAGTCCGGGGCCGAGGGCCACAGCTGAGAACTTCGAAATATCATTAAGGATCTGATTTGCGGCGGCTGAGGAAAATGTCATCGCCTTTTTCTGGAGCACCGGAAATGTCATGACAACATGCGACAATTTTTCCTGCAGTGTGAGATTAAGGCCAGCGGGAATCGCGGCAGTCACAAGCCCGGCGCCTGAACGCATCGCCGCCAGTGAGGTCAGGCAAGGGGCGCCAAGCATGCGCGGCGAGCCCGCCACGACGAGGACATGGCCGAAATTGTTCTTGTGGACGTTAGTCCTTCGTCTCAACAACGGCGCTGGCAACCGCATAGAATTTGGAATGGGAGATTGAAAGATGGACCCTGTGCTTCAACCCTTTGATATGGCATTCAGGCTTGCCCTCGGGGTTGTTGATGACGGTTATGTCTTTCCAGGAAATTTTCTTATTACCCAGGGCCTTGTAGATGGCTTCTTTGGCGGCAAAACGGCCGGCGTAATGCTGATAGGGTACCGTATGCGACTTGGCATACGCGATCTCTTTGGGATTCAGCACGCGCGTAAGGAACCTGTCACCCCAGGTCTTTACGGCTGAACGGATGCGCTCTATCTCAATGATATCAATCCCGGAGCCGATGATCACACATGGCCTTTCTAAACGCCGTTCACTCTCGCCAGGGCCAGCATATCTTTAACGGCCTGGTACAACCCCGTATCGATGGCGTGAGCAATGATCGAATGGCCGATATTAAGCTCGTGGATACCGTTGATCACCGCGACCGCGCGCGTGTTCTGGTAATGCAGGCCATGCCCCACATTCACGACGAGCCCGGACTTTCGGGCATAGGCCGTCATCGCCGCCAATGCCTTCAACTCCCTGTCCCTCGCCGTTTTCGTCGGCGCCAGCGCGTAAGCGCCCGTATGGAACTCAATGATGCCGATCCCCAGTTCCAGGGTCTTGTCGATCTGTTGTTTCTCGGGATCAATGAACAGGCTGATCGCGATGCCTTTATCCCGCATCCTGGCACAGGAGGCTTTTAAACGTTTGAATTGGGCCACGACATCAAGCCCGCCCTCCGTCGTGACCTCCTGACGGCGTTCAGGCACCAGCGTAACCTGCACCGGCCTTAAACGACAGGCAATATCAACGATCCCGGGCGCGATCGACATCTCCAGGTTGAAGCGGACGGAAAGTTCTTTTCTCAGGCGGATGACATCATCATCATTGATATGGCGGCGATCCTCACGCAGGTGAGCCACGATCGAGTCGGCTCCGGCTTTTTCACAGATCAGCGCGGCGCTCACGGGGTCGGGATAGGCACATCGCCTGGCCTGGCGCAAGGTCGCCACGTGATCGATATTGACACCCAGTAATGGCATAAAGGCTACCTCAGGATCTCGCCGTTGACATAGATCCACGTGATGATGGCAAGGCCGAGGGCGATGATCTTCAGCGGAATATTATTCGTGAAAAAAGATCTCATTTTTTGCCTTTCGTGACGGAGATCAAGATGTCCCTGAGAATGGCCTGCAAGCGTTCCGGCCCGGTGACGGGGATGAATTTACCGTCACAGGCAATGGATATTTCCCCCGTTTCCTCGGAAACCAGAAGGGCCACGGCATCCGTGTGTTCCGTCAATCCCAGGGCCGCGCGATGGCGCGTGCCAATGATCTTGCTCAGGTTCTGGTTATCGGTCAAAGGGAACAGGCACGCCGCCGCGACGATCCTCTGCCCGCGGACCACAACACCCCCGTCGTGGATCGGCGACACGTGCTGGAATATCGTCTGGATCAATTCCGACGTGACCACGCCGTCGATATAAACACCGCTTTCGATATAGGCGGTTAATTTCGTTTCACGCTCAATGGCAATGATAGCCCCGGTTCTTTTTTCGGACAGTTTGAAAACCGCCTCCGAAAGTTCACTGATGACCGCGACAACTTCGGACTCCTCCAGGAAAAGGCTGAACAGATGCCCCCGGCCCAGGCGGGCAAGCCCGTGACGGAGTTCCTGCTGAAAAAGGATGACCATGGCGAGGATGGAAATGGCGAAGAACTTCATCAGCAGCCAGTTGAGCGTGTCGAAACGCAACAGCTGGGCCAAAAGGAAAATGATGGCAAGATACGTGATCCCTTTCAAAACCTGAAAAGCGCGCGTCCCCTGAAAGAATAAGAGGATACGGTAAAATATCCACCACAGCACGAGGATCTCCAGGAACGGCTTGATCAGTAACCAAAGTTCAAAAAAATTCATCCCAACCTCACGTTAATTCGCCCCGATAACGGCATCGGCCATCTGTGCCGCCTGTTTCATGGCCTTAACATCATGCACCCGCAGGATATGCGCCCCGGCGGCGATGGCCAGCGCGCATGTCACCACAGTCCCCGTCAACCTCCCGTCGACATCGACATCGAGCGTCCTGCCGATGAATGATTTGCGTGATGTACCGACAAGGACCGGACGACGCAACGTGGCAAATTCACGCAACCGATTCAACAAGAGAAGGTTCTGCTCAACGGTCTTTGAGAACCCGACACCCGGATCAACTACGACGCACGCTTTTTTTATACCGTATAAAGAACAATTATCCAAGCTCTTTTTAAGTTCATTCCTGACGTCCCGGACAACATCCCCATAACGGCAATGCTGTTGCATGGTTCGCGGGGTCCCCCTCATATGCATGAGAACCAGGCCGGCACCGCGGCGGCCGACACATTCAAGGATACGCGGATCCGCCGGCGTTCCCTGGACCAGATTAACAATAGAAGCCCCCGCGTCCAGGGCCAGACGCGCGATCTCGGGCTTGCGCGTGTCGATGGCAATCGGGACTTTAACAGCCTTCGCCAGAGCCTTGATCAACGGCAGGACACGAGCCGCTTCTTCTTTCAACGATACCAGACGCGCGCCGGGGCGCGTTGATTCACCACCGACATCAATGATATCCGCGCCGTCATTAACAAGCTGTCGCGCGTAACGCAGTCCAGGGACTTTTTCCCTGATCCTCTTAACCCTTACACCGTCGCCGCTGAAAGAATCCGGCGTCGCGTTGACGATCCCCAGCAGCAGGGTCCGCTCGCCTAACTTCATCCGGAAGGCCCCGGCATACCACACGAACTTTTTTCTTAAAGCCACGTGTTACGCGTCCTCTTTGGGTGCCAGCGGCATGCCCAGCAGCGTCCTGGCTTCCTCGATATCCATGACCTCTTTTTCGATCAGGCGATTGGCGATAATATCCAGCTTGTCGCGATGCTGCGCGATAAGGCCGCGGGCGCGCTGGTAAGCGGCATCGACAAGTTTTTTGACCTCACCATCGATCTCCTGCGCGGTCGCGCTGCCGTAGTCCTTCTCTTCAAAAATGTCACGGCCCAGGAAAGCCGGATGGGTGCTGCGGCCATACGCGCGCTTGCCAAGCTGGTCGTTCATCCCGAACATGCACACCATGCTGCGGGCAAGCGAAGCGACTTTTTCAAGGTCATTGGAAACGCCCGTGGTCGTATCGTTCATGTAGACCTCTTCGCCGACGAGCCCTCCCAGGAGGACTGTCATTTGGCCAAAAAGTTCGGTCTTCGTGTAATAGTGCTTGTCTTCCGTCGGTGGTGTCAGCGTGTACCCGCCCGCCATGCCTCTGGGGATGATAGAAACCTTGGAGAAGGTATCAACTTCATTGATCATGAGGCTCAGCAACGCATGCCCCGCTTCGTGGTGGGCCGTCATGGCTTTCTCTTTCTTGGATGTGGCATGGGATTTTTTCTCCGGCCCCATCGTGACGCGTTCAACGGCGGCAAGGAATTCAGCCATCCCGACGCTCTCTTTAGTACGGCGCGCCGCCAGCAGGGCGGCTTCATTGCAAACATTGGCCAGGTCCGCCCCCGAAAAGTAGACGGTCTGCTGGGCGATGCGGCGCATATCAACATCCACGTCGAGCTTGATATTGCGGCAGTGGACCTTCAGGATGCCCTCCCGCCCGTTGATGTCAGGCAACCCCACGACGACACGGCGGTCAAAACGACCCGGGCGCAGCAAGGCAGGGTCGAGCGTGTCCGGCCTGTTGGTCGCGGCCATGACAATGAGGCCGCTGGGAGCGTTGAACCCGTCCATTTCCACAAGAAGGGCATTCAGCGTCTGTTCACGCTCGTCGTTGCCGCCGCCGATACCGGCGAAGCGCTGGCGGCCTACCGCGTCGATCTCATCGATGAATATGATGCAACCCTTGCCTGATGTGCGGGAGGCTTTCCTCGCCTGCTCAAAAAGGTCGCGCACGCGCGAAGCCCCGACACCGACGAACATCTCCACGAAATCAGATCCGCTCAAAGAAAAGAACGGAACGTCCGCCTCTCCGGCCACCGCCTTCGCCAACAGGGTCTTGCCCGTTCCCGGAGGCCCCACAAGAAGGACGCCTTTAGGTATCTTTCCGCCGAGGCGCTCGAATTTCTTCGGCTCTTTCAGGAACTCAATGATCTCCTGCAACTCTTCCTTGGCCTCATCCACCCCGGCGACGTCGCCGAAGGTGATCTTGTTCTGGCCTTTCTCAGAGACCTTGGCGCGTGATTTTCCGAATGACCAGATCTTGTTTCCCATTTCCGCGCCCCTGCGCCCCAGGAACCATATGAAAAAGATGATCAAAAGGACGGGCACGAAGGAAAAGAACGCCTGGCTCCAGAAGGTTTCCAATGGCTGGACGGTCATGTCCTCCACATTCTCGCGCATCAGCGACAGCAGGTCCTTGTCGTCATTGGGGATATTCAGACGGAACTCGGCCCCGTCTTTCATCGTGGCCCGGATAACATTCTCCGCGCCTTCAGACATGATGATCTTTTTGATGGCCTTGGTGTCCTTGTTCGTTTTCAGGGTGCCGTAAAACTGGCTGTACGTCATCTTGGATGCCGTCTTACTGACCGCCGTAGGCTGGCTGGCGATGATCAAAAAGATACACACAATGATAGCCCAGAATATCCAGACGCCGCTGCCGTCCTTGTTGCCGCCCGGGATCATCGGGGCTTTGGGTGGCCTTGGTTTCTTTTGTGTGGGTGACTGTGGTAACGCCATATCATCTCCTGAATGCACCGGCGATCGTTGTCGCCTGGTTAATAGTTCTGCTCAAAATCCTGTTTGCCTCGTTCATCAAAACCCTTACGCTTGACCTTAACACCACCGAGGTATGTGTCAATGTAGATAAGGTTCCCGTTCTGCTGGAATATACGGGCATCGCCTTCCAATTTGCCGGCGACATAATTCTGCTCGCTGGACAACTCTCCCGTGCTATAAAAAGTTTTAGCGACGCCTGCCTGGATGCCGTTGACGATCTCCCACTGGCGCTTGATATTGCCACCCGGATAGAATTCCCTCATCTGGCCGTTCTGGCGGCCGCTAGCGTAAGTAACTTCCATCCAAAGCACGCCGGATTCAATATACTCACGGGCCAAGCCCTGTTTTTCCCCGGCTTTATAGCTCCAGTCAAGCCATAACTTGCCGTTGGGATAATATTCCCTGCAACTGCCGTCTTTCTGCCCTTGCTTGTACATACATTCGCTTTTCACGACCGCATTCTCATAATACTCTTTAACGAAACCATTGTACTGATTGCCGGAGTATTCAGCATCCAGGGCCGGCCCCCCGCTGCGGAAGAACTTCTTGCCGGGACCGGAAATATCCCCGTCCTTAAAGGTCAGGACCCACTCATCCTTGCCATTATCATAAAACGTGCGGGATACGCCTGACTTTTGGCCATTCTCATAATTCCATACGGCCGAAAGCTGATGATCACCCTTGAATTCCCTGGTTTCACCATTGAGTTCATTATCGCGGTAATGGATAATGCTGGTCAGGGCCCCGGACGGGCCGTATTCCCGGCTCTCGCCGTTAAGTTGCCCACGGGTAAATTCAAGCGTGTACTTCAATGTTCCGTTCTCGTAGAAATATTTGCACAAGCCTTCCAAGGCATCGTAACGGAACGTCTCGACGCTCTTGGGACTGCCGTTCTCAAAAAATTCACGGGCAAGGCCATGCTGGACGCCATTGACGTAGTTTTTTTCGACGAACAAGGTCCCGTCGCTGTAATAGGACTTGTACAGCCCCTGCAGCAGGCCGTCTTTATAAGTCCCGACGCTCAATATCTTCCCGTCGGGATAATATTCACGAAAAGCGCCATTGAGCTTGTTATGCGCGTAAGTTTTTTCTGTCTTTACCCGGCCGTCATCAAACAATTCTTTGGCCGTCCCATCCGGAAACTCCTGGGCGGATGACGGACGCGCGTAACACGCGGCGGCACAGAAAATAACAATGAAGACCGATACGATTTTTTTCAAAACTTCCTCACCTCATCCGGGGTGCTTCATATCCTGCCTGATACTGAACAACGGCCTTTGCTTGACCTCGGTGTAAAGCCTCCCGATATATTCGCCGATCAACCCGAGCATGCACATCTGGACACCATTCAACAGAAGGATCGGCAGGACCGTCGACGTCCACCCGGGGACGACCGTCCCGACGGCCTTGCAATGGATGACCCATCCGATGGCAACAAGCGACATCAAAAACAAACCCAACCCCAGCAGGGATGCCAGGCGCAACGGGAAATACGTGAACGAGACGATCCCGTCGATAGACAAAGACGCCATTTTCGCGAGATTGAACTTTGAATACCCGAGCTTCCTGGGTTCACGTTTGTAGGTAACAACCGCGTAATGGTTGTCCAGTCGCAATACCAGCGCGCGCAGGAACCTGTTACGCTCGACAAGGGCGTTATAATCATTGATCAGCGCCCTGGCCATCAGGCGAAAATCCCCGTGGTCTTCCACGACATCGGCGCCCATTGTCTTCAGGAGCCTGTAAAACATCCTTGCCGTAAACCTTTTGAAGAACGTATCCGAAGACCTGTCGGCGCGCACACCAAGGACCAGGTCAAATCCCTGGCAATAACAGGCGATCATTTCCGGTATCTTTTCGGGAGGGTCCTGGAGGTCCGCGTCGATGGTGATCACCGCGTCGCCCGAAGCGCGCAGCAGCCCGGCGGAAAGAGCCCCCTGGAAACCAAAATTCCTGCGCAGTTCTATCACCCTGACGTGCTCATCCTTGCGAAACAACTCCTTGAGGATGCCAAGCGTTGCGTCTTTAGAGCCGTCATCAACATAAACGATCTCATAACGGCCCATTTGCCCCGCGCGCGCCGCCGACCGCAGGGCATCTGTCAGTCGCGCGTGCGATACAAGGATAGTCTCCGCTTCGTTGAAACAAGGAACCACAACAGAAAGATAATCAAGCTGTCTTTGGAACAAGTATCACCTCGATAGACTCTGAACAGGAATGTATTTTACAATAAGAAGTGTATATTAAAAACGTTATTTATTTTTGTATAGAAGGATGTCCGCGCCTTCCAGTTCCAATACGAGGTTATTCTTGAGCGAGAGCCTCACACCGGCGGGGCCTGACACCGCTTTGACAAGGGCATCAATATTCTCGAATTCCAACGCGGCGCCGATACGGCGCAACGCCTCACGCCAGACGCGATACTGGAATGCCGGCGTGAGCGCGGCATACCTTTGGCGCGACAGCACGACCCCTTTGCTGGCTTTGCGCAGCACCCCCGGCAATTTCTTCATGAACTCACTTTCAATATATTCATGATCAAACGCGGCGAGAATAGCCATCTCGGCAAGTTTTTTCTTTATGGCCGGAGCATAATTTTTGGCGATGTAAGGCAGAAGAGACCGCCTGATACGGTTGCGGAGAAAAAGATCGCTGGCATTGCTGGCATCCTCGACATGAGGGATACGCCGCGCGCGCAACAGGCCTTCCAGTTCACGGCGGTTGAACTCCAGCATGGGCCTTAAGAAAACAACCCCCGTGATCCGGCGTGAATAAAGGATGCTCCGCAGTCCGGCCAGCGATGCCCCGCGAAAAAGCCGCATCAGGACAGTTTCGGCAAGGTCATCCTGCGTGTGCCCCAGGACAACAGCCGCCGCCTTCAGGGAATGCGCGGTCCTGAGAAAAAAATCAAAACGTTTCTCCCGGGCGAATTCTTCAATGGAAACACCATCAGGCGGGCGGGCCTTGTTACGCTCCCAGGCGTATTCAAGGCCGAGTTCCCGTGCCATATTTTCGACAAAGACCCTGTCCCGGGCTGAGCCCTTGCGAAGGGCGTGATCGTAATGGGCTACGACGATGTCAAGCGCAAGCTCATGACGCAGGTCAAAAAGAAGATGCAACAACGCGGTTGAATCAATGCCGCCGGAGACGCCAACAAGGATGCGCGCGCCATATGGGATCACACTCAGGCGCAGTATCCTGTCTTGCAACGCTAGCGCGGCAACGGTTTTTTTTACCATTCCCCCTGCATCCCCCTCATTTCATGGCGGGCTTCCTGATACGCCTTGCGCAGGTCCGGCGCGTATTTCATGTTGGGCGGGACAAGTTTGATGTTCGCGTAACCGAACCGCAGCAACTCGGCGTTAAGCAGTTTACCGTCGGGAAGAAAAACATAGGCTTCCACCAGCCCCTGGTCATTACGGCGCTGGGTGTCGAACTCAAGCCGCACGGCCTTGCCTTCGACGAGGGCCTTCGCGTAACGCATGGCTTCAACCTCGAAAGGGACCTCGGGAACTTCGTCGGGAATGATGAACCCGTGGACGTCACGTTTGACATCCACCTGTTTCGGAGGCCTGGGGCCCTTGATCCCGATCAGCGCGATCTTTTCATCATCATCCAGAAGTATCCTGTCAACAGCCAGGACACGGGCGACCCGGATGCTCTGATATTTCACGGACGGGGCCAACAGGGGGTTCAGGTCCGCGGCCAGGACCGGGGCCATGAAGGACGCCAACCCCAGCACAAAGAGGAACATCGACGGAAAAATTCTTTTTTGCATGGCCATATGACCCCTTCTTGCCTGGAGGACCAGCCGGTCCCAGGAAACCCTTTGGATAAATGTAGACAGGTGCTGTTAACGGAACCGGGATGAAACTATCCTGCGCCGGGAAAACCCCGTTCTGCGGCCGGCGCAGGATAGAAATGGTGGCGGCGACTGGATTTAAACCAGTGACACAGCGGGTATGAACCGCTTGCTCTATCGGACTGAGCTACACCGCCATGATCAGGAAAGAAATAATGCGGGATTATAAGGCAAACCCACCGGAAATTCAAGCAGGAAGATCAAAAATCCATGACCTTACCTGGTAAAAAAGATTATGAACAGCAAAACAACGACAACAACAAGAGCCCCGATATAAAAATCGTTGTAGGCCAGAAGATCCCGCAGGCGCTCCTGGGGCGTATATGGAAATTTAACGGTTTCGGACGCCACATGGCCGGAACTCTTCAGGCGCTGAATATCCTCGCGTTTGAAACGCAAGTACTGTTGCGCGATACGATAAGCCTGCAGCTTCTTCTCATCGACAAGCGACATGATCCTGCCCTCGCTGACACCAAGGATCTGCCCCGCTTCTCGGACGGTCACATAGGGGTTGCCCGTCATTTAACGGCCCCTGCCGCGGCCCAATGGTCGATCTGCGCGCGCTCGAACTTCACGGATTCTCCTTCACGGGTCACGGGGATCTTGCCATTATTGACAAGTTCCCAGATGACACCTTCCTCGATCTCAAGGTAAGCCGCGAGATCCTTAATGGTGAACCAGTCACCCGCGGGAACATCATTGAGGGCCATATGGCACATGCCCTGGAAAACAGCGCCTTCCACCACATTGAGTTTGGGGGCGTGGATATCGCCCAACAGCACGGCGGACGGCATCAGAGTCAAAAGCTTGGTCGCGTGAACATGCCCTTTGACCTTGCCGGCAATAACAACATAATCGCCCGTGATATCAGCCTCTACATTGGCGCGGCCACCGACGGTCAAAGACCCTCTCACATCGAGTTTTCCCGTGAATTGACCATTGATCCTAAGGTCAACAGGCTCCTTGAACGAAAGCGTTCCGTTCATTTCGGCGTTAAGCTCGATGAGGTTCAGGGAAGGTTCCGTGGCCGTTGCCTTGGCTGGTTTTTTCTCTCCGAAAGCCATACTTATCTCCCGATAATATTAATACCGTTCAAGAACCCACATAGGATAACAAAAGGAAAGCTCGACGTCAATGAGAAGAACGTGACGCTACATAAGCAAAACCGGCCACCATCGCCGCGTTATCCATGCACAGATCAAGCGACGGGAAATTAACATTGATCCCCGTTCCCTGTGCCAGGGAATGAAGCCTGGCCCGCAAACCACGGTTGGCCGCCACCCCCCCGCCCACAAGGAGCGTGCGGCATTTCCGTTTCAAGCAAGCCTGGATGCTCTTTTCCGCCAGAACGGAAACAACGCTTTCCTGGAATCCCCGCGCGACTTGCGCGACAGAATAATCTTTGGCCCCGGCATGCTTGCGGACGTAATAAAGGACGGCGGTCTTGACGCCGCTGAAGCTGAAATCATGCGTCCCGGCAAGCTCTGCCCTTGGGAACGTCACGGATCGGGGAACAACGCCGGCGGTGTGCGTCGCTTCCGCCTCGTGCGCCATCCTGTCGATGACAGGGCCGCCTGGATATTCCAGGCCGAGTATCCTCCCCACCTTGTCATAAGCCTCTCCGGCGGCATCGTCGCGCGTCTGCCCGATCACCTTAAAATTCCTGAAATCCTTGATGGAAAAAAGGGTTGAGTGCCCGCCGGAAACAGCCAACCCTACCGCGGGCAGGGCCAGTTCGTCGTAGACAGTCGCGAAACGCGCGGCGCCACGGGAAACAAGATAATTCGCGTAAATATGCGCGTGGACATGGTTCACGTCAACCACCGGCTTTTTCAAGGCATACCCGAGTGAGTGCGCGAAGGTGATCCCCACCAAAAGCGATCCGATAAGCCCCGGCTTTTGCGTCACCGCCACCGCGTCAATATCCGCCAGTGTCAAGCCCGCGTCTTCAAGGGCTTTGGCGGTAACGATATTGATGTACTCCAGTTGCTTGCGGGAGGCGATCTCAGGGATGATCCCGCCGAATTTCTGATGCTCCTTGAGGCTCGTGGCAACGACATTGGAAAGAACCTCCCTGCCGTCGCGCACAATGCTGGCCGAGGTTTCATCGCAGGATGTCTCGATCCCCAGGATGTTCATTCGTTACGCGCCTTGATATAGTCCCTCAAGGGAATAAAAACATACCCTTGCAGTTTTAGCTTGCGGATCTGCTCACCAACCACCTGCAGCGTCAAGGCGCGATCATGGCCGATAGCCAGGGCAAAACCTTTTTCTTTGGCGATGCCCGCGGCCAGGAGTAGCTGCCGTTCAATGGAAGCGCGATCCATGCGGTTATCTATAAAGATATCCCGGCGCGCGAAAGGGATATTGACCTTTGCCGCGACCTGAGAACCAACGGTCTTGTCACTGGTAACGCTGTCAACAAAGAATAGCCCGCGGCGCTTCAGTTCGGTCAATACCGTCGTCATCAAAGCAACGTTCTCGGTGCCTTTTGATCCTTCATGATTATTGACGCCGATGATACCTTTCATGTTATCAAGCGTTCTTTTCATCGACCGCCTGACCTCTTCGGGTGTCATGGCGACGGTCAGGAAATAACCGCGGGGATAAGTCTCGTGGATGACATGCGGTTCAATGGGCAGATGCAGGATGGCTTCATGGCCGCTGGCATTGGCGCACTGGATGATATCCGTGGAATACTCAAGACCGGGCAGGACGGCCGCGGTCACGGCTCCGTCAAGGGCGGCAAGCTGTTTGCAATGCGCGCGATTGTAGCCCCAGTCATCAAGGATGATCGTGATATAACCCGCCACTTTGACGGGTGCCGGCCTCGCCACAGGCTTTACGGCCACAGGCCGGACCGGCGGCCTTGGGACGGGTTTCCTGGAAAAATGGAACAACCCGATCGCTCCCGCCAGGAGGAGGATAAGCGAACCTCCGGCGAACCACCAGAAATAACCGTCTTTTTTCTGCGAAGACATCATAAAAATTTCAATTGCCTGACGCTGTTAATCTTTTGTAGACCCGGATCCCCTTGATCACGCTGATAGAGCTCTGGATCTGGTTGTCATCACCCATGCGCTTTTTCAAAAGGTCTTCCTGTTTGCGTTTCTCAACCTCGTGAGGATCCGTGACTTTCTCCAGTTCGATCTTGTCAAAGACCTCTTTGGCGTTCTTTTCTTTCTTCGCGCCTTTCGCGACTTTTGCCTCAGTATCCCCTTCATTATCCAGCGTGTCTTCATTCTCACCCTTGGGATAAATACGCTCAATGACAATATCCGGGGTGATGCCGATCTCATGGATACAGACACCCGATGGCGTGAAATATTTGCTGGTCGTCAGGCGCAACCCCGACCCGTCAGGCATGGGAATGACGGACTGGACCGAACCTTTGCCATAGGATTTGACGCCCAGCGTGACAGCCCGCTTGTTGTCCTTGAGCGCGCCGGCCAGGATCTCGCTGCCGGAGGCGCTCCCCTCGTTGATGAGCACAACGATGGGCCACTCCGCGAACTCATTGCTGGTATTACGCGACACGCTGATCGAATTCTGCGAAGGATGCCGGCCCCTGGTCGAGACAATGGTCTTGCCGTCGGGAAGGAATAATTCGCTGATCTGAATGGCCACATTCAGGAGCCCGCCGGGATTGTTGCGCAGGTCCAGGATCAGGGCCGTGGCGCCATCCGCCTTGAGCTTCTTGAGGGCCTTGCGCATCTGTTCGCAGGAATCTTCGCGGAACTCCACCAGCCTCAGATAGGCGATGTTATCAGAAATGATGTGCGGATCCTTGATGTCATGGACATGGATGACCTCACGGGTTATGTCGAATTCATGCAGCTTGAATTCAGACTCGCGCAGGATGGTGATATGGACACTCGTCCCTGGCTGGCCGCGCAATTTTTTCACCGCCTGGCTGAGGGTCATGTCGCGGGTCAGCTCTTTCTCGATCTTGACGATCCTGTCTGCCGAGCGCAAGCCAACCTTCCAGGCCGGCGTATCTTCGATCGGGGTCACGACCGTCAAAAGCCCGTCGCGGATGCTGATCTCGATCCCGAGCCCGCCAAACTTTCCCTGCGTGTCAGTTTTTAACTCTTCATAATCCTCAGGCGTCAGGAACTGGCTGTGCGGGTCGAGGGAACTCAACATCCCCGTCAAAGCGCCGTAAATGACATCCCTGGCCTTTTTGGGTTCAACATACTCTGCCATGATCGTGGTCAAGGCATAGCTGAAAAGTTCCACCTGGGAATACAGGTCATCCGCGCCCTTGGCCCCGGCCGTGGCTTCATTATCCGATGCTGCCGCTGCATTCACCGCGGCATTAACAACAGCTTGCGTCCGCTTGCCCTGGGACTCGCCCGACTGGGACCTGGCCAAAGAAACAAAGCCGGCCAGGATAACGACGAACGCAATGACAAAAACAAGGTTTTTCTTAAACATCCTGCAATCTCCTTGAAAGGATCTCGTTTATTTTCTTTGGATTGGCCTTGCCCTGCATTCTTTTCATGGCCTGTCCGACGAGAAAGCCGACAGCGCCGGCCTTGCCGCCCTTGATCTCCGCTACAGCCGCGGGATTGGCCGCGATGATCTCATCAACAACCTTCCCGATCGACTCATCATCGGAGACCTGGGCCAAACCATTTTCCGCGATGATCGCGTCGACAGCCTTGCCCGTGTCCAGGACAATGGCGAGAACGTCCTTGCCGACGATATTGCTGATAACACCGGCCTCGACCTTCTGGATGATAGCCACCATTGCCTGCGGTGTCAAAGACATCCCCGTAAAAAATATCCTGCGTTCATTCATTTCTTTCATCAACGGGCCGATAAGCCAGTTCGCCACCTTTTTGGCATCGGCAGGAAGCTTCACGCAAGCCTCAAAGAAATCCGCCAGTCCCTGATCCTGGACGAGAATAAAGGCATCATAATGATTTAACCCGTACTGGGCCATCAGACGGGCCAGTTTCACGTAAGGCAATTCCGGGAGACTTTCACGCACAGCCTGCACCTGCCCCTCGTCAAGCGTAAAAGGGACCAGGTCCGGCTCTGGAAAATAACGGTAATCATGCGCCTGCTCCTTGCTGCGCATGGCAACAGCCGTTCCCTGGGCGTCATTCCACAGCAACGTTTCCTGGACGATATGACCACCTGAAAGGATAACGCCCGTCTGACGGACAACCTCAAATTCGACCGCGCGCTTCAGGGCGCTGAACGAATTCAGGTTCTTCAACTCGGTCTTGGTACCCAGTTTCTCCTGCCCTAAAGGACGGATAGAGACGTTGGCGTCGCAACGCAAACTTCCTTTTTCCATGTCGCAATCGGAAACACCCAGATAAGAAAGGGTCAGTTTGAGGGCGGTCAAATATTCATAGGCTTCCTGCGACGAGCGGATGTCCGGCTCGGAAACGATCTCGACGAGAGGGGTCCCCGTCCTGTTATAATCCACCAGCGAACAATTGTTCACCGCGTCATGGACAAGCTTCCCCGCGTCTTCTTCAAGATGCGCCCGCGTAATGCCGATCCGCTTGGACTTCCCTTCAACAACAATATCCAGATACCCCTGCCGGGCGATCGGCAGGTCATACTGGGATATCTGGTACCCTTTGGGAAGGTCGGGATAAAAATAATTTTTGCGGTCAAACTTAACAAAATTGTTGATCGTGGCCCGGAGGGCCAACCCGACTTTAACACCATCGAGAAGGACCTGACGGTTAAGCACAGGCAGCGTTCCGGGAAGGCCCAGGCAGACCGGGCAAACATTGGTGTTGGGCTCATGCCCGAACTCATTACGGCAGCCGCAAAAGATCTTGGTCTTTGTCTTAAGCTGAAGATGCACTTCCAGTCCAATGACGGTCTCGAACGTTGTCATAGCACAGCCCTTTCACGATGCCATCCCGTGGCTTGCTCATACGCGTACGCCGCGCGCAACAGGACATCCTCGGCGAACGGCCTGGCCATCAGTTGCAAACCGACAGGAAGCCCCGCCTGGTCAAAGCCACAGGGAAAGGATATCGCGGGAATGCCCGCCATGTTCGCCGGTATGGTGAACACATCCGAAAGGTACATGGCCAAAGGATCGGATATCTTCTCGCCCGCCTTGAACGCCGTAGTCGGAGACGTCGGTGAAAGCACAACATCACAGGCGCTGAAGGCATTCTCGAAATCCTGCTTGATCAGGGTGCGCACTTTCTGAGCGCGCAAATAATAGGCGTCATAGTAGCCCGATGAAAGGACATAGGTGCCGAGCATAATACGGCGCTTCGCTTCATCGCCAAACCCCCTGGCGCGGGTCTCTTCATACATGTCAAGGAGCGGATTCTTGCGCGCCTTTGGCGGCACCGCGCGCAGGCCAAAGGCCACGCCGTCGAAACGGGCGAGGTTCGAACTGGCTTCCGCCGTCGCGATAATGTAATAAGTCGCCAGGGCGTATTCGGTGTGCGGAAGGGAAACATCAACGATAATGGCTCCCTGGTCGCGATAAAAAAGGATCGCTTTGCGGACCGCGGCCAGGACATCCGGCTCGATCCCGTCGATAAAATATTCTTTAGGCACCCCGATCCTCAACCCTTTCACGTCCTTCGTGAGGGCTTCGGTGTAATCCGGCACAGGCACCTGGAGGGACGTGGAATCCCGTTCATCGAATCCCGCGATGATGGTCAGAAGTCTCGCGCAGTCCCGTACATCCTTGGTAATGGGGCCGATCTGGTCAAGGCTGGACCCGAAAGCGATAAGGCCGTAGCGCGACACACGCCCGTAAGTTGGCTTGAGACCGACCACGCCGCAAAAAGACGCTGGTTGACGGATAGACCCGCCCGTATCGCTGCCCAGTGCCCATACAGCCTGCCCCGCGGCCACGGCGGCCGCGGAACCGCCCGATGACCCGCCTGGCACACGATCGAGGGCCCAGGGGTTCTTCGCCGGGCCGAAAGCGGAAGTTTCGCAGGATGACCCGAAAGCGAACTCATCCATATTGGCACTGCCGAGGATCACGCCTCCGGCCGCCTTGATCTTCTCGACGACACAAGCGTCATAAGGCGGGCGAAAACCGTCAAGTATCCTGGAGCCGCAGGTCGTCAGTTGGCCACTGACACAAATATTGTCCTTGATGGCGATGGGGACGGGGCAAGCGCCTCCCCGGGCATTGACCTCTGCCGTCAAACGGATAAACGCGTTGGTTTTAGGATTGATCTCCACGGCCCGGCGCAACACGGCATCCGCCGCCGCCTGGGCGGTTGCCCGGCCGGTTTGAATAAGATCCAGCAATGCGTGAGCTGTAAGGTCAAAGAGGTTCATTCGATGACCCTCGGGACCTTATAAGACCCGTCGCGTGTGTTTTCAGAAATACCGAGGGCCTGTTCCCGGGAAAGACCGGGCTTTATAACATCATCACGAAAGACATTCTCGACATCCAGCACATGGCTTGTCGGCTTGACATGGACGACATCAAGCGCGCCCAGTTTTTCAACGTAATGAAGGATCGCTTCCAGTTCGCGGGCAAACTTCGGCTCGTCGGCCGTTTCAATATGCAGGCGCGCGAGCGAGGCTATATAACGGACAATTTTTTCATCAACCATGATCTTTTCCAGTTTTTTGATGACTCAGAATATAACACCCGTCGCGGGCGGGCACAAGCGTTAACTCTCCGATGTCGCCTCCAGCTGTTTAAGCCCCCTGGGGATCGTGAAATGGAATTCCGCCCCCTGCCCGACATCCGAAACGATCCATATCCTGCCGCCATGGTCATCGACGACACTTTTAGCGATACTAAGGCCGGCGCCGGTGCCTTCAAACTTCTCGGCCCCTTGAAGGCGTTTGAATATGGCAAAAACCTCGTCGTGGTCCTTGGGCGCGATGCCGATCCCGTTATCTTTGACAATGAATTCGCAATGGGCATCTGTTTCAACAAACCGGATGGAGATCGCCGGTTGCACGTCGGGCCGTCCCGATGAGAACTTGATCGCGTTGGTCATAAGGTTAAGGAACAGTTCCTTGACCTTGATCGGGTCGCAAACAATGACCGGCATCCCGGGTTGGACAGACAGATCAACCTTGTTCTGCCGCAGCTTGTACTCCAGCGTCGCCGTCACATCTTCAATAAGTTTTCCTGTCTCGCACGGCGCGTACGGATTTTTAACGCGCGATATCCTGGTCAGCGCCAGCAGGTCATTGATAAGGGCATTGGCCCTTTCCACGCCGCGGCAAACCCCGTTGATGCTGTCCTGGCCTTTCTTGTCAAGAAGTTCAAAATGGTGATTTTTCAGGAAATCCCCGTACCAGGCAATGCCCATCAGCGGCGAACGGATATCGTGGCTGACCGTATGGACAAAACGGTCAAGCTCGTGATTGACTTTCTCAAGGTCTTTTTTCTGTTGCGCCATAAGATCGAGATTGGACCGGAGTTCTTCGCTCTGTTCTTCCAACCGCCGCCTGGCTTCCGACAACTGGGAGGACATCCGGTTGAACTCGCGGCTCAATTCCCCCAGTTCATCACGGGATGCTTCGGGAAGCTTGATCTCGAGATTCCCGCCCCCGATCTCGTGCGTGGCCTTCAAAAGCTGGCGCATCGGACGGTTGATCCCGCTGACAATGGACAACGCCAGCCCCATGCCAACAAGGAAGCTGAAAATGAAAACGACCCAGAGGAATTCTTCCGTCGTTAACTCGTAATTCCTGGCGTTTATTTCCGAGGTTTTTGCGAACGTCTGGACCTGCGTGAGCAATTTTTCAAGTTCATTGCTGAGTTTGCGCTCATCCGAATGGATCTGGTCAATATCCTCAACGGATATCTCATAACGGCCTTCCCTGACCGCTTCAAATATCTGCCCCGCCATCGCGTCATAATGGATATGCGCTTTTTCGATCTCCTTGAGGATGTCCTGCACACGGACAAGATCTTCCTGTGTTCTCGGCGACTTAACGGAGCGCAGGGACTCGGTGATGAGCTGTTTGCTGTTGACGATATTGATCGCCCCCTCTTTGGCCAGGGCGTCAAAATCCTTCCTGGCAAGCTGGGTATGGAACAGCAGATGTTCTTTTCGGGCCGGTGAAACCTGCTGGTACGCCAGCTCCTCGGCGATACGGCGGAGCCTTTCAAAAATGACGGCCTTCTGCAATTGATGTTTGGTCACCGTGGTCACGGTCTGCATCAAGGCGACGTCTTTCTTGACAACCCCGTGCAATTCGCTGCTCACGCTTTTGAGCAGGCCAAAGCTGATGATGCCGTTGACCGCCAGGACAACCAACAGCAGCGAGATCAACGCGATGATCTTGGTGGATATCTTCACGGGGCCTCCAGTCTGGAACGCAGATCTTCCGGCAAGGGGTGTGGTTTGAAGTCACGGCTAAGGCAAACGAGGGATACCTCGGCCTCCACGAGGACGCGCTCGTCAAGGGCGGCGGTCACCTTCTGCCGGAAAAAGATCTGGACCCCCGTCACTTTGAGGACTTTGGCGTCGCATATAATGGTGTCACCGTAACGCGCGGGGCTTTTATACTCAACATGGCACTGGCGCACGGCATAAATAAGGCCCCTGTCGGAAAAAGCCTTCACGCCAAGGCCGAGGTCCTCGAAGAACTGCGTCCTCGCCTCTTCCATGAACTTCAGGTAATTGGCATAATAAACGACGCCACCGGCGTCCGTGTCATGATAATAAATTTTGCGCTGTATAGGCATTGGCTATCCTCGCGTAATCGCTGATCGTCAAGTCACCTGCCCTCAACTCCGGCTTGACGCCGGCCTGCTCGAGCACAGCGGCCGTTTGTTCCTTGGAACAAAGGGACGCGAGTGAGTTCAATATGTTCTTGCGCCGCTGCTGGAAAGCCTGGCGAACCACCCGCGCAAAAGCCGCCTCATCCAGGACGGGTGCCGCGGGTTTTTCACGCAGGTCAAAACGCATGAAACAGGACACGATCTTTGGCGCCGGCCTGAAGGCCATCGGGCTTATTTTAAAAAGCATCACCGGCACAGCGAACATCTGCACAAAACACGTCAGGGATGAATAATCCCTGCTGCCGGGACTGGCAATGAGGCGCGCGCCAAATTCATACTGCACTGTCATAAAGAGCGATGTGAACATTGCCCGCTGCTCAATGGCCATGGCAATGATGGGCGTCGAAATATTGTACGGAACATTGCCGACGACCTTGACCGGACTTGCTCCCAATCGGGAAAGGTCAAACTTCAAAATATCCTCATGGTAAACCTCAACGTTCCTGCCCGCGAATTCCTCTTCAAGGCGGGGCGCCAGGGTCCGGTCAGCCTCAACAGCGATGACCTTCTTCACGCAGGGCGCTATCAGGCGCGTCAAAGCGCCCTGGCCAGGGCCGATCTCCAGGACCGTCTCATCGCAGTTAAAACCACATGCGTCTATAAGACGGGCCATGACCCTCTGATCCACAAGGAAATTCTGCCCCAGGCGTTTCTTGGGAAAAAAAGAAGGGTCAATGCCGTCAAAAAGCTTCACATGATCTCCATGGCCTGTTCTATGGCCGCTTTCATTGAACCGGGATCCGCCTTTGACCTGCCGGCAATGTCAAAAGCCGTGCCGTGGGCTGGAGATGTGCGGACGAACGGAAGCCCCGCCGTAACATTGACAAGCCTGTCAAAATAGCTGGCCTTAAGAAAAGGCAACCCCTGGTCGTGGTACATCGAGACAATGAGATCAAACCGCTCACGGATATGCGGCTCGAACACCGTATCAGCCGGAAAAGGCCCCTTGACATCCAGACCCGTGGCGCGCAGTTTCCTGATAGCCGGAATGATCCGGGTTATTTCCTCCCGGCCCATATGCCCGCCTTCTCCAGCGTGCGGGTTCAATCCACAAACAGCAATACGGGGCCGCCTGATACTATACCGTTCCCGAAGGAAAGCGTTGGCTGTGGTCACAACTGAACACACCCTGGCTGCTGTTACCTGTGATGGAAGCTCTTTGACAGGCACATGCCGGGTGGCAAGGACCACCCTGAGATCATCAGCGACAAACAACATTTCAACATTCCTGCAGGAGAACGCCTGTGCCAGGAATGTCGTATGGCCTTTGAAATCCGGAGAAAAAGGAATGACCCATTCTTTTGAAACAGGGGCTGTCACCAAAGCTCCCGCAACGCCTGAGCTAAGAAGTTTTACCGCCTGCTTGAGATACAGCAATGAATCAAGCCCCGCCGCTGCCGACGGTTTTCCGGGACGATGTGCCGTTTTATTGGTGCCGGCAACATGCACGACGGAAACAAAAGATGCCTTCTTGCGAAAATACCGCCGGAGAATATCTTCATTACCGATAACGATGAAGTCGTGCCCTTTTACCGAAGATAAAGCGTCAAGCGCAGCCGCCGTGACCTCAGGGCCGACCCCGCAAGGGTCCCCCATCGTGACGGCGATCACCCGGTTATTTGATCTCGACATACGCCTTCTTCCTTAACTTCTCGATCCAGGCGCTGAAAGCCTCCTTGAACTTGATCTCGAATACTTTCTGGTAAATGTCCTCTTTGAGCTCCTGCAAGGTAGGCGTCACACCCGCGGTGCGCCCTGTCAATTTCAGGATATACAGGCCTTCCGGGACCCTGAGGATATCCGTGACATTGCCAACGGACATGGTGTCCACTTTCGCCTTGAACTCGGGACTAAGGCTCGAATCGAACACCTCCCCGATGTCAGGCATCTCGGAATAGATCTTAGCCACCGTCTTGAAGTCTGTCCCGGAGCGTAACTTTTCAAGCGCGGACCGCATCTTTAACATCGCTTCATCATTGCCGGCATCCGCCTTGATGAAGATCGACTGCAGGTACACCCTCGCGGAACGGCTGTAATCCTGAAGATGGGCATTATAAAAATCGGTGACGTCCTGGGGATTGACCGTGATCTTGTCGCGGACTTCCTGCGTCACGATATAACGCGCCTTGAGCTGATTCTCGATCTTTTTACGGATATCCGAAATAGTGACGCCCTCCTTGTTGATCTCGGCAAGAAAATCCTGGGTGGCGGGATATTTTGCCTTGATCTCATCCATCCGCTCATCGACAGCCTTGAGACGGATCTGCATGCTCTGACGGTTGGCCTCGGCAAGGATCAGTTTGTCCTCGATGAGCTGCCCGACACCTTTGCTCTGGTACTCATCCATGATCTCCTTGATATCCTTCGGGCTTCTGCCCTCGATGCGCAACTGGGCATAAATGCTGCGCAGGTAATCCTGGAGGTCCTTGGCCGTTATCACGTCACTGTCCACGACCGCGATGATACCATCCTCAAGAGCAAGCACCGGAGCTGCGCTGAAGATCCCGATAACAAAAGCCGTCATGAACATGCCAATAATGGTTGAGCGGTATTTAAATGACATCCCTGGTCTCCTGTTGCGTTACGCCGGTTTTACGCCGGACTTGATATTTTCGATCGATTCCTTGAGCAGACGACAATAAAGATCAAAGCCGATTGAAGAAATATAACCATGCTGTTGCTGGCCCAGCAAATTACCCGCCCCGCGGATCTGGAGGTCCTCAAACGCTATATTAAACCCGGCACCAAGGTCACTGAACTTCTCCAGCGCCTCCAGGCGCCGGCGCGCGACCCCGGATAGAAGGCCGTGTTCAGGAACAATGAAATACGCGTAAGCCTTGACATCCATCCGCCCCACGCGCCCTCGCAACTGATGAAGGTCCGAAAGGCCGAACCGGTCCGCTTTGTTGACAATAAGCGTATTGGCGTTGGGTATATCAATGCCGGATTCTATTATAGTGGTGCACACCAAACAATCAATCTGCCCTTTAAGAAATTGAAGCATGACCTTTTCAAGCTCCCGTCCCGGCATTTGCCCGTGGCCGACCGCCAGCTTCACCCGTGGCACAAGCCGCTGGATGATCTGGGCGACAGGCATGATATCGTCGACATGATTATGAAGGAAAAAGATCTGCCCGCCGCGGTTCAACTCCCTTTCAACTGCTTCCCGGATAATGTCCTCATCAAAATGGATCATGTGCGTGGCCACGGGGACCCTGTTCTGGGGTGGTGTGGATATCACGGACATGTCCCGGCAGCCGGCCATGGCCATGTATAGCGTCCTGGGAATAGGGGTCGCCGTCAAGGTCAGGACATCCGCCAGGAGCTTCATGTGTTTCAGGCGTTCTTTCGCGGTCACGCCGAAACGCTGTTCTTCGTCGATAATGATAAGCCCAAGGTCCTTGAAAGATACGTCCTTTGATAAAAGCCGGTGCGTCCCGATAAGGATATCGATCTTGCCTTCCCTGGCCTCCTGAAGGATACCCATCTGTTCACTATGGGTCCGAAAACGGGACACCATCCCCAATCGTACGGGAAAATCTTTCATGCGGCGTGAGAAATTATAATAATGCTGCTCGGCGAGGACCGTGGTCGGCACGAGGACCGCTACCTGTTTGCCGCCCATGACTGCCTTAAAGGCGGCGCGCATGGCCACTTCCGTCTTCCCATACCCCACGTCTCCGCATAACAGGCGGTCCATAGGCCGCTGGGCTACCATATCAGCCTTGACCTCAGCCGTGGCCTTGGTCTGGTCGGGCGTTTCCGTGAAGGGGAACTTCTTCTCGAATTCTTCCTGCCACGCGTTATCCACGGGAAAAGCGAACCCTTTAAGGCTTTCCCGCGCGGCCTGAACGTGGAGCAATTCAGCCGCAAGATGCTGAAGGCGCTTCTCTATCTGACGCCGGACCTTTTCCCATTCACGGCTGCCGAGCTTGAAAAGGCGCGGCGGCCTTTTGGAAAAACCAATATATTTCTGGACCAGGTGAAGGTCATGCCGCGGGACAAAAAGCTTATCGCCTCCCTCGTATTCAATGACAAAATGCTCGAGGTCCTTCTGGTCGATCGCGATATCTTCAACACCCAGGAAACGCCCGATACCATGGATGTTGTGGACGACATAATCCCCTTTCTCGATATCGACAAAATTGCTGAGGGGCATCTCCGACCTGAAAGAAGCTTTCCCCCGCTCTTTGGCCGGCAGGATAATAACCGCCCTGTGCTCCCAGATGTTCTTGCCCGAAAGGATGTTGAACGTGTAAATGCGACGGACCTTCTCATCGTCCATGTCGATCCTGACAGGCGCGTCAAAGTTGACAGGAAAAATATCAATGATCCCGCCGCGAACAGCAAATTGCCCCGCCTCGGCAACGGCCTTTGACCGGGTATAACCAAATTGCGTGAGATCACGGATGATGTGCTCGGAAGGAATGTTCTGAAGTAGGAAATACTTGAGGGACCTGAACATAAGCAGCCACGAACATAAAACCCCCGGCTCCGGCAACATGCCGGAACCGGGGATAAGAACTAGTGTGCTATTACTGCCACTTCTTCTGGCTCAAAAGGACCAGCGGCGTCACAATGAACATGGTCGAATAGACACCGCAGACAAATCCTATCATAAGGACCAGCGAGAAGGTGTTGAGCACTTCACCGCCAAAAAGGAACAAGGCAACAACAACGAGCAACGTGACAAACGTGCTCAAGACCGTGCGCCCGAGGGTTTGATTGATACTGAGATTAATCACCTCACCCAGGGACAATTTGCGGTTCTTGAGCATATTCTCACGCACACGATCAAAGACAACGATCGTGTCATTGACCGAATAACCCGCGATGGTCAACAGCGCCGTGACCACCAGGAGGTCGATCTGCCGTCCCATGATGACCGAAAGGCCCAGCGCGACAAGGATATCGTGCAGCAACGCTATCACGCCGGCCGCCGCAAATCCGAAATTCTTGAAACGGATCCCGACGTAAATGAGGATCGCGGCCAGTGCCAGAAGGATGGCCCAAACAGCCTTTTCACGTAAAGCCTTACCAACAACAGGCCCGACTTTCTCGATACGCAGGGTCTCGAACTTGTTGTCCTTGAACTCTTTCTTGAATGTCGCGACAACGTTCTCATAACTGTCTTCGCTCGTACGGACAATGACATCCTCGGGATTCTTGTCGAACTGCTGGATGACAGCGTCCTTGATGTTCGCGTCCTTGAGCGCCTTGCGGATCAGTTCGGCGGAAACAGCCGTCTGGAAACGGTACTCCTGCACCTGCCCGCCGGCAAAATCGATCCCGTAGGCGAGGCTTCCCTTGGAAATGATCGCGAAAGCACCTGCCGCGGTCACGATGCCCGACAGCAGCAAGAACAGGTACATGGGCTTGATAAAATCGATCTTGGTCTGTTTGAAAAGACGCATCATCTTAAGCGTCGTCAATTTGCGGTTCTCCAGGAGGTACTCGAACATGGCCCGTGTGATATAGACCGCCGTGAACAGGCTCGCCGCAAGACCGATGCTCAGCGTGATGGCAAAACCCTTGATCGGGCCGGACCCGAACTGGAACAGCAGGAACGCCGCGATCAGTGATGTGACGTGCGAGTCAATGATCGCGTTGAGCGCCCTGTCATAACCGCTGGCGATGGCCGCGGCAAGCGTTCGCCCGTTCTCAAGCTCTTCCCTGATACGTTCATTGATAAGGACGTTGGCGTCAACGGCCATGCCCAGCGTCAGCACGATACCCGCGATGCCCGGCAGGGTCAGCGTGACCTGGGAACCCGGCATCATGACATTGATAAAACCCATCGCGCCAATGATCATCCCCAGGTTCACCAGCAGGGCCAAAGACGCGATGATCCCGCCGATCCAGTAATAAACGATCATGAACGCGAGGACGAACAATGAGCCGTACAGCGTCGCGTGGATCCCGGCATTGATGGAATCCTTGCCCAGCAAAGGCCCGATCGTACGTTCTTCTTCCACAATGAGCGGTGCGGGCAGCGAACCGGACCGGAGCGCGAGGGCCAGGACAGACGCCTCGTCATAGGAAAACTGGCCGGTGATCTCCGCCGTTCCCGTGGTGATCGCTTCACGGATATTCGGAGCGGATAGAACCTCGTTATCCATGACAATGGCGAGGCGTTCGCCGACATGCTTGTTTGTCAGGTCACCAAAATCCTTGGTGCCTTTGCCGTTGAATGACAATGATATCTTCGGCAGCATGGTCGAAGAATCAAAATCAACCTTGGCATCAGAAATGGCGTCACCCTGGAGGATCGCTTCCGATTTGATGAGAACAGCGTCTTTCCCTTCGCCTTTGGTGAACTTCAACTCATACCCTTCAGGAACCTTGCCCGCGAGCGCGTCCTTCACCCTGGCAGGATCGCTGTCGACGATCTTGAACTCAAGATGGGCCACCCGTTTGACCATGTCCACAGCCTTGTCACGGTCGGTCACACCCGGCAACTGGACAAGGATCTGGTCCTCGCCCTGCCGCTGGATCGCCGTCTCGCCGACCCCCATGCTGTCAATACGATTGCGCAGGATCTCCATCGCGCGCAGGACCGCGTCTTCCTTCGCTTTCAGCGAGAGCTTTGACGTGTCGACCTTGAGGATGAGGTGCATCCCGCCCCTCAGGTCTAATCCCAAATTGATGCGTTTGTTGATAGGCCAGGCGAACGCCACGCACGCGGCGATGACACCCAGGATGATGATAAAACGGTTGCGAAGGTTCTTCGTCATGTTATCCTCGAAATATTAAAAAAATTATTCCGCCTTTTTCTTCAGGACCAGAACAGCTTCTTTATCGAATTCCACGCGGACATTCTCATCCAGGCGCAGGACGACCGAAGTCTCCTTGATATTGACGACGATCCCGTGAATACCGCCGGATGTGACCACCTCGTCATTCTTTTTCAGGTTCTTGACCATCTCCTGATGATCTTTCTGCTTTTTCTTCTCGGGACGGATCACAAGAAAATAAAATATCCCGAAAATAAGGACCATCGGGAGCAGTTGCATGATGAACGCAGGCTGTTGAGGCATAGAAGTATCCTTTCACGGCCTTATGCCGCCACAATGGCGACGGACCGGCTGTTGTAATTACTTGGTTCTTTTTGTTTTATTGTAAAGGGTACGGACCGTGTCGGACATCTGAGCGCCGTTCTTGATCCATTTCTCGACCTTGGACGTGTCTATTTTGTAGACCGCCGGTTTCTTGGACGGATCGTAATGACCCACGATCTCCAGCACCCTGCTGTCACGGGCCTTGCACTTGCTGATGACCACGATGCGCCAGTTGTAATTCTTCTGCGCCGGGGCCCCTGTCCTCTGCATTCTGATCTTGACTTCCATTGCTCCTGTTTCCTTTCTTCGTTCGCTTAAGTTAGCGCTGATGGGCCAGTTCGAGGGCCCTGATCTGCGCCTTTGCCTTGTTGACTGTTTCTTCATATTCACACGCCGGGTCGGAATCGGCCACAATGCCGGCCCCGGCCTGGACATATGCCTTATGCCCCTTGATCACAATGGTGCGTATTGTAATACAAGTATCCAGATCTTGCGAGAAACTTATGTAACCGACACATCCGCCATAAGGGCCGCGCTTGACCGGCTCCAGTTCCTCAATGATCTCCATGGCGCGGATCTTGGGGGCGCCTGAAAGGGTTCCCGCCGGAAATGTCGCCTCCAGCGCCGCGATCGCGTCGTTCCCCGGCTTAAGGCGACCCTGCACATTGGAGACGATGTGCATGACATGAGAATATTTCTCAACGGACATAAAATCATTGACGTTAACGGTCCCCTCCTGACAAACACGGCCGAGGTCATTACGCCCCAGGTCCACCAGCATCACATGTTCCGCGACCTCTTTCGGATCGGCCAGCAGTTCTTTTTCAAGGACCGCGTCTTCTTCAGGTGTCCTGCCGCGCGGACGGGTCCCCGCGATGGGGCGTGTTTCGACGAGACCTTTTTCGCAGCGCACCAGCAGTTCCGGCGAAGATCCGACAATGGAAAGGTCATCCATGTTCAGCAGATACATGTACGGCGATGGATTGAGAGATCTCAATGTCCGGTAAATATTTACAGGAGACGCCTTGATATCAACATCAAACCTTTGTGAAATGACCGCCTGGATGATCTCACCGGCCTTGATCTCTTCCTTGGCCCGTAAGACCATGTTCTCATAGGCCTTGCGCGTGCAGTTGGAATGGACGTTAATTTTCCCCGTGCGTGCCCGCCGGGACACCGGCGGCTTCAGCGGCTTGTCCATGTCAGCGACAAGGCGATCGATGCGCCGAAGCGCGTCCTGATACTTTTGAAGCAGCGCCGCGCGACTGTCTTTCGCCGATGTCTGAACGCAGGCCACCACTTTGATGGTGTGATGAAGATGGTCGAAGATCACCATGTCCTTGGTCATCATGAGCACCACATCGGGCAAATTCAGGTCATCGGGCCGGGTATCAGGGATCTTTTCAAAGAAACGGACCGCGTCATAACTGAGGTAACCGACAAACCCGCCGCATGCCTGGGGCAAGCCCGGGATATTGACAAACTTCAAGCCTTCCATCATTTCCCTGACAAGGTCCAGGGGGCTGCGGTCAAACTTGCGTTTCTCGACCGTCTTCTTCCCGTTCAGGAACCGGATGATATCGGCCTGATGATGCTTGACCCGGATAACACATTCGGGGTCTCGGGCCAGAAAAGAATACCGTGCCAGCTTTTCCCCGCCTTCGACGGATTCCAGAAGAAAGGAATATTTCGAACGGGATGAAAGTTTTATATACGCGGCCACCGGCGTCTCAAGGTCGCCATAAATATCCCTGAATACAGGGACAAGGTTCCCCTGACGGGCATACGCAAGAAATTCCTTCTCCGTGACCTGTTTCATCATGAACGGACCTTCACGCCTGTGTCTTTGAGATGTTTTTTCACATCACCGATCTTGATCTCGCCGTAATGAAAAATTGACGCTGCCAGGCCCGCGTCCGCGCCGGTTTGAGCGAACAGATCGCTAAAATGCGCGCAACGGCCAGCCCCGCCGGACGCGATCACCGGGATATTGACGGCCGCCGCGACCGCCCTGGTCAGGGCAATATCAAAACCGTTCTTCGTCCCGTCCGCGTCCATGCTCGTCAAAAGTATCTCGCCGGCACCGAGCTTAAAAACTTCCAGGGCCCACGCCACGGCATCCTTATCCGTTTCCCTGCGGCCGCCATGCGTGAACACTTTCCATCCAGCCTGTGTTTTCTTCGCGTCGATCGCGATAACGATACACTGGCTGCCAAAACGCGCGGCAGCCTCACGCACCAGCAAAGGATCATGCACCGCCGCTGAATTGATCGATATTTTATCAGCGCCGGCATTCAACAACGCGCGGATATCCTCAACGGAATTGATACCTCCCCCGACGGTCAAGGGCATGAATATCTGCTCGGCCGTGCGGCGAACCACATCAATGAACGTTTTTCTGCCCTCATGGCTGGCCGTGATATCCAGGAAAACAAGCTCATCAGCGCCTTCCCTGTCGTATATCCGGGCCGTCTCAACAGGATCACCCGCGTCACGCAGATCGACAAAATTAACGCCCTTGACAACACGCCCGTCCTTGACGTCCAGGCAAGGAATGATACGCTTGGTCAACATACCCCGGCCGCTTCCTTCAGATCCAGCGTGCCTTCATAAATCGCCTTGCCGACAATAACGCCATAAAGATCGCTCCTTTTCAGCGCGGCAAGGGCCCTGATGTCGCCCAGGTCCTTAACACCGCCCGAAGCGATGACGCGCGCCTCGCCCACATTGAGCATTTCTTTCAGTCCTTCAATATTTGGACCGATCAAAGTCCCGTCGCGGGGAATGTCAGTATAAATTATATATTTGAGCCCCATCGCGACAAAATCACGGGCAAGATCAACCCCCTTGACAGCGGACAATTCCACCCATCCGCGTCGAGCGACGAAACCATTCCAGCAATCAAGGCTCACCGCAATACGGTCATTCCACGTCAACAGGGCCTCGCGCAGGAAAGAAGGCTCATCCACCACTTTGGTGCCAAGGATAACCCTGGTGACACCCGCCTGAAGATAATCATTGATCACCTCATGCGTGCGAATACCTCCGCCCACCTCAACGGGGATCTTGATCTCTTTCACGATCTTTTTGATGACACTTTCATTAACGCGGCTTCCCGATTCGGCCCCGTCGAGGTCAACAACATGCAGGTCGGTCGCGCCTTCCCCCTGCCAATGCCGCGCCATTTCAACAGGATCAGAGCCGTATTCCGTGACTTTATCGAACCGGCCCTTGAACAGGCGCACCACCTTGCCATTCTTGATGTCGATCGCCGGGATTATCCGCATACCACAAAATTCTCCAGTATTTTCAAGCCGACCTCCTGGCTCTTTTCCGGATGGAACTGAACCCCCCATACATTACCCTGACAGACGGAAGATGTATAGGGAAAACCGTAATCTGTGAATGTGGCGATGGCCTGAAGATCATCGGGCTTGGCATAATAGGAGTGGGCAAAATACACAAAGGCCCCTTCCCCGACATCTTTGTACATCCTGCAATCTTTCTGAACAATGCGCAACTGATTCCAGCCCATCTGGGGAACTTTGACCGAATCAGGAAAACGTTCGACGGTCCCGCGAAGGATACCAAGCCCCTTAACATCGCCGCCTTCCCGGCTCAAATCAAATAAAAGCTGGAAGCCGAGGCAAATACCCAGAAAAGGCCTGCCGCCGGCGACGAAAGACTTGATCGCGTCAACGAACCGTAATTCCTCAAGTTTCTCCATGGCGGGTTTCATCGCGCCAACACCCGGAAGGACCAGTTTGTCGACCCCTTCCAGATCTTGCAAACGCGTCACAATGCGCGTCGCAGCGCCGACGTTCTCCATGGCTTTCTGGACGCTGCGCAGGTTTCCCATGCCGTAATCAATGATGCCGATCATCAGTCAATGATCCCTTTGGTTGACGGAACGATCCCCTCGCGGCGCGGGTCGATCTGCGTCGCCTGGTCCAACGCAAGACCCAGTGCTTTGAAGACCGCCTCAACATTGGTATGGACATCATCTGAAGCGTTCTGGATGGTAACGCTGAGCGTCGCGCCCAGCGCGTGCGCGAATGATTCCAGGAAATGTTCAAGGTACGTGAGGGAATATTCGTCCTTGTTCTTGATCTGGAGGATCTTGTCATCCTCGACATTAAGTTTGAAAAAACCGCGGCCGCTGATATCAATGATCACGCGCGCGAGGGTCGCTTCCATGGGCGCCCCGGCACAACCAAAGCGGCGTATGCCCGCCTTATCGGCAAGAGCCTGCTTGAACGCCTTGCCCAGGACGATCCCTATATCTTCGTTCGTATGATGAATGTCGATCTGCGTGTCCGACTTCAGCACATCGAGCTCGATATCAAAAAGGCCATGGAACGCGAATAATTCGATCATATGGTCAAGGAACCCGATGCCGGTCTTGATGTCCGTACGGTCGCCGCGGCCATCAACGTCCAATATCAGCTTGATATGCGTCTCTTTGCTCTTGCGTTCGATCGTGGCTTTCCTGGTCGCCATAAGGCCTCCTGCTATTTAAACCTGACGTTCACTGATTCCGCGTGTTTGACAAGGCCTTCGGTAAGCGCCACCCGCTCAAGCGGTTCCCGCACTTTTTCAAGGGCCTTCTTCGAATACGCGATAATATGGCTTGTTTTCATAAAACTTGAAATGCTCAACCCTGAAGCGAACTTCGCGGTCCCCAGCGTCGGGAGGACATGGCTGGGCCCCGCGATATAATCCCCGAGCGGTGTCGGGCTGTACGGCCCCAGGAAAATCGCTCCCGCGTGCCTTATCATCCGGGCCACGCGCACGGGGTCGCTCGTCAGGATCTGCAAGTGCTCCGGCGCGATGCGATTCGCGATATCGGCGGCTTCTTCCATGTTCTTGGCGTAAATGACAAAACCACCCTGCACCCGGCCCTTTACCTGACGGATCAGTTGCTTGGATGTCGAAATCAGGATCGAAAGCCCCCCTGCGTGCTCAAGCTGGGATTCAAAATCAGCCACCACAAAATCCGGGTCACTGTAACGATTGGCGATGATAACAAGTTCCGTCGGGCCCGCCAGCATGTCAATGTCCACATAACCGAAAAGCTGGCGTTTGGCTTCCGTCACATACGCGTTGCCAGGGCCAACGATCTTGTCGACACGGGGGACCGTCTTCGTCCCCAGCGCCAACGCGGCAATGGCCTGCGCGCCGCCGATCTTGTAAACCTCGTTGACATTCAACAGATTAGCCACGGCGAGAATATGCGGATTGACATGCCCGTCTTTTCCTGGTGGCGTCACAATGACGATACGCTTGACCCCGGCGATCTTGGCCGGGATAACGGTCATGTAAACAGAGGAAACCAAAGGCGCTGTCCCGGCGGGAATATAGACGCCGACAATATCAATGGGACGGAATTCCTCCTTAAGGACAACGCCATCCTCACTCTTGACGGAACAGGGCTTCTTGACCTGACTGCGATAAAAGGTCGTCACATTATGGATGATCAGTTTGAGCGTGGATACAAACTCAGGTTTAATGTTCTGAAACGCCCCGCTGATCTCGCTTTCCGCCACACGCAGGTCCTTGGCCGCGACCTGGACCTTGTCAAAACGACGGGTGTACTTGAGGACCGCCTCATCGCCTGATGTCCTGACATCTTCAATGATCCGCGCGACTTTCTCGACCGTGCTTTTACGGCGATAATACATATTGCGGTCGTAAAGCTGCTGAATGTTCTTACTGTGCAATTTTATGGATCTCATTTCAGATCAATCCTTTCACAAGCCTCACCGCCATATCAACAGCGTCGGCAAGCTTCCCGGGCTCTTTCCCGCCGGCCTGGGCCATATTGGGCCTTCCGCCGCCCGAACCTCCCATGAGCGGTGCCGCTTTCTGGACAAGCTCGCCCGCTTTGATATTCCTGGCGACCAGATCATCGGTGACGGTCACAAGAAGGGCCGCCTCATCATTGACCGCCCCAAGGACATGCACCGATGACGGGCATTTTTGTTTGATGATATCCGATACGCGCCGGAGCGTCTCCATGTCGACATCTTTGAAAATATGATGGACAATGACAGCGCCCTTGACAGTTTCCGCCCGCGCCAGAATATCATCAAGCCCTGCCTTGATGACATTGAAATTAAGGTCACTGACCTTTTTCTGAAGGTCTTTCAGTCGTTTGGACTGAAGCTCGACCTTGACAGCAACATCTTCAGGCGTGGTCTTAAGCAGGGCCGCTGCCTTATCAAGGACATGATCCCTGCCACGGACGGCATCGATCGCCCCCGTTCCGGTGACAGCCTCGATACGGCGGATACCCTGCGCCACCGCTCCTTCGGAAATCACCCTGAATAAACCTGCCTGGCCCGTGCAATCCAAATGGGTCCCACCGCAAAATTCACGCGAATGATCGCCCGCGCTGACCACCCGTACCGTCGTCCCGTATTTCTCGGCGAAGAACGCGAGCGCCCCGCTGGTACTGGCCTCTTCCAGTGACATTTCCTTTTTCACGACAGGATCACTGCGGCGGATAAACGCGTTCACCATGTCCTCGATCTTCTCGATCTCACCTTTGGTGACAGCTTTGGGATGGATGAAATCGAACCGCAAGCGGTCGCTGTCAACCAGGGAACCCTGTTGTTTGACATGCTCACCCAGGACCGCGCGAAGGGCCGCCTGCAACAAATGCGTGGCCGTATGGTTACGCGCCACGGACATCCTCCGTTCACCGTCGATCGACGCACTGACCTGCTCGCCGCGGCGCAAAACTCCCCGTGTCACCGTACCTTTATGCGTATAAACATCCGTTAATTTCTGCGTGTCAGTTACCTGCACGCTGACAAGCTGTGTGCCAATGATCCCGGTATCCGCGCATTGCCCGCCCTGGGCCGCGTAAAAAGGCGTCTTGTCAAGGATGACCGTGACAATATCACCGGGTTTTGCCTCTTCCGCAACACCTCCATTGACAAACAATTTCAAGACGACGGCATCAGCCACCGGCTGGTCATACCCGACGAACACAGTTTTGGGCAGATCCATTATATCAACCTCTCCCGACAAAAAAACATCGCCCTGCATCTTGCTCGACGCGCGGGACCGGTCTTTCTGCTGGGCCATCAATGTTTCCGCATGAAGCCCGGCCTGGGTGAGAATAGCATCACCAAAAACCTCTTTGACCTTGGACTGGATCAATGCCAGCGGGAGTCCGTAGGTGTCACGGTAGCGGAACATCAATTCACCCACCGGCTGAGCTTCAGGCTTCGTCCGCGCGAGTTCCGCGACGAATTCAGGAACTTTCTGAGCGTTCAATTTAATGACAGATTCTTCCACGCGTTTGACCGCCGCTTCGATCTCTGACTGCTTCCCGAGAAGTTCCGGATAAGCATCTTTCATAACGCTAATAACAACAGGGATGAGCGTGTGCCCAAGAGGTTTCGTGATACCGGCCTGAAGGAGGATGTTGGACATATCCACGATAAGCTTGCGCATCACATACCCGCGGCCCTCGTTTGAAGGGACAACACCGTCGGCAAGGCCAAAAGTTACCGCGCGCGCATGGTCCGCGATCACGCGGGTCTCCTTCAAGGATATCTTGCCGCCCTCCGCGGCCACAGACCGGGTCACGGCCTGGGTAAGGGGCACAAAAAGGTCGGTCTCAAAATTGTTGTGCTTGCCCTGCATGACCGCGGTCAGCCGCTCCAGGCCCATCCCCGTATCAATATTACGCGCCGGTAAAGGTTCGAGCACGCCGCCATCCTTGCGGTTGTACTGCGTGAACACAAGGTTCCAGACTTCGCAGAAACGGCCGCAACTGCAATCCGGATCACAATGGGGGTTCTTGCAACCCGCGACACCCCAGTCAAAGAATATCTCCGAACAGGGGCCGCAGGGGCCATTGGGCCCGTTCAGGCGCGCGTTTGAGGGCCAAAAGTTGGACTTGTCGCCGAGTTTTACGATACGCGCTGCCGGGACCTTGATCTCATTAAGCCATATGGCATACGCTTCCTCATCATCCTTATTGACGGAAACCCACAATTTTTCCGCCGGGATACCCATGACTTTGGTCAGGAATTCCCAACCCCAGGCAATGGCCTCGGCCTTGAAATAATCCCCGAAAGAGAAATTCCCGAGCATCTCGAACATGGTGTGATGAAAGTCCGTGACACCGACCTCGGTCAGGTCATCCGTCCGCAAGCATTTCTGCGATGTGGTGGCCCGCCTGAAATCCGTGACATGCCCCATGAACTGCAGCTTGAACTGCTGCATGCCGGCCGTCGTGAACAACACGGTCGGGTCATCCTTGGGGACCAGTGAATCACTTGAAATGACCTTATGGCCTTTGGACCTGAAGAATTCAAGGTATTTGGCGCGGATCTCGTGGCCTGTCATATTTTACTGATCACTTTCATGATAATGCCCATATTAAACCCCCTGCGCGCGAGATAATCCATCAAACGTCTCTTGCGTTTTAGAGGATCAACATCACGATACTTCCCGGCTCTTTTTTCGGCGAGCCGGCGGACCATTTCAACTTCATCAACACTTTCCATGGCCTGCCGGCACGCGGCATCGATCAACTCTTTGGGGACACCCTTGTCCGCCAGTTCAAGCGCTATCCGCCGCAAACCCATGGGTTTGTTCAACCGGTATTGGATCCACGCCCTGGCGAACGCGACATCATCCAGAAAACCAGCCCCGGTCAGATCCTGAATGATACCCGCAACCATGCCAGACTCATAACCTTTATCCAGCATTTTACGGCGTAGCTCATCCGAACTTCTTGGCCTAAATTTTAAAAGGCGAAGGGCGTAACCCTTCGCCTTTTTTAGCTCTGTTTTTCCCGTTGAGCCATCCATCCCCGAACTACTCGCTTTTTTTTGGCGGAACGGGCACTATCTTTGACTTCTCAATGACCAGTTTTTCTATCTTTTGGGCCACTTTGGGATTGTCCTGTAAGAACTTACGGACATTGTCCCTGCCCTGCCCGATGCGTTCGCCTTCAAAAGCGAACCACGCGCCTGACTTATCAATGACATTGTACCTGATACCCGTATCCATCAGGTCGCTCGCCGCCGATATCCCCTCGTCAAAATGGATCTCGAATTCAGCTTCCTTGAACGGGGCCGCCACCTTGTTTTTGACGATCTTGGCCCTGACACGGTTGCCGATCACCTCATCGCCCCTCTTCAATGTTTCAATGCGGCGAAGGTCGATGCGCACCGACGAGTAGAACTTGAGGGCATTGCCGCCGGTGGTGGTCTCGGGATTGCCGAACATGACGCCTATCTTCATGCGGATCTGGTTGATGAAAATAAGGCATGTGTTGGACTTGCTGGTCACCGCCGTGAGCTTCCTCAGCGCCTGGGACATCAACCGGGCGTGCAACCCCATATGGCTGTCACCCATATCGCCCTCGATCTCGGCTTTAGGGGTCAACGCGGCCACGGAATCAATGATCACAAGGTCAACGGCGCTGGAGCGCACCAGTGTTTCCGCGATCTCTAGCGCCTGCTCTCCCGTATCCGGCTGTGAAACAAGCAGGTCTTCCAGTTTCACGCCGATCTTGGCCGCGTACGAAGCGTCAAAGGCATGCTCCGCGTCAATGAACGCCGCCACCCCGCCCTTCTTCTGGATCTGGCGGATAATGCTCAGCGTCAATGTGGTTTTCCCTGAAGATTCAGGGCCATAGATCTCCACAACCCTGCCGCGCGGGATACCGCCGATGCCCAGCGCGATATCAAGGCCGATCGATCCCGTGGGGATCGCGTCCACATCCACGCGGGCCTGCCCGTCCAGCTTCATGATGGACCCCTTCCCGAACTGCTTCTCGATCTGCGTCAGGGCAAGATCAAGCGCTTTCTTGCGATTCTCGATGTCCGCGGGTGTCACTTTCTTCACTTCGCTCATACATACCTCCACTACTGATAATAATTAATAAGAAGGGGTGGATGATTATACAAAAGAGGTGCCTGATTGTCAACGCAGGTTCAACGAACAAACCTTTCGCGTGTCGTCGTAAACATATTCATTCAAATAATGCGCGTAAACATACTGCCAGATCTTTTTCGTTTCTATCGAATCCGCGCGCGCCATCTCCTGATCGAAGGCCCATGCCGCAGCCGCATACTCCGAGAATTGCAATGAAAGACGGATCATATCCTCGCCATATTTATAATCTGAAGAACCTTGAACAGCATCGGCATAAGCATGCAAGGCCGCAGCAACATCCCCTTTTTGCTCGAAAATATGGCCCAGAAGAAACATACCCACGGGATATCTGTCGACCTTCATATATGTCCTTAGATACAACTCCGCGGACATGACGTCATTCTTTGCCAAATAGGCCTTCACCATCCCGATCACCGGCGCGCTGGGAGTTTCATCCGTAAAAGGAGCCAAGGCAATAGCCATTTCATTGTACTTAATGCCATCATCATAGTTCCCGGCATTGACCGCTGCTTCGCCGGCAACCTCATAACCTTTATGGTCTTTGGGATACTTGGCGATCCAGGCCAACCCGATCGTCATATTATCTTTCCAAAGGCGTTCATTATAAAAAGTCGCGCTAGCGCACAACCCGATCAGTAAAACCATCCCCCAACGCGCAAGGCCTTTAAAGGCAGGGGCATTGCCTTGATAAACCTTATCGTATAGGACGCCCAAAAGGACCCATACCGCGATCCCCGGCATATACAGGTACCTCAAAGCAATCGGATTCCACGTCGGGATAAGGTTGGACACCGGCAGATAGGTCAACAAAAACCAGAGCCCCCAGAAAACGGGCCTGTCTTTTATAACAATGGCACGGATCACCCATATGAAATATCCCGCGCATAAAAAAAATAAAACCCAGAATTCGATCGTTACGGCGGATAAAAGCCGCGGCAGATACAAACCGGGAAAAGAAATAAGGTTCGCGGGCAAACAGAAAGCCCTTAAATTAATACCGAGTGCCGTTATGACCAACCCCGCATGCTTCAACAAGGACCACCCCCCCCAAACACCAAGGACTGTCTGGTTGGGAAAAATAATGACATAACAGTAAAGATACAGCGCCATGACAGCGCCAAATAATAGGAACCAGACACTATCTGTCTTTGCGCGAAAATTACCCGGATACAACCGGTCGTAAAGAATGAACATCAACGGCAGGAACAAAGCTGTCTCTTTTGAGAAGATCGCCAGAAAAAAAACAGCAACTGCGCCGGCGGCCCAGAGACCAGCCCCCTGCCTGCGAAAAATACACCAGCACCCCAATGAAAGGAGAGAAAAGAATACGACGAGAAGGTCCGCCCTGTAACCTATGGCCGCCACCGCCTCGGACTGGACCGGATGGGCTGAAAAAAGGATGGCCGCGACAAAAGCCGCCTGTGGGGAAATAAAGAACTCACTCAACAGTAGGAAGATCAGGATCGTGTTCAACAAATGCAACAGAAGATTTGTGCCATGAAGCCCCCCGGCCTTATCTCCCCATAATTTAACATCCAGAAAATAGGTAAGGCTGAGCACCGGTCGATACGCGATAGAACCTGACCCTTTATTGGCAGATTCATGCTTGATCAATACCTCCGGGCGCGTCGTATAATCTTGCGAAAATAACATGCCGATATTTGAAAAGGAACGATAAAACGTATTATTGATGAAGATGATCGCGTCATCTCCGGCAAAACCGTTGAGAACAACACTCCCGTGGAGGATCAGCGTCAACAGGACCAGAAGAAAAAGTTTTTTGGGATATAAGGAAATGCCGGAGGTCATAACAGACTGCTAAGGCGGGCAAAAGCCGAAACGGCTATCGCCGCCGTATCAACCTTCAGGACAGTATCACCCAAAGAGACGGGGACCGCGCCGGCATCAACCGCCATACGGATCTCTTTTGATGTGAAATCGCCTTCAGGCCCGATAAAAAAAGCCACTTCCCTGCATGCGCCAATGCCAGCCAAGGCTCTCGCGACAGGGATCCTCTCCCCTTCAAGCCATGGGATCAGTATCTTGACGTGCTGACGGATCAATAGATGCAGGGCCATGGAGAAAGACAGCGGCTCCGATACGGCGGGAAAATGCAGGATCTTCGCCTGCTTCGCCGCGTTGATAACAACCCGCGCGAAACGGTCTGCTTTCTTTTCATTCCTGCGGAGGTCGGCAACAACCTCGGTCCTCTCGGATAACAGCGGAATAATACGTGTCACGCCGAGCTCCGTGCATTTCTCTATAATAGACTCGAACTTAGCCCTTTTTGGAATAGCGCAGGCGATCGTTAAACGAAGCATGTCAACGGGAGGAACGACCTGGATGTCGCGGCAGGCAATAACAGCTGAAGTGACCCCCAGCTGGTCAACGACCCCCGTGGCCAGGGCACCCTTGCCATTGACCAGCTCCACTTCGTCGCCTTTTCTTAAACGCAATACCCTGGAAAGGTGTTGAAATTCATCAGGGTCATCCAGCAGGATCTTCTGGTCATCATTCTCGAAAGAAGAAAAAAACCTTGGTGTGGCCATGCCTAAAAACCTGCAGGGCTCTGCCGGAATTTCACGACTGTCTGGGGATTGGCCGCAGTGCCGCTGGTCAAAGCAGCTCCGGAGACCGCTGCCCCGGCGGAAGGATCTTTACGATTGACAAGGGTCATGTCAAAATAATAATCACCCGTAGTTGGGGCCGTAGTTGCCAGAGGACGGGGAATGATCGTCGAAGAGATCGTAAATTCATCACTGACCAGCGTTCCTGAAAATGTGCCTGTATTATCGCAGGTGCCGGCGGAAGTCCCTGTATCACAGGCATAAACATTCGTTCCAACAAGCGTAAAACAGTGCCAGTTATCATCGATATAAATATTGGGCGTATATGTCCCCGAGACCTCAACATCCCTGCGAAAACAGACTGTCTTATTGCTGACATCGATTGAGATCCCGGAATTCGAAGTCGTAAGGTCGCCATGAACGCGCTTGACGCTCTGACGAATATAATCCTCCAGGGCCCTGGTCATCAGATAGACCTGAATATCACCTGTCACCTGCTTGCCGGTGCTGCGCAGTCCATATTCCGCGGCAAGGACGCCCCCCACGACCACCGATACAATAATGGTCGCTATGATCAGTTCCGTCAGCGTCAGCGCGCGTAAACTTTTTGACATAAACGTATGCTACCAGGTTACCGTAATGACTACTTTCCGGGCACCAACGGAATTGGTGACAACATAGGACGCTGAGCACCCTGAGAAATCGGTATCCGTCAACCCGGAGTGGGTACCGATCGACAAATTCCCCGCAGCCCAGGCCTGGGCATTGACATCCTTGCTCAATCCATCAAGGATCTTCTTGGCCATCAGGGAAGCATTCAACCTCCCAACACTGGAACTCTCTGTCTGTTTTAATTTAGCGATGGAGCCAAAAGCAAGCATCGCGGAACCGGCAAAAATAACAGCCGCCACGACGACTTCAACAAGTGAATATGCTTTATTGGAATAATAATGCCGTCTGAACAGTATCATATCGTTATGGACACGATGAATTCGAGGTTGCACATGACGGGTTGGTTGTCGAAAGGTCAGCATTCAGATCGACCGTGATCACATAATCCGTACTTCCGGCAGTTGAAGTAGCATTGCAGGTATTAACAGCCGCGGTTCCGGATCCGCACTTATAAGTTGCCTGGTTTGCAACAATGTTCAGGCTTAATGCTGTGTTAATGTCGGTTATGGATGCTGATCCAGTAAGATTTGAACCTGTTCTTGCTTTATAGATTACATTCGCTGCGCTGATCATGGTCAGGCTTGTGATCGCATCACGTGCCCTTGACCGCCGGGAAGTTTTTCCATAATTTGGCAGAGCAAATCCCGCCAGGATGCCAATGATGATAACCACCAACATGAGTTCAATAAGAGTGAATGAACGACGCATCGGACACCTCACGGGCAAGCCGTATTAGGACAAAGTTTCTTTAAGGATGCGGTACATGACGGACAAGTATACGCGCCTGCAGTTGAAACATAAAGCGTATAAGCACCACCCGTTCTGGTTATTCCGATATTTCCGGCCACCGAACCGGTGTTACAATCGGGAGCTGTGTAATTTTGAGGGGTAACATCGACATCCAAAGTAGTGCAGTCGGTGCTATACGCCCCATTATGCTCGAGAGAATAACGGGCTTCAGATGCATGCAGTAATTGTGCGGCGCTAATGGCTTCGGCAAAAACCGCGCCCTCTCTCGAACCCGTTAAACGGGGAAGCGCAACGGCCGCCAAAATCCCTATAATAATGATCACCACTATTATTTCAATTAAAGTAAAGGCTTTGTTTTCTGCCATCTGCGCCTTCTTTCTCTTTAAATACATATCCCCTTGGCCAAGAGCTTGACTCGGCCAAAGGGATATATATGTCAACAAAGAACACTTCCTACTGCTTCAAATTGGCAAAAATGCCCCCTTTGAGCTTGTTAACTGATCCATTTGTAACATTAATTGTAAAGGTGATAACGTCTGCTGTTGAACCACCAAGCGATGCGGTTCCTAACGCAGAAGTTGCGCTCGCGCCAGCTACATATGTGTACACAAAAGCACCCGAGGTCGGAAACTGGAAACCTGACAGTTGCGCCGTTGTATCGCACTTAGTTATATCTTCAGAAGCTGTATAACATTCCATAATTTTATGCATGAGCGAGCCAAGAATACCGTAGGCTTCGGCTGCTTTTGAAACACTGACCTGGTTAGAAAGCTTCGGCAAAGCCACGGCAGCGAGGACACCAATGATAATAACAACGATGATTATTTCAATGAGCGTAAAACCTTTTTTATTCTTTTTAATCATAACCTTCCCCCTTTTTGTAAATTATAACGATAAAAAATAAAAATTACTAAAACAAAATTTCAACTATCAAAAGTATAACTTAGAAAAATATCGATATCAAGGACTTCTTGATAAATTATTGCCTTATTTTTTTCAAAGCTAAATCATCGCACATATAATTTTGAAAAGCATTATTGCTTCAAATTAGAAAAAATGCCCCCTTTAAGCTTGTTAACTGATCCATTTGTAACATTAATTGTAAAGGTGATAACGTCTGCTGTTGAACCACCAAGCGATGCGGTTCCTGTCGCAGAAGTTGCACTCGCGCCAGCAACATATGAATATACAAAGTTAGCTGACGACGGAAACGCGAAACTTGGCAGTTTAGCGACGGCATCGCACTGATTCATATTTTCAGCCATTGTATAACATTCCATGATTTTACGCATAAGCGTGCCTAAAATACTGTACGCTTCCGCGGCTTTCGCGACACTGACCTGGTTGGCCAATTTCGGCAATGCCGTAGAAGCCAGGACACCAATGATAATGACCACAATGATAATTTCGATAAGCGTGAAAGCTTTCGTTTTAAGTCGGGTCATATAGTCCTCCGTAAATCCTATGGGCAATAAGTTCCAGAACAAAGCGGATTAGATGCCGTAACACCCGCGTTTAAATCAACAGTTGTTGAAAAATCACCACTCACCGTTGCCGTACAAAGATGTGACCCGCAAGAATACGACAACCCGTTAGGGATAATATTTAACCCGAGCCCGGAATTTATACTGCTTATACTGGAAACAACACCAGACGGGGCAAAATTATACCCGTTCTTTGATTTATAGATCGCGTTCGCGCCGCAGACAAGAGAAAGATTAGCGATCGAATCGCTGGCTTTGGCTCTTTTTATTGTTTTTGAAAATCCCGGCATAAAGAAAGCCGCCATGATCCCAATGATCACAACAACCAGCAACAGCTCAACAAGTGAAAAAGCTTTACGCATCGCACACTTCACAGACATAGCCGCCAACCTCACGGGACAACTTTGTCAAATGTCCAAATAATCATGAAGATCTAAATGCCAACAATGATACGCACATGTCAGCATCTAGCCCCATTACAAATATAAACCATTATAATGATGTTAACAAGCCCGGAACGCCTACCCGGTGGCCAAGGTTAGAATGGGCATGAACATGGCCGTAACGATCACGCCGATGATAGAACCCATGAATACGAGCATGACCGGCTCAATGACAGAACCGAACGCTTTCATGAATGTTTCAATGTTCTTCTTATAATAAACGGCAACATGATTCAACATTTTTCCCAATTCACCTGTTTCTTCACCAACACGGATCATTTGAACGGCCATGGGAGGAAAAAACCCGCTTTGTTCCATAGGCTCGGCCAGCAACCTCCCCTCACGGACGCCTTCCCGGATCCGCTTGATGACTTCGGCACAAATCAAATTATCCACCAGGCGTTCTGAGATTTCCAAGGCATAAAGGATCGGTACGCCGCTATCCACGAGGATCGCCATTTGAGAGGTGAATTTTTCAACCACAATGAGTTTGATCGTTTTGCCGAACACGGGCAAGCGAAACAAAAAAGCCTCAAATTGCCGACGGCCAGGGCCGGCGCTAACATACCCCTTGAACATGAAGACAGCCGCTGCGATCCCTCCGGCCAGAAGGATAAACTTTTCCTTGACGACCTTGAAGACAAACAAAAGCCATGTCGTGATGCCGGGTAACGTGGCATGCATGTCATTGAATATTTTCTCAAAGGTAGGGCCGATAAATATGGCAAAGAAAAGTATGGCCGCCGAACAAATAAAACAAAGGACCATGGGATAGACCATGGCACCCAGAATCGCGGAACGGAACGCGGCCTCCTGTTCCATGTATAACGTCAATTGAAGGAGGACTTTAGGCATGGTTCCCGAAGCCTCTCCCACTTCCACAAGGCTGACCCAGAACGGCGAAAAAACTTTTGGATATTTGGACAAAGCACGGCTGAAGGACTGCCCCTGTTCGACATCACGAATAGCGGCATCAAGAACATTGGCGAGCTCACGACTCTCAACCTGTTGCGAGATAACCGTGAGCGATCGCAATAACGGGACACCCGCCTCGATCATGGTCGCCAATTGCCGCGCAAAAGATACAATGTCCTCCAAAGAAACACCGCCGCGAGTGAACTTCCTTATGGATTCACCCTGAGAGATATCCGCTCTGACGGCAGGGGCAAGGTCAGATTGTTTTTTTACTCCGGTAACAAAAAGGCCCTTGGCCTGAACCTCTTGAACGGCGCGATCGCTCGCATCCGCTTCAACTACCTCGTTAAAGATACGTCCGGACATGTCTTTGGCTGTTACCAGGAATTTTGACATAGAGTACTCCTTATCCGATCGTCACGCCAAGTATCTCATCCAGGCTTGTGACACCCTCTTCAACCTTCTTGATCCCTGTTTCAAAAAGAGTCGCCATCCCGGCCTGACGGGCAGCATCACGCAATTCCGAATAAGGGGCATTCTTGCCTATCAAACGCCTCATATTATCATCCACTAACAGGACCTCGGCAACCACCAAACGGCCTTTATACCCCGTGTGAGAACATTTATCGCATCCCTTGGCCCGGTAGATCAGGTCAGTGGCAAGTTTTACCTCTCCTAACTCATCGGGTTTTGGCTCATACGCTTCTTTGCAACTGGGACAAAGTTTCCGGCCAAGCCGCTGAGCGACGATCATGGTCAACGAGGGCGTCAAAAGATAAGAAGGAACGCCAATGTCCAGCAAACGTGAAATAGCGGATGGGGCGTCATTCGTATGCAGCGTGGAAAGCACAAAATGGCCCGTCAAAGCCGCGCGCGCGCATATCTGCGCGGTCTCAAGATCACGCACCTCCCCCACCATGATAATATCAGGGTCCTGACGCAAAAAAGAGCGTAACGCTTCGGCGAAGGTGAAACCAATATCCGGCCGAACATGAACCTGATTAACCCCATCGATACGAAATTCAACGGGGTCCTCCGCGGTCATGATATTTTTGGAAGGGGACATGACCTCGCCAAGACAGGAATACAATGTTGTTGACTTTCCGCTACCGGTGGGGCCAGTTACAAAAAACAAACCATAAGGGGTCTGTAAGGCCTTGCGGATAATAACCAGCTGCTTGGCATCAAACCCCAGGATCGACAGGTCTAAGCGGATGGCATCTTTATCAAGAATACGCATAACGATCTTCTCACCCCACACCGTGGGAAGAGACGACACGCGAAGATCGACCGTGCGATTTTCAAGCTTCGCCGAGATACGGCCATCCTGAGGCAAGCGCCTTTCCGCGATATCAAGCTTAGCCAGGATCTTCACGCGAGAAACTATATGCTGATGAAGATGTTTGCCGGGAGGAGGGATCTGATAAAGCTCGCCATCAATACGATACCTGAGCTCGATCTTGTCTTTGAAGGGCTCAATGTGAATATCACTCGCACGCTCATCTATGGCCTGGCGAATAATGAGATCCACAAGTTTAATAACAGGCGCTTCTTCAGCCCTGGCGATAAGCCTGTCAAGGCTGAGTTCGGTTTCAGATACTTCATCACTGGAAATACTATCGTTGGATGAGGTTGATCGCGCCCGTTCAACCGCCTTTCCCCACATAGTCGCGTTGAGATCCTCTGCTGCAAGATAAAAATCTGAAATGGCCTTGATAAGGTCCGAACGGGTCGCGATGACAAAATTGATGTCACAATTTGTCATCTTCTTCAAATTGTCGATCATGATAAGATCAAAAGGATTAAAAATAGCACAGGTCAACGAGTTGATATTGCGGCTAAGCGGGAGGACCAAATGTTCTTTCGCGTATTCATAAGGGACAAGCTTGCCAAGTCCCTGGTCTTTCTGTGGAACAAGAAGACCGGAAGCTTTCGAAGCATAAGGGATAAGGAGCTGCGTCCCCAGGGCACTGGCCAAATCTTCTTCCTGAATAAGGCCTTTTTTTAATAACAATTCACCCAGATGCCCTTTTTCGGACTTCTGACTTTCAACGACATCCTGAAGCTGGGCCTCGGTAATAAGGCCCTGCTTGATCAAAATTTCGCCAAGCCTTAACCTTGCCATAAGCCTTACCTGTTATATCCCGCCCGCTCATCCGCGCGATCAAGTTCCATCTGGATAGTATCCGATCGTTGAGGCCCGGAAGTTTCGCGGTCTTGCGCATTCACGACCGCGTTCTTGTTTGCTTGGTAGCCGGCATCAGAGGACAGAATATGCGGCGTGATAAATATAACAAGCTCACGATCAGTGGTACTGACTGATTTATGACGAAAAAGACGACCCATGATCGGGATATCCCCCAAAATAGGGACTTTGGTGGATGTGGTATTGTTAACGGCACGCAATAGGCCTCCAAGAACAAAAGTCTCTCCGTCACGCACCCGCATCATCACCTTTGCCCCGCGTGTTTCGGGGTCTTTAAATCCGGCGAACGCGGAATCTCTGACCTCAATGACCTTGGGGGAAACGGCGATCATGATCTCCCCTGACAGCAGGTTGATCTGCGGCGTGACCGTAAGAATTACACCTGTTTCATAGCGCTCAGCCGTATTCGTTGTGACCAATGTCGTCCCCGAACCTGAATTGGTCGAAGTCACACCGATAACCTCATTGGTGGATATCTGTATCTGCGCTGTTTCATTATTCAATGTCAGTAGACGTGGCCGCGCCAGCGTCTTTGTGTCTGTTTTAGTCGTCAAAAACTGCAAAGCGGCAGAGAACGCTTGGCCGTTCATAACCCCCCTCGAATAAGTTGTTCCCATCGCGCCGTTATTCAACGCATCCTTTTGGCTCAACGGCCATAAAAAGTCATTGCCACCCAACCCCTGAATGTTATAAAGCGTAGCACCAAACTTAACCCCCATCTGCTGAAGTGCCGACTTGGACGTGTCGATCATTTCAACCTGGATAAGCACTTGCGGTATGGATACATCAAGTTTGGCAATAATGCCTTCAATAGCTGGGAAATTCTCTTCCAAAGCCGTTATGACCAAACTATTCGTGCGCAGATCAGTCACGATCTTGCCCCCATCACCAACGACCGATTGCAATGCAGATACAATATCGCCACCTGTACCGGCACCTGCAGCCGCTGCCGCCCCGGTCGCCGTTGGATCAGTAATTGATATCGTTGAAAGAACTTTGGACCCGGGCAAAGCGGTATATTTCAAAGGATACACGCGCGTTGCTGTCTTTTTTACCAGAGTTAGTTGCGGTGTCACAAAGAAGATATTCGACCGCGCATCATATGTGAACTTAAGATCGTTTGCCGTTAAAACTTTATCCAGCGCCACCTCAACAGGGACATCGTTAAGAAGCACTGTCACAGTCAAGTTCTTAACAAGACTTGAAAGAATAAAATTTGATCCAATCTTTTTAGAAAAAACCTTCAAAACATCTTTAATATCCGCATCTTTAAAATCAAGGGATATCACCTTCGAATATTGCGCAAGAAGAAAAGGGCTGCCCTGGTCCGGATCAGCCGCAAAAGAACCCGTCACGCCAATAAAAAACAGGATAATGGATATAATGGCTGGGCTTTTCTTCACTTTCTCCTCATTCGTTATTAAAAGATGTCGTAAATTTCTCTTCCTTGAATAAGAACACGATGCCTTTTTTTTCTATCTTAAATATTTTTGCACCGGCGACAATTTCACCCTCCTGAAGCACCTGCCCATTGATAACGGCTACAGGATGCTCACCATCATATAAAACCCCCGTGATCTTCATATCGGGAAGAACAACTTTTTGCTTGACTGGCGGCGGCGCCTTAACTTTAACAACCCGGGGTGGTATCGCCTTCTTCGCCTCCTGCATTAATTTAGTTTCACGCGCACGCCGGGCCTCATTGATACGTTGCATAAAAAGATCAAAAAGCTCAGGGACTTGGGTCTTGATGCTAAAAGGATCCATCAAGGAAGATTCTGTCTTGTCTTCAGGGGGTGGATTTTCCTGGGCTAAAGCCGACACTCCCTGTCCATGGTACAGAAAAAAGCAAAGTACGATAATAGTATATAGGCAACGCCGCATATTACTATTTTTTTTGAAGATTTTTTTTGTCATTCTCCACCAATGCGATTGACGCGACATCCAGGATCATTGACAACGAGAACTTCGTCTGATTCTCGGCAACAGCGGTCTGATCGTCCCTCATTTCAAATTCGTTGATGCTGGAGTTAATCGAACAGGAATTCACCTTAACGAAGTGTTTCCCTTTCTCCAGGTCACGCACAAAAGCCAACGCATCCTGAAATGTCATCCCTGAACACAAAAATCTGATGCTCACCGTACGAAAAAAACCGCTGGACGTTCTGCGAACGGGCTCAAATGAATTGATCTGGATATTAAGATCTGTTGCTGTTTGCGTAATAAAAGATACCAGATCAGCGTCGGATAAAGCCAGCGGGATCGTCCCCACAAAAGCCTTCCTGGCCTTGAGCGCATCCTGATACTCACGAACAGGAACCTCCTTGGCCAACAGCGCAGAAACTTTCATCTTATAATCGGAATATTCGCTATAACGAACATTTGCCGTAATCGCAGCCCAGATCAAAAAAACAATAACAATGATCAAATAAAGGACCAGGGCTTGCTTCTCGTTAATGAACTCCCTGAGATCTTCAGGCTTTAAGTTCTTTATGTTGTAAAGTAATTTTTTGAGATCATCGACAGAAACACTTGAGAAGCGACCGGGGTCGATCTTGAACTTCTTAAGATCAGGAGTATTCATTTCCCCTCACATGCGATCGAAAAGGCAACGATCTTATTTTGGGTAGCTTTGAATTCTTTAGCAATAACTCCGGAAAGTTTTATGTTCTTGAAAAGAGAAGACATCATGGCATCAGCTTGCAACGTATCAACAAAAACATTAACAAGCACATACGTTTCATTAAGATCACGCGAATACGCCGACCCGGAAAAGGTCATTCTTACAATTGTTTTAAGGGATGTGTAGGCCGAAACGGGCAAGCCATCCAACGCGTCGGATTGCTCTGTTGGATTTTCAACGGCGGCTGTTTTGTCATCAAAATCAACCTGGACATTTTCTATCCATATCCCCTTAGGAACAAGGCTCGCGAATCTGGCAACAAACGGCTCCATGCGGCTTTTTAAAGGCAGCTTCTTGAGTGCGGTCAGTTTTTCTACTTCTTCAAGAGTTTTTTTCTGAGCTTCTTCCTGTGTCAAGTCCGGACTGGTGCTCAAACGTTCAGAAACAGCCAGGAACTGGTCACGCACTGTCCTGACAAGCTCGCCGCCGCCCCATGAGGTCAGGACCATCAAAAACACACAGATAACCCCGATAACAACCGGGAGAATGAGCTGGCGATTCCTTTCCAGTATTTCATCTTTCTTCAAGGAAACCTGACGGGAAGCCCCTTCAGAAAGATTAAAGTCAATGACGGATGGGACCGTGCCCGCAAGAGCTGCCCCGAAAGCAGCAACCTCACCCACGTCTGTCACATTGGACAGTCCGAGCTGACGCAAAGGATCAACAATATCGACGGGCATACCTATATCTTCGCTCAACCCTGACCAGAAAGACTGGTTCAACCCGGAAGAAAAAATGATGATCTTGTTGATGTCTTCATTCTCATGCTGGCGCGAAAAAAACTCAAAAGACATCCTGACCTCATTGAACAATTTCATGCGAGACACTTCTTCATTACCCTTGGGAACAGGCAACGGCAACAGCGCTGAGGCCAACTCCGGCATGATCTGGACTTTAAAATCCCGAATGAATTTTACATGGCCTTTCGAGGTGATGATCAGCGATCCGGAATCTTTGGAAGTCAGGAGGATCGCCGTCACCTGCGAAGGCTCGATCTGCTTTTTAAAGATCAAGGACCTGATCAAACTGGTCGGACCTGGCTCACTGTAAACAACGTTAAGCCCGGATTGTGAAAGGACATTCAGATACCTTTGAAAAACATCCTTGCGAATGGCAACAAAAAGTATCCCGATCTGCCGCGCATCGCCCTTGACCAGGGTTGTTGGATAATATGTATACGCCATCTCATCGATCGGGAAAGGAGTATATTTCTTTGCTTCATACGCGACAACATCCTGGATCTCACTGGTTTTCATCCACGGAATAACAAACCAGCGGATCAAAACATCTTTGGAAGGAATGGAAAAATATGTTTCAAGGACCGAAAAGCCTTTGTTCGTGACCGCTTTCTGGATGGCATCAAGAAAAGAGGGGTCATCAAAATCGGGGTTCCCGCCCGCATCAGGCTTCAAAAGGGAGGAAAATGGCACAAACGCGGAAATTGTCGCCGCATCCCGATCCACTTCAACAAAGCTGAAGCCGGTTTCTCCCCAATGAAGACCGAGTCGTTTACGATTGCTGGGCATGTGTGTTATCCATAAAATCAATTAAATCTCTTGGCTGACCTAATGTCAAGGCATTTGAAAGAAACTTCATTACTAATAAGAAACGGTCGTGTCGATCCTGGTCGTCCCTGAGGGTCCCGCGCTCGCTGTACTCGTGAATGTGACAGTATACGTCCTGCTGCCCGCAATCCCGCCGGTAGAACTGGGCGTGGGCTCGGAATAATCAGAGGGAGGAACACCGCCATTCTGATACCCTCTCCAGAAAGCTCCCTTGGCCAGTATTTCCGCCTGAATATGAGCCGCCTGGCTCTCCGCGATCGCGGCCTTGCTCAGGTAACGGCTTACCGTCCCTAATGTAATAAGAGACATTACCAAGATCGCCGCAATAACAATGACCAAGACCAACCCTCTGTCTTTCCGAAAAATCCCGGCATCAAGCATCGTCTTCCTCCGTGTAGCTTGAACAAATGGAACAGCGTAATATTTTTCTGTGAAGGTAATCAACGCACACATGTCCGCAATACGGACATTGCCTGACATGGTCGGTCAAATCTGCGTTCACATCAAAATTATCCACACCTTGATAATGCTCACACCACATCAAAGCAACATAAAAAACAACGAAAGCTGCAAAAAGAAAAGCCCCTGCCGCAAAAGAGACATCCATTTTGATCATCGCCGGTCCAAGCGTAATTTTATGCCCCCTTCCAGCGGCGCCTCATCTAGATGAGCATCAGTCTTGGGCATGTTCGCCTGATCAGGTTCGACGCGCTCACCGAGGAAGCGCGGAATAAGCTCATCGGGACGCGGCAACAAATCCTCCGCCTGGCCTGGCTTCTCGACTTGAATGCCTCGTCGCCAGTTATCCTCGTGAACACCATTACCGTAATAAAAGCGGGGCATCCCAAGATCGACGACGGCTGCGGGCTGAACTCTCGACGACGAAACCTCCTGATGCCTGAGAATAGCGCCCAAAAAGACATAGTTGATCCGGTAAATGTCCTGAGTTCCCCTGACCGTCAATGTAAAACAAGCTAAAACAGCCACATGGATCAAAAAAGATATGCCGGCGTTACGGTACAACAACATCACTCTTCTCTGTCTGTAGCCAGGTTGATGGTTGAAAAGCCAAGGCTACGGCCCATATCCCATATCTCCACCACCCTGCCAATTGAAGCGCGCCGGTCCGCTTGGATAAGAACCGACCGGGAGTCAGTCCTGGCCGAAGCAAGAAAATTTCTCAATTCCAGCAAGGTAACTATTTTATCATGAACGTACACGATATTCTCACCTGTAACAACTATTTTTATATCTTTCCCGCTGGCCATGTCGCTCGTGATCGCTTTCGGAAGCTTAACCCCGAACGGCGTGGACAATGTGAGCTGTGCGGCAAAGACAAGAAACACAACAAGAAGAAGAGCAAGATTAAGGAACGGGATCATCTGAAGTCCCGTTAAAGGCGAGGCTTTTATATGCCGTCGAAAATCCACGCCTTACTCCCTCACGTCAGGATCAGCCGCGTCAGAAATACGCATCATGAAATTAACAAGGTCAGCGGCATTCTTTTCCATCCCCCGAACCGCCAGGTGAAGCCGGGTAACAAAATAATTATACGTCAATATAGCCGTGATACCGACGATAAGGCCAAACACAGTGCTGATAAGGGACTGCCACACACCCGCGGCGATATCCTCCACGGTGACCGGATTAAGGGCCTGCGCATGGACCTGGATAATATGGAAAGTCGAACCTAATCCCAGGATCGTTCCTAACAATCCCAGCAACGGTGCCACCTGGGAAATGGTGGCAATTGCCGGCATGGTCTTTTCAAGCCGTGGCATCTCAAATGCGACAACTTCTTCCATGGCGCGGGCTATCTCTTCTTTGGGACCACCGGATCGCACAAGCCCTGCCTTGAACAAGCGCCCGCAAAAAGAGCGGGAACCGTCACACGCGGCAAGAGCACCCTTGATGTTATTCTTGCGAACCTCGGAAAAAACATTCTCTTTCAAAGAACGGGCTTCCATTTCAACCAGCGAAAAAGCAGCCGCTTTATCGATAATGACTGTCAGTAAAAAAACAGAAGCAAGCAGGATTGGCCACATCAACGGCCCCCCCATCAAAAAGAATTGCCAGACGGTTATATCGGTCACGGCATCCCTCCTCAATATCCGTTCTTATCATGTTTCTTTACACGGCGATCTCCAACCCAGGCAACACGCTCCGCCGCAAACTTGGATTCAGCCACATTCATGTCAATAATTTTCTTATAAACAGTAACAGCCTTGTCCCAATCCTCCCTGTTCTCATAGATCTTCCCGATGCGCAAATAAGCCTTAACGCCCCAAACCGGGTCCTTGACATACAGATAAGGGATCTTGAAATATTCTTCGATCGCCCGGTCCAGCTGATTCATGATCTCAAGCGTATCACTGATAGCGAACTGGATCTGAACATCGGTCTCTTCACTCTGTCCTTTCTCCGTCGCCAGTGCCTGCTTGTAAGTTTCATATTCTTCCTGATACTTGCGGTCCTTATAATAAAGTTCGGCGATCTTGATAAGGGCATCGCGTTTAAAATCGGGGCTTGTCGCGATAATGCTGCGATACGTGTCAACAGCCTTTACGGGATCAAGGTCTTTCGCGAAGATCGCCGCGATCGCCAACTTGGCCTTTGGATAAAGAACAGCATCTGCCTGGGCATCCACCTTGCGCAAACACTCAAGAGCTTTATCAAACTGTTCCAGTTTCTGATAGGCCTGCCCCAGTTCAAAATAAACCAATCCTTTTTTATCGGTCTGTGGCAGGTCATCCAATGCCTGCGTATACTGATCGGCGGCGCGCTGGTATTCTCCGGTGGTCATATGATGCTGGCCCAACCATAATAAAGCTTCAAGTTCCGCCTCTGTCCCGCGATAACGGGAAACCACCTCTTTAAACCTTGCGATAGCTTCTTTGGTATCCCCCGACTCATAATAAGTTTTTGCGAGCCCCACGTGCGCATTCTGGATGATCAACGGTCGATCAGGATACAACTTGATCATGTCATTGAAAACAGCGATCGCCATGTCAAACTGACGTAAATTAAAATACGCCAAAGCCAGGGTGTAACGACTTTCAGCGGCGAACTCACTCGATGGCGGGGCCTGTTTTATAAAACCGGAGAGAACGTCGGCACTGGCCGCCCAATCACGTTTCTTGAAATAAGCGATGCCCAGGTAATACTGGGATTCGAGCAAATACTTGCTCCGGGAATAATTCGTTTTTAGTGCCTGAAAAGCAAATACCGCCGGGTCCAAATGCCCTCCTTTGAGAAGCGCGACACCCAGACGGTATTGCACATGGTCTGAGTAAGGTGTGTCCGGCATTTCCTTGAGTATCCGGTCATACCCGTCCACCGCTTTCTCGATCTGCCCGGATTCCAGGTAAGCATCTGCGATCTGTGTCATGGCGCTGACCTTGACGGTCTTGTTATCCGATCTTTCAGCGACATCACGAAAACTGGCGACAGCCTGGTCAAAATTCCCGTTCTTAAGATACGCCCAGGCAAGGCCGAACCTGGCTTTCTCAACCACCTTGGCCTGCAGAGGCACCGCTTCAAAAAGCGATATGATACGGGTATAATCGCCAATGGACGCCATCAGGTCATTGGCAAGGTAATACGCGTTGGCCCTGCCAAGATAACTTTCCGGGACCCTGGCGCTCTGGGGAAACTGGGTGATCAGCTCCGTATAGCTCGCCGCCGCGTCCTTGAATTTTTCCCGGGCGGTAAAAAGGCTGGCCTTGCCCAGGATAATGTCATCGGCCGGCTGTCCCGCCGCCTGGGCTGTGGCCTGAGCTTCATCAAAGACCTTGAGCGCATCATCAAATTTCTGAAGCTTGAGATCACTCCATCCGATCCCGATAAGAGCCGCGATCATCGAATGAGGATCCTTGGTCAAAGCCCTTGCCTTCTGATAGCCATCCAGAGATTTTTCATATTGTTCAAGGTAGTAATACGCCTCAGCTATATTGAACTGCGCCTCGTAGGAACGCACCGACTGCGGGTGTTCCTGCAGATATTTATTGAATTGATAAACGGCACCTTCATACTGCCCGGCATTGTAATCGCATTCGCCCAGCTTGAAGGCCGCGTCCTCCGCAAGATTATTGGATGGGAATTTTTCGATCAGTTCCTGAAATGTTTTCTTGGCCGTGTCATAATCGCCTTTCTGGAAATAGCTCCAGGCGAGAGAATAATAAGCCTGCGAAGCGTAAAGTGATGAAGCGAAACCTTCGATCACCTGGCGGTACTGTTCCTGGGCCTTGACAACATCGCCGCCCTTAAGATAAGTCTCCCCCAGCCAGAACAAGGAAGCGTCCTTATATTCCCCGCGGGCAACAAGGTCCTTGAACACCGCAAAAGCTTTCACGTACTCTTTCTTGAAAAAGTAACTCTGCCCCTCGAGAAGCCGGGCCTCGACGAGTTTTGTCGTTGAGGGGAATTCGGTCAGGAGTTGCGTGACATACCGGAGGCACACGTCGTAAAAACCATCCTCAAACGCGCGCTGCGCCACCACAAAAAGTTCTTTTTCATTCGATGCTGAAAAAGAAACCGATGGCAGGGAAAAGGAGACCAGGAAGATTAAAAATATCGGGAATATGATTTTCATGACGATAGCATTTTAACAAAAAAAAACTTTAAATGAAGAAAGAAGCGGAATTTATCGTTTCAGGAAATGGCTCAGGTATTGGCCGGTGTAAGACGCGGGCTGAAGGGAAAGTTGTTCCGGTGTCCCGGCAAACATCAACCGCCCTCCCGCGCCGCCTCCTTCAGGGCCGAGGTCGATGACATGATCCGCGGATTTGACCACCTCAAGGTTGTGCTCGATAACAAGGACCGTATTGCCCTTGTCAACAAGCCGCTGGAGGACTGATAATAACTTTTCGACATCCGCGAAATGCAAGCCCGTCGTCGGCTCATCAAGGATGTAAAAAGTGCGGCCTGTCGCCGGCTTGCAAAGCTCCGCCGCCAGCTTGACCCTCTGGGCCTCCCCACCGGAAAGAGTGGTCGCGGACTGGCCCAGTTTGATGTAACCAAGTCCAACGTCATTCAATACCTCAAAAACACGCCGGGCACGGGGAATATTTCCAAAAAACTCAAGGGCATCGACAATGGACATGTCAAGGACATCGCTGATATTACGGCCTTTATATTCAACCTGGAGGGTCTGCTCATTAAAACGACGTCCATGGCAGATCTCGCACTCCACATGGACATCCGGCAAAAAATGCATTTCGATCTCCTTGATCCCGTCACCCTCGCACGCTTCACAGCGCCCCCCCTTAACATTAAAACTGAACCGCCCCGGCCCGTAACCGCGCAGCTTTGCCTCAGGCAACCTGGAAAAAAGCGTCCGTATGTCCGAAAAAACCCCCGTGTACGTGACCGGATTCGACCTGGGGGTCCGGCCGATAGGCGACTGGTCAACGACAACCACCTTGTCAATGTGTTCGACCCCTTCGATCTTCTTGAAGGCCCCCGGCTTCTCGCGCGCGCCGTAGAGTTTTTGCGCCAGGACTTTGTGGAGCACATCGTTGACCAGCGTTGATTTCCCGGATCCTGAGACCCCTGTGACACACGTGAACGTCCCGATCGGGAAATCCACGTCGATACCCTTCAAATTATGCTCGTTCACACCCTTCAAACTTATGAATTTTCCCTTAAAAGCCTTGCGGCGCTCCAGAGGCAAAGGGATCTTCAGGTCTCCGCTCAAATACCTGCCTGTCAATGAGCCCTTGACCGACATGATCCCGGCCACAGGCCCCGCGTACATCACCTCACCGCCGAATTTCCCCGCGCCCGGGCCAAGATCGATCAGCCAGTCGGCATTGCGGATCGTATCCTCATCATGCTCAACGACGATCAGCGTATTACCAAGGTCTCTCAAAGCATGCAAGCTCGCCAGAAGCCGTTCGTTATCTTTTTGATGCAGGCCAATGGATGGTTCATCAAGTACATACACCACGCCCACAAGGCCGGAACCCACCTGCGTGGCCAGGCGAATGCGCTCCGCTTCACCGCCGGAAAGGGTCGCGCTTCGGCGGTCAAGGGTCAAATAGTCCAGCCCGACATTAACGCAAAAATCCAGGCGCCGCGCGATCTCTTTCAGGACAGGTTCCGCAATGGCAACCGCATCCCCCTGCAGTTGGAGCGTGGAAAAGAATTCTTTCGCCCCCTTGATGGAAAGTTTGACCACATCGGCAATATTTTTCCCGCCCACGAGGACCATGAGCGAAGACTTTTTAAGCCGGTCTCCCCCGCAAAAAGGACATGGGGCTTCCGACATGAACCTGGATATCTCTTCTTTCAACCAGTCGCTGTCCGTCTCACGAAAAAGCCTTTCCAGGTACCCTGTCACACCCTCAAACCGGCGGCCCCAGATAATGTCCTCCCCCCCGTACAAAATACGCCGTTTAAAATCTTTGGGGAGTTTGCTGTAGGGCAGGGTCACATCAATATCGTAAAGCCCTGCAAGTTCACGCATCACCGCGCGATAATACATCATGTACCCTCGCTGACCCTTGCGCCAGGGGACAATGGCGGCAACCCAGGGTTTTGAAGGATCCGCGACTAGAACGTCGATATCGATCTCCATCTTCGTCCCAATGCCGTTGCACTGCGGGCAGGCGCCATAAGGCGAATTGAACGAAAAAGTCCTCGGTTCAAGTTCCGGAAGGTCGATCCCCTCCTCCGGCACGGAATAACTTTCGCTCAAGACAATATCTTCATCCCCGTCAGAAAAAGCGATCACAACGGATCCCTTGCCCACCTTGAGGGCTGTTTCTACTGAATCCGTCAAACGAAGCTTAATATCGGATTTGACGCTCAAACGGTCAACCAAGATCTCTACAGAATGGACCTTGTAGCGGTCAAGCTTGATCTTTTCACTGGCATCGTATATTTTGCCATCAACGCGAAGGCGGGCAAACCCGGCCTTGGCCACATCCTGGCCAATATGAGGGTAGGTCCCTTTCTTCCCTTTGACAAAAGGCGCGAGGACAAGCACTTTTGTGCCCACCGGCAAACGCAATATCCGCTCGACCATTTCCTGGGCAGACTGCTTCTCCAGCTTCTGGCCTTTATAATAGGGAACCCCCACCCGGGCGAACAAAAGGCGCAGATAGTCATAGATCTCCGTCTGGGTCGCGACGGTGGATCGCGGGTTACGGCTGATGGTCTTCTGTTCGATGGAAATGGTGGGGCTCAAACCGTCGATGGATTCAACATCGGGCTTCTGCACTTGCCCCAGGAACTGGCGGGCGTAGGCCGAGAGGCTTTCAACGTAACGCCGCTGGCCTTCCGCGTAGATCGTATCGAACGCGAGCGATGATTTTCCGGAACCGCTCAAGCCCGTCACAACGATGAAAGCATCCCGCGGCAGATCCAGCGAAATGTTCTTGAGATTATGCTCCCGCGCGTTCTTGATGACAATATGGTTCAGCGACATAAGATTTACGGCCCCATTACCCTTGTTCAAAGTGCGCGACAACCCGCGGGCGGGTAAAATACCAGATTCCGCAGGCCGCGAACACCCCATCTATGGCCCAACGGCACAGCACGTTGATCCATGTGAACATTTCAAGGGATACCATTGACGTCAGCGTCCCGTGAAAAAAATGTTTCGCGCTACAATAAAAAGATGAATATGAATGCCGCCCCTATCCCGCACGCAAGCCCGGTCATCCTTAACAAATACGATATGCCATAACGGATGAACAGCAAACTGTCGGGAACACCGGGATTGACCTCCTTGTAATTTGTAATATGTGGTATGTAATATATCTGCCCGACGGAAGTCAAGACAAGCGTGATCCCGAAAATTATGGCACCCAAAGGACCCTTTCTCACCCGCGCCGCCTCCTGTTAATGGGCTTTCATGATCACCCTGCCCGGAATAGACAGCAACCCCTGCCGTCATACTGACGGCAGGGGTTGTGCCTTAGATCAAAAAAAGAAGATCACTTCTTCTTTTTCTTTTTACCGCCCTTCACCATCGCGGCGCTGGAAATATCACCCTGCTTATCAATGAAGTAAAGGAAACCCTTTTCCTTCTTGATACCGACCTTGGCGACCTTCTTGGGCTTGCCGCCCTTCTTGTCACCACGGGCCATTGCCGCGCTTGAAACGTCGCCCTGTTTGTCAATGAAGTACAGGAAACCCTTTTCCTTCTTGACGCCCACCTTAGCAACCTTCTTGGCCATTCTCATTCACCCCCTTTCACATGATATCCGGTTTAATGTACGTTTTCTTAATGGTCGACGGGATGCCCGCCATCCCCGATAACACTCACCAGGTCACTGCCCGGCGGAGCAATAAAGTTTCACCCGACATGAATACCCACTAGGTCCCGATCTTGATATTTGTCGCCATGCTCTGAAGCGCGCGAATGCCTGACAAGACCGCAAGATAGCTGGTCTTGGGATTATCCGGACAAACAGTGTTTTCGGTCTTGGTCGTGATACGCCCGAATTCACCCTCGAGAACAACTTCATGGGTGTTGCGAATGACCTCCGGCGAAGCAATGATGCGCACGCGAAGTTTGACACCCGGACCAGCGGCCAGCGCGACGGTCGCCGCGACATTGATGTTTTGCGGAAAAAGGCGGACAGCATCCTTGACGTCACCCTCGAAAAGAACAACGTCACGGGCAATATCCTTAAGATGTATGCCTTTTTCCCTAATATAAGGGTTGTCACTGAATCCGGCGGGAGGCTTGCGGGTCGTCAATGTGATGGAGGTGATACCAAGAAGGGCCGCCGCCTTGATCGCGTCAAGCCCGGCCACGGCGCCCGAAGGAAGGATCAGCTGGCCTTTGGAACGGCGCGCCAGGTCAAAAAGGGTGCCGTCGCTCAGAAGTCTTCCGATGCTCATGGCCATGACACTTTTGCCCGCGTTAAGGGCCGCGCGGACAATATCGACAGTGGCTTGCGTGTTGACCGCCTCAATGACGATATCGGAACGGCGGATGAGGTCATCTATATCTTTGGCCGCGCCGCCACGGACATTGAGCCGCTCGGCAAGTGCCCCGACCTTGGCCTGGTCGATATCGTAGAGGGCAACCACCTCAAACGCGCCTTTGAGCTCTTTCATCACACTGCGCGCGATCCTTGAGCCGATCGCCCCGCAACCGATGATCCCCAGTTTTAATTTCGTATTTCTAGATGTCATTACGTGGTGACTATAATGTTATCTATCAGCCTGGTGGTGCCGAACCTGGCCGCAACCGCTATCAACACCCGCCCTTCTATCCGACGGGCAACACGAAGATCATGAAGCGTTACGCACGAAACATATTCAATGCTAGCACCGGCACCGACGGAAATCAACTTTTTTATTGCGGAATTTATTCTTGCCGTCCGACGCTCACCGGCGATGACCATTTTCCTGGCATGGCAAAGGGCCCTGTAGATCGACGGAGCCGCGGCCCTATCACCGGCGGAAAGGTATGTGTTGCGGGAGCTCATGGCCAGGCCGTCTTTTTCGCGGACCGTCGGGCAGACTTTCAGCCCCGTCGCGAGGTCAAGGTCTTTCATCATGCGCCGGATGATCTCGACCTGCTGGGCATCTTTCTGCCCCAGGTACATCACATCCGGCTGGACGATATTCAATAATTTGGCCACCACGGTGGCAACCCCGCTGAAATGGCCGGGCCGCGACGCCCCGCAAAGGCCATCCCCGATCTTCTTCACGTCGATATGCGTCAGAAACCCCGCGGGGTACATTTCATCCACGGACGGGACGAAAAATAGCTCGACCCCGGCCGCGGATGCCATCTTCCTGTCGCGGTCAATGTCACGCGGATACCTTCCAAGATCTTCTGCCGGACCGAATTGGATAGGATTCACGAACAAACTGACCACAGTGGCATGATGGTCCTTCACGGAGCGCTCCATCAATGACACATGGCCCGCGTGAAAATACCCCATCGTCGGGACAAAACCGATCGTCCTGCCGCGCGCGCGCAACCGGACCAATTCATGCCTGAGAGCCTTGATCGTTCTCACCAGTTTCATCGCGACTCCTTCAATATCCTCTTACTTCACGCAACGGGGCCATAACGAACTCCCTCTCCTTCATCCTTGGATGAGGGATACAAAGTTCCGGGATTTCAAGCGAGACACCCTCATAAAGGAGGATATCGATATCAATGGTCCGCGGGCCATCCTTAACAGCGCGAACCCTGCCAAGATCTGACTCAACCTGTTGGATCACTTTCAAAAGCTCCTGCGGGCCAAGCAACGTTTCAGCTCGAAGCACGGCATTAAGAAAAAGCCCCTGGGGAGGTCCTCCGACAGGGGCAGTTTCAATGATCGTCGATAATTTAAGCTCGCTGATGCCGTATCCCGACAAAAAACGCACGGCATCATGGATGTTCTGTTCACGGTCACCAAGGTTCGATCCTAAACCAAGATAAATGACGGGCAACAGCCCCCCCGGTTCTTAGGCCAATACTTTGCTCATCCGCTGGACCGCCTCATGGATGCGCTCGACGGGTACCGTGAGGGCCATGCGCACATACCCTTCACCGCACTTGCCGAAACCGACTCCGGGCGTCACAACGATATCCGCCTGATCCAGGAAAGCTTTCGCGCAGGCCATCGAATCAGGAAATTTCGACGGTATTTTGGCCCAGACATAGTAGGCCCCTTTGGGCGGGTCGATCTTCCAGCCCAACGAACGGCAACCATTGATCAAGGCGTCCCGGCGCTCCTGGTAACAGGTCCTCATATCCTCAATTTCAGCGGTATCCATCTGAAGCGCGGCAATGCCCGCGTGCTGGATGGCATTGAAAACCCCTGAATCCACATTGGACTTCACTTTCGCCAATGCCGCCACAAGCTGAGGATTACCGCAGGCCCAGCCCAACCGCCAGCCTGTCATGAAATACGTCTTGGAGAATGAATGGAATTCAATGGCGATATCTTTGGCCCCCGGGATCTCAAGGATGCTCGAAGGCTTGAGCCCGTCGAAATAAACTTCCGAATAGGCAAGATCTGAAACAATGATGATATTTTTTTGGGTGCACACCCGGACCAGTTCGGTATAAAACTCTTTGGTGGCCACGGCAGCCGTCGGATTGTTCGGGTAACAAACAATGATGGCCTTCGGGTCCTTGGATGCTTCGATATCGGTTATCTTGGGAAGAAAATCATTCGACGCCTTGAGCGGCAAATACTGGATCTTCCCGCCGGCGAACGCAACCGCCGCCTGGTAAGCGGGATACGCGGGATCACCCAGCAAAACCTTGTCGCCGGGATTGATCACCGCCAGAGGAAAGTGAGCGAGGCCTTCTTTGGAACCAATGAGCGGATAAACTTCACTCGCCGGATCAAGCGGGACATTAAAACGCCGCAAAAACCATCGGGCGATCTCAACCCGTAATTGCGGCACGCCCGCGTCGAACGGATAATGATGGTTAGCCCCGTCATCAACAGCCTTTTTCATCGCCTCAACGATCGGCTTATGCGTGACCTGGTCCGGATCACCGATCCCCAGGCTGATCACATCGCGGCCTTCCGCGATAGCCGCCCGTCGGGCTTTGTCAATTTCCACGAATAAATACGGAGGCAACTGTTTGAGACGCTCGGAAACCTCAAAATTTAAAGGCATAAAACTCCTATATCAAACCCAGCACTTGCTGCATGTTGAATAATCCCTTATCCTTCTTTTTCAGGAATTTTGCGGCGACAAGGGCTCCCGCGACGAACATGTCACGGTCCTTGGCATTATGGGAGATCTCGATGGTGTCGACCGGTCCTTCAAAAACCACCTTGTGGTACCCGACAACCTCCCCCTCCCGCAGGGACTCAATATCCGTTATCTTCTTCCCGGTCACACCTTCAACGACCTCGGCCATGGTCTTTGCCGTACCCGAAGGCGCGTCTTTTTTGTGCACATGATGGGTCTCGGTAATACCGACATCATACCCTTTAAGGACCGTCGCCATCTGTTTCAGGAGGCCAAAAACCAGGTTGACGCCCACCGACATATTGGTCGACTGGACGATCGCGATCTTCCGCGACGCCTTGGTGATCAATGAACGCTGTTCTTCAGAGAAACCCGTCGTTCCTATAACCGCCCGCACATTATGCTTCAAACAGGCCTTGAGCGCTTCGATAGACGGCCCCGGCAGTGTAAAATCGATCAGGACATCCGCGCCTTTGATGGCATTGATATCCCGCGACACCTTGACCCCTAACAATTGGGCCGGAACATCCGCGCGGTCGGGACTTTCGATCAGCGCCGTGATCTTGAACGACTTGTCCCTTGAAGCAAGCAGGGCAATGCGCTGACCCATCCGTCCCTGGCAACCGGTGATCGCTAGTTTCATCATTCCGCCTTCTCGATAAGGTCAAATCCGACCAGAACTTTCTTCAGTTTTACAAGATTCTCAGGTTCAAGATCGCACAAGGGAAGCCTGACCTTCGGCGAACAAAGCCCCATCAGGCCACACGCTGTCTTGACAGGCGCGGGATTGGTCTCCAGGAACAGCGCCTTGATGATGGGCATAAGCTTGGCCTGTTTTTCTTCGGCCTCTTTCACTTTTCCCTTGAGCATCAGGTTCACGACTTCCGCCACCTCTTTGGGCATGATGTTAGCCAGGACAGAAATAACACCGGTCCCGCCGAGCTTCATGATCGGGATCGTCAAGGCATCATCACCGGAAAGGACATCAAAATCCTTGCCGCAAGCGGCTTTCACCGCCTTGGCCTGGTCGATATTACCCGAGGCTTCTTTCACGCCAACGATATTTTTGCAGTCCTTGGCCAGTTTCTTGACAGTTTCCGTTTCAATATTGCGGGCGCAACGGCCTTCAATGTTGTAAAGGATAATGGGGATCTTGACGCTGTCAGCGACTGCCTTGAAATGAAGGTACAGTCCCTTCTGGGTCGGCTTGTTGTAATACGGCGTCACCACAAGCGCCGCGTCGACGCCGGATTCCTCCGCGTGCCTGATGAGGCGCACGGCTTCGGCCGTTGAATTCGACCCGGTCCCCGCGATGACCGGGACACGGTGGCGCACGGCATCCACGGTGATCTCAACGACCTTGTCGTGCTCTTCATGGGACAAAGTCGGCGACTCCCCCGTCGTACCGCACGGGACAATGCCTTTGGTGCCACTCTTGATCTGCCGCTCAACAAGCTCCGCGAGCTTCCATTCATCAACCCCGTGTTCCGTGAAAGGCGTTACCAGCGCGACAATGGATCCTTTGAACATTTTTTTCTCCTGTTGCTAAAGATAATACTCGCCTTTGCAAATGAGCTTCCCGCTCCCTTTCAACCAGACATTCGTCATCACCGGACGGTCCTTATCCACCACATCAAGGTCGAACGTCACATCCAGGACCTCTCCGCTTTTGGTCGCTACCCGCATCGCCGCGCCTTTTTGAGGCGTCAACTTTCCAGTGGAATGAAGATACCCGATAAGCGCTGAGGCGACACTGCCCGTGCCGCAGGCCAGCGTTTCAGCCTCGACACCGCGCTCATACGTGCGCACCGCGACAACACCCTCCCTGACCTTCTCTACAAAATTGACATTCGTCCCCTTGGGGGCGAACAGCGAATGCTGACGGATCAGACGGCCAAGTCCGTCCACATCCATCTCCTGAAGGCCCTGCACAAAAACGACCACATGCGGCACGCCGGTATTGATAAAATGCCCCGTGAGCTTATGCCCGGCGGCCTTGATCTCAACTTCAGGACGATAATCCGCGGGATCGCTGAGCCTGACAGCGGCAATATCCCCATGGACACTGGCCTGCAGGGTCCCCGCCTTGGTCTCGACCGTAAAAATTTCAGGAACAACCGCAAACTTGTTCGCCACGTAAACAGCGAGGCAGCGGGCGCCGTTACCGCACATCTCCGCTTCAGACCCGTCAGCGTTAAATATACGCATGCGATGGTCGCACACGGTAGAGCTGCCAAGAACGATCACGCCATCCGCGCCGATGCCCATATGCCGGTCACAGGCTTTCCGCGCAAGAACGGGATAATCAAGCTGGGGATCGTGGTCAATGACCACAAAATCATTGCCCGCTCCCTGCATCTTTTGGAAAAGGATCTTCTTCATAAGAAGGAATTATACACAAATCCGACGAAAAAACCAATGGGTCAGAAAATAAAAGATGCCTGCCCGGAATGGCCGCAGCGCTTCATTTGAGGAAAGCCGGTATATGGGCACCCTTCACAAGGTCCCTGAATGTCTCTCTTGCCTGCACAACGGCCCACCGGTCGCCCTTGACCATCACTTCCGAAGCCCGGGGACGGACATTATAATTGCTGGCCATCGAATAGCCATAGGCGCCCGCGGACAGCAAGGCCAGGCATTTCCCGTCGGCAATATCAGGAAGTTTGCGGTCATGGGCAAAAACATCCCCGCTTTCACAAATAGGGCCGACCACATCACAAACGATCTTACGGGCCGCGGAACGTTCAAGCGGGATGATCTCATGATGCGCCCCGTACATAGAGGGGCGCACAAGGTCATTCATCCCCCCGTCGACGATCATGAATTTCTTGACACCATTATCTTTGGTGTAAAGTTTTCGCGTCACGAATATCCCGGCATTGCCAACGATAAAACGGCCCGGCTCCATGATAAGGCGCAACGCGCGGCCCTTGAGCAGCGGGAGCACCCTGTTCGCGAATTCCTTGGCCGTCTGGGGTTTTTCATCGCTGTAAATGATGCCCAGTCCGCCGCCGATATCAAAATACGTGACGCGCACGCCTTCACGGGCCAGGCCGTCAATGAAAGCCAGGGCCCTGCGTATCGCTTTCAAAAAAGGCGCCCCCTCGGTGATCTGGGACCCGATATGGATATGGACGCCATTGATCAAAAGGTGCTTATATTTCTTCTGGCCAAGGAATATGCCCCTCGCCGTCGACAAGTCAATGCCGAATTTCTTCTTGAGGCTTCCCGTATTGATCTTGTCATGCGTGGGCGCTTGCACATCGGGATTGATCCGCAATGCCACCTGGACGGTCTTTTTCATACTGCCGGCGATGCGTTCGATGTTCTCTAGTTCCGGGCTTGATTCAACATTAAAAAGCAGTATCCCGGCTTTGATGGCATCCGCGATCTCAGCGTCGGTCTTGCCCACCGAAGCATAAACGATCTTCCTGACATCCGCCCCGACCAGCCGGGCCTTGCGCAATTCCCCGCCGGAAACAATATCGAAACCAGCCCCCGCGCTCACCAGGGCCTTGAGGACCGCCAGATTGCTGTTCGCCTTCATGGCAAAGCAAATGAGCGGATCGACCTCGTCGAAAGCGGCCTTGATCTTGTTAAAATGATCAACCAGTGTCTTATGGCTGTAGATATATGCCGGTGTGCCTGTGGTCTTGACGATGGAGGACACCTTCACGCCTTCGCAAAACAGTTCCCCGGCTTTGTAATGAAAATCATGGATCGGGTGGGGTGATCTTGTCATTTCAGGCGCTTTTTCCACTTGTTGATCTGGGCTTTCACCATGTCGGGATTCGTGGAACCGAGGGATCGCTTGATCCTGACGGACATCTCGGGAGTCAGGAGGTTCTTCACGTCTTCTTCGAAATGCATGGAATAACGCTTCAACTGGGCGACATTCATGTCGGAGATCTTACGCCCGTGGTCCAGGCATTCCCTGACCATGGCCCCGATCGTGTCATGGGCGTCACGGTAAGAAACGCCTTTCTTGACAAGATAGTCGAGGATGTCGACCGAAAAGAAATACTCCCCGGTGATCTTCCCCTTAATGACATCCTTCTTGACCTTGATGCCGTCAAAGACCTGGGCCATGATCTCCAGCATGTCTTCCATCGTCTCAAGGGCGTCAAAAAGAGCCGGCTTATCCATCTGCATATCCCGGTTATAGCTGAGTGGCAACCCTTTCATGAGGACCAGAAGTTCCATAAGGCGGCCCGGGAATTTGGACGCGGTGCCGCGCACAAGCTCCAGCACGTCGGGATTCTTCTTGTGCGGCATGATGGACGAGCCCGTGCACACCGTATCCGCCAGTGCAATAAAATCAAATTCGCTGGTGACCCACAGGATAAGGTCTTCACAGACCCGCGTCAGATGCATCCCCGTGATCGCGATGGCCGCCATGATCTCAATGATGAAATCCCGGTCCGCGACCGCGTCGATGCTATTGGCCGCGGTGGTCAAAAATCCAAGCTTCTTTGTCACATAATCGCGATCCGTCGGCAATGACGTCCCGGAAAACGCGCAGGCGCCGAGCGTGTTGACACTCGTGCGCGCGCGGGCATCCTCAAACCGGCCCTTGTCGCGTTCCAGCATCTCGACATACGCCAGCATCTGATGGGACATCAGGACGACCTGCGCCGATTGCAGATGCGTGTAACCCGGTATGATAACGTCCTGGTTCTTGTCAGCGAACGTGACCAGCGCGATCTGCACCCCCTCGATGAGGGCCAGGATATTTTCCAGGTGATCCAGGCAATAAAGCCGGACATCGGTCACCACCTGGTCATTGCGCGAACGTGCGGTGTGAAGCTTGTCCGCGGGCTGGCCGATCAGCTTCTTCAATTTTATCTGGATATCGGTGTGGACGTCCTCGGAGGCAGGATCGAACACATAAGTCCCGCCCTCAATGCTCTTGGTCAGGGCCTTAAGGCCCGCCACAAGGGCGCTCGCGTCTTTCCTGGGAATGATCCCCTGTTCACCAAGCATCTGGGCATGCGCTGTCCCGGCGATACAATCATACAAAGCAAGCTTGTGGTCATAGGAAATACTGTATGTGAACTTCTGGGAAGATTTACTTAAACTTCCCGCAAAGCGTGAACCCCATAATCGTGTGGCCATATCCGCCCCCTTCAAAGCATTTGAACTATTACAGCCCTGATAAGGCCGTGGCGCTTCATGAAAAACGCTGGAACGGAACAGTCCAAAGCTTGATGAAACCTTCCGCCTGAGACTGGTCGAACTTGTCGCCCTTGCCGTAGGTCGCCATTTTCTCACTGTAACGGGAATATGGTGATTTGCGTCCAACGACCATGGCATGCCCCTTGTAAAGCTTGATCCGGACCGTGCCGGTGGTGTTCTTGTGGTACTCATTGAAGAACGCGTCCATCTGCGCCTTCAACGGCGTCCACCACAAGCCATTATACGTCAGCTCGGCGTATTTCTGTGACAATATCTCTTTGAAGCGAAGGCTGTCGCGGTCAAGGACCAGGCTTTCGATCTCGCGGATGGCAAGATGCAGCGCCGCGCCCGCCGGATTCTCATAAAGCTCGCGTGACTTGATGCCGACGAGCCGGTTCTCGATCATATCCACGCGCCCGATCCCGTGCGCCCCGACGATCTCGTTCAATTTCAACACCAGCGGCAACGGCTTCAGCTTGACCCCATTGACAGCGACAGGAACACCTTTTAAAAATTCGATCTCGACGTACCCCGGCTTGTTGGGCGCTTTGCGGGGATCGACCGTCATGGAGAACACATCATCCGGCGGCTCGACCATCGGATCTTCAAGAAGGCCGCTCTCAATGGCCTTGCCGTAAACATTGGTATCAATGCTGTAGGGGCTCTTTTTGGTTGCCGCGACGGGAACGCCCTTGGACTTCGCGTAATCAATCTCTTCATCGCGCGATTTGAATTCCCATACACGGACCGGAGCGAGGATCTCCATCTTCGGCTCCATCAAGCGGTAGGTCACTTCAAAGCGGACCTGGTCATTGCCCTTGCCCGTACAGCCATGAACAAGCCCGTCCGCCTTTTCCTTGCGGGCGACCTGGACCTGATGGTACGCGATGAGCGGGCGCGAAAGCGCGCAGGCAAGATTGTATTTGCCTTCATACAGAGCGCCGGCCTTCAACGCCGGTATGGCATAATCCTCGATCAACTCCTGTTTCACATCAAGGCAATAGACCTTGGAAGCGCCAGACGCGACGGCCTTGGCCTTGACCTTCTCGAAATCATCCCCCTGGCCAACATCCGCGATGACCGCGATGATCGAATAACCGCGATCCTTGAGCCACGGAATAATGCATGATGTGTCAAGCCCGCCCGAATAAGCCAATACAACTTTCTTCATTGCTATTCTCCCTTTTTATGCTGAATATAAAAAAACCATGACCGCCTTCTGCACATGAAGACGATTCTCTGCCTCGTCAAAAACGACCGAACGCGGCCCGTCGATCACTTCGGCTGAAACCTCCTGCCCCCGGTGCGCCGGAAGGCAATGCATGAAAATGCGGTCCTTGCCCGCCCGGGCAAAAAGTTTCGCGTCGATCTGATAACCTTTAAAATCCTTCAAACGCCGGGCCGTCTCATTTTCCTGGCCCATGCTCACCCACGTGTCCGTATAAACGACATGCGCCCCCTCGACCGCTTTCACAGGGTCGCGCGTCAAAGATATCTTCGCCCCTGTCGCTTTGGCGCAGTCGACCGCCTGCCTAAAACAACCGGCATCGGGCTCATACCCTTTGGGCGTCGCCACCGTCATATCCATGCCGGTTTTAGCCGCCGCCAGCATCAGTGAGTTTGTCATGTTGTTCCCGTCACCGATATAAGCCAGTTTGATGCCTTTCAACGTCCCGAATTTCTCCTGGACCGTCATCACATCTGCCAAAGCCTGGCAGGGATGCGAATGGTCGGAAAGCGCGTTCACGACAGGGATACGCGCGTACCTCGCCAGGTCCAGAAGGTCCTGGTGCGCGAAAACACGGGCCACGATCCCCTTCACGTAACGGGAAAGGGTCTGGGCGATATCCGCCGTGGGCTCTCTCTTGCCAAGGCTGATATCATCAGGCGCAAGGTAGATGGATTTCCCGCCAAGCTGGAATATGCCGGCTTCGAACGAAACGCGCGTGCGATTGGACGGCTTCTGAAAGATCAGCGCCACCGATTCGCCTTTCAGCAGCGTCGCGTGCGACGAAGGCTTCTTCTTCAGTTTATGCGCCAGGTCAAGTATCCGCGCGATATCGTCGGAAGAATGGTCGGCGATCGAAATAAAATCACGTTTCTTCATAACTATCCTTACCTTTTAACGGCATGCGTCAACGCCGCTTCCAGTATTCCCAGTGCCTTATCGATCTCTTTGCGCCTGACGTTGAGCGCCGGCATGATCCTCAAAACATTGCCCTGCGTGCAATTGATGATAAGCCCGTTCGCGAAACATTCGTCGAAGATCCCCTTCCCTTCGATCGACAGCTCAACCCCGATCATGAGGCCAAGCCCGCGGACATCCTTGATAAGGGAAAAGCGCCCCTGCATTTGCCTGAGACGCTCAAGCATATAAGCCCCCATGAGCCGGCAATTCTTGAGCATTTTATCCCTGTAGATCGCTTCAAACGTTCCTAACGCTGCTTTGGCGACCAGTGGATTCCCTCCAAATGTCGTGCCGTGCATCCCGGGTTGCAGCAAATGCGCGAACTTCCGGCAGGCCAGCATGGCGCCAATGGGCAGCCCGCCGCCGAGCGCTTTGGCCAGCGTCATGACATCCGGCTGGATACCGAAATGCTGATACGCGAACATTTCACCGGTGCGCCCCATACCCGTCTGGACCTCATCAAGGATGAGCAACAGCTTGCGCTCATCGCATAACTTCCGTACCGCCTTCATATAGTCGTGCGTCGCGACATTGATCCCGCCTTCACCCTGGACAGGTTCAAACATGACCGCGACAGTCCTGGGCGTGATGGCCACCCGCAAAGCTTCGATATCATTGAAAGGGACATGGACAAACCCCGGTACCAGCGGCGTGAAACCTTTTTGGTGTTTTATTTGTCCCGTCGCGGAAATAGCACCCATGGTGCGCCCGTGGAATGAATTGAACGCGGTCACGATCTCGAACCTTGACCCCTCAGCGCCGGGATGGGCCGCGCCGAAAAGCCGGGAGAATTTGATCGCGGCTTCATTGGCCTCCGCCCCGCTGTTGCAGAAGAAAACTTTGCCGTCAAAGGACTGGCGCACGATCTCTTTGGCCAGCCGGGCCTGATTGGCACCGAAGAAATTGTTCGGGATATGGATGAGCTTCCCGACCTGGTCGCGCACCGCGGCCATGACCTTGGGATGGCAATGACCGACATTGGAAATGCCCCAGCCGGGAAAAAAATCAAGATACTTCTTCCCGTCGATATCCGTCAGGACGCTCCCCTTGCCTTTTACAAAAATAACAGGCAGGCGCGTGTACGTCGGGAACACGAACTGGTCATAACTGTCGAAAATATCTTTTTTTGTCATAAGTCCGGCTATTTCTGGACGATCTGGGTGCCGACACCCGTGTCTGTGAAGATCTCAAGCAGGAGCGCGTGATCAAGGCGCGCGTCGATGATATGGGCCTTGGGGATACCTCCCAGGACCGCTTCAATGCAGGAATCAACCTTCGGGATCATACCGCCGGCAATGATCCCTTCACCCTTAAGCCGTTTGACCTCATCAAGGGTCAATGTGGAATAGAGCGTAGACTTATCTTTCGGATCCCGCATCACGCCGGGAACATTCGTCAACAGGACAAATTTCTCGGCGCACATTGACGCCGCGACCGCGCTCGCCACCTCGTCGGCATTGACATTGTGCGTCTGCTTGTCAAGGCTCATCCCCATCGGCGCGATGACCGTTATATGCCCCTGACGCAAATGCTTTTCGATGATGCGCCGCTCGATATTCGTGATCGTGCCGACGAAGCCAAGATCCCGTTCCGCCTGTTTCTTCTCAACGTAAACGATATTCTCATCGCCTTTGAGGCCGGTCACATCACCTTTGAGAGAACGCAATTCGGTCACGATCTGCTCATTGATATCATCAAGCTCCTCGATCACGATCTTGAGCGTCTTTTCATCGGTCACACGGATACCATTGTGGAATTCAGGCTCAACGCCGATGGCCTTGAGGCGGTTGGAAATATGCGGGCCGCCGCCATGGATCAGGATGATGCGGATACCGACAAAACTCAGAAAGACAATGTCTTCCAGGACGCTGCGGCGGATGGCATCATCATGCAGGACGCTGCCGCCATACTTGATGACGAAGACTTTCTTGCGGAACTGGTGGATGTAAGGAACGGCTTCGACGAGAACGCCGGCCTTTTTAATTATATTTTCCATTGATATCAATGTATTTGTGAGTGAGATCGCACGTATAAACAATAGCCTGGGCATCGCCCTGCCCGAGGTCGGCATTGATGTAGATCGTATTGCGCTTGACGGAAAAATCGATCTTCAGGGATGTTTCCGTGACAGCCTTGAAACCGCACGCCCCGATAGCCGCCGCGACCCTGCCCCAATTGGGATTGTCCGTATAGTCCGCTGTCTTCACAAGGTTGGAATTAGCCACTTTCATGGCGGCATCTCTCGCCTGTTTAAAATCCTTCGCGCCGGTCACCTTGATCTCGAAGAACTTTGACGCGCCCTCACCGTCAACGACAATATCCCGCGCGAGCTTGACGCATGCCGCTTTCAACGCTTCGACAAAAAGTTGATAGTCCTGGCCCGCGGCGCTGATCGTCCTGTTGCCGGCTAACCCGCTGGCCATCAGGGACACCATGTCATTCGTGCTCATGCAGCCGTCGACCGTAATGGCATTGAACGAAACGTCCACAGCATCCTTGAGGGCCTTCTGGAGCATTGGCGTCGTGATCGCGCAATCCGTGGTGACGCACGCCAGCATGGTGGCCATGTTCGGCTCGATCATGCCCGAACCTTTGGCGCACGCGCCGACCGTCACTGTCTTGCCGCCGATCTGGGTGGTGACCGCGATTTGTTTATCGATCGTGTCCGTGGTCATGATCGCTCGCGCGAAACTCACGCCCCTTTTGGCGCTCAAGCCCTTGAACAAGGAAGGGATGGCCACGCGGATCTTCTCGTAAGGGAATGTGCGGCCGATGATCCCGGTCGACATCACAAAGACATGCGCCGCGTCAATGCCCATCTTTTCAGCAACAAGCTCCGTCATCCGCCGGGCGTACATAAAACCATATTCCCCCGTGAAACAATTGGCATTGCCGCTGTTGGCAAGAAGCGCCTGGATCTTGCCGGTCTTGAGGTTCTTCTGGCAAACGACAACAGGGGCCGCCTTCACGGAATTGATCGTGAACACCGCGGCGGCATTGCACATCACGTCGGCGCAAATAAGGCCAAGGTCAGGCTTGCCGGATTTCTTAATGCCGGCCCAGAAACCGTTCGCCTTGAATCCCCTGGGAGAAGTGACCCCGCCCTTGATAAGTTTCATAATAGCCCTTCCGACTCGTTGAACCCGCTCATGATGTTCATGTTCTGGACCGCCTGCCCGCTGGCACCTTTGACAAGATTGTCAATGGCGGAAGTTATGACAAGTGTCTTTTTATTCTCACTGACCGCGAGGCCGATGTCACAAAAATTCGTCCGGACAACATGCGCCAGTTCCGGCTGCCGCCCTGGCTCCAGGAGCCGTACGAATGGTTCTGTTTTATAGAACTTCTTGTAAAGCGCGTGCAACTGATCCGCGGATATCCTGGCGTTCAGATGGACGTAAATGGTCTCCTGAATGCCTGAATCGACAGGCAAAAGATGCGGGACGAACGTAACGTCGAGCGGCCGTCCCGCCACCTTCGACACATAATATGATATTTCGGGCGTATGCTGGTGATCAAGGACCCTGTACGCCTTGAAATTCTCGTTCACAAAACAGAACATGAAGCCTTCCGCGACCTTACGCCCCGCGCCGGAAACACCGGACTTGGCATCAATGGCAATGGAGGCGATCTTTCCGCCATGGACCGCGGCGAGCGGCGCCAGCGCCAGGACCGCGGCCGTCGGATAACACCCCGGATTCGCGATAAGGCTGGCTTTCTTGATCGCGGGACGATGCAACTCGGGAAGCCCATACACCGCCTTGAGCAGATTCTTTGGGTCCTTGTGCTCCGCGTGATACCACTTTTTATAAACAGAAATATTTTTCAGGCGATAATCAGCGCTGAGGTCAATGACCTTCTTGCCCGCCTTAAGGAGCTTGCCGGCGATGGCCATGGATTCGGTATGCGGCATGGCCAGGAAAACAATGTCGCATTGCGCGATCGCAACAACCGGATCATACGCCTCGCAGACAAGGTTGGTCCGCCCCCGGAACTGGGGCCATATCGCATCAACCCGACCCGTGGTCGAACGCGCCGCGACATAAGTGACACGGACTTCCCTGTGATTCAAAAGGATATCCAGCAGCACTTTGCCTGAAAAACCACTTATCCCGACGATGCCAACGCGTATCATATGCGGATCATTCCCGTTTTTCCGTCTAAGAAAACAGATTTAAATAATAAATGAAAAAGCCTGCGCCGTCAATAAAACTTTTTGAAGACGCAGGCTTTGTAAGTTCTTGAAAAACAAAAATTTGTGTTAAAAAACAACCCTTAACGTTTGACCCACTGGAACTTCCTGCGCGCGCCCTTCTGCCCAGGCTTTTTACGTTCCTTCATGCGCGAATCACGCCTTAAACAAAGATTCTTTTTAAGGATCGCGCGCGTATTCTGGTCAAACAATGTCAACGCCCTTGATACGGCCATCCGAAGAGCGCCAGCCTGCCCTGTGAGGCCGCCACCCGTGGCATTGACATCCATGTCAAACTTGTTAAGAAAATTCGTCAACTTGAACGGCGACAGGATGATGATACGGTCTGTCTCTCTCGGGAAATAATGTTCGAACGCACGGCCATTGACCGTGATCCTGCCAGCACCCGGCGTAATGATGACACGCGCCACGGATGTTTTACGGCGACCGGTAGCTGCATATTTGACGACTTCGACCATTGTTCGTACTCCTCTGGAATTAAATGTCTAACGGAACAGGTTTCTGAGCCTTGTGCGGATGATCCGGGCCGGCATAAACGTAAAGATGCGTCCTGACGCGCTCGCCGAGTTTTCCCTTGGGGATCATGCGCCCGATGGCCAGTTCAAGGACCTTGTGCGGATACTTGATGATCATATCCGAGAACCTGACGCTCTTCAGCCCGGAATGGAAACCCGAATAGCGGTCATAGAACTTGTCATTGGCCTTCTTGCCGGTAACACGGATCTTCTCCGCGTTGATGATGATGACGTTGTCACCCGTATCCATAAAGGGTGTGAACGTCGGCTTGTGTTTGCCGCGCAGGATGGACGCCACCTTGGTGGCCAAACGCCCCAACACTTTCCCGTCGGCATTGACAAGGAAATACTTCTTTTCGATCTCGTTCACTTTAGGTAATGTGGTTTTCTGTGCGGCCATCTTCAACTCTCTTGATATTTAACTAGTTCCAAATTATGAGCCAAAAGTATATCACTGAATCCGGACAAGTCAATAGAAAATATCGTCGGATCATATACGCCGGCTAATACTTGACCTCTTCGAGGCAAAGCCCCTGCGCCACCGCGGCCAGGCCCGCGGCCCTGCGGTCGCGGTCGTTGAGCATCTTTTTGATGCTGCCGCGCGGGAACCGGCCTGAAGCCACCTCCAGCAGGGTCCCCACCATATTGCGGACCATCTTGTACAAAAAACCATCCGCCTCAACGACGATACGGATAATGTCGCCGGACTTCGTGACCTGGAAGCGTTTGATGGTCCTGACGGCGTCACATGCGCGCGAACGGTCGACATTCGCGAACGAAGAAAAGTCCTTCTTCCCGACGTACGCCCGCGCTTCTTCACGCATCAGTCTGATATTGAGCTGGCGCGGAAAATAACAGCAACGGTTTCGCTCAAGCGCCGAGGCATACGGACGATTAAGGATGGTGTACGAATATACCTTTGACCGGGCGCTGTGCTGGGCGTGGAATTTCGCGGAGACCAGTTGGGCATCCACAACGACCACATCGCGGGGAATATTATGGTTCAGCGCCCGCATGAGCTCTTCGGGCGGCATCTCTGTATCAACACGAAAATGCGCCACCTGCCCCCTGGCGTGGACGCCGCTGTCCGTGCGGCCTGAACCGATGCAGGGGATCCTGTCTTTCTTGAAGATCTTTGAAAGAGCTTTTTCCAGTTCGCCCTGGACGGTGCGGCGGGCATTGGCCTGGAGTTGCCAGCCGTTAAAATCCGTCCCGTCGTATTCGAGGGTAAGCTTGAAGGTCTTCAAACAATGAACCCCTAAAGGAGCTTGTAGCCGATCAGCGTCTCCGCGATCTGCACAGCATTGAGCGCCGCGCCCTTGCGGAGATTGTCAGAGACAACCCACATGTTGATGCCGTTGGGGATGGATTCGTCCTCACGGATACGGCCCACAAAGGTCTCATCCTTACCGTCCGCGTCAATGGGCATGGGATATTTTTTCCGCGCGGGATCATCAACAACCTTGACGCCGGGGGCCTTGGATAAGAGCCTGATGACATCCGCGCGCGTCAGCTTCTTTTGCGTTTCAATGTTGACGGATTCGGAGTGCGCGTTAAATACAGGCACGCGCACGCATGTTGCCGTGACGCGCATCTTCTCGTCGTGGAGGATCTTGCGCGTTTCGTTGACCATTTTCATCTCTTCCTTCGTGTAATGGTTCTCAACGAAAACATCGATCTGCGGGATCAGGCTGTGCAGGATCTGGTACGCCAGTTTTTTGGGGACCAGGTCGCCTTTCAGCTGATTCTTCATTTCCTCAATGGCCTCGGAACCCGCCCCCGAAATGGCCTGGTAGGTCGACACCACAATACGCTTGATCTTCGCATGGTCATGCAGGGGCTTGAGCGCGACCACCATCTGTATCGTTGAACAGTTGGGATTCGCGATGATGCCCTTGTGCCACTTCACGTCTTCAGGATTCACCTCGGGAACAACGAGCGGGACATCCTTGTCCATGCGAAACTGGCTCGTGTTGTCAATGACAACCGCGCCGACCCTTGCCGCCACCGGCGACCAGACCTTGCTGATCTCGGCGCCAGGAGAACTGAGGACGATATCGACACCCTTGAAAACATTTTCATCGAGCGGCAGCAACGGGAGCCCGTGCATCTTCCCCTTGGCGCCGCTGGGCGAAATAAGCCGCAACTCCCTGACGGGGAATTTACGCTCCTTGACGATATCATACATGCATTGGCCGACCGCGGAACGGGCGCCCAGGATAGCGACAACATACTTTTTCATGACAACAACTCCTTACAGGTGCTTGACAACAAGATCGCCGACTTCCGTCGTGGAATAACCCATCTTCCCCGCGGCCAGGTCCTTGATCTTCGTGGTAACGACCAGGCGGATGGACGCCTCGATGGCATCGGCCGCTTTGGCTTCACCCAGCTGGCGCAACAACATGGCCCCGGCGCCGATGGCCGCCAACGGGTTGATCACGTTTTTGCCGGTGTACTTGGGAGCCGAACCGCCGATAGGCTCGAACATCGAAACCCCCTGAGGGTTGATGTTGCCGCCCGCCGCGATCCCCATCCCGCCCTGGATCATGGCGGCGAGATCGGTGATGATATCGCCGAACATGTTGTCCGTCACGATAACGTCGAACCACTCGGGGTTCTTCACAAACCACATCGTGATGGCGTCGACGTGCGCGTAGTCGGTCTTGATATCGGGATATTCCTTCCCGACCTCCTGAAAAGTCCGCAGCCACAGGTCAAAGGCAAAGGTCAGCACATTGGTCTTGCCGCATAAAGTCAATTGTTTCTTCTTGCCGTATTTGCGGGTGAACTCATAGGCGTAACGCACGCAGCGCTCGATACCAAACCGGGTGTTGATGCTTTCCTGGATGGCAACTTCCTGGGGCGTCCCTTTGAAAAGACTGCCGCCCGCGCCCGCGTAAAGGCCTTCGGAATTCTCACGCACGACGGTAAAATCAATATCCGCGGGTTTCTTGCCTTTCAAGGGGCAAAAACGGTCGTCAAACAACTGCACGGGGCGCAGGTTGATATACTGGTTAAGGTCAAAACGGAGCTTCAGCAGTATCCCCTTCTCAAGGATACCCGGCTTGACATCCGGATGGCCGATGGCGCCGAGGAACATGGCGTCAAATTTCTTGAAATCCGCCACGGCTGACTCCGGCAGGACTTCACCGGTGCGCAGGTAGCGCTCACCGCCAAAATCAAAATTAACGGCCTCATACTTGAAAGAAAATTTTGAACCGGCAGCCTCCAGGACTTTCATCCCTTCCCGGACCACCTCAGGCCCTGTGCCGTCCCCCGGAATGACCGCGATCTTGTAATTCTTCATGGTGTGTCGCTTTCTTTAATTAACCCTGGAACCGTTTCACGAGAATGGTCGCGTTATGGCCGCCAAACCCGAGGGAATTGGAAATGGCCACATCGACCTTAGCCCGGCGCGCCTCGTTGGGCACATAATCAAGGGTGCAGTCAGGGTCCGGTGTTGTATAGTTGATCGTCGGCGGGATTATCCCGTCGCGGATGGCCAAAGCGCAGGCCGCGAACTCGACCGCGCCGGCCGCCCCGAGCAAATGCCCCGTCATGGATTTGGTGGAACTGACCGCCAGCTTGCTGGCGTGCGCCCCAAAAGCCTTGTTGATCGCCAGCGATTCGATTTTGTCGTTCAGATAGGTCGAGGTGCCGTGCGCGTTGATGTAATCAACATCCTCAAGCTTGAGCCCGGCGTATTTGACGGCATCACGCATCGCGCGCGCCGCGCCTTCGCCGGAATCTTCAGGTGCTGTTGAATGGAAGGCGTCGGACGTCTGCCCGAAACCGGCCACTTCAGCGATGATCGTAGCTCCGCGTTTCTGGGCATAGCCCAATTCCTCAAGCACCACAACGCACGCGCCTTCGCCCATGATGAACCCGTCACGGTCCTTATCAAAAGGCCGGCTGGCTTTTTCAGGCGCGTCGTTACGGGTCGAGAGGGCTTTTAACGCGCAAAAACCGCCCACGCCAAGGATGGAAATAGCCGCTTCAGTACCGCCGGCAAAAGCCGCGTCGATCTCGCCGTACTGGATCATCCGGAACGCGTCGCCGATGCAGGTCGTCCCTGTCGCGCAAGCCGTGACCGAACACGTGGCCGGACCTTTGGCGCCGGTCTCAATGGAAACCTGCCCCGCCGCCTCATTAATGATCATTTTAGGGATAAAGAACGGTGAGATGCGCCCAGGCCCTTTGTCCAGGAACTTCTGGTACTCTTCCTCGGCGGACCTGATACAGCCGATGCCGGAACCGACCACAACGCCCACGCGATGAGGATCGACCTCCGCCATCTTGAAACGCGCGTTGATGACAGCCTCGCGCGCGGCCACAACCGCGTACTGGATGAAAGGAGATATCTTGCGGGCATCCTTGGAATTGAAGTGCTTGTCCACCTCATACCCCTTCAGTTCTGCCGCGATCTTCGTGTCAAACGTGGACGCATCGAACTTCGTGATGGGAGCGACACCGCTCTTTCCGGCGACAAGGGCCTTCCAGAAATCATCAAGCCCGTTCCCGACAGGTGAAAGCACGCCGATCCCTGTAACAACGACTCGCCTTTTTTCCATAATAACGGCCCCTTAAAAATTTTTGCCCCGACAGATGATGTCGGGGCAATTATTCAACTCAAACGTTCAAGTAGAACCGCTCCCGTTACGCCTTGGCAGCCTTTTCCTCGATATACTTGATCGCATCGCCGACCTTGGTCATCTTTTCAGCGTCCTCGTCAGGAATTTCAACGCTGAATTCCTCTTCAAGGGCCATGATGAGCTCAACGGTATCAAGAGAATCGGCACCCAGGTCATCAATGAATGACGCCTCGGGCTTGACTTCCTCGATCTTGACGCCCAACTGTTCCGCGATGATGGATTTCACTTTTTCTGCAACAGCCATGCAAGCCTCCTTTTTACCTTCTTTACTTTTTCTTTAAGACCTTTTCAATACATGACCATGCCGCCGTCGACGAGGATCGTCTGGCCGGTGACATAATCAGCTTCTTTTGACGCCAGGAACAAACACACGTTCGCCACATCCGCGGGAAGTCCCATGCGGCCCAGCGGAACATTCTCAAGTATCTTGTTCTTCACCTCATCGCTCAGTTTGTCGGTCATGGCGGTCTTGATATACCCGGGGGCCACGGCATTGACCGTGATGCTGCGCGAGGCGAATTCACGCGCCAAAGACTTGGCCAGCGCGATAACACCGGCTTTGCTCGCGGCATAATTTGCCTGACCCGCGTTGCCCATCACGCCGATCACGGAACCGATATTGATGATCTTGCCTTTGTGCGCCTTCAACATGGGCCTGGAAACCGCCTTGCAGGCGTTGAACGTGCCTTTAAGGTTGACACTGATGACCGCGTCCCATTCCTCTTCCTTCATGCGCAGGAAAAGGCCGTCACGGGTAATGCCGGCATTGTTCACTAATATATCGATACGGCCGTGCTTTTCAATGATCTTGGCCACACACTGGTCCACATCGGCAGAATTTGTCACATTGCAGGCAAACGCGTCAGCTTTATAACCCTTGGCCACAAGTTCAGCGGCCGTAGCCTGGCAATCTTCGATCTTGATATCGGAAATGATGACCAAAGCCCCTTCGCGGGCATAGGTTTCAGCGATCTCACGGCCAATGCCGCGCGCGGATCCTGTGATCAAGGCGATCTCGTTGTTCAATCTCATGGTCATGAACCTTCCTTTTTGAAAATCAGGGTATATAGTAGCAACAAAAAGCCTATTGGCAAGAGAAATTTCTATCTTTCTTCGATCACTTCAGCGTCAACGGCCCCGCCTTTATTGATCGAAGGCCCGGGTGCCCCTGCGGGTGAAGTAGCCCCCACGGCCTGGTTCCCGGAAGAAAGGATATGCGCCTGGAATCCCCTGAGAACGAACCACCGGACCAGAACGCGGGTCAACGGGAAAACAAGGATCAGGCCCAGGATATCACTGATAAACCCGGGCAGGACAAAAAGGACGCCCCCCAGGAAAACAAGCAAACCGTCGACCATTTCAACCGTAGGCGGCCGCCTTTCCGCCAGGGACGCCTGTATCCTCTGAAGGATCACCATCCCCTGGTGTTTGGCCAGCGAAGACCCCAGGACCGCGGAAGAGAACAATAGGAGAATCGTCTGAAGGACCCCTATCCTGGCGGCAACCTTGCCCATCACCACGAATTCCGCGTAAGGAAAGAACACAAGGAAGAACAAAAGGAGCAGGCAACCCATCAGCAGCACCGTGTCGTGGTCATCACCCTGGCACCCGATCTTTGGGCCGTCATCACAAGGGCGACGGCCCTGGCATCAGCCAAAACCCCGGCTTTCGAGATCGACACGGTGGCCGTAACGATCCGAGGCTCTTCCATAATAAGATCTAGGATAAAAGCGGCAAGGCGCTCCAGCAGAAAGAACTTTGTCCCCGCGACCTTTTTCACAATAGCCGCATGAATGGCCGCGTAATCGACCGCGTGCCCCAAAGCATCGGTGGTTGCGGCCAGGGACGCGTCATAATCAAAGGAAATATTGAGCACCAGCTCCTGCGGGGTCTCCCTTTCATGAGGCAAAGTCCCTATAATGACTTTGACCCTGGCATCTTTGATCGTGACCGTCGCGTTGGAAAAATGGCTCATCGGATAAGGCTGAGGAATTCGCTGCGGGTGGAACTGTTGGAACGGAACGTCCCCAGCATGCAGGAGGTCTTCATCACGGAGTTCTGTTTTTCGACACCCCGCATCATCATGCACAAATGCTGGGCGTCAATGACGACGCCGACGCCGCGGGCGTCCGTGTGTTCCATGATCGTGTCCGCCACCTGCTTGGTGAGGTTTTCCTGGATCTGGAAACGGCGGGCAAACACATCCACGATCCGCGCGATCTTGGAAAGGCCGAGGACCTTGCCGCGCGGGATATACCCGACGTGGCACTTGCCGAAGAACGGCAGGAGGTGATGCTCGCACATCGAGTACATCTCGATGTCCTTGACGATGATCATTTCGTCGTTGTCCGAATCAAAAATGGCGCCGTTGATGACCTTCTTGATATCCTGGTTATAACCCGTGGTCAGGAATTCATACGCTTTCGCCGCGCGCCGCGGGGTCCCCTTGAGGCCGCCCCGGTTGAGGTCTTCGCCGACAGTCTTTAACAATTTGCGGAACACATCTTCCATACATATCCTTTGGAAATAATTTTCATCGATATTAGCACATGCGCCAGGTTTTCAATAGAAAAATCCCTTCCCCCTTGTTCTCGGATGATCCCGTGTTATAATCGCAGCATGTTACCGATATCTGATTACCATATGCACACACCCCTGTGCGGTCACGCGACAGGCGAACCCCAGGCCTACGCGAGGCGCGCGATCGAGGTCGGATTGAAGAAGATCGGGTTTTCCGACCACGCCCCCCTTGTGTCACACAATGACCGTTCCATCACGATGGACCATTCGCAACTGCCCATTTACCACCACATGATCGAAAGCGTGCGCTCCGAATTTGAGGACGATCTGGAGGTCATTGTCGGGATCGAGGCGGATTTCATCCCCGGCTATGAGGAACTCACGCGCTCCATGCTCAGCGCCTATCCCTACGACTATGTGATCGGCTCCGTCCATTTCATCGAAAAATGGGGTTTTGACGACCCGATCCAGATGAAGGAATGGAACGCCCGGGATGTGAACGACGTTTACCGCGAGTACCACCGCCTGCTGCGCAAGAGTGCTTTGTCACGGTTGTTCGACGTGCTCGGGCATGTGGACCTTGTGAAAAAATTTGATTTCCACCCCACGGTGGACATCACGGCGGAGATCGAGGAGAACGCCCGCGTGTTCAAGAAGACCGGCGTCATTGTGGAAGTGAACAGCTCGGGCCTGCGCAAGCCCGCGAAAGAAATTTATCCTGCCCTGCACGACCTGAAGATCTACTGCGCCAAAGGGGTCCCGATCACGTTCGGCTCCGACGCCCATGACCCGCACGACGTCGGGCGAGATTTCGACAAGGCGCGCGACCTGGCCCTGGCCGCGGGGTACACCGAGTACGTCCTGCTCAAAGGCCGCAAGGTTTCACATACCGTTTTACTGTGATTTATCCCAGTCACTTTCCCTGATCTTTCCTGACCTTTGTGTGTACCCTCTAGTAAACACATGTCTATTTAAGTAAACGACAACGTCATCACTACTCCGGCAGTTTGGCCATTCCCCACTGATAAAATCGCTCAACTTGTTTTAAAATATCAAGCGCATCCGCCTGACGGAAATCCCGTTCTTCATACTCAATGGCTGTTTTCTTCGCAAGGATCCTGGAATAATTCTTCGCCTGAGCCTCTACGCCATCGATGTTCACCCTGTAAAGAAGCTCCGCGGCCGTGGCATGATCCTCCCCAGCGGAACGTTGACCCAGATGACACACAGTGATCGCATCGTTAAGCGCGATCGCGCAATGAACCGCGTTGACACCTAAAGCTGCCCAATATTCTTTTTGTTGCGCAACTTGCATCATTTCATACAACTGACTGGCTCGATCCAAAAAGATCGTATAACTGCTTTTTGCAACGATCTTTACTTTCATCGACCTGGCATTCATAGAAATGCCTCCAATTTTTTACCCCAAATTATTTTATTCGAATCCAAAGCCGCTTTAATAAACGACAGCCCCTCGGAGGATTTTTTACGAAATTCAGCAACTGAATAAATGTGTGCGTCTATACTTAACCCGACTTCCTGCAAGACAGAAACGTTGATATCCAGAAATAAGTCTTCCACAAGAGATCTTACTTTCTCACTGTTGATAAGCACAAGCAGATCAACATCACTCGTCGGACGCTCCTTTTTTTTATGAACGCTTCCAAACAAAGCTACTGACACAATATCTTCTTTGATCCCAGAACCTTCTATTTTTTTATGAAATTCCGTCCAAAGATCCGACGGATAATCTCCTTCCGTCTTGAACATGGGTTTTAACACTTTTGCCACGACCCAATTCTTCGGGTTTAAGCCGTACGCGTGCACTGTACCAAAACCTTTCCTCTCCAGCACTCCTTCTTCATAAAGGTCCCGAAGAGCCACCCTGACAGTCGTTGTCGAAGCCTGCAGTAATTGCGCGACCTGTCTCCCGCTGGTCTCGCCCCCAACAGAACAAAACAATCGCAAGATCTTTACTTTAGTCTCACTATTCAAAATTTTATTCAATGGTTTATTCAACCGCATATTAACTGCTTCCCATTTCTATGTTCCGCTTTCAGTTCATGTGTGCCATTTTCAGTCTACATGAACTGTTTTCGGTTCATAGGATATAATAAAAAATTACACTTGTCAAGCCGGTCACTGTGACTGTCACTGCGCCTCCACGGCCTCATTGTGGAAGTGAACAGCTCGGGACTGCGCAAGCCCGCGAAAGAAATTTATCCTGCTCTGCACGACCTGAAGATCTACTGCGCCAAAGGGGTCCCGATCACGTTCGGCTCCGACGCCCATGACCCGCACGACGTCGGGCGCGATTTCGACAAGGCGCGCGACCTGGCCCTGGCCGCGGGTTATAAAGAATACGTCCTGCTCAAGGGGCGCAAGGTCTCACATACTGTTTTGCTGTAATTCCATCAAAAATCCTGCAGAGCAACCACGATATTAGGAAAAGCCTTCAGAAGATATTTATCAGCTGTCGCAAGCTTGACCCCCAACATCTGCGCCAGGGCAACATATTCCGCGTCATACGCCGAGCACCCCCCATGGCAAGCGGTCTCCATGACCTGGGTGGATGGGACACTTTTTGTCCGCGGACTAAAAACAAGCTCCACCCTGACCGCAAGCTCGATGGCATCCTGACGAGCTAATTGTTTCGCGCGCACAAAACCCAGCAGGATATTCCTGAATTCCGACACCATGATCGGCGGGACGATCCAGACAGTATCCTTCCGGATCACCGCTTGCGCCAACGGCTGAAAAGGCCCCGGCAAATAATAATACGCGACAAGATTCGCATCCGCGACGATCATGCCTGGCCTTCTTTCTTGAAACGATCGATATCCTCGGGCAATGCCTCGCCCTTGAACGCATGGCGCATCAACGCCGCATCAAACGCCATCTGCTGGGCATCCAGCGGCACGAACCCTGTTGCCGTTTCAAGGCTGGAAATGATCTCATTGTTCAAACTGCGATGTCCCATAACGGCCCTGCGCTTTAAAACCTCATGCAACCGGCGCGGTATGTTCTTGACAGTAATATTGGCCATGGCAAGCCCTCCTTGATAGAACCATAACACAACCATTATGGTTCGTCAATGATCGCTGAATACATAAACCCGGATTTTTCATTAGAAAAATCTGCCCCGCAGGGGTCGCGTGGCAAATCCAACACCCGCTCCATCTCTCGTCGATCCTTCTTGGTCGGTCGCCCTTCGCCTTTCGCGCGACGCGGCGCCCATCCGCCCTTGATGAGGGCAAGCTTATTTCTTTCTTCTGGTGGGGTTATATCCTCACAGCACTCTTTTACAAGCTGAGCACCAACCCGTTTATCGATGCATTTCAAAACCCGATACTGCCAGCTGACACCTTCTTTTCGAACAACGATCACCTGCCCTATCTTTACATCCCGCGACGGCTTAACCGCCTGCCCGTCGATACTTACCTTATGCCTTTTACACAGATCAGTTGCTATCAACCGCGTCTTGCAAATGCGCACCGACCACAACCATTTGTCGATCCGCACGCTGATTGAAACAGGATCAGGACCCGTCACGCATCCCCAAACTTATAATGCTTACGCACGGGCTTCTTGACATGCCAGGTACAGCTTAAGCCCTGCGGGAATGTCACAAGATCCCCTTTTCCAAATGAAACAGATTCAAAAGGTGTCTTGAGCGTCACTTCACCCTCCAGGAACAAACAAACCTCTTTTTCATCATATTGCCAATCAAACGATGAGACCTCTTTGGTCCATATCGGCCAGGATCGCACGCCCAGATCGACAAGCCGTTGTTCGTACGGCTTTTCGACTATTACCTTAAATGTATGTGGCATTGGCTCTCCTCCTGATGGCTATGATCTCCAACTCCCACACTTCACGGGGAGGGGAAAATAATTACTTTGTGAACCGTTGTGCGATATAATTTTCAAGGATCTGGATAAACTCTTCCTTGATATGGAGGCCTTTGAGGATTGCGGTCTTCTTCCCGTCCACATAGACCGGCGCGGCGGGATCTTCCATGGAACCGGGCAGGCTGATGCCGATATCCGCGTGGGCGCTTTCGCCGGGGCCGTTGACCACACAGCCCATCACAGCGATCTTCAATGTTGCAACATCCGGGTATTTCTTTTTCCATTCCGTCATCCTGGCGGCAACATGCTCACGCACATCCCTGGCGAGCTCCTGAAAATAAACGCTCCGGGTACGTCCGCACCCCGGGCAACTGGTGATCCCCGGATAAAAATAACGGAAGCCCATGGACTGCAGGATATCCTGGCAAACCTCGACCTCGCGCGTGCGTGATATTCCCGGCTCCGGCGTCAACGACACGCGGATCGTATCGCCAATCCCCTGCTGAAGCAAAACCGCCAGTGCCGCGGCACTCGCCGCCACACCCTTGACCCCGCCGCCGGCCTCCGTCAGGCCAAGATGCAGGACATGGTCACACTCCGCCGCGATACGTTCATTGACATCGATCGTGTCCTGCAGGACAGATAATTTCGCGCTGACCACCAGTTTCTCCCTGGGAAGACCTAACGCAAGGGCCGCCTGGCAGCTGGCCAAAGCGCTCTCGACCATGGCATCAGCCATGATCTGCTTGACTGTGCGGGGCTGGGTTCGTTTGGCATTCTGGTTCATGAGCGCCGCCAAAAGGTCCTTGTCCAGCGACCCCCAGTTAACGCCGATGCGCACCGCCTTGTCATACCTGACCGCGAAGCCGATAATGGATGAAAAATTGCTGTCTTTCCGGACTCCCTGCCCAACATTCCCGGGATTGACGCGGTATTTGTCCAGCGCCTTCGCCAGTTCCTCATGCCGGGCAAGGATCTCGTGGCCGTTGAAATGGAAATCCCCCACAACAGGCGTACGGACACCTGAAGCGCGCAGGGACCGGAGTGCTTCAAGCGCGCCGATGGCCGCCGCGTCATCATTGATGGTCCAGCGGACAAGCTCGGAACCGGCCTCGATCAGGTCAATGGTCTGCCGCAGGGTCGCGGGGACATCAGCGGTCGGTGTGTCTGTCATGGACTGGACCACAACGGGATCATCCCCACCCATGCGGACATCCCCGATAATAACAACCGGTGTTTTGCGACGGACTAATTTGGACATTATGGATTTACTCGGTTTAAGGTAATGATATAATGACCAATTGTAATGAAAGGAAGGGACATCAGCAATGCAAATTTTCCTCGCGCGCACACAGGGTTTTTGCGCGGGTGTCGCCCGTGCCATCGAGGTCGTTGAACGGACCCTGGCCGCCCACGGTACGCCGCTGTATATCTTTCACGAGATCGTGCACAACACCTCCGTCGTCAACAGTTTCAAGGCCAGGGGCGTCGTGTTCGTGGATGACATCGCCGCGATACCTGACGGTCAGCGCGTGATCTTCAGCGCGCACGGCATTTCTCCCTGGGTCCTGGAAAACGCAAAGAAAAAGAACCTCGTCACCATCAACGCCACCTGCCCGCTGGTCACAAAAATACACAGGGAATCCGAAGGTTTTTCGCGGCAAAACATTCCGGTCGTCCTGATCGGGCACAAAGGCCACGAGGAAATGGTGGGCACCTCAGGCCACGTGCGCCCCGACCTGCTTCATATCATCTCCACGCGCGCGGATATTGAAAAACTCGACATTGACCCGCGCCAGAAAGTCGCCTACGTGACACAGACCACCCTATCGGTCGACGACACCCGCACGCTCATCGCGCAGTTGCGGGAAAAATTCCCGCTGCTGACAGGCCCCGCGCGCGAGGACATCTGCTACGCGACCCAAAGCCGCCAGGATGCCATCAAAGAACTTGCAAGCCTTTGCGGCCAGAAGGGCCTCATCATAATCTGCGGGTCATCCAACAGCTCAAATTCAAACCGCTTGAGGGAAAAAGGCCAGCAACTCGGTGTCACCAGCATCATTGTGGACAATGCCAGTGACCTAGATCCTACGATCATTGACGGGGAAAAAAATATCGGGATAAGTTCGGGTGCTTCCGTGCCCCGCTACCTCGTGGACGAGATCGTGCTCAAGATCAGGGCTGTCTGCCCGCACGCTGAACTGATCAATTTCGACAACCCGGAAAAAGATGTTGTTTTTCCATTGCCCAGGATCTGACATGGACTTGTCTTGCCTCAATGATCTCGACGTAAAGATCGAAAGGGATACGCCCCTCAGCCGTCACACGACTTTCAAGCTGGGTGGAAAGTGCCCTGCTGTCATCGAATGCCGCGACGCCAAGATCCTTCAGGCAACCGTCACGCGCCTGCGGGACCACCGCATTGACTTTTTGCTGATGGGGTTTGGCTCCAATATCCTCGCTTCTGATAATGGTTGTGACAAAGTCATTGTCCGCTACACATCTGCCTTGCCCCTCATTCAACGGGAAGAAAATATCATCACCACCGATGCCGCCACCCCGCTCGACAGCCTCGCGGCGTATGCCGCTGACGCGGGGCTCGACGGCCTTACAGCCATGTTCGGGATCCCCGGCACTGCCGGCGGCGCGATCGCGGGCAACGCGGGCGCTTACGGCGAGCAGATATCCGACCATCTTCAAAGCGTCAACGTCCTTAGAAAAGACTCCTCCATCGCGACGTTGCCCACGGCGTCCATCCCGTTCTCCTACCGCGATTCACCGTTCAAACATAATGGAGACATCCTGCTGACAGCATCGTTCGCCCTGACACCGCTGACCAAAGACGCGCTTCACGCCAAACGGGACAAGGTGCTCAAGGAGAGGAAATTCAAGCTGGATTTTTGGCAGCATTATCCCTGCGCCGGATCGTTCTTCCGCAACGTGGCCCCGACTTCCAATGCTGGACAGCGCCGGGCCGCGGGATGGTTCCTGGAACAGGCCGGCGCCAAAGACCTTTGCCTCAACGGCGCCCGGACCTACGCCGAACACGCCAATATCATCACCCATGCGGATGGCGCGACGGCCCAGGACGTTTACGAACTTTCCCTGAAAATGGCCGCGCTTGTCAAAGCCAAATTTGATATTGATCTGGTGCGTGAAGTACGGCTTCTGGGGAAATTCAAAGGAATGGCTGCCAGCGATCCCAAAGGATACTGGTAAAGCAGGTCGCTACTCTGTTGAAACGGTCTTCTTCTGATCCAAAGCGCCGTTCATGGTATGCCAGGCGAGGATCGCGCATTTGACACGACTGGGGTATTTCCATATCCCGGAAAAGACTGTGAGCTTCCCCAGGTGCTGCTCCGGCGATGCCGGATCAAGTTCTTTGGTCACAAGCTTCCTGAATTCCTCAAACAGAGCCTTGGCTTCAGCGACAGTTTTTCCCTTCAACGCGACCGTCATCATGGACCCGGATGCTTTTGAAATAGCGCACCCGTCGCCATGGAACGCCGCCTCCTCGATCACACCGCTGTCGCTGACCCTCAAATAAACATGCAGATGATCGCCGCAGAGCGGATTGTAACCTTCCGCTTCATGCGAACAGGGTGAAAGCTCGACGAAATTGCGCGGGCGCTTGTTGTGCTCAAGGATAACCTGCTGATAAAGATCTTCGCTATGTGTTGTCATAATACACGTCCAATTTAGATAGTACGTTTCGTCAATAACGATATTTGAGCAGGAATTGTGTGTAGGGGCGGACCTTGCCTGCCTGTCGGCAGACAGGTGTCCGCCCGATGAAGCGGGCCGAGACAAGCTCGGCCCCTACGCTCAATCTGGACAACAAAATGTTGTCATAAACTCCTGTTATTCATGAAAGATCTTGATGCTTTTTTTCAGCGCCGCCGCAAAAATGTCCAGCTCTTCTTTCGTGTTATAGAAAGCGAGCGACGCGCGCGCCGTGCCGGGAATGCCGAAATGTTTCATGACCGGTTGGGTGCAGTGATGGCCGGTGCGAATGGCGACGCCTTCCCTGTCAACCAGGGTCCCTATGTCATGGGCATGGATGCCGTCGATCACGAATGAGAATATGGGCGCCTTCTCTTTGGCCATGCCGATCATCCTGAGGCCAGGCACCTGTGAAAGGACCTTGTGGCCATGAGCTAGAAGGTCCTTCTTATAAGCGATCAATGCGCCCGCGTCAAGGCTGTTAACGTAGGAGATCGCCTCGCCGAGCGCGATGACACCCGCAATATTGGGCGTGCCAGCCTCGAACTTGTAGGGCAAACGGTTAAAAATGGTCTTTTCAAACGTGACGCTCAGGATCATGTCGCCGCCACTCTGGTACGGGGGCATGCTTTCCAGAAGTTTCTCCTTCGCGTAAAGGACGCCAACGCCCGTCGGGCCGTAAAGTTTATGGCCGGAGAATACGAGGAAATCACAGTCCAGGTCCCCGACATCAATGGGCGCGTGTGACACGCTCTGCGCCGCGTCAACCAGCGCCAACGCTCCGGCAGCATGGGCCAGGCGGATGATCTCCTTCACGGGATTGACCGTCCCCAGAGAATTCGACACATGGACGACCGACACCAGCTTTGTCCGCGGCGAGAGGAGCTTGCGATATTCCTCCAGGATCAACTCCCCGTTATCATCGAAGGGGATCACCTTGAGCACACAGCCGGTCTCTTCGCGAAGAAGCTGCCACGGCACGATATTCGAATGGTGCTCCATCTCGGAGATAATGATCTCGTCTCCCGACTTGATGAACTTGCGGCCGTAACTCGCGGCCACAAGATTGATGGATTCCGTCGAACCTTTCGTAAAGATGATCTCGAACGTGTTACGGGCGCCCAGGAACGCCCTGACCTTCTCGCGCGAAGATTCATATTCAGCCGTGGCTTCTTCGCTCAGATAATGCACCCCGCGATGGATGTTGGCCGTACGATGGCAATAGTGGGAATGGGTCGACGAAATGACCTGGCATGGCTTGAACGTCGTGGCGGCGTTATCAAAATAAATGATCGGTTTATCATCCCTTCCGCGCGTGGCCAGGTTCGGAAAATCACCGCGTATCTTGTCAATGTCGAGAACAGGCATGTATTACCTCAGGCTCCTTTGAACTTCATTTTTTAACCGGGGATCACTGATCCGGTCGACCACATCCTCGACAAAGCCGTTGGTGAGCATCTCACCGGCCGCGGCCTTGTCGATGCCGCGCGTCTGCAGATAAAACAGCTGGTCATGGTCCATGTGCCCGATCGTGGCCCCATGGGAACATTTGACATCATCCGCGAATATCTCAAGCTCTGGCCTTGTATCCGCGCGCGCCTGGGTGCTCAACAACATGTTCTTGTTCAACTGGTACGCGTTGGTCAATTGCGCTTCACGGCGGACAAGGATCCTGCCATTGAACAAAGAATATGACGTGTCACGCAGCAGGCATTTATAAAGCTGATCGCTGGTCGTTGAAGGCGCGGCGTGTTCAATGTTCGTGGTGCTTTCCGCCTTGGCCTCACCGGCAAGCAGGTGCAGCCCGTTCAAAAAAACCCCGGCACCGGCCCCTTCGAGAACCACATTGATATCATCGCTGACGCCGGACTCTCCTCTGGTAAAGAAAAACGACCTCAAACAACTGCCCGCGGCCAGGCGCGCCTTAAAATGCGACACGCAAGGACTGATGCCGTCCGCCCGCGCGACACGCAATATCTCAAGATGAGCGCCTTCTTCAAGGACCGCTTCGACCTCGGAAGGACCAAAATTACCCGCGACAGCAACACGGGCACCTTCCTCCACATGAAGGACGATATGCCGAGCACCCGCGGGAATGCGCATAATATCCGTTGCCTCTGAACGGCGGCGGAAGCGAAAGATCTGAGGGACAGCGGTCAAATGATCCATATCAGGCGATGAGCCAATCATACCCTTTCTCTTCGATCTGCAGGGCTAGTTCAGGCCCCGCCGTCTTGATGATGCGCCCCTGGTAAAGGACATGGACGATATCCGGCTTGATATAATTCAGCAAGCGCTGGTAATGCGTGATGACCACCATGGCATTGCGCTTGGTCCGCAGGACATTGACCCCGTGGGCCACGATCTTCATCGAATCCACGTCAAGACCGGAGTCCGTCTCGTCCAGGACGGCAAGCCTGGGATTGAGGACCGCCATTTGAAGGATCTCGTTGCGCTTCTTCTCACCACCGGAAAAATCGACGTTGACGGCCCGGTCGATATATTTCTCGTCCATCTCCAGGACTTTCATCTTTTCACGAATAAAAGGGTCGAAATCAAGGGGATCCATTTCCGCCAACCCGTGATGGCGGGCCAGCGCGTTATAAGAAGAACGGAGGAATTCAGACGTCGGCACGCCGGGGATCTCGACAGGATACTGGAACGCCAGGAAAATGCCTTCACGGGCGCGCAGGTCAGGCTCCATGGCCGCGATATTTGTCATCGCGCCGTTGATCTCGAATTCAATGCTCCCTCTGTCAACCGTATACTGGGGATGCCCGGCCACGATCTTGGAAAGGGTGCTTTTGCCGGAACCATTGGGGCCCATGATGGCATGCACCTCCCCGGCTTTAACGGAAAGGTCCAGCCCCTTCAATATCTGATGCCCGTCGACGCTAGCGTAAAGGTCTTTGATGTTCAGCATGATGTCTCCTAACCGACACTGTTCTCCAGTTTCATCTCCAGCAGCCTTACCGCCTCGACAGCAAACTCAAGGGGCAGGGTCTTGAATACGTCCTTGCAAAAACCATTGATGACCAGCGCGATAGCTTCTTCCTTGTTAAGACCGCGCGACTGCAAGTAAAAAACCTGCTCGGCGCTGATCTTTGAGGTGGTCGCTTCGTGCTCCAGGGTCGCCGAGTTGTTCTTGACCTCGATGCGGGGAAAAGTGTTCGCGCTGCAATTGTTGCCCACCAGCATGGAGTCGCACTGTGAAAAATTACGGGCATTTTCCGCCGAGGGCATGATCTTGACGAGCCCGCGGTAACTGTTATGTGAAAAATCGGAAGAAATCCCCTTGGAAATGATCGTGCTGCGCGTGTTGCGCCCCATATGGATCATTTTTGTGCCCGTATCCGCGTTCATGCGGTTGCTGGTCAGGGCCACCGAATAAAATTCGCCCACCGCATTGTCGCCCTTGAGGATCACACTGGGATATTTCCAGGTAATGGCGCTGCCCGCCTCGACCTGGGTCCACGATATCTTGGAATTCACGCCGGCGCACATGCCGCGCTTGGTCACGAAATTATAGATCCCGCCGCGGCCTTCCTTGTCGCCGGCATACCAGTTCTGGACCGTTGAATATTTGATCTGGGCATCATCAAGGGCGATCAGCTCAACCACGGCGGCGTGTAGCTGGTTCTCGTCGCGCACCGGCGCGGTACATCCTTCAAGATAACTGACATACGCGCCTTTTTCCGCGATGATCAGCGTGCGCTCGAACTGCCCCGTATCCTTGGCGTTGATACGGAAATATGTCGAAAGGTCAACCGGGCAACGCACGCCCTCGGGTATGTAGCAAAATGACCCGTCGGTAAAAACGGCGGCATTAAGCGCGGCAAAGAAATTGTCGGTGTGCGGGACAACACTGCCCATGTATTTTTTGACAAGTTCCGGGCATTTGCGCAACGCTTCGGAAATAGGGCAAAAAATGATGCCTAATTTCTCAAGGTCCTTCTGGTGCGTCGTACCGACGGAGACACTGTCGAATACCGCGTCAACCGCGACCCCGGCCAGGCGCTTTTGCTCCGTCAGGGGTATCCCCAGCTTTTCAAAAGCTTTCACAACCTCGGCATCCACCTCATCGAGACTGCTGGGCCCTGTCCCCTTCTTTTTGGGTGCGGAATAATATCGGATATCCTGGTAATCGATCGGCGCGTACTTGAAATTCGCCCAGTGCGGCTCTTTCATCCCCAACCAGTGGCGATACGCTTTCAACCTCCACTCCAGCATAAAGGCAGGCTCATCCTTCTTGCGTGAAATGAAGGCAATGATCTGCTCATTCAGGCCCTTGGGCGCGGCATCAGCCTCGACATCCGTGATAAAGCCGTACTTGTATCCGCCAGGCTCGACGGGATATGAATTCTGGAGAACTTCACTCTTGTCTGACATAAATTCCTAGATCATTTCCAGTACAGGGACATCCTTGAAAGTCCTGACCACCTTCGCGTTCAGCTTGACCATGGCCCCCTTGAGGACACAATGCTCAAGGCGCTCGCATGAAGCTTTCGCCGCGGCACAGTCCGTAACGGAGAACTCTCCGACAACAGTGCGGCTCAATTCATACACCGTTAATTTTCCAAGATCGCCCGCCAGCCGGTAGCCGCCGTAAGCGCCCTGCTCGGCTTTCAGTATCCCCTGCTGGGACATCAACTGAAGGACCCGCGAGGTAGGATCAAACGGAATATCGTATTTGGAACATATCTCCTTGGCCGTGACCAGGCGGTCTTCGCCGGAACGGGCCATGTGCTTCAACGCGATAAGCGCGTATTTAAGCTTTTTATGGATCTTGAACATCCCTTATCCTAACTGCACCACGATGTCAGGCCTGTACTGGTCCTGAAGGATATTCTGGATGGCGAAGAGCGTCCCCATCCCCCCATGCGGACAACAGCCACAGGCGCCCTGGTAGCTGATCGTCAGGACATTTCCCTCCAGGGATACCACCTGGAGATCCCCGCCGTCGCGCTGCAACGCCGGGCGTATGGTGGAATCCAGGATGGCGCTGATCCTGGCCAGTTCACCGGAAAGAGCTTCACCGCCACCCGCCTTGTTGGCGGCAATTTCGAACGAAGGGTTATGCCCCGCGATGTTCTGTAAAATAGCATCCTTGATCGATCCCTCAAGAACATCCCAGTTGCCATCACCGTTCTGGGTCACGGTAATGAACTTGCCGGAAAAATATACCTCGGTCACATGGTCCAGCTTGACCAGCGCCGCGGCCAGCGGGACCGTCAACGCATCCGCCGACGAGCGGAAGATCGCGCTGTCCGTGGTTTTGACCGGAACATTCAGCACAAATTTTAAAGCATTCGGGTTGGGTGTGGGTTGGGTCGTTACTGTGTAGTCCATGGTTTTCTCCTTGTTGTGAGCTATCATATCGCCCGGGTTTAAATCCGTCAAATAATTACTTATTTAAATCCACCTAACGTTAACACGGGAAAAGAGCTCTCTCCGCTGCGAACCTCAATCTCGATCGAGGATGAATTCCTGGCAGACAAAATCAGCGAAGGGAAAAGCGCACGTGAAGGCGGGAGAAACAGCGTTGAGGACATGGACCGAAGAACGGTCGGCCTCAACCACAAAATCCTGGACCAGCGCCGACCTGGACCTGTCAAGGAGCTGCGCGCGAATGCCGGGACGCGTGAAATCCCCGAACCCCTGTGGATCAATGCCCGGGATCATCTTGACAGCAAGCCCGATAAAATGCTTCCTGTCATACTTTCTCATCTCATCGAAAGCCAGGTCTCTGAAACCAAACGCGTTGGTCATGAACAGCTTCGCTTCGGCGCACGCGATCTGGCACAATTCACCGGGATGGAAACCGTGGCTCCACGCGTAATTCTCACGCCAGAAAGCCGGGATCGCCGTCGGCCCGATCTTGATGGTCCCGTCGATCGTCTTGGTGAAATGCACCCCCAGGAACGGGTTCTTCAGGTTAGGGACAGGGTAGATGTTCATCCGCACATCCGTCTTGTTCTTGGCGTATTTCAGATAGATCCCCTTGAACGGGATCATGGTGTATTTTTTCCCGAACCCGTAATCATGCGCCACCTGATCAGCATAAAGCCCGGCGCAATTGATGACCTTCTTCCCCTCGAACGTGCCGGCGGTCGTCTGGACAACACGTCCCTTGTGTCCGATGAACTTCGCTGAAAAGACGAACTCCACGCCGGAAGCCAAAAGATCCTCCTTAAGGGCCTCAAGGACCGTCAAAGGATCAAGGCTCGCGGTATCCGGCGAATAAAGGGCCATCTTGTGCGTGAAGACCCCGGGTTCGTACTGGCGGGCTTCGGCGGCATCGATCAGGCGGACATTGGACCCGTTGCGTTTCCCCCGGCGCTCAAGCTCGTGGAGCAATTCCAGCTCATTCTCATCCATGGCCACAACAAGCTTGCCGCAGGCGTTGAACCGGATGCCTTTTTCCAGGCAGTATTCCTTCAATGCCCTCGCCCCCTGGACCGTGAACCTGGCCTTGAGCGTGTCCGCGGTATAGTAAAAACCGGCATGCAGCACGCCGCTGTTGCGCCCGGAAGAATGCCCGCCGATGTCGTTCTCCTTGTCAAGGATGAGTACCGAAGCCCCCGGCCGGACCTTGAGCAAGGCGCGCGCGATGGCCATACCGATCACGCCGGCGCCGATAATGATATTATCGTAAACTTTCTTGGGCATATATTGCTTTCGCTGAATGACGTTCTATAATATGTGAACGACCAACAGGAGATCCCCTATGACAAAAAAAACATGCTGCCGACTCATTACGATCATCCTGGCCCTGATGCCCTTCGGCATCCTGCCGCGGCCATCATGGGCTGACGCAACGCCTGATTTCGAAAAGATCATACCCTTTACCACCGCCACCGGACGGCTTGGCTTCTTTGACAAAAGTAACGGCAATATTTTTGTCTACGATGAGAACTGGAAGAATTGTGTTTTCAAAGGGCAGCTTAAAACCCTGGGCGCACCGCTGGAAACAATTGCCGGCACTGAGGCGTCATCCCTTCCCGGCGAGAAGCCAACATCCGGAAAGAACATCTCGATCGATGAAAAAGGGAGCAAAACGATCACGCTTTCCGGCGAACAGAATTAATTCCGCCTCAGGACAAAGATCCCCGAATCCGCGAGCAGATTGGTGAAGTAACGGACCTGCCTGCCATTGCAAAGGCAGGGATTCTTCTCGACCACGATCCGTTTCTCAACACAAAAATCACGAAAATCCTTGAGGCTCAGGAACCTGAGGTTTGGCGTATTGTACCACTTATAAGGCAGGCTTTCCGTCACAGGGACCTGGCCCATGAAAAATATCTGCGCTCTCGCCCTTATATTACAGAAATTCGGGATGCCGACAATGACCTTCTTGCCCACGCGCAACGCGTCCGTCAGGACCTTCTCGATGTTCATGATCTGCTGCAAACTTTCATTGAGGATCACATAATCGAAACGCTTGTCCTCATAAACATCCATGTCGGAATCAATGTTCCCCTGGGCGACCGAAACGCCGCGTTCCATGCACCTGTATATCTGCTGGGGTGATATCTCGATGCCGGTGGCATGGCAGTTCTTTTTCTGTTTCAGGAGGGACAGCAGTTCCCCGTCACCGCACCCCAGGTCGAGGACCCTGGCGCCAGGTTCAATGATGCCCGCGATGATCTCATAGTCCAGCCTGATCATGGCAATGACCTTTCCCGTCCGACTTTCGCCAGGTAACTTGAAATCGCCCGCGTCTGGTCCTCAAACTCGACCAGGAACGCGTCATGGCCGTAATCAGACTCCATCTCGACATACGTGACATCAACGTCATTCGCCTTCAAAGCCCGGACCATTTCCTGGGACTGGGATGAAGGATACAGCCAGTCGGATGTAAAGCTGATGACCAGAAGATCCGCCTTGATCCCCTTGAACGCCTCGCTGAGCTTCCTGCCTCCGGCAAGGTCAAAATAATCCATGGCCTTGGTGAGATAAAGGTAACTGTTCGCGTCAAAGCGTTCGACAAAGCTCTGCCCCCGGTACTCCAGGTAATTCTGGACCTCGAAATCCTTGGAAAAGTCATACCCCAGCTTTTCCTTGTCCAGGAGCTTGCGCCCGAACTTCTGCTCCATCGAAACCCAGCTCATGTAGGTGATATGCCCCAGCATGCGGGCAACGGCCAGGCCGCGCGCCGGCACAGGCTGGCCGTAATAATTACCGTCCTTCCAGTCCGGGTCAGCCACGACCGCCTGGCGGCCGACCTCGTGGAACGCGATCTGTTGCGCCGTATGACGATGACAGGCCGCGATAACGATCGCGGAATGGACGCATTCCGGATATCTCACGGCCCACGTCATGGCTTGCATCCCGCCCATGGAACCGCCCGCGCAGCTCAAAAGCTTTTTGATGCCCAAATGGTCAAGGAGGGCCTTTTGAACATCGACCATATCCTCAATGGTGATCACCGGGAACGTCAAGCCATAGGGCTTGCCGGTCGCGGGGTTGATCGAACCGGAACCAGTGGTCCCCTTGCAGCTTCCCAGGACATTGGAACAGATCACGCAATATTTATCCGTGTCGAACGCCTTGCCCGGACCGATCATATCCGCCCACCAGCCGGGCTTTGCGTCGCCTTCATGATAAGAAGCGGCATGCGCGTCACCGGTGAACGCGTGAAAGATCAATATGGCATTGGACCGCGCCGCGTTGAGCTCACCATAAAGCTCGTAAGCCACCGTCACCGGCCCCAGCGACACGCCGCTCTTGAGAACAAGCGGACGCGGCGGCTCGGCAAAAGTGAAATACAAAGTTTGTACAAAGTTCGGGTCACTCACAGGCGGCTTTCCGGGATAACACAGGTTCCGCGTACTTGAACATCTCTTCCAGGCATTTCAAGGCCCTGACGCGCACGGCCTCGTCGATCTGAACGCGCTCACGGGGATGCGGGGCCTTCAGGACCCTGAGGATGCTCTCCAGAGTATTGGACTTCATATATTTGCACATCGTGCAGCTGCCAACAAGTTCCTTGTCCGGAAATTCCGACTGCAGCCGTGCCGAAAGCCCGCATTCGGTCAGCATCAAAAAACGCTTCGACGTTGCCTTGCGCATATAATCAAGCATCTGTTCCGTCCCGCCGACAAAATCCGCGTTCGCCACCACCTCGGCATTGCATTCGGGATGGCAAACGATCTTCACGTCGGGATATTCGCCGCGGACCTTGAATATCTGCTCCCCGCTGTATTCCTCGTGGACATAGCAGGTGCCCGAGAAATAGCGGATGTCCTTGGTGACACCGCGCCGCTGCATCTCGTTCTTGAGGTTCATCCCCATGAACTTGTCCGGCAGGAAATATATCTTGTCGCAGGGGTATTTTTCAACGATCTGGTACACATTGGCTGACGTGACGCAAACATCACACTCCGCCTTAACCTCAGCCGTCGTGTTGACATAACAGACAAACGCATAACCAGGGAACTCTTGCCTGAGGCGGCGCACATCCTCGGCGGTAATGGCATCCGCGAGCGTGCACCCGGGATCATCGGCGGTCACCAGGACTTCCTTACCGGGATTCAGTATCTTGGCCGTCTCACCCATAAAACGGACCGCCACAAAAACAATGGTCCCCGCGGATGTCTTGATCGCGTCACGGCTCAACTTGTAGGAATCACCCACAAAATCCGCGACCCCGTACACCATTTCAGGGCTGACATAGGAATGAACAAGGATAACGGCACCTTTTTCCTTCTTCAGAGCGTTGATCTCATTGATCAAGGGAGCCAGTTCTTCACACTTTTTGAAGGAATACTGGCAGACCGAACTTCCGGCACGAACATTCTTCAATCTTTCATAAAGCTGCATAGGTGTTATTGATAATGGGGCGGGCATGGAGTCCTTCTATTTAACGTAAATATTTTGATACTATATATGAATTCAAGGATTTATTCAAGATTGCCGGCTGACAACGACCGCCTGGAACGCAAATAAAATGCCAGCCCGGCCAGAAAAAGCAACGATACCCAGGATAAAACACCCGCCATCAGCCGCAACGGTGTTTGTCCCAGGAATATCTTCACGTCATGCTCCCCTGGTGGCACCTGAAAGAGGATCAAGCCCCAAGGGTTGTCATATACGATGGCGGTTTCTTTCTTGTCGACCGTGACCTTCCATCCCAAGAAATAAAACTGATGGAAGCAAAGGATAGACTGGGTTGCGGCATTCACATGAAACTCATGCCGCGATGAGGACACTTGACGGGCACTCGTAATGACAGCCACCCCGCGGGCAACCTCATACCTTTGGTCCGGCGGCTTCAAAGGAACAGCCTTGACCCATACCGGCAAGAATCCCTTGCTGTCCATCGGACGGGTATTGTAAAGAAATTGCTGCGGGTCTTTAATATCGTACGATCTCATCGGATTGATAGGCGCTTCAAAGGGAACGCTGACCACGATCAGGAACAATGACGCCGCCACGGCCAGCAACCATCTCAACCTGCCGTCGACCCATAAAACAAAACCTCCGGCGAGAAAAGATATGCAGAACGAAATGGCAACGAAGATGCGCCAGGGGAACTGGACATATTTCAATACCGGGATCGCGTCCCAGACAGGCAGTGCGCGATCGAGGGTCATGAACCCTAAAACTGCCGCGGCAAGCAACCAAAAGATCTGGATCCATGTCCGATTAATATCCACACGCCAGATCTTAAAGAACGCCAGGAAAGACGAGCCCACAAGAATCAAATGAACCCATCCAAGCTGAAATGACGGCCCCATGCCCTGTCCCAGCGGCCCTGACTTCCACGGCGCGAAGATAAGATGGTACAGGGACATAAAATGTTGATGATAATCCCCAAGCCCGCCATAAATGTTGCTGTTGGTAACATACTTCATCTCAAGATTGGCCGGAAGCCAGTAATAAGTGGTGATCCCCAAAGCACAAGCCACCGCCAGCAAGACCCAGGCTAGCCCGGAACGTTGCGTTGGCCCAACGATAAAAAACAGGAAGAACGCGTACGCGATGGCCACGGGAAAGAACAGGATCATCGTGATATTATGCGAAAGGATCAATCCCGTGACCGACAGCGCAAGGCCAATGAAAGCCGCGGCATTCAAGCGCGCGAAGACCCTGTTAATGTAAAAGATCACGAACGGCAGGAAAATATAGGCGAACATCTGCGCGAAAGCCGTGCGCCGGTAAATATCGCACAAATGGAACGGCGCGAAAATGAAGGCTACCGCTGACAACAGCGCCCCGGGACGTCCGAAAAAATCGCGGGCGAGATAATACATCCCCACCCCGGAAAGAAAGAACGAAAGAACAATCGTCAAATTCGCCGCGAGAAGGAAGTCCCGGACAATGAAGAACAAGCCGGCGGCGACATAATAAAAAAGCGGCGGATAAAAATTGAACAGGGAATAACCGTAACCAAAGTTGATGTCCGGCAGCCAGCGGGCGGCGAATTGGCCATCCTGCCAGACATGAACAAGCCCAATAAGCCTGAGCAGCCCCGCGTAAACATCTTCCGACCCGATCACCTGCGAACCCAGAAAAGACTTCGCTGCCAGCAATGACAAGGCAAACAGCGTTGTCACGCAAACCAGGTCCTGGAACCATGCTTTTTTCAGCAAACCGGAATTCACGCCATATCCCTTCGATAAAGTTCTCTGTCAAATATGCATCAATTTTATACGCGTCGCGCGAGGAGCGCAATGGAATTAAGAACTAAGAAGTTCACCTTTTAACTGGTGCGGCGTGGCACGGGTAATGCGGACATTCACCATATTCCCTGCCTTGAACGCGCCCTGAGCGAGGGCCACGATCTTGTTGGCATCGTTGCGCCCATACGCGCCGCCATCGTTGATCTTCCCGGAGGATTCAACAAGGACTGCCTGGACCTTCCCCACCAGTTCCTTGTTCTTTTGCAAAGAAATGTCCGTCTGTAATTTGTTCAACCGGACGATCCGAGCTGTCTTTTTGGCTTCCGAAACGTCATCCTTCCACTTGAGCGCGGCTTCAGTCCGCGGACGCGGAGAATACTTGAAAATGAACGCCGAATCAAAACGCGCCTCTCGTGTCAGCTCAAATGTCTCCTCGAATTCGGCGTCTGTCTCCGTAGGAAACCCGACAATAATGTCCGTCGAAAGGGCCAACGACGGGCATGCCGCGCGCAGTTCTCCAACAAGCGACATGAACTCCCTCCCTGTATAATGACGCCGCATGAGTTCAAGGACACGATCATTGCCGGCCTGCAAGGGCAAGTGGACCTGCTTGCAGACCTTCGGGTTAGTGGCCAGGACCTGAATAAGGTCTGCCGGGAAATCTTTGGGATGGGGCGAGGTAAAACGGATGCGTTCGATGCCTTTGACCGTTGAGACCTGGTCAAGAAGGCTGGCGAAGTCCACACCGTCCTGCCGGTAAGAATTGACATTCTGACCCAGGAGCGTCACCTGCTTGAATCCTTCATCCGCCAGTCGTCGGACCTCATCGATGATATTGCCCGCGGGCCGGCTGCGTTCCCTTCCCCGGGCGTGAGGGACGATGCAAAAAGAACAGAAATTGTTGCACCCGCGCATCACCGCCACCCAGGCATTCACGCCTTCCGCGCGCGCCGGAGAGACATCCGCGTACGTCTCGCATTCGGAAAGGGTCACGTCATAACCTGGACCATCCACGGCAGCCGCCAGTATCTCCGGCAAACGCTTGTAACTGTCGGGGCCGACGACAAAATCCAGCGCCAGATGTTTGTTCTCGATCAACTCCTGGCGCAGCCCCGTGGCCATGCAGCCCAGGATGCCGATCAAGGCCGGCTTGCCATTGCGGCGATGACGGAGATCATGGATATGGCCGTAAACCTTGCGGTGGGCATTCTCGCGGACGGAGCACGTGTTGAGCATGATGATATCCGCATCGAGATCATCCTGGGTGAACACATATCCCGCCGCAGAAAGGATGGAACGAACGATCTCGGTGTCGTATTCGTTCATCTGACAGCCGAAACTGAGAAGGTAAATTTTTTGCAAATTGCTAACCTCTATAGCGTTACAATTAAATACTACGGGATGAACAATTATGACTTAAAGGCAGGAAAAACAAACACGTCAGGATCAGTATATTCATAAACTTTCTTTACGCGTCTTGAAGGATTCTCCGCATGCCCCTCCCCCTGCCGAACATCCATATCAATATAAGCCCTTCCATTCTTCAAGGACATCCTATTGATCTCGATTGCTCCCTCTAAACGACGGGATGCCTTGTGCACAAGCCTCTCTCCATCATTGATCAAGAAGTTAAGCACATAACAATAACCACTACCTCCGGAATTCTGTTCTGTTATAACCGCAGCATCCTTCAATCCGTCGTCATTGAGATCGCCATAAATATACTTATTATAGTAAAAAACATTCAGAGGCAATGAGCGATAAGAAGAGTTGACAAGTGTTACGGACTCAACAGAACGCTCATCACCTATATAATAAGTCATATTCCCGAACAAGCGCGCTGCATTACGATTCTCTACCCCACAGCCGGCCAAAAAAACTATCAGAACCAAGAATAAGGTCGAGACTAATCGCATATGAATACCGGGTGTTCATCAATCGTAACCCAATGCCCCTTTGAACAACGACCTTTGGGCTTGTTGATTTTCTTATTCTTTGCTCCCTTATCCACCAAAGATTTATCAGAAAATTCAGCTTCATTCTTAAAAACATCTTTAACATATTTACGTACTTGATCTGGATTATCCGCTTTAGCTTGCTCCAAAAACGCCTGAACATCATTCCAGCTTTTGGGATTCTTTTTAGCTTTTTGAGCCAATGCCTGCGCCTTCGCTATAGTTCCTTCGCCACCATTATAGGCCGCAAGGATAAACTTCTTTCGCTCTAATACATCCTTGACAGGTATTGTTTTTATTTTCGCTGATAAAATAGTTTCTTTAGAAAATGATCTGTCGAGATCGTCTATATACCGAGCTGCTGCAATGGATGCATAATCAATATCAAAACGCTGGTCATTCTTCTTAGAAACAATTAAATGATAGCGTTCCGCCGTATCTCGTTGTAAATGAAAGTGTCCTGCGGCACCGTCCATGCCTCTATCTCTTTTTAATACCCCGAAACTGCTCTCCTGTCCATAGATTGCTTCCAGCGTATTTACAGACAACGCATCATTCTTATCAAAATAACTCGATGCATTCTCAAGAGCCTTGCGTATATGTGAAGTTTCCCGTGCAAGCCAACCATCAACATCTGTTCTTCTTGGTTTTTTTGCCATAATCTTCTACCTCCTATCTGATCATTATCGCTTTTATGAATTGCGCAACCTGATCAATCAAAGAACAACCCCATCATTTAACAAAAGCCATTTCCAGAGAGCAGTATAAATTATCTTTCTACCCTTGTGCTCTTCAATTGCTTCATAGTCATCAGTCAATATTACCGCATCATCAATCTTCAGCTCATCCATAGCCTTAAGAAGGCTTTTCGTTTCCCGATTTCTAGTCTTTTCATCTGTCAGATTCCAACAAACTTGTATAAGCCCATTTGTTTTTGTACCATCTTTCAACACAAAATCAACTTCCCTATGCTGTTCATCTTTCCAGTAGTAGAGCTCAAGCTCGGGGTTAAGCACCTGTCTTTTCTTTAGAGCCAGAAAAACAATATTCTCAGCAAGCCTCCCTACATTTTCAGAAAAGCGAAATCCTACGGAGTTACATAACCCCGGGTCTATTGCGTATACTTTTCTTGGACTCTTTTCCTGCTCTTTTACTTTGAACGAGAAGCGTTTGACGAAGAATACAAGGTAGACATCCTCAAAATATCCGGCGAATTTCTCGATAGTATCAGCCGATGCATGAAGGAACCGTTCCGTCGACATAAACGTAGTGAGATTCCCGACATTGCTCAAATAGTATTTTATGAGCGACTTCATGACCTGCGGTTTTCTCACACTGAATCGCTTAAAAAGGTCTTTTACAAGAAGGTCTTCAAAGTATTTCAGCAGTATTTCTCTCTTTTGCTCCGACAGGACAACTTCAGGAAAAGAGCCGAACTCCATATATCTGCGAAAAAGGCCTCGTATTTCGGCTTCCTTCCCGGCTATATCGAGATTGTCTGTAATCGTGATCTTGTTAAACGCCAAGAATTCAGTAAATGATAAAGGAAACACTGTAAGATCAAGATGTCTGCCCGTAAGAAGCGTGCCCAGTTCGCGGCTTAACAGTTTTGCATTTGAGCCGGAGACAACTATTTTTGCCTTCTTCAGCTCGTGCATCATGCGAACCCATTTCTCCCATCCTTCCACTTCCTGGACTTCATCAAAGAATATGTAAGGTATACCTGTAGGTGAGAGAAATTCCTTATAGACATCAAATATCTGTGTCATGAGTTTTGCATCAAGCGTAGAAAATCTGGGATCTTCAAAATTAACGAGAAGAATATTTTCTTTCTTTACGCCTTTCTCGGTAAGCTTCTTTGCCATCTGCCGCATAAGATATGACTTACCAGCACGTCTGGGGCCAGTTATCGTTATGACCTGATTTGACGTTAAAAGGGCTTCCAGCCTGCCAAGATAGGCATCCCTGACGACACCGGTAGCCTGCTCCGTCCGCCAACTATTCCAGTCATTCAATACCGCTAAAATCTCATTTTTGTCCATATAAATAGTCTGTATTAGTCAGGATTTATAAATCTTACCTATTACAACGTAAAATATACGTTAAAAACCTGATTTTGTCAAACAAGAAGGCAATAATAACAAGCTCATTATTTCTTTGCCAGCCCCTAAAGTTTTACTTAAAAACCACTTCAGAATTTTCTCAACCTCTGTCCTTTTTCGCATCCATCCGACATCCGAAGGTCAACAGGGCGACTTTTTTTGAATTACTTGTCATTTCAGCCACTTACAGCTCCGTCCTTTACGAGATTCATCTGACCTGAGATGAATGATTATGACTTTTTCCAATCTGTTTCGATCGATTCGCCAAATCAATACAGGAATACTGAGTCAACGGATCACTCTCTTGTATAGCTAAAATGGCCCAAGCGCCACCAACAGCACTCAAACTCCCGGTTGAAGGAGTTTTATTTTCATGTCCGATTTCAGCGTCAGACAAAGTTGCATACGGGAAAGCCAAACCACTTGAATCCTCAGAAGCAGCCGCTAGCAATTGTTCCAATAATTGTTCTCTCTTGCTTCGATATATTTCAGCCTTTTTATTCTCACCCAACTGTTTATAATCATGCGCCAGTCGGCCATAAGCATTGATCAATTGAAAGGTCCATTCAAAAGAAACCATCTGTAGACGTTTTAGTTCCCCTACTCGTTTTTTGTCAGTAAAATCAACCCCACGAATAATCATCGTCTTCCCTGCAAGAACAAAAGAACTTTCCGAGAGACAATTTTCTTCAACAAACGCAATCATTCTTTCTGCCGCACCAGGTTCAATAAAATTTAATCCATCCACCCCCAGGGCAGAAATCCCCCAACTCTGTACGTCAGTAGCAACCATCTGATCCTTATAGCCACGATTAAACCGATGCTCAGACTTGTTCCAGGCATTATTCTTAAGCCACTGCAAACAATTGGCAGCGGCAAGCTGATATGTGTTTTTCTTTGTTACCTGAAACAGTCTCTGAAATAACGCATAGCCATCAATGGAAACTTCTGTTGCATACACTCGATAAAATTCAGGCATTCCAAGATCGCACCCAATATATTGATCTTTCGAATAGGCAGGGTCTCCCTTTGGGCCTAACGCGATGCCTCCATAATTAGCATCTTTATTGTCTGAATTCTGCAGGGAAGCGGTGAAGTTCGCGATTTTCTCAGCCAGCTCTAAATATTTTTGTTCCTTTGTGCTCAGGTAAAGGTTTATAGCGGCAATTCCTATCCAAATATTAGCGCCACCACGAACTGACCAATCTTTTCCTAAGAAAGTTTTTCCGGCAACATAACACTCAATAATTCCTCCCAAACGCCAGATTTGAGGTGTATCAATATAATAATCCAATATTTTCTTGGCATCGGAATATTTACCAACAGCTGAATACGCCAAGGCCACAACCGCCGCATCATACGTTATAGTCCAATGTTGGAATCGAGCATCCCCAACATGACTAAACGGAAGCCCGGTATCTTGGTCGCTGTTAGTTCTTAACCAATTAGAGAATTTATCGGCATAATTTTGGCTAATATCATTCGAATCTGGGACGGCACATACTGCGGAAGCGCTTAAAACAACAAAAAGAAAACTGACGAAGAGAGTACGTGTAATAACGAAACAGTTCGTGTTCATGCCCGGATCGCCCGTCCCTTGGCCGACTTGTCATTTTTCTCCAGCTTCTTTTTCTTCTCCGGCTCTAGAACGTAGTTTTCTTTTGTCGAGACCGGACGACCCAACTCACGCTCCGTCTCTTTCCTGGCATTGCCGGCCACTCGCCCGCCGCGCTTAGCCGCACCCTCAACTTGCTGATACCCCTGAGCATCTTCCTGCCGTGTAATCTCGGTTGAAACTCGTTCTCCCAGCATAGAAAAGATCAGTTCCAAGTCATTCATGTGGTCGCGGAGATTTTCCTTATCCAGCCCTTTGAAATTCTTGTATTCGCTTGGCGTCATACCGAAAGTGGCTTTTGAAATTTCTGCGGTCAAGATCGCATATTCCCGTTCCTCAGACACTCCCCGCTTCTTCCACTCATCCGTTAACTCATCCGTTAACTCATCCCTAACCGCAATACCGCGAACTCGCTTCTCAATCCAGCCCTCGGAATACCCCTTGGCCCGGTAAATATCCTTCATCCTCTTTTGAGCCAATTCAGGGTTGGCTATTTCCTGAACCCTATCATATCCAACCTCGGCCAACCACTGCTTGAAAGGCTCCGCTTTCTTTGATGGGATCGACTGAATAACTCGAAAGGCATTCTTGGTTGTAACGCAATCCGTCGCATAAGCCTTTCCGTCAGCAGCCAAAACTTTCAGTTGTCCGATTTTTTCGGACAACTGAAATCCTTCATCAATCAGCCGCTTCTTCAAGTCGGCCCAATACTTGCGCGCCCGTCCGGTTTCAGTCAATGCCTCAACAATATCAACGACAGAAAACCACCACTCGTCATTGGACCAAACCCGTCTTATCTTCTTGTTTTGAAACACCACAAGCGACTTGTCTTTGTCCATAAACAACCTGTATTTAATAAAGAGTTAATAAATTTATCTGGCAACTCACGCCAAGAGATTAATACCTCATATATTACCCTGTTTCAAACTTTATTGCCCTGCTTCCTAACAAACGCCTTCAAAATCCGCTCAACCTCTGTCCTTTTTCGCATCCATCCGTCAGCCAAAAGTTTGCAGATATACGTGTTTCATCCAGTACACCTTCCTGCAAAACTTTTAGCGCATCCCAAAGGTTGTGCCGAGCGCGAAGCGCGAGAAGCCACCGTGGGACAGCCGAAAGTTTGAAGGTAAACTTTGTTCATAATTAATTCAATTTATTGATCAAATTTGTCACCAATGCCGAAATGACGGCCTTCTCCTTTGGCTGGCTTTCAGCGATCAGAAGCGTGATGGCGACCAGCGCATTATCCGCAAGGCGTTTGCTGCCGTCAGGCCGATAAAGAATTTTATTCCGGTCCAGGAACCAAACAAACAGCGCCGCGGCGATACGCTTGTTACCATCTGAAAAAGCATGGTTTTTTACAACCAGATAAAGAAGGTTAGCCGCCTTCTCCTCAACGCTAGGATACAAGTCTTTTCCGCCAAACGTCTGATAAATTGCCCCCAAAGCACTCTTGAAAGAGGCATCTTTTTCATTTCCAAACAACCCACTGGCTCCAAACTTCTTACGCATCTGCTCGATAACATTTATACCTTGCTCATAGGTCAACTGGTAGGACTCTTTAGCAGTCGCCGACTTGATCTTGGTTCGTCCATGGTCATAATCGTCCAGGATATCCAACCCGTACCTATAATCCCGGATGACCTCGAACAAGCCTTTAGCCTCATCACTCGTTAATGCTTTACGCTCACTCAAATCAGCCAACATCTTCACAGCCTGTTGCAATGTCTTTAAACTGGCCGTATGTTCCTTGAGCCGCTTTTCATTAATGGTATAACCCTGGATCAGATGTTGTTTCAAAACATTCGTGGCCCAGATGCGGAATTGCGTCCCCCGCTTGGAATTAACACGATATCCAACGGAAATGATCATATCTAAATTATAAAAAGCTGTCTGATATGTCTTCCCATCTGCGGCAGTATGTGCAAAAAATGCACATACTGAATCCTCTTTAAGTTCTTTAGAATTCAGTATGTTACGAATATGCTTAGTCACAACGCTACGCTCAGTTAAAAATAAGTCTGCCATTTGGGCCTGCGTTAACCAAACAGTCTCATCCTTCAACTTAACCTCTAGAGATACTTTTGCCCCTTGAGGATGAAAAACGATCAGATCAGTCTTTTTTACTTTATCTTCCATAAATCCTCTCCAAAATCCTCAATATCATCGTGCGTATCTTCTCCATACGGTCAGCAGAAAGTTTGCAGATAAACGCGTTTCATCCGGCGTCCCTCTTTGCCATCACGAGAATTGTGTCGCATATCAGATATTCCCATTATCTCAAAAAAATCTGAACCATTCTTTTCCTTCGGCACTTAATTTCTAAAATGGAATTCTCTAAATTATGATAAAAGCCGGTGCCGCCAGCATGTCGTCAGGTGATCGTTGACCAGGCCGGTCGCCTGCATGTGGGCATAAATGATCGTGGAACCGACGAACGACATGCCGCGTTTCTTCAGGTCCTTTGACAACGCATCGCTTTGCAGGCTGGTTACGGGGATGTCTTTAAACGTCCGGCAACGGTTGACGATCGGCTTTCCACCTACAAAAGACCAGACATACGCGTCAAAACTCCCAAACTCCTGCTGTATCGCCAGGAACACAAGGGCGTTGCGGCGCGCCGCGAAGATCTTGAGTCTGTTGCGGATAATCCCGGGATCAAGCATCAACTTTTCAAGCTCTCCATCCGTCATGCACGCCACCTTCAGAGGATCAAAACCATGGAATGCTTTACGATAACCATCCCTTCGGCACAAAATCGTGTACCAACTCAAGCCAGCCTGCGCGCCCTCAAGGATCAGGAACTCAAAATGAATCCGGTCATCACGGACAGGCACGCCCCATTCAGTATCGTGATAACGCTGGTAAACCGGCTTGTCCATCCCCGCCCAGGGGCAACGGATCCTGTCTTTTAATTTCTTAACCATGCGCCATCTCGATTCGCGAGACTATTCCAATAGTTTATACAATCCCGAAGAAGCCCGAAGATATTTATCCCGCAGGATCTCCTCCATCCACCGCTTCTTCACGATCTCATTAACCTCGACCCGTGAATCTCCCCAATGCCACCCTTTGCACAAAGGGATCTCATCCCAATAAAGGTTGTTATAACAGACAACGCGCACTTTTTCATCGGAAATGAACTTGAAGAACGGCCCGAACCATAGTTTCCATGACCCTTCCCCATACCGCGTGCCCGATCCTCCCGGGGCTGCCGCCGCGACCATGAACCCTTTATGGTGCTCTTTGGCCATTTCAGCGAACTTCTTCATGTAAATATTGGGCTGCCCAAAGACAGACACACCAAACCAGTCAACGTAATCGTCACCGGGATACCAGTCCGCCCACGGATGCTGCGGCAGGTTTGAAAAAGAATGCCATACAAAGGCGACATTCCTGACCTGCGCGGCCCTTAACCTTTCAACAATATGACGGAACGCCAGACGGTAGGCCTGCGGCTCATACTTGTTCAACGGAAGATCAAACTCATACCCGATGCGCAAGAACACGGGACGCTGCGCTTTTTTGATCCAGGCGCCTATCTTGTCAATATTGCGGTCATAATCACCTTTCACAACGCCGTCAAGCGCCCCCACCATCCAGAGCCCCATCTGGACAACGCTCTGGGGATATTGGTCGAGCAAATACTGCCCGTGCTGGATCCCGCCGCCATGATCGGCCGCGGACCCCATGGAATCAGCGAGCTGTATGGAAGTATAGAACATCGTGCCGGCGGGAACGACGCCCGTGGCGCGCGCATAACCATCGATCGAGGGTTTGTCTTCGCCGACGAGAAGAAGGACTTTCCCTTCGGGCGGCATGAACGGCACCGGCCGCTCCCCGGCCTCGGAACGGGATGGCGCCGAAAGAATGAACGCTACCGCAAAATAAAATATTAGAAATAGTCTTATATATCTATTTAATGGCATTGGTATTCATGCTAAAACAAACTCTTCATCATGTCTACTCTTTCGGGAAAAGATACTGTGGAAGGTTTTTTTAGAAAGACCACAACCAGGACACGGCCACTTCGCGGGGCTTGCCATTAGGGACCACGAGGTTCAATTCCTCCGGTGCGTACCCTTCATCGTACCTTGCGACAGAAATATCCAGAGGGTATTTATCGTCGATGACCTCAGGCCGGGGGAAAACTTTTTTAGGGCCTAAGACATGCATGCGGCTGTGACGATCCTCCCGCCCGACAACGGGCTGACCGTGTTCGCCTTTGGCCTTGTCCATGAAAAACACGAACATGATCGCCTGTTTACGCCGGTGATTAGATATCCTGGTAAGCTGGAACGGCTTTTCCCGGATCGCGTCCTCTGAAGAAACCCCTGACACAAAACCCTTTCGGGGATGACCCATGTACTGATACGGGTCGGATAAACTCTTATAGACCGCAACGATCAGATTGTCACTGCGCCCGGGACGCTCACTCGCGAACCATGTCTCATCCTCGATCTTCCATGCCCCATCCGCCTTGACCATATGGATCTTTCCTTGCATAAGCCCAAGGGTGGAATACCCGCTGACCGCGAATTCACCCCGCCCGTCTTCAACCCTGGAATCAATGATGCGGATATTGCGCGGACGCGTGACCTGAAGCATGGCAAGGACAACATGCCCGGAAACCCCTGCCTTGACCCTGGCCTTGAGGAATTCAATGTTCTTGTCGACGAGGAACGGCTTCAGGTCATCGATCCGCGCGGCATTGGAAATGGCGTTGCATATTTTTTCGAAAGCCCTGATATCCGCCTGGTCCGGCGGCACAGCCGCTTCGGCCGTGCTGATCATGGATAACGAAAGTGCTGTTTTTATCCTGGAGGCGTGATCGATCTGGATGCGGGGGACCGGAGGGATGACTAGTTTGAGATCGGAAAAAACGTATGATACGCGGGAAAGATCAGGGTCAAGCTCCGCCTCGGCCTTGAAGGCCGGAACAAGAGAGAATGAACAAACAATGAGGGCCCCGATCAACATATTCATCCCGACCACCACCTTTCAAAAACATATCGCATACATCCGCGATCTTTTTTGAAAACTGCGCGCGATGAACCCCGTATTACAAAGATCACGAAGCCTGACCTGCCCTCCCCTGGCCAGCCTTCCCGTTTAAAGTATAGCACACAAACGAGGCACTAATCTTGATGCCATTTCATGGAAAAACATCAAAAAAAGGAAGGGTCAAACGACTTGCTTGAACTTTTTGGTAAGAAGGGGGACGACTTCAAAGATGTCACCGACGATGCCGTAATTGGCGACACTGAAGATCGGTGCTGAAGGATCGCGGTTGATCGCGATGATGATGTCGGAAGATTGCATGCCCACGAGATGCTGGATCTGCCCGGATATGCCGCACGCTATATAAACCTTCGGACAAACGGTCTTGCCGGTCTGGCCCACCTGATGGGCGTAAGGCATCCACCCCTCATCAATGGCCGCGCGTGAGGCACCGACAGCGCCGTTGAGCACCCCGGCAAGGTCTTCGAGCATCTTGAAATTCGCGGCGCCAGCCATAGCACGGCCGCCGGATACGATCACGTTCGCCTCGGTAATATTGACCGTGGCGGTGACCGCATCGACCACTTCCAGGACTTTGGTCCGGGATGTGAAAAATGACCTGTCGAACGCCAATGACTCGATATGGCCTTTCCTGGAGATGTCAGGCGCCAATTCTTTCATGACCTTGTGGCGAACGGTCGCCAGCTGGGGCCGGTGGTGCCGGGACAAAATCGTGGCCATGATATTGCCGCCAAACGCCGGGCGCGTCTGCAGTAAAAAGCGTTCCTCAAGATTCACGTCCAATGCCGTGCAATCAGCGGTCAGCCCGACACGCAACTGGACAGCGACCCTGGATACAACAGAACGTCCAATGGATGTCGCCGGCGACAGGAGTATCTCGGGGCGATGCTTCCTGATAAGGTTCGCCAGGATACGGGCATAAGGTTCATCCAGGAAATGCTCGAGCTTTGGGTCATCGGTCACATACACCGTATCCGCCCCGCGCTGGATCAACTCCTGGGCCTTATCCTTGACGCCATGACCCAATAAGACCGCGGCCACGCCAACACCAAGCTTATCGGCCAATTCCCTGGCCTTCCCCAGCAACTCGAACGCCACAGGCTGGACAACACCCTTTTTCTGTTCAACAAAAACCCAAACACCTTTGTATTTCTCAATATCAGGCGTACGGGTGGTCTCACGGATGATCTCGATGGCATTGGTCTTGCGGCACGCTTCAACGCAAGAACTGCACAGGGTGCACTTGTCGAGATCGATAACAGCCTTCTTGTCGACGACCGTGATCGCCTCGAAAGGGCATGCCTTCACGCAGAGCGAACAACCGATGCATTTATCTTTGTAAACCGTGATCCCGCTCATAGTGATCCCTGATCCTGTTTTAGAACTATTTCCCGAAGGACGCTCAATAAAGAAGGCCCTTTAAAGAATCCACAAGCTGATCGACCGATCCCTGCGCCTCGCCTTGCAATATCATACCCTGGGCCCTGGCCGGGGGCGTGAATATCTTCCAGACCTCGGTCGGCGATCCTTTGAGCCCGATGCGGTCAGCCTCAGCCTCAATATCAACGGCTTTCCATGCCTGGATCACCGCGCTTTTGGCTTTCATCTTCCCTTTCAAGGAAGGCAAACGCGGCGTATTGATCTCTTTCACGACCGTGATCAGGCACGGCAACTTGGTCTGGACGACCTCATACCCTTCCTCGGTCGAACGCTCGGCCGTGATCTCGCCGTCCTTGACGTCGCTGATCTTGCGGACATACGTGATCTGGGGGATGTCCAGCATGGCGGCGATCCCCGGCCCGACCTGGGCGGTGTCACCGTCAATGGCCTGCTTCCCGCAAATGATCACATCGTAATCTTTGATCTTGGCAATAGCCTTGGAAAGCGTATACCCTGTGGCCAGCGTATCCGACCCGGCGAAAGCACGGTCACTGACAAGAATAGCATCATCGCAACCAAGGGAAATAGCCTCCCGAAGCACTCCCTCCGCCTGCGGAGGCCCCATGGTAATAGCCGTGACCTTGCCACCGAATTTTTCTTTCAGGCGGACGCCTTCTTCAATGGCATAAGCGTCAAAAGGATTGATGATCGACTTGACGCCTTCCCTGACAAGGTTCTTGGTGACCGGATCGATCCTGACCTCTGTGGTGTCGGGGACCTGTTTGATGCAGACAATGACGTTCATCGGGCGGATTCTTTGATCAGGCCCAGGCCAATGATATTGCGCTGGATCTGATTCGTCCCTTCATAAATTTGGGTGATCTTCGCGTCACGCATGAATTTCTCGACGGGATACTCTTTCATATAACCGTAACCGCCGAATATCTGGACCGCGTCCGTCGTGACCTTCATCGCTATATCGGAAGCAAACAGCTTGGCCATGGCGGAATGCACGCCGACATGCTTTTTCCCGGCGTCGACTTCCCTGGCCGAGGCATAAACCAGGGCGCGGGAGGCTTCCACTTCCGTGGCCATGTCGGCCAGCATCCACTGGATGCCCTGGAACGTCGAAATAGACTTGTCGAACTGCTTTCTCTGCTTGGAATACTTGACCGCCTCATCGAGCGCCCCCTGGGCAATGCCCACGGCCTGCGCGCCGATACCGGGACGGGACATATCGAATGTCTTCATGGCCGCGATAAAGCCCATCCCCTCTTTGCCAAGGAGATTTTCTTTCGGGACCTTGCAATTGTCAAAAATAAGTTCGCGTGTTGAGGACGCGCGGATACCCAGTTTGTCTTCTTTCTTGCCGAAGCTGAAACCAGGCGTGCCTTTTTCAACGACAAAAAGGCTGGCACCCCTCGGGCCCTTGGTCTTGTCGGTCATGGCAATGATCGTATAGATCTCCGCGTCACCGCCGTTGGTGATGAAATGCTTGACCCCGTTAAGGACATAATGGTCGCCCTGCTTGACAGCCGTGGTCTGAAGCGCGCTGGCGTCCGACCCCGCGGCAGGTTCCGTCAGGCCGAACGCGGCCAGTTTTTCACCTTTGGCGATCGCGGGAAGATATTTCTGTTTCTGCTCCTCGGTACCGAAAAGGATGATCGGATATGCCCCCAGCGCTGACGCCGAATAACAAATGGCGATACCCGCGCAACCCTTGGAAAACTCTTCGGTCGCGAGGCAAAGCTCAAATACACCGCCGCCCAAGCCACCGTACTTTTGTTCGATATAAACACCGAACAGGTCCGACTGGGCCATGACCTTCATGATCTCCCACGGGAATTTCTCGCTTTTATCATGTTCCGCCGCCACAGGGCGGATCTTTTCGTCGGTTATCTGGCGGGCCAGATCGCGGATCATCTGCTGTTCTTCGGTAAGTAAATAATCTATCATTGATCCTCCACTCGATTGACTATTCCCGGGCAACTAAATTCCACCAATAATATCACATGTTCTTGAAATGAAAAATATTTTTTTAGGTTTTACTCCGGTGCTTCTCGGTGACCCTGAACTGAAGGTCCCTGCCCAGCATGAGGCGCGTTTGGGCGTCGAGCGCGGGGACCGAACTGAGCAGCAGCACCACAAAAGGGATCGCCAGCCAGTCAAAGACATGGAGGATCATATGCGAACGGCGCTGACGGATCGTGCTGGTCGATAAAAGCGCGAAGCTGATGGCAATGCAAATGACAAGGCCTATAAGGGAAAGCCCGAAGATCACATCCTTGATCCTGGGCGCCATGTAATACATGGTCGTTGAGGAGAACTCACGTCCCGCGAAAAGCATGGGCAGCCACGTGATGACGGTCAAAAGATATGACCACGTCGCCCAGGACACGAACAAGTCGAAGAGCCTGCTGGCGAACATCCACTTCTTATAAACAGAGATCTTCTTCGACCTCAGGAACGCCCGCAGGACGACCGGCAGATTCTCGACCCCCCAGGCCCAGCGGCGTTTTTGTTTGTAAATATTGACGAACGTGCTGCCAAAGCTCCTGCCTGAGGCGATATCCATGGACACGGTCGTGTAAATAGGGACAACCGTGTAATCACCATCGTAATGGATAAAAGATTTCCAGAAGATCGCGGAATCATCCGAGATCATGTCAACCGGCCAGTACCCCACCTCCACAAGGGCCTTGAAACTCATGCTGTGGCTCGAGAAAGTCACAAGTTTCTCGGTATTGGTGGCCTCGACAAGCTGAAAAAAAGAAGCGCCGATATCGAGGATCCTGGCAAAACTTGGCACATCCCAGAGGTTATTGTAATAGACCGGTATCGGCTGGTAACTCACGCGCAACCTTGCCGGCGTGATCATAAAGTAGTACGTAAGGCACGCGAGATACTCCTTGTGCGCCACCGTATCCGCGTCAAAGCAGGAAACGATCACGTTCTCTTCCGCGATGCCCTTCTCCCGCAGGTACCGCGCCGCGTGTTTTGCCGCCCATGTGGCATTCGCCCCCTTGACCATCGCTTCGCCGGGGATATCCGCGGGATGCTCAACGACGAGAAAATCAAGGAAGGAAGCCGCGTGGAGCTTTTGGATCGCCTGGACATCCTGTTTCACGGCGTCCGAAGCCCTGGCCTCAAGCGCGATAACAACCAGGACCCGGCGCGAGGGATAATCCCCGCCCGCCAGGCTTTGGACCCCGGGTTCAAGGATGTTGCGCCCTTCTCTCACGACGGGCAGGATAACAAGGTGATAAAGCTCTTCCGGGGCCGGAGGCCGATGGTCAGGTGCCGATACTGACGCGATCTGCCGGCGCCGGAACGGGTCAAGCGCTTTAAGGGCCTCCGGAGGAAGCCCAACCTTCGCGATAAGCCCCATCCAGTCAGTCCCTTTTTCAAGATGGAGCCGCATATACGAGATCACAAGAAAAATGTTCATGTAAAGCAGGCGAAAGACCCAGAACAGGACAAAGGCGACCATGATCGCGGACGCCAGAAGGTGATGCGTGATGGAAAGGACCGTCATCCCGACAATGATCGACCAGGACAAAGCGCCGGGAAGCATTTCGAACATCCGCTCGAGACGCCGCTCTTTGGGGTCAAGTTGATGGCGCGAATATACGAACTGCACGTTCAATCCCCCTCATTAAGGAATTTCTGGACAAGATTCTCCGGCGGGACCAGTTGTATCCTCTGGAAACGGCCTCCTTCGTCAAGAAAATACACACAGCCCGTGGCGTTGCTGTAAAAAATAGATGTGCCTTTCTTGATGTTCGCGATGAATTCACTGTGTTCCTCACCCTGGAGCTCGACCTCGATCAGAAGGATTCGGTCATTATCGTTGCAGACAATATGGGACGCGTCCAGCGCCCAGAAACATTGACGGATATCCTGCCCTGTCCTGAACACCGTCTTCACGCCGGCCCCGCCTTTGCTCCCCTTCTTCTCATCGCCCGCGTCAAATATGGCAACCGTAGACGCCGTCCAGCTCATAAATGTCCTGCCATGGTCATAAAATTTTACCCCCAGCACTCCCTTGTCAGTGATGGTGTACGGCGGATGATTGGACAGCAGGCTCCCGTTCTCACCCAGGAGAAAGACCCTGTTTTCTTCAGGCGCGAGAATACGATAAAAAACTTTTCTTGAAAGGACCCGCGGGTCAAAACGTTCCGGCAGGAGAAAAGGCTCGGCCCTGGCCTTGTCGCGGGCATACTTGATGAAACGGTCATCTCCGGTCATCAGGTAAACACGGTTATTCTGGAAGCCGCAGCCTTTAACGTCCTCAATGTCCCTGGGATAAATGGCGGCCATCGCGGTGTTGATCCGGTCGATGGCATCCGGATAGATCGCGAATATCTGGTCAGGCTCAAGCGGGTCCCATTCAATGAGCAGAGGGTCGCGGGCCAGCAACTTCGTGATATCCGTGATCACTGGCACATCCGCTTTCACATTGACCAACAGATATTTTCTTTCCCATAGCCCCCCGCCGTAAACGATGAACGACTTGCTTTCATCCTCGTGGTAGATCGATATGACGGAAAAAGACCGCCACAAAGAACCCGCCCCGACCAGCGGCAAGGCCTTGTCCTCCTTGATATTGTACAACTGGAAATTATCGAGCTCTGAAGATCCGGCGACAAGGAGAAGGTCGGTCCCCGGCAGCGGGTAGATCTGTTTATACCCCCCCTCAAGAACGGTCTTCGACGACAAATTTCCGGGAAGCAGCAGGACTTTGTCAAACGCCGTCGCCTTGCCGGGCTTGACGGAAACTTTTTGCGACCATGTCCTGTATCCGGGAAGATCAATGGTGACCCTGTAATCACCCGGATAAAGTTTCTCCAACGTCGCGGGGGTCTTCTGGATAAAACGGCTGCGTTCCAGGTACACTGCCGCGCCGGGCGGGATAGATGCCAGGTGGATCAATCCCGTGCGCGCCACTTCCCGCGTCAAAGGGTCAAAGATATACCCTGACGCATAGAGCAACAGCCCCGGGCAAAGGACCAGGTACATCAGTAAAAACGTATAGAAAACGACCCTGCGGAGTATCAGCATTGTTTGATCAATTTTTCTTTTGCCTTGCGCGTGAGCGTCTTGATGCGCGCCTCTTCCCTGATAGCGAACTTATAATACCGGTAAGGCCTGGAATAGACAAGCGAAGCGGGCCTCCGCGCCCGGACATATTTTGAACCACGCCCGGCATTGTGAAGCTTGAGGCGCGCTTTCAGGTCTTTGGTATAGCCGGTATAGAACGTCCCGTCAGCACAGCAAAGGATATAAACGACAAATCCCGCCCGACGGACGATCTTTTTCCTGCGCCGGACGGCCGCCTTGGAACGTACCTTAACGCGCCGCGACCTTGACGACATACGCATCACCGACCACGTTGAGCTGCTGGGCAAAAAATCCGTTGCGCTCACAGATGCCCTTGAGTTGTTTCCAGGAATCTTTCTTCAGGATACCGAATGTTTCAGGCTGGCTTTTCAGGAGCTCCAGCACCTTGGCCTCCGTGTTCAGGTCCGGGACCGGATGGGGGCTGAAAAAATTCGAGCTGTTGACATTCATCAGCACCACATCTTTTCCCGTATAAAAAAGCACCGCCCTGGCAAAGAATTTGGAAGAAAGCACCTTGCCGTTGACCGTCCGTCCGTTCATCAACCAGGCGGCAGCCTCCTTGGTTGAGACATACGGTTCGATATTCTGATGGACCGCGAACAACAGGAAAATAAGCAGCGGCATCTGCAGGCTGAATATTCCCGTCGCCAGACGGGCATTCTTGCGCAGCACAAAGATACCCGCGACAACAATGAACAGCAACTCCACGCCAACCCCTGCCAGGAAAAGGGGCTTTGAAGGAAGATACGCGGGATACTTCACGGCCGCCACCAGGAACGCGACCGGGATGATGGCCAGCATGCAGCCTGTCCCCAGGAATAGACGCGAAAATAAAGCCTCTTGCCGCTGGATGCGTTCATGAAGATACTCACCTGCCAGGAGCGCCAGCGCGGGGAAAAGCGGAAAAATATAACTCACAAGCTTTGAATGCGCTGACTGAAAAATAATGAAAACGACCACGATCCAGATGACCAGAAAAGACTGAAACGCACTCGTTTTACGCTGGTAAAAATCCCTGAGCGCCTTCACGCACGCGGCCACGACGAACAGGACCCACGGGAACATGCACACCGCCATGGACCCGGGATAAAAATACCAGCGGTCATTCTTCAGGTGCTCCGCTTCAATGAGGCGCCGCCAGTGGTCGTTGTAAAAGAACTCGCGGATAAAAGCCCCGTCATACCGCTGCAGGATCAGGACATACCAGGGCATGGCTATCAGCAGAAAAAGCACCGACCCCCACCAGAACCCGGCGGTATTAACAAAAGACAACTCCTTGCGCAACGCCAGGAAGACCAACACGACCAGTAAGGGTATGCCCAACCCCAGCGGCCCCTTGGTCAGCACCGCCAGGGCGGCAAAAACATGGAACAGAAGAAATCCCGAGGTTTTCCAGGACGGACGGCTAAACGCCGCGTAAAATGATGCCAGGCTCAAAAGGATAAAAACAGAAAAGATCATGTCCGTAAAGACAGTGCGCGCCAGCCCGATGTAAAGGCCGGAAGTCATCAGCACCATCGCGGCGGTGAACGCCTTGCCCTCGTCCCGCCAGGCCACAGCCGCCATGAAATAAACAGCCAGGACGCCGATCAAAGCAAAAAGGGCCGGAAAAAACCTTGCCGCGTACGGTGTTTCGCCGAACAAAAGAAATCCGGCCCGGATAAGATCATAGGTCAGGACCGGTTTTTCAAATTGCGGCTGGCCGAAAATATACGGGGTTGTCCAGGTTCCCTGCCGCGCCATTTCTTTGGCCGTCTGGACATAGAAGACCTCATCAGGATTTGTCAGGCTGACAATATTGTTCCCGCAGAAAAAAACGAACCAGGCAAAAAGCGCAAGAATAATTGAGTTCTTCAAAAGGATCCTTTCCCGTCGCTCAGCCCCGCAACACCGGTCTGGACGGACACAATCATCAGGGTTTCATTTTCAAGCCAAAAATATACAGAGGGACCTTGCCGCCGGCCGCTTCGTTAAAATATGAACGTTTACCCTCAAAAAGCAACGTGAAACCATTCTTCCTGAAAAAAGTGGCGCCCTTGTCCGACATGGTGGCCAGACGTAGCCCCCTGACACCATCACGACGAAAAACATCCAAGAGGGTATTGATAAGCGCCGTGCCTGCCCCGGCGCCGCGCATGCCGTCTTTGATATTAATATGAAGCACCGCGGGATATTCAGCCGAAAAATCAGGCGCGTGCAATTCCCCGCTGAACCAACCCGCGATGATCCCCTTGAATAGCCTGCAATTGGACACCTTAAAAATCAACCCCGAACGCAGGAACTCGGCGAGAAGGCCCGGGAGTATCCGCGTCAAAAAACATTTCCACATCCTGGACTCATCCCGCGCCCCGATAATATATCCGGCGACCACACCATCCACTTCCGCAACCCACGCGCTCTGGGGTTCATGGTCCGTAAAATACGCCGTCAAAGCGTCTTTCAGGAATTCTTCACCCTGAAAGAAAGCATCCGCGCTGCGGCCCATCAACGCCGTATCATAAGCGATCTGGCGCAAGGCCTCACGGTCCGCGGGCTTATAGGGACGGACGGCAATATTCATGGCAGCTCCAGGATCCGCCACGCAAGTTCGTCGAGTGTGAGATCATAAAGCATGGTCTTTGCGGAACTCATGATACGGTCCGGATTCCCCAGCAGGGACAGTGGGATCTTGAACAGCAGCTCCTTCTCATTCTCAATGAAAATAACATCCTTCGCGACAACGGTCTTCTTCTTGTCCTTGATATGAAAACCATTCAATCCCACCAGCAGGGTTATTTTGGGCATCGTCGCAAAAGGGATCCGCGCGTTATATCCGATCAGAAATACGGACAAGCCAAATTCCTTGTCGAGGACCCGTTTGAGCACAACCTTCACGACAAGATAATTCCCCTGGCGGGCGTACGCCAGTTGAGCGAAATGGTCCGTGGCATCGCTTTTAAGATGGCTTTTCGGCGGTTCATTCACACCCACATGCGACCAAAAAAGCTCACTGTCCGAGGCTAACTGCTTCTGAATGATCAGCGGGTCGAACTTTTCAAAAAGCTCATCGCGCCGGACAAAAGAGACCAGATAGCGCGGCGCGTACTTGACCTGGGTCGGATATTTCATCACAGCGTCATATTTTTTGGTTATTTCATCCGGGTCGAGCGGTTGCTCGATCCAGGTCATCCCACTCTTCTCGAGGGACGGGGGTAACAGTTGCAACTGCTGCGGATAATACCCCCTGGGCGCGGGCCACCCGGCGACATGGACGATGTAATTGAATATCTCCGGAGGACGGATCTGCCCGCGGTCTTCCAGCTCCCACAAGGCGATCTGGGTGAATAAAGGGACCGCCCGGTGATCCCTGTTAACATCGCCGGGATTGGGCATGAATATCTTCGTCGGCCTGAAATCCTCAATGACGCGCTTGAAATCCCTCAGCATGCTTTCACCGACATACGGCGATCCAGGAGAAAGCGCGTCGGCGAACGGCACAAGGCGGGCGCGTGAGAGCATGCTGCGGAAAGGCTTTGTTTCACCCCAATACTTCAAGAACATCTCCATCGTCCCGTAATCGGGATACCCCAGGGAAACAACATTCGCCGCGGGCACTCCCAAATAAGCCAGCGCGTCCAAACTCTCGTGATGCCGCACCTCACCCAGTCGAAGGAACTCTTTGGGCTTGAGAACGATCCGGCGTTCGTAAACAATGAAGGAAAATTCATTGTTCTCACCATTCGTGACAAGACAAACCTCAACCTTGGCGCCGGCTTTCAACGCCTGCTGGATGACGCCGCCCGCGGCGATGCTCTCATCGTCAGGATGTGGGGCGAAAATCAGGACACGGTCGCGGTCTGTGAAGGTAATGGGTTTTTTAAGGTCGATCTTCTCCTGCGCCGCGGTAAAAGGACAGGGAGAAAAAAGGCACAATAACCCGACGATCATCAACGTTCTCATAAAAACGCTCATCCTAAGACCTCTTGCCCCGTGACGCAACCATCCTCGAGTTTTACCATTTTCACGCGGATCATCCTATTGCGCAGATCCCGTCCGGAAAGGATTTTTATTGTAACATAATTGTCCGTGTGGCCGATCCAATACCTTCCTTTTTTATGCTCAAAAAGCACGTTGCCTGCCGAGCCGATAGCCCCTTGAAGGAAAGCCTGGCGCTTGCGCTGGCTGAGCGCCCGCAACCGCAGGGAACGCGCGTGAATGACCTGGGGCGCCACAACGCCTTTGAACGACCGGCTGCGCGCCCGCTGCCTGACGGAATAACTGAAAACATGAAAATACTGGAACGGTGAACGCTCCAAAAAATCACAGGTCTGTTCAAAATCGCGGTCGGACTCACCCGGGAACCCGACGATCACATCCGTACCCAGCATGATGCCCGGGACTTTTCGCGCGACATGTTCCATCAACGCCCCCACATCGCGGGACGTATATCCGCGCCCCATGCGCGCCAGGGTACGGTCACATCCGCTCTGGACCGGCACATGCAAAAAACGGCACAATTTATGCGGTTCCTGCATAAGGTCCGCGAGACGGCCTATCCACGGCGAGTATTCAAGCGACGATATCCTTATCCTGGCAAGCCCCTTGATCTTTTCCATTTGCCTGACAACATGGACAAGTGTCCTGCCCTCATGGGCATACGCCCCCAGGTTGATCCCGGTCAGGACGATCTCCTGGTACCCGGCATCCGCAAGCGCCCGCGCCGCGGCCATCACATCGTCAAAAACCCTTGAACGCGCCCCTCCGCGGGCAAAAGGGACCTCGCAATAGGCGCAGGCATTATCACACCCGTCGTGGATCTTAAGGTTGGCCCTGGCGCGCCGGCCGAAGGAAGATGTCAACGGCATGGTGAACGGCGCCCGCCGGATGGAAGGAACGACCAGCCTGCCGCCATCCACCCCCTCCCCGCTGATAATATCCGCCAAAGACATTTTGCGCGCCGTGCCGACGACCCAGTGAACATTCTTCAGCGTCAGAAGTTCTTCCTTGCGGACCTGCGCCAGGCACCCGATGAGGGCGATGCGCACGGCCGGGTTCAACCGGCGGGCACGCTCCATGATCCTGAGCGTGGCGCGGTCAGCCTCGCCGGTGACGGTGCATGAATTAATGACCGTGATATCGCCGGGATCATCCTCGGACGTCAGGACAAAACCTTTATCACGAAAAAGATCCTCAAGGACGGCGGTCTCAGCCTGGTTCGCGCGGCATCCTAATGTAATAAAGGAAACTTTTGTCATGGCGGCAATTGTAGCATATAATCCCATTCATGAAATTAGGTAATTACGACCTTTACCAGCCTCTCGTGCTCGCGCCCATGGAAGACGTGACCGACCTTTCCTTCCGGTTGATCTGCAAGAAACTCGGCGCGGACATCACGGTCACGGAATTCACCGCGGCGGAAGCCCTCATCAGGAACGTGCCACGCGCCATCAGGAAGATCGAGGTCATGGACGAAGAACGCCCTGTCGGCATCCAGCTGTTCGGCTCCAGGCCCGAAGCTCTCAAGGAAGCCGCCGCGATCGCGGAACAGTTCAATCCCGATTTCATCGACATCAATTGCGGCTGCTGGGTCAAGAACCATGTGGCGCGGACCGAAGGGGCCGGCCTTTTACGCGACCTGGAGCTGTTCGAAAAGGTCGTCAAAGCGACCGTCGCGGGGACAAAATTGCCGGTGACCGTCAAGACCCGGCTTGGGTGGGACCACGATTCCATCGTTATCGAGGATGTGGCCAGGATGGTGGAAGCGGCAGGCGCCAAAATGCTGACACTTCACTGCCGCACGCGCGCGCAGGCCCATCGCGGCTTCGCTGACTGGACGTGGCTTGAACGCATCAAGAAATGCATTGCGATCCCTCTCATCGGCAATGGCGATATCATCGCGCCGCAGGATGTCAAGGCGATGTTCGCCACGGGCTGCGACGGCGTGATGATAGGCCGCGGCGCCGTTGCCAATCCCTGGATCTTCCAGCAATCAAAACATTATCTGAAGACCGGGGAGATCCTGCCGGACGCGTCGATCCGGGAACGGATAGAACTGTGCGTCTGTCATCTGCAGGAAGCCTGCCGGGTCAAAAGTTGCCGCAACCCAGTACTCGCCTTCCGCAAGCATTACGCGGGGTATTTGAAAGGCATGCCGGGCATATCAAAGCTAAGGATCGACCTTATGCGGCTCGACACGCTTGATGACGTCGTTGCGCGCCTCAATGCTTACGCTATTTCTTCACATACGCCTTGATGATCTTCTGTTCCTCAACCGGCCGGTCGCCGGGCCCCACCTTGATGTTCTCGAGTTTCGTGACAATATCATAACCGGTGATAACTTCGCCAAAGATCGTGTGATGGTTGTTCAACCACGGCGTCGGCGCGACCGTAATGAAGAACTGGCTGCCGTTGGTCCCCGGCCCGCGATTGGCCATCGCAAGGATACCCGGCTTGTTGAATGTGGCTCCGGGAGAAAATTCATCATCGAAATCCGCGCCCCACAGGCTCTCACCGCCGCGCCCCGTCCCGGTGGGATCACCACCCTGGATCATGAACCCCTTGATCACCCGGTGAAAAATGATGCCGTCATAATATCCCTTGGCCACCAGGCCTTTAAAATTCTCACACGCCTTTGGGGCCGCGTCTTCAAATAACTTTACCTCAACATTACCCTGTGTTGTCTCAAGGACGATCACGGTTGACTTCTTTTCCATTGCCGACTCCTCTTGCTGGGCTTGAACGTTGTTTGTAAAAAAACAGGCGCTTACGACCGCTGCAAACAAATAAAAACTGCTGACTGAACGCATTGATGGCTCCTTTTCATTTAGTTCTGGGGCACCACGTCCCCGCTCTCACCGCCAAAAACATCATGGAGGGACAGGGTGCCCGCCGGATCTGTGGCCTTTGGCAGACTCTCCCGCGCTGCGGGGGGCTGCGGCGCGGCAAGGACCTTCGCGGGCTGAGCAGCATAAACCCTGGTCTGAAGGTCCATATTTTCGTCAGTGACGCGCGCAAGCTCATCCTTGAGCTTCTTGTTCTGGGCTTTCAATTCCTCGATCTGGGACTGGAGTATCTGGCGGATGTTATCGATCTGCCCCTCTTGCTCATGGCTGGCATGCGCACTTTCCTGAAGGGCCACGATGATCCTGTTCTTTTCCTCGAGGAGTTCTTCCTGTTTCGATACCTTCTGCAGGATTTGCTGATACTGCTCTTTCAACAAATCGCCATTGGAGAGGCCTGCCGGGATGTCGGCCGAAGGCTCGGGAACGGGCCTGGACGGTTCAATGTCCTGCAACGAAACCTGCACGGGAACATTCCCTTTCAGGGCTTTCATGAACACCAGGACAAAAGCACCAAGTCCGGCCAGCAGGAGCAAAAGAAATATGACGATCAAATGCCACTCCTTACATGAGAGCGATAACTTCCGCGGGTAAAGTTTTAAGTTCTTCCGTGCCCAGGATCTTGATGGCCCAGCGCAGGACCTGCAATTTATTACGGAGTTTGATTTCCACGGGATCCGCGTTCTGAAGTTTTTTGCGGGACAGAAAGAACACCTTGCGCAACGTGTTCAACTCGATACGGGCCTCCCTCGTCCGCGGCGAAACGGCGGCATTGATATCTTCGAGCGCCGCAAAGGCCAGTTCATTGACAAACACATCGTAATGGTCCATTTTTTGCAGCAGCAACGGCACCATGGAGTCAAAATAGCGGGATCGGTCCATCATGACGAGCGTGTGCATGATCTCGATCTGCTGGTAAATGGAACTGACCCGCTGCATCTGCCTTAAAAGGACCCTTTCAACAATAATGCGCTCGTGCGAAACGACCTGCAGGGCGAACTTGTCGCGAAAAACACGCACCGCCGCGGCCTTTTTATACGCCGAAAGGTCTTCATCATTGATCATGGCCAGCAGGAGATCCTTGGACGCGTTCTGGAGCTTCGCGGAGTACCCGGCGATCAGGGCTTTATCATCAAAAATATCGGCGGGACCGGCAGGCGCCGCCAACGGGACTTGCGTTTCATCAGCGGCCACCTGATATGCCGACACAATGGCCGCGGCGACGATAAGAAAAAATGACAGGGGCCTATTCATCGAGCAACTCCAGGGAGATGTCGATCGCCTTACGGGAATTCGTCAACGACCCTACGGATATCCTGTCCACGCCCGTCGACGCGATCGTGTGGACATTATCCAGGGTCACGCCGCCCGACGCTTCGAGGACCGGCCGCTTCCCATCCGCTGAGAACTTCCTGGTCAACCGGACGGCTTTCTTGAGGTCGTCAACGCTCATGTTATCAAGGAGGATCATTTCAGGATGCGCCTCCAGGATGTCCTTCAATTCCCAGAGGTAATCAACCTCGATCTCGACCTTCTTGTGGGTCCTGGAATGCAGGCGGCGGACCGTATCGGCCAGCCGTTCTTTTTTTTGCGAGATCACACGGTGATTGTCCTTCATCAGGACCATGGCATCCAGATTGAACCTGTGATTGACGCCACCCCCGCAGGTAACAGCGTAACGTTCCATGGCGCGCTGCCCGGGTGTCGTTTTGCGCGTATCGAGGATCTCGGCATGATATGGTTTTACAGCATCGCAAAACTTGCGGGTGTGCGTGGCAATGGCCGTGAGATAACTGAAAAAATTAAGGGCAACACGTTCACCGGTGAGTATCGCGCGGGTGCGCCCCGACAGCCGCATCACAACGCCCCCCTTGCTGACGCGATCACCATCCTTGTGTTCCATAACGACCTGAAGGTCGCTCTCTAGCTGGTGAAAAACCTCGGCGGCAAAAAGAGCGCCGCAAACCACCGCCTCCTCCTTGAAAAAAATAACAGCGCGGCTTTTATGGGACCTGGGGACCAGGATGTTCGTCGTGATATCGCCCCGGCCAACATCCTCCTTGAGCGCGGCGTGAACGATCCTGTGAATGTCTTTCTTTTTCATAAGGGATACAACCCCATCGTGTGGACGCTCGTGCCAGTCGAGCCATAATATACCATAACAATAAAAATATCCGCGATAAAAAAGTTAATTTCTTGACGGAAAATCCGTTAATACTTACAGCTGAATGAGGGAAAAGAGCCAGGTGCACAGCGCGAGCATGCCGGCGATAAGAACGCACAATATGGCAATATCAGCCCCCAGACCATACAATGCCCCTTCGGTCAGGCAGCAACGCAAACCATCAATGCCGTAACTGAGCGGATTGAGGTGAATGACCCCGCGCAGGACAGGCGGAACTCCCTTGAGGGGGAATAACGCGTTGGAAAGGAAAAACAGCGGCATGACCAGGAAATTCATCATCATCTGAAAACCCTGGATATCCTCCAGGAGCGAAGCGACCGCGGTCCCCATGGCGGAACAGAAAATCGCCAGGAGGAACATCACCCCCAACGCCACGGGTAACATAAAAGGATCATGGACCCTGAACCCGAAGATGACGCAAATGAGGAAAACAAGGCATCCCTGGAACCAGGCCACGGTCGCGCCGCCGAGCACGCGCCCGAGGACGATCTGGATGCGGGATACGGGCGCCACCAGCGTTTCTTTCAGGAACCCGAACTGACGGTCCCAGATGATCTCCATTCCCGAAAACACCGCCACAAACAAGACCGGCATGGCGATGACCCCCGGCGCGAGGAACTGGAGATAATCCCCTTCGCCCGCCTTGCGGAACATGGGGCCCAACCCGAACCCCAGCGCCAACAAAAAAAGGATCGGCTGGCCCAGCGACCCTATCAGCCGCGTGCGTGAACGAAAATGCCGTTTGATCTGCCTCAACCAGAGGGCCCATACCACGCTCATCTGCGCCTCCAGAACGCGCGTTTGAGGCGCATGCGATCCGAGGATGACCCCTCTTCTTCCCGGATGTCGTGGCCCGTCAACGCGATGAACGCGTCTTCCAGCGACACAGCGCCGGCCTGTTTGATAATTTCGGACGGCGCACCGCGCGCAACGATCTTCCCGTGGTCAATGACCGCGACATCCTGCGCGATCCGCTCTGCCTCATCCATGTAATGGGTCGTAAAGAAAATGGTAACGCCCTTGTCCTTGTTCAGTCCCTTGATATACGCCCACATGTGATGACGGGTCTGGGGGTCAAGGCCAAGCGTGGGTTCATCAAGAAAAAGGACGCGGGGCTCATGAAGCAAAGCGCGGGCGATCTCCAGGCGCCGTTTCATGCCACCCGAAAAATTCTTCACGATGTCACCCTGGCGCCCCCACAGGTCAACGAACTGGAGCAGCTCCTTTATCTTCATTTTTCTTTCCGCCGAAGGTACGGCGTAAAGGACGCCATGCAGGTCCATATTCTCATACGCCGTCAATTGTTCGTCGTGACTGGGGTCCTGGAACACGATCCCAAAGGCCCGTCTTACGTCGTCAGGATCGGTGACAGGGTCGTGGCCATTGACGCGCATCGTCCCTCCCGTCGGACGCAGGATGGTCGTGAGCATCTTGATCAGCGTGGTCTTCCCCGCGCCGTTCGGGCCAAGGAACGCGAAAACAGACCCTTTGGGGACATCGAAAGAAACGTTATCAACGGCACGGATCGAGCCGTAATCTTTTATCAACCCGGAAACATTGATCATGATATCTTCCAGTTAGGACACGCGCGGGATATTGACGGGAAAAGAACCTCAAACGAACATCAGGGCCAGGATATCCAGGATGGCCTGCGGGTGGATCGCCAGGAAGATGACACCCCAGGCACAACCACCCACCAGCAAATACCCCAGCCACGGGACAAGGCATTCCCGGACCGAGGTCTCATCGTCAAAATACATGGCCTTGATGACCTTCAAATAGTAAAAGAACCCGAGGATGCTGTTGAGCACAACAGCCCCGGCCAGGATATAATCCCTGGCCTCTACAGCCGCTGAGATAACAAAGAATTTCGCCATGAACCCGGCCAAAGGCGGCAGCCCCGCGAGCGACAACAAAAACACAGAGAAAAGGAACGCCATGACGGGCGCTCTGCGGCCCAGGCCGCGATAAGCCTCCAGCTGCGCGTCAGCCGGTGAGAGGAACGCGGCGGCAGCGAAAGCACCCATGTTCATGAACGCGTAGATCGCGATATAAAAGAACGCGGTGGACAACCCCGCCTGACCGAGGGCCATCGCCGCGAAAATATACCCGGCCTGGGCTACGGAAGAAAAAGCCAGCATGCGCTTGACGCTGTTCTGATGGAACGCCGCCAGATTGCCGATGGTCATGGTGAGGATCGCGATGACCGGGGCGACACCGCTCCAGAACGGGACCGCGACAACGGCATTACTGAAGAATATCCTGGCCAAAAGTACAAAACCCAGCGCTTTTGATGTCACGGAAAGGAACGCCGCGACCGGCCACGGGGCGCCTTCATAAACATCGGCCACCCACATGTGGAATGGCACCAGCGATGCCTTGAACGCCAACCCGGCAAGGATCAGCACCGCGGCCACGACCAGCGCCGGGCCATGGGCGTCCCCCGCCGCGATCCTGGACCCGATAAATGACATGTCCAGCGTCCCAAAAAGGCCGTAGGCAAGCGATATCCCGTAAAGCATGAGACCCGTTGACAGGGCACCAAAAAGAAAATATTTGACGCCGGCTTCGGTTGAAAGGATATCTCTCTTGAAGTATCCCGCAAGGACATACGAAACGATCGAAAGTGTTTCCACCGCCAGATAGACCATCGCCAGATTGCCCGCGCAAGCCGCAAGGTTCAGGGCCACCGTCGCCACAAGGATAAAGAAATAAAACTCACCCATATCCTCGTCCTGAGGCCAGGCATACGCCAGGGACATGAGAACAACCATGGCGACCGTAAGAAGAATGAACAGCCTCATCCCGTATCCAAAGGTGTCACTGACCAGCATGCCGTCGAATACAGGATATCCCGGCGGCATGGTCGCGGGCAGACGGAAGATCGCGATCATGACCGTGGCCAGCGCCGCGAACCCGAGGGTCTTGCGCCCCGCGCCAAAAACAGCCGCCATAAGGATCAGAAGGGCGCCCAGCACAAGAGCCAGCTCAACGGAAATAAAGTTCAGGGAATATGTCATAGCAGGCCCACCAGCGCGTTGACGGCATATGTTTGGAACTGCAGGATCATCTGCGGATAAAAACCGATGGCCAGCGTCAGCGCGGCCAGCGGGAGCATGACGGCTATTTCAACAGCGTTCATATCAGGATAACCGGCATGCGCGGCGGGCTTGCCCCACAGGACCTTGCGGATGATAACCAGGAACAACGCCACGAGGGCGATAAGGCCGATGGCGGATATCACGGCAATGGACGGGAACCTGAAGAACGCCCCGGCCATGGCAAGGAACTCCCCGATAAAACCGCTCAACCCGGGAAGCCCCAGCGACGCCAGGGACATGAACGTCAAGAAGAAAGCATAGCGCGGCATCACCGAGGCCAGTCCGCCGAAAGCCGAGATCTCGCGGGTATGCGCCCTGTCATAGATCACACCGACCAGAAGGAACATCGCCCCCGTGATCACGCCGTGGTTGAACATCTCCAGGAGAGCCCCGTTGAAACCGGTGGCGTTCAGAGCCGCCACGCCCAGAAGGACAAAACCCATATGGCTGACGGAAGAATACGCGATCATTTTCTTGAAATCCGTCTGGGCGAAAGCCGCGAAAGCCCCGTAAATGAGGTTCACGGCCCCGAGTATCGCCAGAGGGAACGCGAAAAGGACTGCCGCCGCCGGAAAGAACGGGATACAGATGCGCATGAGCCCGTACGTCCCCATCTTCAGCAGGACACCGGCAAGGATGACGCTGACCGGTGTCGGCGCCTCAACATGCGCGTCGGGAAGCCACGTATGGAACGGGAACACCGGCACCTTGATGGCGAACGCGATGAAAAACATCAGAAAGAACACCATCTGGGCCGCGATGGGCATCATGGAAGAAGAACGGGCGATCTCGATCATGTTGAACGTATGCGGCACCACGGAGAAATAAACGGCAAGGATGCCAAGGAGCATGGCCACGGACCCGGCGAGCGTGTAAAAAAAGAATTTCCAGGCGGCATACTCTCGGCGGGGTCCTCCCCATATCCCGATCAGAAAGAACATCGGTATAAGGACCGCCTCCCAGAAAATATAAAAAAGGACGAGGTCCAGCGCGAGAAAAGTCCCCAGTAATCCTGTCATGAGGACCTGGTAAACAATAAAATATTCTTTCACCCTTTTCGTGATACAGCCCGACGCGAGCGCCGCCAGCAACCCCATTAGCGCTGTCAAAACAACAAGGGCCAGGCTGATACCGTCAACACCAAGCGTATAGTGGATATTCGCCTGGGGAATCCACACACGGTCTTCAAGGAATTGCAACCCGGCGCTCACGTTGAAATGAAGGGCCACAACGGCCGCCGCGGCAAGCACCGCCGTATTGAAGGCCACAGCCGCCAGGCGAATGGACCTCACCTGCGCCGCGGGGATCAGCGCGATAAAAGCCGCCCCGGCCAATGGCAGAAAAATAATGGCTGTTAAAAAATATGACATAGTTTCCCCACCAGGGTCAGAACAACGATAAGGACAAAAACTCCTCCGGCCTGCGCGACGAGATAGTTCTCAACAAGCCCGGTCTGAAGGGACCGTGACGCCTGGGCAATTTCCTGGACGCAGCGGCTGATCCCGTTGACCACGCCATCAACGCGCTCCCGGTCGAAGCGTGCCACAGCCGCGGCCAGCCAGTGGAACGGCCTGACAAAAAGAGCGTCGTAGATCTCGTCGAAATAATACTTGTTCTCGATGAGAGGGCATGCCCCTGGCTTGTATTCCAAAAACTTCCCGCGCAGCAGGAATGCCGTGAGGATCCCCGCCAGGGCAATGACGCTCGACGCCACCGCCATGCCAATGTCCAGGGCGACCTCGCCCTCAGCGGGAGCAATAAAACGCTGGAACGCGTGATGCGCCCAGGGAGACCCGATAAGCCCCAGGAAAAGGGCGAAGAACGCCAGGATCACCAGCGGCAGGGTCATGACCGCGGGAGATTCATGCGCCTTGTGGGCACCTCGATATTCGCCGAAGAATGCCAGGAGGATGAGCCGTGTCATGTAAAACGCCGTCAGAAAACTCGTCGTCACCGCCGCGATAAAAAGGCCGAAATTGCCGTGGTGCCATACCGCCGTCAATATTTCATCCTTTGACCAAAACCCTGATAAAGGCGCCACCCCCGCCAGCGCCAGCGCGCCGATGATGAAGGTAAGCGAGGTGACCTTCATTTTATTGAACAACCCGCCCATCGCGCGGATGTCCTGCGTATGGACCGCGTGGATGACCGAGCCCGCGCCAAGGAACAACAACGCCTTGAAGAACGCGTGAGTCATCAGATGGAACGTCCCGCCCGTATACCCGCCCGCGCCCAGGCCCAGCATCATCAGGCCAAGCTGGCTGATGGTCGAATAAGCCAGGACTTTCTTGATGTCGTTGGCAAAGCACGCGATCGACGCGGCCATGACCGCCGAGATCGCGCCGATCACCGCGACGGTCTGCAACGCCAGAGGATGCGCCGTGAACAGCGGATAACAGCGTGCCACCAGATAAACACCGGCGGCAACCATGGTCGCGGCATGGATCAACGCCGACACCGCCGTGGGGCCTTCCATGGCGTCAGGTAACCATACGTGCAGCGGGAACTGCGCGGATTTGCCCACAGCGCCCATAAAAATAAGCAACGCCGCCAGCGCCATCAAAGGCTCCGGCGCGTTGATAACGCCCATATCGGAAAAACGCAATGAATGCCCGACCGACATCAACAAAAGGATGCCAAGGAAAAGCCCGGTATCACCAACACGCGTCGTGATGAACGCCTTGATACCCGCCGCCGCGGCCGCGGGTTTCTCATACCAGAAAGCGACCAGCAGGCATGAACACAGCCCCACGCCCTCCCAGCAGATATATAAAAGGAAAAGGTTGTCCACCAGGACGAGCCCCAGCATGGAGGACATGAACAGCGAAATATACGCGAAGTAACGGGAAAAACGGGGGTCGCCCCCCATATAACCGATCGAATAGATCTGGATCAACGTCCCGACGACTGTAACGACCAGGAGCATCATGACCGTCAGGCTGTCGACAATGATCCCCAGCGTAATGGGATGGCCGTTCACCGTGAGCCAGGGGGTCAGCGTATACGACCCGCCGCCGGAAAGAAGCCCCTGGAAAACAAGCCATGCCAGGACGGCAGAGATCGCGGACGCGCCAACAGCGACATAAGCTGACGCGACGCCAAGCCTGCGGCCGAAAATGATGTTCAGCCAGAACGCGGCGAACGGAAAAAGAGGGATAAAGTGGGCGATGTTTACCATTTTAATAAATTGAAATCATCCAGGAATACCGATTGCCTTTGCCTGTAAATAGAAATGATGAGGATAAGGCCCACCACGCTGGCCGCGGCCGCCACCCCGATCACGAACAACGACACGACCTGCCCTTCAGCGCTGGCCGGAGCAAGATACCTGTTGAAGGCCACAAGATTGATATTCGCGGCATTAAGGATAAGCTCAATGGAGATCAAAAACCGTATCGCGTTGCGCTGCGTCAGGACGCCGAACAGGCCAATACAGAAAAGCACCGTGCTCAAAGCCACAAAATGCCCGAGAGAGATCATTTTTTCACCTTTCCTATGACGATGGCTCCGACGAGCGCCGCCAGCAACAGCAGCGAAATGAACTCGAACGGCAGCAAATACCGGGTCAGCAGTTCTGTGCCAATTTCCTTAAGATCAGGCCCCTGGACCGGCGGCAATGCCCTGGCACTCCACGCATTGGCCCTGATGACCGCCAGCAGGAACGCGAGAAGAACCGCCGCAAGGACGGCGCCAGGCCAAAGCTGGCGCGTGAACTGGCGTATGCGCGCGTCGCCGATATTGGCCGTCAGCTTGATGGCAAAAATGAACAGCGTCATGATCCCACCGACATAGACCAGGACCTGGATCACGCCGATGAACGGCGCCCCGAGCAGGAAATAAACACCCGCCACGCTCAACAGCGTGAAGGTCAGCCATACCGCGCTGTGGAACACATCCCCCACGGTCACGCTGAGAAGGGCGAACGCGCAAAGGCCCACGGCGATCGTGTAAAAAACAAATTCCGTCATGGCTTCCCCTTCCCGGCCGCCAGGACACCCACATGGGCATATTTGTCCGGCGCCATCAGGTCTATCGCTGTCACGTCGCTGCGCTTGTAATAAGCGACCTCATAGAGCGCATTCAGGAATATGGCCTTGGTCGGGCAAACATCCTGGCACAGGCCGCAAAAACAGCACAGTTCCGCGTTAAAACAAAATGACTCCAGGGCTTTCTTCTTTGTCTCGGGGTTCGTGACGGAAGTAAGGTCGAGCGCCGCCGTGGGGCATATCCTGACACACTGCAGGCACGAAATGCACTTTTCAACGCGCAAGTCCGCCATCCCGCGAAACCGCTGTGTCATGGCCGCCTTCTGCAAAGGATACTGGATCGTCACCGGCTTGCGGAACATGCTCCTGCCGGTGACAACAAACCCCTTGAAGATGCTGACGATCCCCTGCCAAATGTCGACGAATAATTTGAACATATCAACCTTTTATGACGAGCAACCAGCCCGTGACAAGCACATTCAACAAAGCCACGGGCGTCAACCCCTTCCAGGCAAACGACATCATCTGGTCCATGCGCAAGCGCGGCAATGTCCAGCGGACCCACATCAGAAAGAAAATGATGCCGTACGCTTTTAGCAGGAACCAGACCGGGGACGGCGCCAGAGGCCCCAGCCATCCGCCCAGGAACAATGTCGCGGCAATGCCGGCGATAATAAAAAAATTCGTGTACTCCGCCACAAAGAACATCGCGAATTTCATCCCGGAATATTCCGTGTGATAACCGGCCACAAGTTCGGATTCCGCTTCCGGGATATCGAATGGCACGCGGTTCACCTCGGCTGTCGCGGAAATGATATAGATGATGAACGCCACAAGCAAGTTCGGTTTTAAAAAGAACCACCCGGCTTCCTGGGCGTGAACGATCCCCTGCATCGACAGCGTCCCCGCTTCCATCACAACGACAAGGATGGAAAGAAGCAGCGGCACCTCGTAGCTGATGATCTGCGCCGCGCTGCGCATCCCCCCCAGGAGGGAATATTTATTGCTAGATCCCCACCCCGCCATGAATATCCCCAGGACGCTCACGGAGGTGACCGAACACATGAACAGGATGCCGACATTAAGATCGCAAACAATGGCGCTCGGACCGAAAGGCATGCAGACAAAGACCATGATCGCCGGGACCGCCACGAAGAACGGGGCCAGCCACCACACCCAAAAATCAGCCCCCGTCGGGACAATATTTTCTTTCAACAGCAGTTTCACCGTATCCGCGACCGACTGCAAAGCCCCGTGGAACCCTGTGATCATCGGGCCGACGCGGTTCTGTATCCGGGCGGAAACTTTGCGTTCAAGCCAGATCAGGAACATCGCGGAAACAGCTATGAACGTAAGCGCCATGACGCCCTTGAGCACAAGCCATGCCATCTCCATAAGGAAAGGTGTCATCGGTCGATCTCCCCCATGACGATATCAAGGCTGCCCAAAGCACAGACCGCGTCCGACACATTGAGCCCCTTGATCAACGCCGGCAACGCCGCGATATTGGAGAATGACGGTGTGCGGATCTTGAGCCTGTACGGAAAAACATCCCCGGTGCCGACAATATAGAAACCAAGATCACCCCGCGGGCTCTCGGTCCTCATGTAAACCTCTCCCGAAGGACGGAACACCTTGTTGACCTTCGCGACGGGATCGCCCTCGGGAATGGCGCCCATCGCCTGCTCAATGATCCTGAGGCTTTCGCGCATTTCCTGGATCCTGACGGAATACCGGTCCCAGGCGTCGCCGTTGGCGCCCACCGGAACATCAAAATCAAACTTGTCATAGACCAGGTACGGCTCGTCCTTGCGCACATCCCATTTGACCCCCGATGCCCGAAGGCTCGGCCCGGTCACGGCATAATCAAGCGCGAATTCTTTCGAGATGATACCAATGCCCTTGGAGCGGACCTTGAAGATGATATTATGCGTGAGAAGATCATCATAATCATTGATCATCTTCCTGAAATACAACACGAATTCATTGATCGTCCGAGCGATGTCCGGTGTCAGGTCACCCGCGACGCCACCAATGCGGATATAGTTATACGTCAGGCGCTGGCCGCACAACTCGTCGAATATCTGCACCACCTTCTGCCGGTCGCGCATCGCAAAAAAGAGGGGCGTCGCGTATGCCCCCAGGTCCTGCGCGAAGGTCGAGATCGCCAAAAGATGGCTCGCGATACGGTTAAGTTCCGCCACGATGACGCGCAGATACTGGGCGCGCGCCGGCGCCTCCAGCTGCAGCAGCTTCTCCGCGGCCAGGCAAAAACCGAGATTGTCATTCATCGACGCCAGGTAATCGAGCCGGTCCGTAAAGGGGACGAACTGGACCAGCGAGCGGTTCTCCGCGATCTTTTCGATCGAACGGTGAAGATACCCGATATGAGGGCGGCAATCCGTGATGATCTCGCCGTTCAATTTCAACTCAAGGTAGAGCACCCCGTGCGTCGACGGATGCTGCGGCCCCATATTGACGATAAGTTCTTCTGTCACCATAGTCGTCTTCATTTCACGGGCTTGGGCACAACGCCCGCCCCTTTGAAATCCTTGCGCAAAGGATGGTCTGTCCAGCCATCGGGATTCAGTATCCGGCGCAGGTCAGGATGCCCTTCAAATCTTACGCCAAAAAGATCGTACACTTCCCGTTCAAACCAGTCGGCCGAACTCCACAGGCCTGTGACCGACGCCACATTGAGATCGTCCATCGGCAAGACAACCTTTAGCGTGGCCATCAACCGGTGCGTAAAACTGTAAACATGATAGACAACCTCGATCGTCTCCTTACGGTCAACAGCCGTCAGGCACTGGAGGCTCTCGAAAGACAATTCATTCTTTAACAGGGAGAATGCCTTTGCGGCATCTTCTTTCTTTATGACAACGCCTGTGGGTAACGACTCGATAACAGCCCCAGGGATACTGGCCTGAAGTTCCTGAACAAGGGCAGCTAGATCCATCAGGCGGCCCCCGCTTTCCTGGTTGTGATCTTTTCCTGGAGCTTGATCAGCCCGTGCAGGAGATTCTCGGGGCGCGGCGGACACCCTGTCACGTAAACATCGACAGGGATCCCCAGCGCGTCGGCACCCTTGACCACCGAATAACTGTCATGATAAAAGATGCCGCCGCTGATCGAACAATTACCCATGGCAATGACATATTTGGGCTCGGGCATCTGGGCGTAAAGTTTCTTCAGGCTCTCTCCCATCTTGATGCAGATCGTCCCTGAAATGATCATCACGTCGCATTGGCGGGGACTGGCGCGAAAAACACCTGACCCAAAACGGTCAATATCATAGTCGGAAGATCCCGCCGCCATCATCTCGATCGCGCAACAGGCAAGCCCGAACGTCAGGGGCCATAAGGAAGCAGCTTTCGCCCAGTTAAAGAGATCCTCACTCGTGGCAAGGATCACCTGCCCGCCGGGCATTTTCTCGATGTAAGAAGCAAAAGGAAGTCTTTCGTTCACTGCCATTCCAGGGCTCCTTTCTTCCAGGCATACACAAGGCCCAGCGCCAGGACAACAATGAAAGCGACCATATCCAGATAGGCCTGCATGCCCATTTTCTGGAACACGACGGCCCACGGGATCGTGAAAAGTATTTCAACATCAAAGATAACAAAGATCAGGGCGATAAGATAAAAACGGATGTTGAACTGGATCCGTGCCGTCCCTCGGACGATCTCGCCGCACTCGTAGGGCGCGCATTTCTCGGACGACGGGGCCTTGGGCCGCAAAAGCCAGGAAACGACGAAGGCGGAACCGACAAAGCCAATGCCCAGCAGGCAAAAGAACATGATCGGGATATAGTCGGGAAGGACCGTCTGCATTTTAAGAATTGCCTGTTGCGCCTGTAGTTATACACTCTATAATAATAAACATGTATTACCTTGCCACCCTCATCATCCTTCTTCTGTGCGCGGCCGGCCTGGGCGTGGGCCTCATCCTCACAAAAAAACCACTCAAAAAACAGTGCAGCCTTGAACCTAACAAAGACTGCACCTGTGATGACGAAGAAAACCCTTGCGAGAATAAATCCAAATCTTCCAAAAATCAATCCTGATCTCTTACGCCTTCATAGAATACCATCGAAAATACCGCGCGCAAGAAAATGCGTGAAAAATCCGGGATTACCCAAAATTATCGTAAGCGATCATCTCCGGCGGGACACCCAAAGAATCCAGCATCTTGTTGACCGCGTCGATCATGGGGCCGGGCCCGCACAGATAATACTCGCATCCCTCAGGGTCCGGATGATTCTTGAGATACTTCTCATAAAGGACCTGGTGGATGAACCCGACGTCCCCCTGCCACTTGTCCTCGGGCAACGGCGCCGAAAGCGCCACGCGATGGTGGAAGTTCGGGAATTCTTTCTCCAGCGCGCTGAAATCGTCCTCGTAAAATATCTCGCGGCGTGAACGCGCGCCATACCAGAAACTGACCTTGCGCGTGGTTCGACGGCTCTTGAACAGCTCGAAAAGGTGGCTTCGCAACGGCGCCATACCGGCCCCTCCACCGATATAGATCATTTCTTTTTGCGTGTCCTTGATAAAGAATTCCCCGTAAGGCCCGCTGACCATCACCTTGTCGCCTGGCTTCAGGCGGTAAATGTAGGATGACGCGATGCCCGGGGGCAGGGACATGTCCTTCGGGGGCGGGGTGGCAATGCGCACATTAAGCTTCACCAGCCCTTTCTCACCCGGATAATTGGCCATTGAATAGGCGCGGAAAATAAGCTCCGTGTTCTGCGCCTTAAGGTCCCACAACTTGAACTTGTCCCAGTCAGGGCGATATTCCGGGGCAACATCGATCTCGCGAAAACTCATCTTGTACGCCGGGATATCGATCTGGATATAACCGCCCGCCTTGAAATCGAACGGCTCGCTCGTGGGCAAGCGCAGGACAAGTTCCTTGATGAAAGTCGCGACATTGAGGTTGGAGATGACCTCGCATTCGAATTTCTTGACATTGAACGCCTCGGCCGGGATATGGACATCAAGGTCTTCGCGGACCTTGACCTGGCACGCCAGGCGGTAATGCTCTTTCTGCAGGCGCCACGGTATCTGGGCTGTCTCCGTCGGAAGGATCTCGCCGCCGCCCTTGGTGACCCGGCAGGTGCACACGCCGCACTCGCCCCTGCCGCCGCAGGCCGAGGGAAGGAATATCTTGTTCTCGGAAAGGACAGTCAGAAGGCTTTTCCCTGATTGGACGACAAAAGGCATGCACTGGTCATTGATCTTCAGATGACAATCGCCTTTCTTCACCACGAGACTTTCGATGAAGATCAGCAAAAGCACCAGCACAATGATGATGATGGAAAAGAACAAGGCGCTCAACAGGACAAAACTTATAAATGCCATCAAAAATATCCTTACCGATTAGAAACTAATGCCAGCAAACGCCATGAACGCCATGGCCATAAAACCTGTCGTGACCATGGCCATGCCCAACCCCTTCAACGGATCCGGCGGATTAGAATACCACAACTTCTTGCGAAGGGCTGAGAGCGTGATGATCGCCAGCCCCCAACCTGCGCCGGCGCTCACGCCGTAGACGAGCGATTCCTTGAACGTATAATCCCGCTGGTCCATGAAGAACGTCGCCCCCAGCACCGCGCAATTGACGGCGATGAGCGGGAGAAAAATACCGACGGCCGCGTAGAGCGCGGGGCTGTAACGGTCGACTACCATTTCCGTGATCTGGGTCAGCGCCGCGATGGTGGCAATGAAAACAATAAAGCTCAGGTAATTGAGGTCAAGGTTCGGAAGGCCCGCCCACGCCAGTGATCCTTTGCGCAGGACATACTCCCGCAGCACCCAGTTCAACGGGCACGTCACGCCGGCAATGAAGGTCGTGGCCAACGCAAGCCCGGTCGATGTCTTGATCTGTTTCGAACAGGCCAGGAAAGAACACATCCCCAGGAAGTACGCCAGAAGGATGTTCTCAATGAAGATGGTCTTAACGGCTAATGTCAGATAATGGCCCATGATCCCGCCTTATTGTTGTTCTTCCTTATATCCCGAGATCGAACGCTGGAGAGCCACGATCGCTGCCAGCAAAAAGAACGCCCCGGGCGCCAGCAGCAGCATGCTGTTGTTGATATAACCGGCCTGGTAAAAAGCCTGCGGGATGACCTGGAAGCCCAGGAATGTCCCGCTACCGAAGATCTCGCGCATTCCCGCCACGGTAAGGATCATCCCGCTGTAACCGATGGCATTCCCAAGGCCGTCGAGGAATGATGGCCAGGGAGGATTGTTCATGGCGTACCCTTCCGTCCGCCCCATGACAAGGGTGTTGGTGATGATCAAACCGACAAAAACGCTCATCTGCTTGCTGATCTCGTACGCGTACGCTTTCATGACCTGGTCGACGATGATGACCAGCGACGCGATGACCGTCAACTGGATGATGATACGGACATTGCTTGGAATGTAATTGCGCAGGAAAGAGATCACCATGCAGGCGAAAGAAAGCACGAACGAGGTGCCGATAGCCATGAGCAGCGCGGTCTCAACCTTGACCGTGACCGCCAGCGCAGAACAGATGCCCATGACAAGGTACGCGATAGGATTCTTGTTCCATATCCCGTCCATCACGATCTGTTGTTCTTTTTTGCCGAATATGGCCATAAGGACCTTCCTCTAATTCCTGTGGAGTTTCATGAAGAACGGCTCGTACGTCCTGATCCAGTTCTCCAACAGCGCGCTCACACCCTTGCCCGTCAATGTGGCGCCGCTGATACCATCGACATAATAAGGCCACTTTTCCTTGGGCATCCGGTCCTGGACCTTGCCCTTGGCCACGGCCAGCGGGACCGTCTGTTGACGGGCGTCATCCCATATTTTCTTGCCTTCGAAATCTTTCTGGAACCACAAAGCCTCGATCTCGCCGCCAAGCCCGGGAGTTTCGCCTTCCCTGTAAAAAGTGATCCCGCGCACCGTCTTGCCGTCGGGCTCGATCGAGATATAACCATAAAGCATGGACCACAGCCCCTTGCCTTCGATCGGGAAACAATAACCCTGAACAGTGCCGCCCTTTTGGTAAATGAACATAGGATAAAGCCCCTTCTGTCCTTTAATATCATCAGGCTTTTTGCCGGGAACAATATTACCCTGATCATCAATGACCGCCAGCTGGATCGCTTCCGTATAGATCTGCGTCACTTCCCTGGGAGTAGCATGCGGCGGGATTGGCGGAGTAAGCTTAACGGCCCGGAGGATGTTCTTTTTCAGATCCAGGCCCATATTAAGTTCCTGAATAGGCTTGAGTCCCTGCGACACGGAAGCCAGCAAAAGGCTGGCCACCGCACAGATGACAAAGGCAAACCCGACAGGATAAAATTCACTTCGCTTGGGCACGCGGCGTTCTCCTGTTGATGTGAGCTTCGACCACATAATGGTCGATCATGGGCGCGAAAATGTTCATGAGAAGGATGGACAGCATCACGGCTTCCGGATACGCGGGATTGAACGTCCTGATAAAAACAACCAGCGCCCCGATCAAAAAGCCGTAGATCCAGCGGCCCAGCGTTGTCGCCGATGCCGAGACAGGGTCCGTCGCCATGAAAATAGCGCCGAACGCGAACCCGCCCATGACAAGGTGCCATTCGAACGGAAGCACCGGATGGACTGTCTTGACGTGAAGGAATGCTATCAGGCTCGCGACACTCACAAGCCCCGCCACGCATCCGACGATGATCCGCCAGCTGGCCACGCCCGTGATGAGCAAAAAGGCCAGGCCGATCAGGCACGCCAGCTTGGAAGTCTCGCCAATGGAACCCGGAATGAACCCGTAAAAAAGTTGAGACCACGTGTAACCTGCCTGCTGCAAGGCCGCGACGCCCGTGGTGCCCGCGGGCACCGACGCCATGGTCGCCAGGGGTGTCGCCCGTGTCAGGCCATCAACCCCGTACCAGACCGCTTCACCGGACATCTGGGCGGGATACGCGAAGAAAAGGAACGCCCTCCCCGCGAGCGCCGGATTGACAATGTTCATCCCGGTCCCGCCGAATATTTCCTTGCCCACGACCACACCGAAAGATATGCCCGCCGCGACCTGCCATAAGGGGATATGCGGCGGCAATGTCAGGGCGAACAAAAGGCCCGTTACAAAAAACCCTTCATTGATCTCGTGCTTGCGGACACAGGCAAAAAGGACCTCCCAGAACCCGCCCACCGCGTAGCTGACAAAAATAACCGGCAGGACGATCTGCAACCCCCGAAGAACTGCGTCCGGCCACGCGTGCGCCAGGCCCAAGGCGTTCTGCGCCTGATAGCCCGCGTTGAAGATACCAAACAGCGTGGCAGGGATAAGGGCGAGAACAACGATGACCATGACGCGCTTGAGGTCCCAGGCATCCCTGATGAACGGCGCTTTCCTGGCGAGCGTCCCGGATGTGAACAGAAATCCGTCGATGGCTTCGTAAAGCGGATGAAATTTCTCCAGAGGTTTCCCCTTGGAAAAATTCTTTCCGAGATCATCCATGGCTTTACGGATCAGATCGTTTCCCATGAGCGTTCAGCCTTCCTTCTCTATCATGTCGAGCCCGCGCTGGATGATCCCGCCCACATCAATCTTGGACGGGCATGCGAATGTCGCCAGCGCGAAGTCTTCAGGCGCGCATTCAAGGATACCAAGGCGGATCATTTCTTCGATCTGGTGGCCATAGATCGCCTTGATCAGGAAATATGTCATCACATCAATGGCGTTAAGTTCATCATAGAGGTCATTGACGACCACGGCACGCAGACCGCCATGCACCGCCGTATCCAAAGACACGTCCCGCTGCGGCGTAAGCGCCGACGCGACTGTCCGTGAAAAGCTGTAATCCTTGAACATGGGCATGAGCCATCCGAAGAGCTTTCGCGTGCCGCCAGCCGGTATGACCGTCACCTGCGCGTCGTAAAGGCCGACAGCCCCGTCATAACCCGCGTCCCTGCCGCTGAGGACGCTGCCCGAAATATAGCGCAGCGTATCATTCTTCTTTTCGCCAAGGATATGCGCCAGCGGGGCGCCCAGGAGCGTCCTGACATGATGGCGCGACGCAACCCCTTCCCCCGTCACGGCAACAACCTTGGAAGGATCGAAAACACCGTCAAGAAAAAGCCTGCCCGCGCGCGCCACGTCCTGGGCTTCAATGAACCACACCACGTCACCCTTACCCACGGGGTCGCAATGATGGATATGCGTCCCCACATTGCCGGCGGGATGCGGGCCTGAAAAAGCCACCGGCTGGACGTTGACAGCCCCGGTCAAAGCCTTGGCTTGGGCCCTGGCGTCAAAACACAGATAGACATGCCCCGGGGTAAGGCGCTTAAGGACATCAAGCCCGGCCTGGAATTCACGTTCGACCCCGTTGAGGACAACATCAAGATCAGGCGCCAAAGGATCGGTATTCATGGCCCTGACAAAAATGGACTTGGGAGTATTCATTGGATCCGCTGTCCTGGAAAAAGGACGCTGGCGCAAGAAGGGCCAGACACCGCCCTTGAGGAGCTGTTCAATGACCGCCTCACGGGACAGGCCGCTCAACGACTCCGGAGAAAATTTCTGATGCTGGACAGGCGCCTGCTGACCATCGGCCGAGAACGTGATGGACAATAAAGCCCGTTTGTCACCGCGGTTGACCAGCTTGACCGTCCCGCTGACCGGAGATACCAGCACCAGCCCCGGATGTTCACGGTCTTCGGCAATGGGCGAACCGACCAGGACCCTGTCACCTTCCTTGATGAGCAGGCGGAATTGTCGGGGAGCGAAATCATGGAAGGGGAAAATACACTCTGACGGCAGCGGCAACGCCTTAAGTTCAGCGCTGGCACGCCCTTTGAGCGGAATATTGCGGCCTTTTAGAATTCTAACAGTTGGCATTAGGTATCGCTTTCGAGTTACCGATTTTACCCTATATGGCAACCCTTTGTATATAAAAATAATTTTTCTTGATGAACAAATACAAAACCTCCGCTCAGCCGATCAGGGCCAAACGGAGGTTCATATTATCAAGCGATCTTAAATCCCGCTGATCCTAGCCTTGGGCCAACTCATTGTGAGCCGGGCTCGCCTCCATGCCCAGGACCTGGAAAGGACTTTGAAGCGGGACGATCCTGAGGATGATCCCCTCAACGCCCGTAAAATCACCTTTCTGGAACTCCGCGACCATGGCCGGGTCGAATTTCATGTCAACGCCCTTCCCGTCCCTGGCAACCTCCAGCCCCATGTTCCTGGCATTCAGGTCTATACCACCGGGAGGTAATGCTGCATTATCTTGTTGTTCCGCGACTTCATTAGTTGGATGAGTGTCATTCCTGGCAAGGCCTCGTTCCATGGCTTGTACCTGCCAGGTTATCTCATTCCACCACCGTAGAAAAACCTCGCTTTTTCTAACGTGCCAATCGCCATTAGGAGCTCTTAAAATATCTCCTTCATCAAATAAAATACCTTTATTGTTAAGTAACATATCAGCGTATGGCCTCAACAAAGATTCAAAGGTGCCACCACCCTTTACCCACCCATCCTCGAACGAAAACGGAGTTGGAAGCCAATTTATTAATTCACTTAGCTCAAAATTATTTTTAACATAATCGGGTTCCCCTTGAAACACCACCCTGGATTCTGTTTTAACAACCAGACGGTCCTGCTTCATTTCTGTATTTTCGTGCACGGTTGATTTTATAAACTGCATTAATTCATCGATCTTTTTCCTGAATTTATCTACATTCCCGACATGCCATACTATATAATCCTCATTCGGCGTGATATTTGCCTCTGGCAAATATCTCTGCAATAACGTCATAATACATGCCAACAAATCATTATAATGAGTATTCAGACTATCGCCATTTTGAGACTGAGACTCTAACTCCTGCAAACGTTGAAGGACTTCTTGTACCCCAAAATTCCCTTCTCCCCCACCAAACAATGGAATTAACACCCTTCTTTCCTTACCAACCCTGATCTTGGCCTGCACCCACAACCTTGCTTTAATTTGTTGAGCCATTTCCAATGCTATCTGCTTGTAATTAACAGATCCAATTATAATAACAAACTTGCCATCCTGCTCAGAGATACTACTATCGTTGCCATCTTCTCCAATAAGACGACGAAATTCTTTAACCTTTGCGTCTGTATTGTCCTGTTGGTTCCCCGGATTCCTGGAAAACAATACCAATCCCAAACGATGTTCATACTCCTTAGTAGACGTATCTTTCGGGAGCTCCATGATCTGTGCATCCTTAATGACCTGTAACGCATCCTTTACCGACATCGCCCAATCCGCCGGGAACGTGGCATGACCCTCCCTGACAATGACATACCCGGATATCCCGGATACTGAATCAACCGCCAGGATCTTATCAATAGAACCCTGCCAAGAATTTTTTACGCCATCAAAAGATGTCTTCTCTCCCTGCTCATTGACGATGAACACACCGGGCGCCGCCAATAGATCCCTCGTCCCCGTGTCTAACGTCAACGGCCTGACCGCAACAACGCCTTCGATCGCCTTTAAACTCGCCTCGACATCCTGCCCATCCGTCATTCCCTTTAACATGCCAATAACTTGCTGATCCACCTGTTGAGCCATAGACATATCCTTGATCCTGTCCCCTGCCTCGGCTTTAGAAAGTTCCCCCGTCACAATACGTAATTCCTCGTCATTTCTTATAACTGTAGGCATCACTTTCAACTTCAAAGCACTAACAAGATCATCCTCTATTCTGCCCCACTCCCTGTCAGTTATTGGAGGTACTTTGGGTTTGGGTAAAGTTATAACGATCTCTTGATCCTTCACAATGATCCCATAATGCTTTTTTATGTAATTAAGGTAAGGATTCAAACTTATATAAAAAGCGCCACTCAAGAGCAGCGTAATAACAAATGCGATAGAACTAACACGATCAAGCATCTCGTTATGAACAAAACTGTTACTGGCAAGCAACCCAAAAGCAGAAGCGACAAAAAAAGCTATTAATACTCGCATTATGTTATCTGAACTCATCGCCCCATCAATCACCTCCATCGTCTCAGCCATTGATAGTGGCGCCACAAAGCTTACCCGGTCTTTAGCGACCTCAACTTCATGAGGGGCAAAGAACGACTGGGCTATCTCCTTGATCTTCACAAGCTCTTCTGCGCTGGGCTCACCATCAGACAATGACTGTTCAGGATACGCGACAGCCCACAGACCGCTGATAGCCTTTCGTACTCTATCAGTGAAGTGAACAGTGACCTCGGTGGCCTTGCCATCCTGTTTAGGTTCATAGGTTACGCTTCCTTGCAATGCGGTAAAGAGTGCTCTCCCGGCTTGCTTGAATTCTTCCGACACGCCGGGTTTGACCTGTTGAGCCATAGACATATCTTTGATCTTCTGCTCTATGTCAGCTTTAGACATTTTCGTCTCAATACGTATGTAATTACTATCCCTTAAAATCTGAGAATACCCTGTCAATTTCAAAGCTTTAACAAGGTCATCCCCCATTCTTTCCCACTCCTTGTCCATAATCGGCGCTTCTTTGGGGCGTAATAAAGTTATAACATTCCTTCCAATCTCCTCGGTGATCTCTCGATGCTTTTTTATGTACTCGCGGTAAGGACTCAAACTCAGAGAAAAAGCTAAAAAAGTCCCAACTGCAATAACTAACGAGACCACACTTATATCAAGAGATACCTGAGTAGAATGCGCAAAAATATTAAATAAAAATATAACACCGGCAGTTATCATAGGCATTGTCAACATTCTTTGAATATTGTCAGCGCTCATCGCCGCATCAATCAACTGGTTTGCCTCTTCCACTGATATATCTGGCTGGTTGATCGTAATACTCTTGCCATCATCGGCCAATGCCACAGCGGGCCCGAAAACCTTACCAATTTTCGTTCGAATCGCCGCTATCTCTCTTGGCTTAAGCTTCCCCTCTGCCCATGCCTGCCCCGGATTAAGGATCCCCAGGACCTTTCTGAAAGCCGCCTCAACCTGGTCTGTAAGACCAAAAATGATCCTGCTCCCGGCCCCTTGAGCTTCAACACGCGCGCCATTTTTCAATGCGGCTACCAGTTCTTTCTCGGCGCTTAAAACCTCCTCTGACACTCCGGGTTGTTTTTCAATAGCCTTACCATTTGGAAAAATTGCCCGGGCGATTCTTACCATGACTACCGACAAAACACCACTCTGCATGCCCGCACGTTCCCGGGGGGTGGTTGTCGTCACCCGTTCGATCTCCCGCAACACAGGAAAAACTTCTCCACCGGAGAAATACTTGCGCGGCATCGGCTGTTGACTGACCGCGTCCATATCATCCTTGATATAATTAAACACGCCCTTCTTGTACGCCTGCAAATACTGGTCATAGATCTTTTCTTTGACAGCCGGGTCATCGGACAATACCCCGGACGTCTTCCCTTTATTACTGTAGACCTGGTTGAGAAGCGCGTCCTTGAGCGCGAGCTTGTACCAGGAGGCCAGGATCATGGCATAGAACATCTGGCGCAAGGGCGCAAAGTTCTGGCCTTGATTGACCTCTTTTTCGATCTCGGGGATGACGACTTCGCGGATGACCTGTTTGGAGAGTTCCTGGGCATTGGTGGCATCCGGGCGGGTCTCAGACCCGCCCCTTGTATGATACATTTTACCTAATATGATACATTAACCTTTGGATCGAGGTCGGCCGCCCCTGGAACTTTAAAGTTCGTGTGTAGCGAGATCCGATCCAAGTTTTAAACTCATAAGTCCGAACAACCGCATGGGCCGACAATATCGAGCCCGCATCACAAGGAAGGATAACCCTATGAGTGCAGCATGTAATATCGGCATCGATGTTTCAAAGGACAGCTTTGATGTATGCGTCCATGAGACATCACTTCACAAAAAGTTTGAAATGAACAAAGGACATATTCGCAAGGCAATGTCCTGGATTAAGAAACAAAAGCCCGTTTTAATCGTCCTCGAGGCCACAGGGGGCTATGAACGCACGCTGGTAGCCGAAATGGCTACGGCGAAGCTCCCTGTTGTTGTCAGCAACCCGAGACAAATCCGCGACTTTGCCAAAGCCACTGGCAAGCTTGCCAAAACAGACAAAATCGATGCAGCGGTGATCGCTCACTATGCCGCCGTTATCATGCCTGAAGTTCGACCGCTGTTGAACAAACAGGAACAAAAACTCTCGGCATTAACTTCTCGCCGTCGACAACTTGTCGATGCGCGCGCCGTAGAAAAGAATCACAAAGAACACGCTTATCTTCCAGAGATCAGTGCAAGCATCGAAGCCGTCATCCAGAAACTCACAGCTGAGATCGAAAATATCGAAGCCATGATCACCGATATTATTAGCTCAGACCCTGACATGCAAGCCAAGATCGATCGCATCTCATCCGTGCCAGGTGTCGGCAAAGTAACAGCGGCTGTCTTGCTCGCCGACCTACCTGAACTCGGCATGCTTAATCGCAGGCAGATCGCCGCTTTAGTTGGCCTAGCGCCCATGAACCGTGACAGCGGCCAATACCGTGGCAAACGGATGACCGGCTCCGGCCGTAAGAATGTTCGGACCGCGTTGTTCATGACCACACTTGCGGTCATTCAGTTTAATCCGAAACTCAAGGCCTTTTACAATCACCTGGTGGATCAAGGAAAAGCCAAGATGATCGCAATGGTCGCGGTCATGCGAAAGTTGATTGTAATATTGAACTCTATGTTAAAGAACAATGAAGCTTGGCGGATGCAAAACGCTTGACTTTAAACACAACCGCTACGCTCACCGGCAACCTGTGCGGCCTGATAGTCCGACTCCAGCATGACCTTCAAATGCGAGCCCACGACATAAGCCCCGTTGTTCTGCTCGAAGACCTTGGCCTTGTCCGCCACGATCCAGACCTTGTTGAACGTGTCGATGGGGATATCTGTCGTTCCAAATTGTTCTTGCGCTTTGGTGTAAACCCTGTTCCAGAAAGCCTTGCCCAGGTCTTTTTCAGGGTAGATCATCGAGGCTGTCAACTGCTTGAGGATATAATCCTGCGCCAGCATGTCGCGCCCCATCTCGGTCTTGCCCAGTGCCTCGGGGATCATCCGGTCCTTCTCGTACGGCGAAAGGTTGACCCAAAGGTCGTCTTCCTTGATCGTCAGCGAGGCCAGGAAATATTTGATGAGTTTTTGGGATTCCGCCTTGAATTCAGGCCCATCGATCTTGAGCCCGGATTTACCGGTGTCGAGGATAAAATCAAAAAGAAGCGGGTTTTCGGGATGCACCTTGACGCCCTTGATCATGACCGGCACATAATCCGGGGTCGCCATGACCATGGTGCCGGGCGCCGGTAAATTCAACGCCTGGGCATAAACCTGCGGGGGAACAATGCAGGTAAATACAAAACTGACCAAAACGATCAATGATGTTAGTTTCTTCATATCCGGCCCTTTCGATTTTTCTCGTTCTGTCAAAAGTTTTAGCTTTTGATTTTCTTATCTTCTGTCTTTTCAGACAGTTCTGATTATTACGCTTGTCTCCCCCCAAAGAAACGTTTATTCTGTTCCTCAAGGAGGCGAAAAATCATGAACCAAATTTCTC
>CAIUQE010000038.1 GCA_903901225.1 Candidatus Omnitrophota bacterium
CACAAGATGGTTCAGGATGCCTTGTTCTTGCCTCTGACCATCATTGATCTGCTCAAAGTATCGTCAAAACGCCTAGAGCGCTTTAAATCACACGAACATCAGTTCGAGTTCCTCTAAAAAGTTTTACCGGACAGCTGTGCTTTTGCGCGTAATCTTGTCCGAAGGCATGTTTGCCGTATTCTTCCAGCGGCCTGTTCAACAGGACAATGTAATCGACATTTCTTTCTTCCAATTCCCGGACGATGGCGTCGTTGACGCTGTCCCTTGCCAGGTCCTGGGGTAAATACGAGTAATAATAAAGAGGGTTGTCGCGTCCGGCGAGAAAATTGATCGTCAGGCCCTCAGGCAGGACGACGAGTGTGGCTTTGTCCGCGGTGTGTTCCTTGAGGAAAGTTATCAGTTGCGCGCAGGCGCGTTCCCCGGCCGTATCGAGCATGTGAAGTGTCCCTGTCGCGGAGGCAACAGGGAGGAGGCGTCCTGCGTAAAATGACCTTGAAACCAGCATATAGTGGGTGAGGAAAATACCCAGCATCACGAGGAACAAGCCGCGAAGGGCCGGCTTTTGGTTTTTAATGACGTCCGGGATGATCCTGAAAAAGAAGGCGTGGTAGACGATCAGTCCCGGGGCCAGGATAAAAAAGCCGTAATGCCACGGGTGCATGTTGAGGATCATCCTGCTGCCGAGGAGGAGGGCAAAGAAAGACAGCGTGGCAAGCCTGAGGTCTTTGCCGAGGAAGATGGTCAGCAGGCAGATGACGGGCAGAGGGCGGTATTGGTCCGCGAAGCCCAAGACATGTTCAAGATAATAGAATATCCCGCCAGCGATGAGCACGATCACGGCGTAACGGCACACGCGGACAGACCTCAATGATGGTATTTCAAGCTTGTCTGCCAACCATGCTCCGGAGCTGATCCACAGGACAAGGAGACTGTAAAAGAACGTTGTCTCCAGCATTAGCCGCAGGTTGGCCTGTGGCGCGTTCATTCCGGCGAGCCAGGCGGCAAACGGGCTTGAGGCGCTGGTATTGCTTTTCAGCAGGTCCCACAGGTTGCTGTCGCCGAGCCTTCCGGCGGATGCCATGGCAAAGGCCGCGTAAACCGCTGTTGCGGCGGCCAGGGGGAGTATCACACAAGGGGTCAGCCATAGGATGCGAGGCCTCGATGGTTTGTTCAAAGAAATGGCGCAGGTGAGCGACAGGCCCAGCATGATGCCTATTTCGGCGCGGGTCAGGAGGCACAGGCACAGGAATGCGCCGGCAACGATCAGGTGCTTAAGTTGTCGATCACGCGGAGCGCGAAAGAAGAAATATATAGACGCCAGGGCGAAAAGAGTGGCATGGGTCGCCGGGTAACTGTAAGGCAGGATGAAGTTGTAATTGCCAAGTGAAGTGTAGTTCCCAAACGCCAGGAGCATGAGGAAGGTGAAAGCTGTCATTGTTGCGAAAGATACCGCAAGGAATTGCCGGGAGATCTTGTAGATGACCAGTGTGGTCAGCCCGGCCGTGATGATGCCGCCGATGATCAGGCTGTTGATATGGACGCCGAAGATCTTGTAGAGGAAAGCATTGAAGTAAGGGGAAAATGGGCCGTAGAGATAGAAAATATCCTTGTAAAGCAGAGCACCGCCGGCAAGTTTCGCGGGCACATAAAGTTCACGGCCCGTGTCGATGACCAGATCGCCGTATTTTAGCCAGGTGAATTTGACGAGCCCCAGGAAGGTGATGGCGAGGAAAAGGAACGAAAGGCGTCCGCGCTGGTAATGGCGGAGCCAGAAAGCACGGTTCATTTCAAGAACTCTTCTTTGAGCATGGTGCGGCTGTCATAAAGCAGGCCGATGAAGCGCAGGCCGCTGAAGGCCACGGTCACGGCGGACAAGAAGTTGACCCAGCCGTTGAGGACATTGACAGTGCTGGCGGGCGAAGGCCTTCCGATGATGTTCAAAGGCCAGATCACGAGGATCAGCCCTGCCGCAAAGAAAATGGCAAGCTTCATCACAAGATAGAGCACGCGTGAGGGCCGGGAAGAAACGAAGAGCGTACCAAAAAATGAAGTGTTGATCTCAAAGGTAGAAAGGCCTTTGCTGAAGCTCAGTGTCCTGATGAAATCGGCCATGAAAGAACGTGTGACAAAAAATACCGGCACATAGAAAGGGACAATGTGCTGGTAGGCGAAGAAAATGAAAAGGATGTTCTCGGTGATACGGTCGCCCAGCGTGTCCAGGAGGCCGCCTACCGTCGAAGATATCCCCAGTTTGCCGGCGACATAGCCGTCGAACCAGTCCAGGAGGGCGGCGATGGCCAGAAGGACCAGGCCGCAGATACGGGCGCCCAAAGACGGCGCGGTCAGCAGGGCCATGACCGCGAAGATCAAGGCGACGCGCGCCAGGACAACGGCATTGGCCGTGTTCTTGTAGAGGATGGCTTTCATTTGAACACCGTCGGAATGATCGAACCGCCCATCGCGCTGTAGGCGTCGCAGGGGCTCCAGCATGAGGGGCACTTGTTGCGGGCGCATTCGTTGTGGATCCTGAGGGCTTCTTTCAGTTGCCAGATCTCGTTGAGGGAGAGGACTGTCTCTTTGATGTTCAGCAATTTCCGGTTATAAACGGCGCAGGGAAAAAGGTTGCCGTAAGGGTCCAGGAAGCATGTCGAGGCGAATGACTGGCATTTGACCGGGCTTTTCCTGGTCTTGAGGAATTGCAGGTAGAGTTTGAGGTATTTACGGCGGAGAAAATTGTTCAGAGAAAGCCGGTCCTTGTCCATGGCGAGGATCTTCTGGATCTCGCGGGTGAGGCGCGCGGGATCAAGCTCCGGCATGGCGTGGTTTTCGTAATAAAAGTTCGATCTTTGAAAGACATTCACGGTCATGTCGTCGAACGTGAGGGCGGGGTATACATCGCCCAGTGCCAGGAAGGTTCTTTCGAACTTGTCGAGATTGTTGTGCGACAGGGTAAAGCCGAACTGGGGCTTTACGTTCGGGATCTTTTTCAGCATTTTGAACGTCGCCAGCGCCCGGCCCCACGTGCCGTCAATGCCGCGGATATGGTTGTGAAGGGCTTCGGGGCCATCGATGCTCACCGTGAAGACAATCTTCAATTTTTTGTGGCGTTTTTTAAGAGTATGAACGAGGTTTTCAACACGGTCCGTATAGGAGCCGTTGGTGGCGAAATGCAGGGCGTTGAGGGTCTTTGATGGTGTCAGCGCCGCGTCGACAATATCAATGAGGTCGGTCCGCAGGAACGGTTCGCCGCCCGTGATGCCCAGCCAGTGGACGTGGTGCGGCCGGCTGAACAGAGCGCCGATCTCATCGGCATTGACTTCGGGAGGATGGTCTTTCTTGTCCCAGATGTTGCACATCTTGCATCGGAGGTTGCAGCGGTAGGTGACCGCCCACGACACTTTAAAAGGGGAGCCCAGGCGTTTGAAATTGGAAGCCGCGACCGAACCGATGAATTTCAGCATGCCATAATATATAGACCTATCCTGGAGTCTTGTAAAATAGAATTCGGAAATTGTAGATATTGTCGCGCGAGAAAAACTTCCATTAGTTTCTGGGTTTGCCGCGGTTTTAACGCAAAAATGTCCGCGGATGCCGGTGTTGGTGGGCAATGGCGGAAATGACAATGGTGTTATTGATGATGCCGTAAAGTACCATGTAGGGGAATTTTCGTAAAAGGCATTTTCTGGTTGTTTTTGTGATTAGTTGACAGCCATCGGGGAACAGACGGATCATGTCGATCGCCTCGAAAACTTGTTTGGAAAAGAGGTTTCCCAATCCGTTCAACTGTTGTTCGTAGAAAGTGGCAGCGTCGGCGAGTTCTTGCTTTGCGACAGGAAGAAAGTGAACGTTCATTGTAAAAATTGTTTTTTGATGTCTTCGTAGCTGATCGTCTTGATCCTGCCTTTTTTGTAAGCATTCAGACGCCGGTCTGATTCGACGGCCCAGGCACGTTCGACATCGGGGTTGGAACCATGCAGTCTTTCAAGAACATTTTCAACAATGCGTATCTGCTCAACCGGTTTCAGGCGCCGGATATTTTCTTCGATGTTTTTAATGGTCATAAGGGCTCCGTTTCTTTGACTTGAATGTAACATTTTTAAATGTTCGTGTCAAAAAGCTATTAATGCTTTTGAATGGGCTATAATAAAGAATCAAAAGCGTATTATTGTTTACGGGGGGGGGAGTCCCTTCTTGTCAGATGTAAAAGTTGAGAAGAAAGTCATTGCCATGAAACCAGCTGAATTAACACCGTTTGAAAGGGCTGTGCTTAAGGCTACCCTTGAGATCCCCTTTGGAGAAACACGCACGTATGCCTGGGTGGCCCGGCAGGTCGGCAAACCGGGGGCGGTGCGCGCGGTGGGGCAGGCTTTGCGCAAGAACCCATATCCGCTTCTCATTCCCTGTCACAGGGTCATCCGTTCAGACGGCACCCTTGGAAAGTACGCTGGCCGTGATGACGGGCGCAAGAAAGAATTGATCGATCTTGAGCGTGAGCTCAGGGTGGTTTTTAGATCGGGATCTTTTTAGCCAGGACGATTTGAGTTTTTTGCTTGTCGCAATCTCAAAAGCTTAGTATATTAAAGGTTCGACATTGAGCCTTCCGGGCTTTCTAATACTAAAAAGGAGAATTTTATGGTTTCTTACAAAGAATTGGGCCTTTCCAATACAAAGGTCATGTTCCAGGGGGCGGTCAAGGGCGGTTATGCCATCCCGGCGTACAATTTCAATAATATGGAGCAGATCCAGGCGATCATTACCGCCTGCGTTGAGACCGGCTCACCGGTGATCCTCCAGGTCTCCTCGGGTGCCCGCAAGTACGCCAACGCGACTTTGCTGCGCTGGATGGGGCAGGGCGCTGTGGAGATGATGAAGGAGATCGCGAAAGCGAAGAACCTCAAAGAGATCCCGGTCGCGTTGCATCTGGATCACGGGGATACGTTCGAGCTGGCCAAGTCCTGCATTGAAACCGGTTTTTCATCGGTGATGATCGACGGGTCGCATCACGATTACGAGCACAACGTTGCGTTGACCCGCCAGGTCGTGGAGTTCGCGCATAAGCATGATGTCACTGTCGAGGGTGAGCTGGGTGTGCTGTCGGGCATCGAGGACGATGTCGTGGCGGCGAAGTCTGTTTATACACAGCCGGAACAGGTTGAAGATTTTGTGAAAAAGACCGGCGTTGATTCGCTGGCCATCTCCATCGGCACGTCGCATGGCGCGTACAAGTTCAAGCCCGCGCAGTGCACCAAGGACCCGAAGACCGGAGTGCTTGTGCCGCCGCCGCTGCGCTTTGACATCCTTGAAGAGATCGAACGGCGTATCCCCGGATTCCCGATCGTCCTTCACGGGGCGAGCTCGGTCATGCCGGAATATGTGGACATGATTAACAAGTTCGGCGGCAAGCTCGACGCCGCGGTGGGCATCCCTGAAGAGGAATTGCGCCGGGCCGCGAAATCCGCAGTGTGCAAGATCAATATCGACTCCGACGGGCGCCTGGCCATGACCGCGGTCATCCGCAAGACCTTTGCCGAGAACCCGGGTGAATTCGATCCGCGCAAATACCTGGGCCCCGCGCGCGACGCGCTGGTCAAGGTCTACAAGCAGAAGAACGAGAAGGTCCTCGGGTCGGCCGGCAGGGTGTAAGCTGGATGGCCAGGAAAGGGCACGTTCAGCTCTGGCATAAAAAGCAGGGCCGCGAGGCGGGGGTTAACGCGCTCGCGGTCCGCGGGTCTCTCAAGGGCGGCAAGCCCACAGGCCCGTCGTCAAAGCTTTCTCCCGCGCAGGCGTTCCTGAATAATTTGAAAGCCCAGATCAAACAAGCGGTGTGATTAATTTTGACAAATCATCAATACCATGATAGATTCTATCAAGAATAAAAATATCGTCCTTGTCGGATTCATGGCGTCAGGCAAGACCCTGACCTCGCGTGAACTGGCGAAGCGCCTTGGCGTGGAGCGCGTGTCCACCGATGAAACCATTGAAGCGCGTGAAGGTTCTTCGATCGCAGATATTTTTAAAACGAAAGGCGAGCCTTATTTCCGCGAGCTTGAACGCGGCATTGTCAGGGAATTCGCGTCGCGGACGGGCCTTGTGATCGATTGCGGCGGCGGCGTGGCCGCCAATGAAGAGAATTTCGATGCCCTCAAACGGACGGGCATCAGTTTTTATCTGAACGCTTCCCCCGAAGCGATCCATCGCCGGACAAAGGGCAGGAGTGACAGGCCGTTGCTCAATGTGCCCGACCCGTTGGAAAAGATCAGGCAACTTTTAGCTGCGCGCGACCCCCATTACCGCAAGGCAGATCATGTCGTTGCTTCGAATGACGACAATATCGGTAAGGTGGTCGATGACATCCTTCACATCCTCAAAGCTCACTGAACGCGACGCCCTCATTGTTTTGAACGCCATCAATGGTTTCGGGATCAAGCGCATCCGACAGCTCATCGAGCGTTTCGGCAGCGCGGCCGATGCCTTGCGGGCGCCTTTACGGGAATTTCTTGAATTTCCCGGACTGCCGCAGGCGACCCGCGTGAACCTGCGGTCGTTTTCTGTTGAAGAATTTCTGGAGAGGGACGGTGCGGCTGCTATCCGCGCGGGAGCGCGGGTTGTTACCTTTCTCGACAAGGATTATCCCCAGTCGCTTTTGACCATTGAAAGTTATCCGCCGGTGCTTTACGTCGTGGGCCAGTTCCCGGAGCTTTTGGATTGTTCCGTGGCCCTGGTCGGTTCGCGCCGGCCTTCTTTGTATGGCTTGCAGACCGCGCGGCGTTTTGCCGCGGAGCTTGCCGAGTACAATGTTCCCGTTATTTCAGGGATGGCCAGGGGTGTGGACGCCGCGGCGCACAAAGGTGCCATAATGGCCGGCGGCAAGACTGTGGCTGTGTTGGGGTGCGGGCTGGATATCATGTACCCGCCGGAGAACCATGGTCTGTACCAGGAGATCAAGGAACACGGCTGTGTTATTTCCGAATTCCCGTTTGGCGCGAAACCTTTGCCCGATCATTTTCCCCGGCGCAACCGCATTGTCAGTGGCCTGTCACTAGGGGTGGTGGTGATCGAGGCCAATATCAAGAGCGGTGCTTTGGTCACGGCCGGGTTCGCGCTCGAGCAAGGGCGGGAGGTTTTCGCGGTGCCGGGGCGCATTGACAGCGCCTTGTCGGACGGGCCGCACGCGCTCATCCGGCAGGGGGCGAAACCTGTTTTGTCCGTCAAGGATATCCTGGATGACCTTCCTTTAACCCTGACTGCTCCGGTTGGCAAGGAAGCAGATCCGGCGGAGCAATGCTTGACAGGGCGCTTTTCAGCGGAGGAGAGGTCTGTTTTCAGCCTTATTGTCAACGGGTGTGACACCTATGAAGGGCTTGAGGCGAAGACAGGGTTCGGTCCCGTCACGCTCATGCCCATCCTGCTGGGGCTGGAGCTGAGAGGGAAGGTCGTCCAAAAGCCGGGGCGGGTGTATGAAGTGAAGTGATGAAAAAAACTTTTTTCGAAAAGTGTTGCATTGGTGTTGTTTTTGTGGAAAGTATAGACAGTTTCTTAGCAATCTCTTCTCTATAAATATATATGTCAAAAGCGCTCGTCATCGTTGAATCACCCGCCAAGGTCAAGACGATCAACAAGATCCTCGGGGCCAAGTACAAGGTCACCTCATCTATGGGGCATCTCATTGACCTTCCCAAGTCCACGCTGGGGGTTGACCTGGAGCATAACTTTGAGCCCAAGTTGATCGTGGTGCGCGCCAAGCAGAAGGTTTTGACCAAGCTCAAGAAAGAGGCGGAAGGCAAGACCGAGATCTATTTCGCGACCGACCCTGACCGTGAAGGGGAGGCGATCGGCTGGAACCTTATTCCTTACCTGGCGAAAGACAAAAAAGTTTTCCGTGTGGTGTTCCACGAGATCACGAAAGAAGCGGTCCTTAAGGCGTTCAAGGAAAAGCACCAGTTCGACCCCAAAAAGATCGACGCTCAGAACGCGCGCCGCATCCTTGACCGTATTGTCGGTTATCTCATCAGCCCCATCCTATGGAAGAAGGTCGGCAGCCGTTTGAGCGCGGGGCGCGTCCAGTCGGTGGCCCTGCGGCTGATCGTGGAACGCGAACGGCAGATCCAGGCCTTCACGCCTGTTGAATACTGGCAGGTTGCTGTCCTCCTTCAGAAAGATGGTGTCACGCCTCCGCTGGAAGCCCAGCTGGAAAAGATCTCCGGCGAGAAGATCGACATCAAGACCGAGGATGTGGCCAAGGCTGTGACGGCCGAGCTTGCCGCAAAATTGTTCCGTGTTTCCGCGGTGACCACGCGCGAGGTGAAGCGCAACGCCCTTGCGCCTTTCATCACCAGCACCCTTCAGCAGGAAGCTTTTTCGAAACTCGGTTTCAATGCCCAGCGCACGATGATGATCGCGCAGGAACTTTACGAAGGTGTTGAGATCGGCGAGGAAGACCCGGTAGGGTTGATCACCTACATGCGCACCGACTCGGTCAATCTTGCCAACGAGGCCATCGGCCGGGTGAGGGAATATATCACGGCGGAGTTCGGCAAGGAATATCTGCCCGAGATCCCGAACAAGTTCAAGTCCAAGAAATCAGCCCAGGAAGCGCACGAGGCGATACGCCCGACGGACGTGCACCGCGCCCCGCGGAGCCTGAAAAAATTTCTCACCGAAGACCAGCTCAAGCTTTATGAACTCATTTGGAAACGGTTTGTCAGCTGCCAGATGACGCCGGCGGTTTTTCTGAACAAGAAGATCGAGATCATGGCTGGCGACAAGTACCAGTTCGGGGCTTCGGGTTCGACACTTCTTTTTCCGGGATGCCTGTCGGTTTACAAGACGGCTGATGATGATGAGGATAAGCAGGACCTGGCGCCTTACGTCGAGAAGGATATCCTGCAGATGGTCGAGGTGAAACCGTCCCAGCATTTCACCAAGCCGCCGCCGCGGTATTCAGAAGCCAGCCTGGTCAAAGCCCTTGAAGAGGACGGCATTGGCCGTCCCAGCACCTACGCCGCCATCATCCAGACGCTTGTTTTTCGAAATTACGTGACGCGTGACCGCGGTTATTTCACGCCCACCCAACTGGGCTGCATTATCTGTGACCTTCTGGTGGCCAATTTTCCGAAGGTCCTCGATATTTCCTTCACGGCCCAGATGGAAGAGCGGCTTGATCTTGTCGAGGAAGGGCAGCTGAATTCCGTGGAACTGTTGAGGGATTTTTACGGGCCCTTCCGCCAGGAACTCGACGCGGCCATGGGGTCGCTTGAAAAGACCAGCATCGCGTTCCACAAAAAATGCCCGACATGTGCCGGCGATATGCTGGTCAAATGGGGCCGCAACGGCCGTTTCGTCAGCTGTGCCGCGTTCCCCAAGTGCAAGCACGCCGAGCCGTATCCCACCGGTGTCGCGTGCCCGGAGACCGGGTGCGACGGCGAGCTTGTCGAGAGGCGCAATCGCCGGGGAGGGGTTTTCTTCGGTTGCAGCAAATATCCCGCGTGCAAACATATCACCAACAAGCTTCCTTCCACCGAGCAACCTAAAGCCGCGTAGCCGATCTTCATCAGCGGCAATTTTCATCATTTTTCTTATCTTAGCTTTAGTATTAGTTATAATATGTTTTAATTCTATGAATAATTACATTGGCTCTTTTTTAAACAAGCTTTCGGTCGAGAAGAATTATTCCGAACACACCCTTCTCAATTACCGCCTGGACCTGGAGGAATTCTTCAGGTTCTTCGGCAGTGATGACGTGAAGGCCGTGGATTATCCGGCCTTGCGCCGGTTTTTGGCGGAACTGCGCTTCAAGGAGCGTAAGCCACGGAGTGTGGCGCGCAAACTTTCGGCCCTGCGTTCATTTTATAAATATCTTCAGCGTGAGGGGATCGTTGATAAGAACCCCGCGGCGCTGGTGCAGACGCCCAAGCTTGACAAGGTCCTGCCGCATTTTATGACGGAAGAAACCGCGACCCAGCTGGTGGAATCTCCGCACAGCGATAAGATGTCGGACCTGCGCGATAAAGCTATTTTTGAGACCCTTTATACCTCGGGTATCCGTGTCAGCGAGCTGGTGGGATTGAGCGCGAAGGATGTCGACCTGATCGGTAATATGATCAAGGTTTTTGGAAAAGGAAAGAAAGAACGCGTCGTTCCTCTGGGTGACAAGGCGTGTGCGGCGATCCAGGCTTATCTGGACGCGCGCGGTTTCAGGTCCGACGCCATATTCCTGAACAGGTCCGGAGGACGGCTCACCGCGCGCAGTGTGCGCAATGTCATCAACAAGCATATTGCCGTGGAGGCCATGGCCCAGAAAGTCCATCCGCACATGTTCCGGCATTCGTTCGCGACGCATATGCTTGACCGCGGCGCGGACCTTCGCTCGGTGCAGGAACTTTTGGGGCACGTGAATCTTTCCACGACGCAGATCTATACGCACCTGACGACGGACCGTTTGAAAAAAGTTTACGCGAAAGCGCATCCCAGGGCCTAGGGTTACAGGGAATCCCATGCTGGATATTCTTTATTACATTTATTTTGTCGTCTACCTGCCTGTGCTGGTCCTGCGCGGAAAATGGCACGGCGGGTTCGCCGAGCGTTTCGGGTTCTTTCCCAAAACACTTGAGACGGCGCTATCGTCAGGTGAAAACATCTGGGTCCATGCCGTTAGTGTCGGGGAGGTCGCCCTTCTTGACGGCCTGATCAAGGGGTTGCTGGCAAAGTATCCCGGGCGGAAGATCGTGCTTTCCGTGACAACGGTGACGGGGCATGAACTGGCGCTCAAACGTTATGGCGCGGCGGTGCGGGTCATCTGGTCGCCGCTGGACCTGAGCTGGGTTGTTGCCAGATTTGTCAGGAGGATCAGGCCCGTGGCGTATATCGTCGCGGAGACCGAGCTGTGGCCCAATCTTTTTTCATGCTTGTCCGCCGGGCGCGTGCCCATTGTGGTCGTTAACGGGCGTATCTCGGATGAGGCGTATTCGCGATACCGGATGGCGCGCTGGTTCCTTAAAAAGACTGTCCTGCAGGCCAGCCTTTTATGCGTGCAGAGCAAGCTCGATGCGCAGCGTTTCATCGCGCTGGGTGCCGACCCCACGCGTGTCACCATCGCTGGCAACCTGAAATTTGATCTTGTTTTGCCCGGCTCTGTGATGGATGAGCTTGAAGCAAAAAGGGTGTTCGGTTTTTCAGCAACGAAGCAGATATTTGTTGCCGCCAGCACGCATCCCGGTGAGGAGCAGGTCGTGTGTGAGGCGTTCGCGTCGCTGAGATCTGAATTTTCCGAATTGCGCCTGGTGATCGTGCCGCGGCATCCCCAGCGGGCCGCTGAGGTGGCGGGGATCGTGGGGCAACATCACTTGAAAGGGCGGCTGTTCACGGTGCTGCACGGCGCCATCCTTGGCGACGATGATGTCCTGGTTGTTGATGCTGTCGGGCATCTTGTAGACCTTTACCGGATCGCTGATGTTGTTTTCATCGGGAAAAGCCTGGGCATTCCCCGTCGGGGCGGGCAGAACCCCATTGAACCCGCGGCGTTCGGCAAGCCCGTGATCGTCGGGCCGCATATGGAGAATTTTAGGGACGTGATGCGGGTGTTCCGGGAGGCGGGAGCTGTTGTTGAGATCAGCCGTGCCGATCAACTGGCCGGGGCGGTCAGGGATATCCTGAACCAGCCGCAGCGCCGGGCCGGGTTGGGGGTGAGGGCGAAGGTTGTCGTTGACCAGAACCGGGGTGCTGCCCAGCGGACCCTGGACGCGATCAATTTATGAGAAAATTGTTAAAGAATATCATGGCCGGGAAGGACACAACAGCGGCGGGCGCTTGTCTCAAGCCGGTCCTGTGGTTGTTGTCCTGTGTTTATGGCGTCATTGTGGTTGTCACGCGCGCCCTTTATGCTTACGGGATATTTTTTTCCTTTAAGGCCCGGAAGCCTGTTATTAGCGTCGGGAACATCACCGCGGGTGGTGTTGGAAAGACGCCGATCGTGATGTTCATTGCTGAATATTTTTCCCGCAAGGGCTTGCGTCCGGTCGTGCTGACGCGCGGGTATATGCCGGCGGGTGTGTCTTCGGATGCGCCGTCTGATGAGGCCGTGATGATGGCTGAACGCCTGAACGGGGTTCGGGTGATCGTTGATCCTGACCGCGTTGCCGCGGCGCGCGCGCTTCAGGTTGACGCGGCGGTGGACATGCTCATCCTTGACGACGGGTTTCAGCACTGGCGGCTGGCGCGTGACCTTGATATCGTGGCGATTGATGCCACGGCTCCTTTGGCACGGGGGCACGTACTGCCCCGGGGTTTGTTGCGTGAGCCTTTGACAGCTTTGAAGCGCGCCGGATTGTTCGTTATCACGAAGTCGGATCTCGGGCGGGAGAATGTGGACGATATCCGCAGGGCGCTTGCCCGGATCCATCCGCAGTGCCCTGTGGTGGAGACCGTTCATGCGCCCGTGGCTCTTCGTGAGCTGTGGCGGGAGCGTGGGCCGTCCGATCTTATGCCGCTCAAGGACAGCGTGGTCGCGGTATCCGCGATCGGGGCGCCGGATGCCTTCGAGGCAACATTACGCCGGTGCGGCGCCAGCGTTGAGGGTGTTTTTGCTTTTGAAGACCATCATGTTTATACATCCGGGGATGCCCGCGCGATCGTGCGCTATTGCGCGGAAAAAAAGATAATGAAGGTGGTCACAACACAGAAAGATGCTGTTAAATTAAGGGGTCTCAGGGAGGCTTTCCAGGGGGTCAGCCTTTGGGTGCTGGAGATCGATCTCAAGGTGGTGCATGGGGAAACTGAATTCTTTTCAAAGCTCGATCGCTGTTGTCATCCTTAAGGGTTTTGCCCGGATCGCGCAGGCCTTATCGCCGAAGGCTGCCAGTGTTTTCGGGCGGTTCATCGGGGATCTGACATCACGCGTGGCGACCCGCCAGCGCTGGCTTGTCCTCGGGCATTTGAGGCTGGCGTTCGGGCGCACGCGGTCTTCCGCCCGGATCAGGGCGATCGCGCGCGACTTTTTTATCGCTTACGGGCAAAGCCTGGTCGAGATCCTGCGCCTGCCGCTCATTGCCCGGCAGGGTTACCAGAGCGTGGTAGACGTTGAGGGAAAAGAGCATCTCGACGCGGCCATGAAAAAAGGGCATGGGTGCATTTTCCTTTCCATCCATTCCGGCAACTGGGAATTGTCCAACCTCGTCGGGAGCATGTCGGGTTATCCCTACAACATGGTCGCCAACGATCTTGACCATGTGAATAAGATCGCGGATTTCATCAGTGATTTGCGCCGCAGCGCGGGGTGCCGGATCATCAATCCCGGGATCGGCGGCCGCGAGATCATCCGGCGACTGAAGCATAACGAGATCGTTACCCTGGTGGCGGACCAGGGGGGCAGCGACGGGCTTCCGGTGCCGTTCTTCGGACGTGACGCGTCCATGTCCACGGGCGCCGTGCGCCTCGCGTTCAAATATGACGTGCCGATCCTCCTGGTCAATATCCGCCGGGGATCCGACGGCCGCCACAAGCTGGTGGCGTTGCCCTTTGACCTTGTCAGGACAGGTGACCTTGAAAAAGATATTGAAGAGAACCAGCGGCGGATGATGCGCCAATATGAGGCCTGGATCGAAGAGCACCCGCATGAGTATGTCTGGCCGTACAAAACCTGGAAATATTCAAAGGACCGCGTGGCCTTGATCCTCGATGACGGGCGTGTCGGGCATCTGCGCCAGTCCCAGTCGGTGGCACGGGCTTACGCGACGGTTGCCGCTGAAAAAGGATTGAACGTCACGACACAGGTCGTCACGGTCCGTTTTCGCAGCCGGCTTGCCGCGGCGGCGCTGCCTTTTGTTTCCGGCGGGACATTCCTTTACGCGAATGCCGATATGGATCTGCTGGGCCGTTATCTTGAGCCGGAGACCCTTGAGGCGCTTGGGCGCTTGCGCCCTGACATGGTCATTTCCTGCGGCGCGCGCAATGCGGCGGTCAACTGGTGGGTGGCGCGCGAGAGCCGGGCGCGGTCTGTCAGTATCCTGCCCAACGCGTTGCTGGCCAACAGCCTGTTCGATCTTTGCGTGATCCCCCAGCATGATGTCAGGGTGGCGTCCAACGTTGTCGTGACCCGGGGCGCGTTGAACCTTGTCGACAAGGACTACCTGGCTCAAAATTCTGACGGGCTTGTGATGAAGTACCCGCAGTTGCGCCAGGGGGCGCGCGCCAGGCTGGCTGTTCTGATCGGCGGGGATGCCCAGGGGGTTGTGATGTCAGAGAAAGCCATGCGCGTCGTTTGCCATCAGCTCAAATCGGCAGCGCGTGACCTGGGGCTTGACCTTTTGATCACAACGTCGCGCCGCACGCCGGCGGCGGTGGAATGGCTTGTTATCCAGGAATTCAAGAATGACCCGCGCACGGCGTTGCTTATTGTCGCCAATGACGCCAATGTGCCCGAAGCTGTCGGGGGCATGCTGGGGCTCGCCGAGGTGGTCGTGGTCTCGGGTGAAAGCGTGTCCATGGTTTCCGAGGCCGCGTCCTCAGGCAAGCCTGTTGTGGCGTTCCCTGTGGGCGAGGTGAAGGGGCGCAAGTATGACAGCTTCTGCGCGCGGCTGGCCTGTCAGGGGCATATCCTTTACGTGAAACCCGACGGCGTAGCCGCGGCCATCGGCAGCGCGGTGAAGGACAGGCATGTGGTGAACCCTTTGAATGACAACGCGGCCCTGGCCGAAAAACTACGGAAGATCGTCCGATGAAGATCATGCAGATACTCCCTGAATTGAATGTCGGCGGCGTGGAGCGGGGCACGCTGGACCTGGCGAAGCATCTGGTGAGCCAGGGTCATGCGTCAGTGGTCGTTTCCAACGGCGGGGCGCTGGTCGGCCAGCTTGAAGCCGAGGGGTCGCGCCATTACACTCTGCCGGTCCACCGCAAGAATATCTTTGTCGCCTGGCACTGCACTCAAGAGTTGCGCCGCATCATTGTTGAGGAGAAAGTGGACATTGTCCATGCCCGCTCACGCGTGCCGGCCTGGGTCGCTTATTTCGCGGTGCGCAAGACTGACGCCGAATTCGTGACCACCTGCCACGGTTACTATTCGACGAATTTCTTCAGTCGCGTGATGGGTTGGGGCAAGAGGGTTATCGTCATCAGCGAGATCATCGGGCGTCATATGATCGAACATTTCGGGGTCCGCGCCCAGAATATTCGCCTTATTCCCCGCAGTGTCGACCTGGACAAGTTCCAATTCAGGGCAAGGGAGACGGGGAAGTCCGCCATCGTTGTCACCATGATCGGCCGCATCACCCCGCTCAAAGGCCACGCTTATTTTTTGCAGGGCATGGCCAAAGTGATCCGCCAAATGCCTTTTGTCAAGGCGCGCGTGATCGGTGACGCGCCCGCTGAAAAAAGGGATTACAAGGAAAGCCTCAAGCTTTTGACCCGGCGCCTTGGCATTGCCGATAATGTTGAGTTTTTGGGGAACAGGAGCGATATCCCCCAGCAATTGAACGACACTGACGTTCTTGTCCTTTCCACGGTGACCCAGGAGGCTTTCGGGCGCGTGCTCATCGAGGCCCAGGCTGTGGGCGTCCCTGTAGTGGCGACCAAGGTCGGGGGGATCGTGGATGTGGTTGAGCATGAAAAGACCGGTTTGCTGGTCCTGCCCAAGGACCCTGATGCCATTGCGGCGGCGGTCCTGCGGTTGATCAATGACAGCAAACTGGTCGATGAGATGGTGGCCGAGGCCCGCCGCCGTGTCGAAGAGCGTTACACCATCGCGCAGATGGCGCAACGGACCCTGGCGGTTTACCAGGAAGTGGCTTCTTCGACGAATATCCTGGTCATCAAGCTGAGCGCGGTGGGTGATATCATCCTTTCGAGCGTGGCGTTCAAGGCCCTGCGCGCGCGTTTTCCGCAGGCCAGGATCACCTGTTTGACGGGGCGTGACGCGGCGCCCCTGCTCCACGGGTGCCCTTATATCGACGATGTCATTGTGTGCGACCATAAGGGCAGGGAACGGGGTTTTGTGGCCTTCTGGAGAGTCCTGCAGCAGCTAAGAAAGTATCGTTTTGACAAGGTGGTCGACTTTCAGAATAACACCCGCAGCCATCTTCTGGCGTTCGGTTGCATGCCCCGCGCCAGTTATGGGTATAGTAACGGCAAGTTCGGTTTTCTTTTATCCGATGGTATCAAGGATGACAAGCCGGGGCTTTCTCCTGTGGCGCATCAGTTCCGGATCCTTGAGAAAGTCGGCATCGAACTCCCCGCGGCCCCTCGCCTGGAGATGTGGCCGCGCAACGATGATCATGCCTGGGCCCGCGACCTGCTGCACGGCGAATGGATCGATGAGAAGCAACATACGGTCGTCGGGATCAATATTGCCGCCTCGGACCGCTGGCCGTCCAAGAATTGGCCTGTCGAAGCTATGGCGGAGCTTGCGGACCGCCTGGCGGCGGATGGGATCAGGGTGATCATCACCGGCATGGAAAAGGACCGCGCGCGCGTCAGGGACCTGATGACGCGCTCAAAGTCCAAACCGTCCATGCTCGCCGGGAAGACTAATCTCCTGCAGCTCGCCGCGCTTGTTTCCTATTGCAAGGTGTTTATAACACCGGACTCCGCGCCTCTGCACATTGCGGCCGCGATGGGGGTCCCTGTCATCGCGATCTTCGGGCCGACCAGCCCTGAGCGGCACTTGCCGCCGGGCGACAACATCAAGGTGATGACCCGTGAAATGGATTGCCGCCCCTGTTATCTGCCCAATTGCCGTTCGGGGCAGGCGCCCTGCTTGAAGGATGTCACGGCGTACGAGGTTTATCTTGAGGTCAAGGACATGCTTAAAAAAGCGGTGAGCCCTTCATGAAGGTCCTGTTGCTGGCCAACCATTTTAATACGGGCGGGATCACGACGTATATGCTGACCCTCGCCGAGGGCTATGTCAGCCGCGGCCATGAAGTTTTCATCGCCACGTCGGGCGGGGAACGTGTTGATGACGCGTTGGCCCTGGGCGCGCGCCACCGGACGGTCGCGGCGTTGCGGGTGAAATGCGAATTTCATCCTTCGCTTTTTTTGGCGGCGGCCGATGTCGCGGCCCTGGTAAGGGACAATGACATTGACATTCTTCACGCGCAGACCCGCGTGACGCAGGTTGTGGCGGCTCTCGCCGGGGCCTGGTCAAAGCGCTGTTACGTGAGCACGTGTCACGGATTCTTTAAGCCGCGTTTGTCGAGGCTGCTTTTTCCTTTCTGGGGGAAGGCCGCGGTGGCGATCAGTCCGCCTGTGGTGGCGCACCTGACCGGTGATCTGCGTGTTCCCGCCGCGGATATTGTCCTGGTACCCAACGGGGTGGATGCCCGGCGGTTCGCGCCGGCCCGTCCTGAGACGATCAAAGCCTTGCGTGAAGAATTTCACGTCAGTGCAGCGCCGTTGATCGGGATCATCGCGCGCTTGTCCGATGTGAAAGGGCATCGTTATCTTATCGATGCCATGGGTGAGCTTGTGCATGGCGTCCCTGGTGCCAAATGCCTGATCATCGGGACCGGCCCTTTGGAAGCGGAACTTAAACAGCAGGTCCGCGGGATCGGGCTTGGGACGGATGTCCTTTTTTCCAGGATCTGCGGAAAGCCCGCCGAGCTTATGCCCATGTTCGATGTTTTTGTCATGCCCTCACTTCAGGAAGGGCTCGGGCTTTCGGCGATGGAAGCGCAGGCCTGCGGCGTGCCGGTGGTGGCGTCGAGGATCGGCGGTTTGGTCGAGGCCGTGCAGGATGGCGTGACCGGGTTCCTTGTGCCGCCCCGGGACCCTGCGGCACTGGCAGCGGCCATCGCGCGGCTTCTTTGTGACAGGGAGCTGGCACGGCGTTTCGGTGATGCCGGAAGGCAAAGGATCGAAGAAAAATTCTCGGTCGGCGCGATGGTCGACGGGACGCTGGCTGTCTATCGAAAGGCCCTCGGGCGTGCGTAATATACTTGTCGTTTCCGTCAACTGGCTGGGGGATGTTGTTTTTTCGACCCCTGTTTTTCGCGCCCTGAAAGCCGCGTATCCCGGCGCCCGCGTTTGCGTGCTGGCCGTCGGGCGCGTCAGGGAGGTCCTTGAGCTTTCACCCGACGTGGATGAGGTGATCGTCCAGGATGAGGGGCGGGGTTTTTCTGGCGCCCTGGCCGCTATCCCGTTGGCCTGGTCGCTGCGCGCCCGGAAATTTGACGCGGTCTTTATCCTGCGCCAGTCGCTGTCAAGGACGTTCATGGCCTGGTGTGCCGGCATTCCGGCGCGGGTTGGATTTCCATCAGGGCCATGGACCCGGTTGTTGACGCATGTTGCTGACGAGGAGGGGTGTGATTTGATCCATCGCAGTGATGTTTACTTGCGGGTGGTCGAGGCGTTCGGGGTGAAGGTCCGGGATCGTTCCTGCCGGCTTGTCGCCAGGCGAGACGCTCTTGAAAGTATCCTGGACAAGCTTCGCGCCAAAGGACTAACGGGAGATGAACGCCTGGTTGTCATCCACACTGGCGGGAACTGGGCGCTCAAGCAATGGCCTGAAGCTTCGTTCGGTGAGCTCACGGCACGCCTGACGCGTGAGGTCGGGGTCAAGGTGGTGCTTTCCGGTGGCCCGTCGGACGTGGCGCGCGTGCGGCGCATAGCCGCGCTTTCCGGCGTTGACCCGGTCATCCTTGCGGGAGAAACGTCGCTGAAGGAAATGGCAGCCCTTTTCAAGCGGGCGCATGTTGTTATTTCCGCGGATTCCGGCCCCTTGCATGTGGCCAGCGCCGCGGGGGCGAACGTGCTTGGCCTTTTCGGGCCGACACGGACGGAAATCACGGGGCCGCGCGGCCAGGGGCGGATCAAGGTCCTGCGCCACGACACGCATTGCAACAAGGCCCCTTGTTATTACCTGGAATGCGCGGATAACCTGTGCATGAGATCCATAACGGTGGACGATGTTATTCAAACCTTCAAGATCCTTAAAAGTTAAGCGCGTCCTTCTGGTGTCGCTCAGCAATATCGGCGATGTGGTCCTCACATTCCCGGTCTTTGACGCGCTGCGCGCCGCGTATCCCGACGCCATCATCGATATTGTCGCGGGGCAGAAAGCCGCGGGGTTCTTCGACAGGAATCCCCGCGTCGGGCGGGTCATTGTGTATGACAAGGGGATGTCCGTGGCCCGGATACTGGCATGGGTCGGTGACCTGCGGCGTCAGCGTTATGACATTGTGATCGACTTGCGCAACACTTTTTTGCCGTTCGTGCTGAGCGCGGATATCGTGACGTTCCCGTGTTTTTCCGGCGGAGGGATGCACATGAAGGACAAGCATTTCGCCCGGCTGGCGTCCCTGCCCGGCAAGATCGTTCCTTCATCAGTGCGTTCCGCCATCTTTCTTTCTTCGGCGGTGCGGGGCGCTGCGGCGCGCCTGGTTGGAGGCAAGGAAGGTTTTGTCCTGGTGGCCGCGGGCGCGGCGGACCAGAAAAAAAGATGGCATGAGCAGGGCTTTTTGCAGATGATCCGCCATATCCGCGCGCGCGGGTTCGACGTTGCCCTTGTCGGTGACCGCAATGATCAAGAGGTTGCCGGGCGTATCCTGAAGGCCATTCCCGACGGCGTGATCGACCTTTGCGGGCGCACGACATTGCTGGAACTGGCGGCTGTGGTTGAGCGTGCGTCCCTTGCCATTACCAATGACAGCGGGGTGATGCACTTGGCCAGTTATTTCGATAAGCCCCTCATCGCTCTTTTTGGCCCGACGGATCCCGCGTTGTATGGCCCGTGGAGCGCGCGCTGCGTGGCGCTCCGGAAAAGTCTGTCGGTGGTGGACGTGGACCCGGCGGATGTGATCGCCAGCGTGGATGAGCTCTTATGTTGACATTCAGAAATATCCTTGTGGTCAGGGCTGACAGGATGGGGGACGTGGTTTTGACCGTGCCCGCGATCCGGGCGCTTAAGAAGGCTTTTCCCGCGGCCCGTGTCAGTGTCTGGCTGGATGCTTCGACCCGGCCTTTGTTGCAGGGGCTCCCGTTCATTGACGAGATCCTGTGCGAGGACAAGACCCGTGGCTGGCCCGGTTATTTTTCTTTCATCCAAACGCTGCGCCGCAAGCAGTTCGACCTTGCGGTGGTGTTCCATACCAAGCGTCATACGAATGCAGCTTGCGCCCTGGCGGGTATCCCCCAGCGCCTGGGGTACCGGAACAACAAGAATGGCTGGCTTCTAACTAGACCCGTGGAAGACCGGCGGCATTTCGGCGAGAAGCATGAGGTGGAGTATTGCCTCGACCTGTTGCAGGGGGTCGGGGTCCGCGCGAATGACCTTTCGCTGGAGCTGGCGCGTGATCCCGCGGCCGACGCCTGGGCCAGGGATTTTGTCGCGAAGGAGCTTGCCGGAGAACCGTTTTTGGCCATCCATGCCGATGCCAGTTGCGACACGCGCCTATGGCCGGCGTCATCGTATGCCCGGCTTATCGACAGTCTGAAGGGCCGGGGTTTGAAGATCGTCCTGGTCGGGCGCAGGGAGGCCGGGGATTGTGCCAGGGATATTTGCCGGCAGGTGGCGTATCCGGTCGTGGACATGACCGCTAAAACATCGCTCGGCCAGCTGGTCAGCCTGTTCAGGCTGGCACGCGCCGTTATTTCCAATGATTCAGGCCCGGTGCACGTCGCGGCCGCGGCCGGAGCGCCGACCGTTTCCATTTTCTTGAGGCGCCAGCCGGGGATCAATCCCGAACGCTGGAGGCCGCTTGGCCCCAACACCCGCATTGTCCTGCCGCCGTCGGGCCAGGAGGTCAGGGTTGACCGCCACAGCCGCGTCATCAGCGGCGCCTTCGACGCCATCACCCCCGAAAAAGTCCTTGCGGCGCTTAACGAGATCCTGGCGTAGGGTGGCCTGGGAGGTTGCGCGTTGAAATTTTCTGTTGATTCTTATCTGATGCGCGGTATACTTAATGTGGCCACAAAAGGGGCCACATATGAAAGGATGTAGTATGGCTATGGCATTGGACCTGCTCAGAGCACCACACATCGGGATCCGTGAATTCAAGGATAAAATATCTTCCCTGGTCAACCGGCGTAAAACATTGATCTTGACGGATCATGGAGAGCCTTCCAGCGTTTTGATCCCGTATCAGGACATGCTGGAGTTGATCGATATTCTTGAAGAGATCCATGACCCGAAGGCGAGGTCTCTGGTCACTTCCGGAAGAAAGTCCGTTAAACAGGGGGTTGAGGGCGTTCCTGTTTTTCCGCACGCATGAAATATCAGGCCAGATTTCCAAATCCAGTTATCGAGAAGCATTTCCGAAAAGACCTGGGATTGCTCCCCAAAGATCTTCAGGAAGAGATACTGAATGCGGTGCGCTCGCTGGAAGATGTCCCCAGGCCCTTTGGTCAAAAACCCTTCAAACAGTTGAATCCGCCTGTTGCGATCTATAATTTCGCGGCGCAATATCGTGTTCGCGTCAGGGATTATCGCGTGTTATACGATGTTGATGACCGGCAAAAGGTTGTCTGGATCTATGTATTGAGAAAACGTAACGAGAAGACTTACAAATAGGACGCGGCGTCTCAACCGAGGAAGGTTAATACTGAAGTTTAATCGAAACAGGTGAACTTTTGTCGTTGATATTCTTTGTTATTTTATGTTTTATGGCGGCGGCCGCAGGATCGGCTTTTATGGGGGCTTCCCTTAAAAGCTGGTATCCAACGCTCAGGAAGCCGTCGTGGAATCCTCCGGGCAGGCTCTTCGCGCCGGTCTGGACGATCCTATATCTAATGATGGCCGTGGCTGGATGGATGGCCTGGGAGAAAATGCCTGGGAATATCTTCTCTCTGCCTATGGTATTTTTCGGCGTTCAACTGATCCTCAATGCCGGATGGACGATGATCTTCTTCGGCCTTCGGGCACCCGGGTGGGCTTTTTTCGAACTGATTCTTTTATGGGTGAGCATCCTTCTGACGTTGATCAGCTTCTGGAATGTTCATTGGGTCGCGGGGGTGCTTTTTGTGCCATATTTTTTGTGGGTTACTTTTGCGGGTGTTCTGAATTTTCATGTCTGGAAATTAAATCGACCGTAACAACCTAAGTAGCGGTGATACATGACCTCTCGGACCAGACAACAACTTGGCGATCACATCGAACAGCTCAAGGCCTGTCGCCTGTGCCCGCAGATGATCCCGCCGGTGGTGAGCGGGGGCGCTGTGGTCAGCCGCGTGTTCTTGGTCGGACAGGCGCCGGGAGACAAGGAACCAAAATTGGGGCGCCCCTTCGCGTGGACAGCCGGTAAGATGCTTTTTCGCTGGTTCAGGGAAGCCACGGGTGTTGATGAAGAACAATTCCGTTCCGGGATCTACATGGCGGCGGTGTGCCGGTGTTTCCCCGGCAAGAAACCAACGGGCGGCGATCGCGTGCCGTCACCCGAAGAAGTGGCGAACTGTTCCAGGTGGCTGGACCGTGAACTGGATATCCTTAAGCCAGCGCTGGTCATTCCCGTTGGAAAGTTGGCGATCGGGCAATTCATCCCCGCGGGAAAGCTGGAAGAGATCATCGGCCGCCATTTTAGCGCCACGCGCGCGGGGATATCCTTCGATGTTATCCCGCTCCCGCATCCCTCCGGAGCCTCACCCTGGCCGCGCATGGAACCCGGCAAGACACTGGTCAGCAAGGCCCTCAAGCTCATCGCCGGACACCCGGCATTTAATGAGATGAAGTGCAGGTAATACGAAGAGCCTTGGAGGTTTGATAGGAACAAGAAAGATTTTCAGCACTTGGAGCAGGGCGTCAAGGAAATGAAGCAGATCCAGAAGGGAAACCCCGAAGCGGTTTATGAAGCTTTGCGCCTTTGCTTGTGCTTTTTATTATCAGTGGCTGTTGGCAAACATTTAATTTACACCGCGCCAGTAAGCAAGCAGACGGGTATAAACCTCCCGCCGTTGTTAAATTGATCTCATCAGTTCACATCGATCAATGCTGGGGGGATAAGAAGGCGGGTGCTCAACCTTCACGGTCTTTTCAATGTTTGGTCATATGGATGTCGCTCGGGCTATGGATAACAACCGCACTCGGCGTTACGATGGCTTTTAAATACGTTAAACCAATAATCGTTTGGTTGTGTTTGACGGTGGGAGTTTTGCTTCCAATATTGATGATTTGGATTGGGAAAATTTAACATCCCGGCAACATTGAAATGCCTTTATGAATAAAGAAGACGCTGAATTATTAGAAAAACTTTTGGCTGGCGATAAGCAGACTGCGCAAGAGTTTTACGAGAAGTACTCCAAACTCGTCTACAATTTTATTCTGGCAACTTTCCGGAAATATGACACCAAATATCAGGAAGAAGCCATTGAGGACCTCCATAGCGAAGTGTTTGTGGGGTTTTTTGAGGATGATTATAAAAGGCTTCGTCAGTTCGAAGGCAGAAGTTCACTGGCGACTTTTGTCAGGACAAGAACGATCAATTTGACAATCGATCATATAAGAATAATGAAACGGACAGCATCTCTTGATGCTCTTTTGGAGTCTCCCAACGGTCCTTTGTACAATAACCTTATTAAAGAATTGAACGTCTTGCCGGATCATGGGGTTATCGAGGCTGAAGATGCGACCGTAATTATAAAAATGATGCTCGATGAATTAAGCGATGATGAACGGTTGTTTGTGCGTTTGTATTATTTTTCTGGTTTGAATCCGGATGAGATAATGGAGCGTCTTAATATTAATCGGGGCTCCTATGATGTGAAGAAACAGAGGGTGATTGAAAAGTTGTCGGAGTGCGCTCGCAAAAACATAATCCGTTAGATTTAGTATTATCTGACGTCTATTAACTCGAAGGGGATTGTTATGTCCGAAAGTCATTTGAGCAATCATTGTCTTAGTGATGAGACAGCGTCTTGTTATGTCGAAGGGGTTCTTTCTGGATCAGAGAAAACAACTGTTGAACTTCATTTGAAAGATTGTGCCAATTGCCGCGAGATGATTGATATTCAGATAGAAGTCGCTGGACGAAAGAATTCCGAAGTCTTATCGCCTGTGCCAAATCATTTGGGTGAAGCCGCCTTAAATCTATTAACGCTTGGAGCCCATGATCGAGTAAAGAAGTCCATGGATGGGCATAGAAGAACATTTTCTGAATATAAGGAGTGGCACAAGAAACACGAGAATAGTGAGCGTGAAACCAGGCTTGTCCTTCTTCAATTAGTTAACCAAAAACGTTCTGCATTTACGTCCTTAAGCAACATTAAAGATGTCCTGCCCGTGATGGAATTTGTTGATGGGGATGACACGGGTTTAAGATCTGGAGACATAATTAATATTAGGCGCATCAAGGAAACTTTAACTGCCGGAGAAGTTGCCCTGGGTGGAGTCGCCGGAACAGGTGCTGGGATTACTTCCGCGTTTACTTCCTGGTCGCTTGTTGGAACGCTAGGCGCCGCGTCTACCGGGACGCCTATAATCGCTTTGGCTGGCGCGGCGAAAGTAAGCGCGATTCTCGCCTGGCTGGGAGGCGGGTCTCTGGCGGCGGGAGGGGCGGGAATGGCCGGTGGAGCAGTTGCCCTTTTGGGCATAGCATTTATTCCTGCTTTAGTTGTTTCAGGCGGGCTTCAGCATTTTCTAGCAAACCGCAAGATCAATGAGATCGAGAAGGAAGCCGCAGAAGCAACAGAAACGGTATTGAAGATAAAGGACAATCTGCCGCGCCTGGCAGAAATGAGAGACCGCGCGCAAAAGATGCTCCTGGAAGTTGAAAAAGCCAGGGATGAGTTTGTAACTGAATATAATTATTATCGTCTGACTACAAAACAGAGATGGGCGCTTGTGATCTTGAAAGTAGAACCTCTTGTTAATAGTATGAAGAATCCATTTTATTATTTTAGTCGTATGCTTGAACAGCAAAGGAGAAAACAATTGATCGCATCAGCAAATCGTCTCGCAAAAATCATACAGACGCCGGTAGTAAGTACCTCTGCCGCTTAAACCCTCCCTTTTCCTTTTTGTATCCGCTGTTACGCCTGTCAAAAATAAATCTTAGCTTTTGAGTAAAATTGTTTGTTAGAAATCCTGATTTCTTGCGTCAATTGCTAATGACGGGATAGAAACAGACGAGCGCACCCTGTAAGATCAGGCAACAGGATAAGCGTATACAACAAAGCGAAGGTGTCCTATGTTTGAACTTCCAATACTGGTATTTGTTACAGCTGTAATGAGCGCGATACATATTTCCTTATGGCAAATATTTCCTCAAAAATTGCGTCACATTATGTTTGCTAATCCAATCCTTGCGTTCATCCTGGACTTTGCCGGATCCGGGCTGATCACTGTGTTTACTGGCGTGGCAAGTTTTGTTGGCATCTGCAACTTAGGGGCATCTGTGGTCTTCGGAATATATGCGCTATGGTACATCAATCATCATGGGATCAAGGGAGTGGCATTGCACTGGTATAAACTATTTAATTTTATCCCAATATTCCCAAGATTAATGGTTGTGCACGAGAAGAATGGAAAAGTCTGGTATGAGTAAATTAACTTTTGAAAATCTGTGAGGTGGTAAATGGGGATCAAATTGGATCATGATGTCTGTACAATAATGTTTAAAGGGGCTGGATTCATCGGTTGGGGCTTGGCAGGTGCTTTATGCATTACATTTGTGGATGCCATAGTTAATGCATGGGTATGTCAAGAAGCAGCCAAGAAGTCATGGGAACAAAAGGAAAGCCTTGCTGATTTTACTGTAAGGTTCATCAAGAGTCGTTTTCAGCAAGTCAATGGGGAACTAAAGCCCTTGTTGATCAGTAAATAAAGGATGGTATGGCAACATCAAGAAGTGAACGGTTCCGGATGCTCTTGCCGTGAGGTATTGCAATGGTTGATCGGTTACCCCGCAAAGACTTTATTCTAAATGCAATCACGACGCTACAACCTGACAGTGTAGATATTGCCCGGCATATAACTGATTTACGAGCAGCGCATCCATCTTTGCGCCATGATGCTTTGGCAAGCAAGTGGGCTGATGAAATTTGCTGGAGATATGCGTTTGAAGGGGCGGCCAGTGCCTTACCTGGCACGATACCCGGCTTGGGAACAGAATTGCAGGTTGTAATTGAGACCGGTGCAATTTCAACGGATCTTGTCTATATGCTGCGTTGTATGGCCGCCATGACAATTGGAATAGGCCAAATTTTTGAACGCGATATGGAATCCACGTTTCATCAAGATTTTATGAAAGTTATTAGTCTTTGGTGCGGCGTATTAGGCCTTGGGAAAGAGACTTCAGTCCGTATCACATCAAAGGTAGCCATGGCTCACTTTAAACGTGTTCCAGGGAATGTTTTTATGCGAATCAACCGGAAAGTTGGCACAACGATCATTACGAAGTACGGCACTAAACGCGGCGGTATAGCGATCGGTCGATTGATCCCATTTGGTGTGGGCGCTATTGTAGGTGGTGGGTTTAACCTTGCCACTATGAAGGGTTTTAAGAAGGCCGCCATTAAATATTATAAGACAGACGATGCGGTTCTTTTTGAGAATTGAACAATGCCTGTTACGTATAAGGTCGGCACAACAAATTGGGGTAGATTACTTATATGGTGTCGTTTAATGGAACCTGTAATATGCCTGTAGTATATGTGTGAGATAAATTGCTGGAACGGCTGTTTTTTGATACGCTATAATTTGAAATCATGCAGTTTTTAGATAGATATTTCCTTTGCTTCCACAGAGAAAAAAGCCATGCAATTGAATGAATGGGGTAAGAGTACTGATATTTCAAATCGCCAGAAGTCAAAAACGTTTAAAAATTTTAGCAAATTTTCCGACGCCTTCGAATTACCATTTCTTCTTGATATCCAGGTAAAATCCTACGAGAGCTTCCTGCAAAGAGAAGCTGATCCTTCTAAGCGCCAGGATCAGGGGCTGGAAGAAGTGTTCCGCGAGGTTTTCCCGCTCGAGAGCTATGACGGGCAGATCCGCCTGGAGTACATCAGTTATTCTCTGGGCAAGGAAAAGTACTCTCGTCAGGAGTGCCAGCGCCGCGGC
>CAIUQE010000039.1 GCA_903901225.1 Candidatus Omnitrophota bacterium
ATTGCCGACGGTCTTTGGCAAATGAAGTTCAGTTTTTATATCCTTGGTTCCGTAGATCTGAGAAAGAACAAGATTATTCGCAACTAAAAAAGTGTAAAGGATGTACCCAGTCTAAAACGTAAAGGATGTATCAGTTGCACATTAACGCAAATCTTCTCGGTTCTCTAAACATTTACAATAAAGGGGGTGTTGAATAAGCATCCTTGTTTATTAACTGGTGTAAGTGTATTATTTAATATGGAACTACAAGAGTTTTTAGAAAAGCCGGTGTAATGCGCAATTATGGTTTTTACCGGTGATCGAGGGCAAACGCGATGAACAAAGTTTTATATTTTCTGATCCTGGGCCTTTTACTGGTCCATCCACTGGCGTTAGCGCAAGCTTCGGCTGAGGGTAAGGTCCCGGGAGTGGGGATCTCGATGCGGCAGGAGATTGAATATGCTGTTATCGCGCTGATCCCGGTCGGGGCGGTTTTTTTCCTGTTGCTGCTCATTGTTTCACGTTTCGAAGTTGATAAAAAAACCAAAAGCCTGCGCAAGGAGATCGAGGAGCGTAAGAAGCTGGAACTGGCGTCGAATTATTTGAAGGCGATCATTGATTCCGCGGAGGATGCCATTATCGGGAAAGATCTGGAGGGCAATATTTTAAGCTGGAATTCCGGCGCGGAAAAAATATTTGGATATACGGCGGCTGAAATGGCGGGTGTTTCGATCCTGCGACTGATCCCCGCGGAGCGGCACGACGAGGAGAAGGATATCCTCAACAGGATCCGCCGGGGTGAGACGGTGGGGCATTTCGAGACGCTGCGCCGGAGGAAGGACGGGAGCACGATCGAGGTTTCGGTCACGGCATCGCCGGTCAGGGATATGCAGGGCCAGATCATAGGCGTGTCGAAGGTGGTCCGTGATATCAGTGAACGGAGAAAGCTGGCACAATACGCCCTTGAGATCGCGGTTGCCCAGGCGGCGGTTGAAGGCGCGGAGAAGAGGGCGGCTGAAGTTGAGGCGGCGTATCAGGAACTGAAAAAAACACAAGCGATGCTGATCCAGTCTGAAAAAATGAACGCGCTCGGCGTGCTGAGCGCCGGCGTGGCGCATGAGCTGAACAACCCTTTGACGGTCATCATGGCGCTGGCCAGGGATAATCTCGCGGATGAGCCGCAAGACAAGCCGTCGGATTACAGGAACATCGTGATCGCCGCTGAACGGATGGCCCGGATCATACGCGGGCTTCTGGATTTTTCAAGATTTTCGCCCGAAACAAGGGAGGCATTCAACTGCAATGACCTGATCGAGACCGTGCTCGGGTTCGTTCAAAAGATCATGATGGGCAACAATGTCGCGGTACAGAAGGATTTTACCCCGGACCTGCCGCTGATCAGGGTGGACAAGAATCGCTTTGAGCAGCTTGTGACCATCCTCATGGGCAATGCCGTTGACGCCATGGATAAGAAAGGTGTCTTGAAAATAGCCACGCGCAGGGTTAGTGCCGGCGGGAAAAATTTTGTCGAGATCGAATTCACGGACAACGGCTGCGGGATAAAGCCGCGGGACATCGAAAGGATATTCGATCCTTTCTTTACGACCAAAAGTCCGGGAAAAGGCACGGGGCTGGGGTTGTCGGTGGCCGTGTCGATCATCAAGGAGCATAACGGGGAGATATCCGTTGAAAGCCCGCCGCCGGGACAGGCGCGCGGGGCCGCATTTAAAATAAGGTTCCCGCAAGCGCCGGGGGCCGGGGCAGGCGAGGGGCATGCCTAGAAAGGGGCTGTTATGCCTGGAGAAAGCATATTGATCGTCGACGATGAACTGCTGGTCGCGGAGGCATTAAAAAGGATGCTGACGCGGGAGAAGTATGATGTCGATAGTGTTTTGAGCGGGGCAGAAGCGCTGGAGAACGTCAGGCACAAGAAATATGCCCTGGCGATCATTGACAAGAACATGCCCGGGATGAGCGGCATCCAGGCGTGCCGGGAAATAAGGAAGTTTTGCCAAAACCTGGCCGTGATCCTGATGACCGGCGAGAGCACTGTCCCGCAAGCGGAATTCCTGGCGGCCGGAGGCGGGGCTGTGATGTACAAGCCGTTCCTGAAGGGCGAAGTGCAGGAGGCGGTCCACAAGGCGCTCGGCCCCGGCAACCTTCTGAAAAATAGTTGATGAACTGTTTGGAATTGTTAATTCATGTTTGATATATTAGAGGTCAACATCACATAACGAAAGGAGCTGTTGTGAAAAAATTCATGATCCTTGTTGTGGCGGCATTGTTCGTGGCGGGCGTTGGCGCGCCGGCATTCGCGGAAAAAGCCGTGAAGAAAACATCCGAACAGAAGTACGAGCGCATCGTGGCATCGATCGTTTCCATTGACCCCAAGACCAAAACGATCAACGTGACGCGGGAAGAGAATGGCGAATCGCGGACCGTTGTCATCAGCGACAAGGCCCTGGCGCAGGTGCACGTGGGCGACCGGGTCAGGATCAAGCTCAAGCCCGGCACGAACGAATCAGTGGGCTTGAGGATACTCGGGGCCAAGCCCGTGGCTGACGCTGGCACTGCGGCGCCTGCCGCTGCGGCAGAACCCGCGGCAAAGGCCGTCACCAAGTGAACAAGTTGGGTGACGATGGGGCGTTGCCGCGCGGGCGCATCATCTTTGCCAGCATGGTTGGCACGACCATCGAGTTTTACGATTTCTACATCTATGCCACAGCCGCTGTTTCCGTCTTCCCGTTGCTTTTCTTTCCGAAAAGCGACGCGGGGGCGGCGCTGCTCGCGTCCATGGCCACCTTTGGCGTGGCGTTCGTGGCGCGTCCCGTCGGTTCCATTCTGTTCGGGCATTTCGGCGACCGCGTCGGGCGCAAGGCCACGCTGGTCGGCTCGCTCCTGACCATGGGGATCGCGACGTTCCTGATCGGCTTGTTGCCGACGCTCTTGCAGGTCGGCCTGCTGGCCCCCGTCTTGCTGACGATCCTGCGTTTTTGCCAGGGGCTGGGGCTGGGCGGGGAGTGGTCGGGGGCGGCACTCCTGGCCACCGAGACCGCCGGCGACGGGAAAAGGGCCTGGGCGGCCATGTGGCCCCAGCTGGGCGCGCCGTTCGGCTTCATCCTGGCGAACGGTTTTTTTCTCCTGCTCACCATCCTGTTCCATTATAATTCCGCCGAGGCGCAGCTGCGCGGGGATTTTCTCGCCTGGGGGTGGCGGATCCCGTTCCTGGCCTCCGTCCTGATGGTGGCCGTTGGGCTGTATGTGCGCTTCCAGCTTGAGGAAACGTCGGTCTTTGCCCGGGCCATGGCGCGCGGGGAAAAACTTAAAACACCGCTCGCCGAGGTGTTCCGCCATCATTTAAAGGCGCTCGTCCTGGGCACTTTTATCATGCTGGCCACCTACGGGCTGTTCTACCTGATGACCACATGGGTGCTTTCTTACGCTATCGGCAGGACGGAACTGGGGTTCCTGGGGATCGGCTACCGCAATTTTTTGGTGCTCCAGCTTCTTTCCGTGCTTTTCTTCGCCGGGATGGTCCCGGTCTCGGGCTGGCTGGCCGACCGTCACGGGCGCCGGAGTGTCCTTCTGGTGGTGACAGGGGCCATCATCCTCTTCGGCCTTTCATTCAGCCGCTTCCTTGATCCCGCGGTCATGGGCACGGGCGAAAGCGCGAACACGGGGCTGATGCTGTTGTTCCTGTGCATCGGCATGGCGCTGATGGGCCTGAGTTTCGGCCCCATGTCGGCGGTGCTTCCCGAACTGTTCCCGACGAATGTCCGTTACACCGGCTCTGGCATTTCCTATAACGTCTCATCCATTCTCGGCGCGGCATTGACCCCTTTCGCGGCCGTCTGGCTGGCCCGCAACCATGGTGTCGGTTCTGTCGGGCTTTATCTCGCGGTGCTGGCGGCGCTGACGTTCATCGCTCTGTTGATCTCCAAAGAAACACGGCACACCCGGCTTGACGCGCCGGACGCCATCGCGACGGTCGGCATTGAAGCGACGTCCCCGTAGGCGTGAATTATTTTCAATTATCACTTGGTTGCCTTGCAAAACGAATTAAACTATAACTGAAGTATGGAGTTACAGTTTTTCTTAAGGAAGGGGGTGAATGACAATGGGAGACAAGGTCGCCAACAAGAAGAAGGCCAAGAAAGTTAAGAAGTAATTTCTTTTCACCGTTATCGCGTGAAAGCCCATCCGAAGAACATATCGGGTGGGTTTTTCATTTTATTGCCACGCGCTTTCTTATTGCCTGTCAGCTTTCGCCGCGCCGAGCGCCAGGTGCCTTTCCGCCTGGAGCGAAGTGAAGCCGGAAGGGTGGCGCGGTAAGGCAGGCGAAAGCTGATGGGCAGTGGCGCGAAAGCCCCTTGACAACGCGGTTTTTGGTGCTATATTTGGATAAATTATTATCGATAGAAAATTATCGATAAATCCTGTTGAGGAACGCCCGTTAACCGGAGGGGATCATGACAACATCGGCACCCGTGGTGGTTTCCCGTTCCACGCTCAAGCGCCTTCCTTTATATCTCCACGTGCTGGAAGACCTCCAGCGCCAGGGGCGGGAGTATGCCTCGTGTACGATGCTCGCCGGGAAATTTGACTTCGCCCCGATCCTGGTCCGCAAGGACCTTGAGGTCACGGGGGCAAAGGGGACCGCGAAGATCGGTTTCAAGGTCGTTGACCTGATCAGGGATATCAAGGAGTTCCTGGGCTGGCACAACGTTCAGGACGCGTTCCTTGTCGGGGCCGGGAACCTGGGCAAGGCGCTTTTGGGGTATAAAGACTTTGAACTGTACGGGCTGAATATCGTGGCGGTCTTTGACGCGGACCCCCGCAAGGTCGGCACCAGGGTCTTCAATAAAGAAGTCCTGCCCATGGGGCGGATGCCGGGCCTCGCGAAACGCATGCATATCAATATCGGGATCGTGACCGTGTCGGCCGATGGCGCGCAGGCGGTGGTCGATGCCATGGTGATATCCGGGATCAGGGCGATCTGGAATTTTGCCCCAGCGCCCTTGAGCATACCCGACGGGATCATCCTGGAGAACGCCCGGCTCACGCAGAGCCTGGCGGTGTTGTCTAACAATTTAAAACGGACGTTACAATCCGAATGAAGGAGTTTGTCCCATGCCCACGGTAATGCTTAGGAAATTCGAGAAGGTATGCGCGATCGTTGAGAAATACGACAATGATCCCGCCAAATTGATCCCCATCCTGCAGGAAGTGCAGAACGAGTACCGCTATCTTCCCGAAGAGGTCATGGCGTTCGTGGCCACGACACTGGGATTGTCGCCGGCGAAAGTGTTCGGGGTGGCGTCGTTCTACGCCCATTTCGCGCTCCAGCCCAAGGGCAAGTACGTTGTGCGCCTGTGCGACGGCACGGCGTGCCACGTCAAGGGTTCCGATGGGATATTGCAGGCCTTGTACAAGAAACTCGGGCTTGATGAAAAAAACCCCACAACGCCCGACATGCTTTTCACGGTCGAGACGGTTGCGTGCCTCGGGGCCTGCGGCCTGGCGCCGGTGGTGGTCATCAACGATACGGTGTATGGCCAGGTGACGCCCGAAAAAGCGGCGGCGCTGGTCGATGAGATCAGGGTGAAGGAGGATGGCAGCCATGTGTCAGCTTAAGTCAACGGCGGAAATAACCTTCGCGGGCCGCGACGGCCTGCGCAAGATCGTCATATGCACCGGGACCGGTTGCATCGCCAACGGGGCGATGGACGTGTTCGCGGCGTTCGCCAGTGCCATGAAGGCGGCGGGGATCGATGTGGTTGACCAGTTCGAAGCCCTCGAGGGGATCCGGGAGGCGAAAAGCACCGTTTATCTTTCCAAGAGCGGTTGCCAGGGATTCTGCCAGATGGGGCCGCTGGTCTCCATTGAGCCGGAAGGCATCCTTTACACCAGGGTGAAGGCCGCGGATGTTAAAGACATTGTCGCGAAGACCTTGCTCCAGGGCGAGGTCATTGACGCGCTGCTGTACGTGGACCCTGTCACAAAAAAGCATTGCCGGTCGCAGAAGGAGATCACGTTTTACAAGCGCCAGCACCGGTTGGTCCTCAAGCAGTGCGGGGAACTGAATCCTGAAAATATCGCCGAGTACCGGGCCATTGGCGGGTACGCGGCCGCGGAAAAAGCGTACACGCGCATGACCCCGGAGATCATTTGCAAGAACATGATCGATGCCGGCCTGCGCGGGCGCGGCGGCGGCGGGTTTCCGACGGGCAAGAAGTGGGAAGTTTGCCGCGTCCAGAAGAACGACAAGAAATATATCATCTGCAATGGCGACGAAGGCGACCCCGGGGCTTTCATGGACCGTTCCGTCATGGAAGGCAATCCGCACTCCGTGATCGAGGGGATGATGATCGCGGCGCGCGCCATCGGCGCCGATGAGGGGTATGTGTATGTCCGGGCCGAGTATCCTCTGGCGGTCAAGCGCGTGCGCAAGGCTTGCGCCGACGCGCTCAAGGCCGGGATACTGGGCGATAATGTTTTCGGCACGGGGCTGAAGATGCGCCTGCACGTCATGGAAGGCGCGGGCGCTTTCGTGTGCGGCGAGGAAACAGCCTTGATGGCGTCCATCGAGGGCGATCGCGGGATGCCCAGGCCAAAGCCGCCGTTCCCGGCCCAGGCGGGGCTCTGGGGCAAACCCACGGTGATCAACAATGTTGAGACCCTGGCGACGGTGCCGCTGATCCTGGGGATGGGCGTTGAAGCTTTCCGCGCGCTGGGGACCGCCAGTTCGCCGGGCACCAAGACGTTCGCGCTCACGGGGCACGTGGCCAACACCGGGCTCATTGAGGTCCCCTTTGGCGCGACGCTGCGCGAGATCGTCATGGAGATCGGCGGCGGCATCACGGACAAAAAAGGGCGCATTGACCCCGAAGGGTTCAAGGCGGTGCAGATCGGCGGACCTTCGGGCGGTTGCCTGACCAAAGAGCACCTGGACCTGAAGATGGATTTTGATTCGCTGCGTTCCATCGGCGCGATGGTGGGTTCGGGCGGGCTGGTCTGCATGAACAAGTCCACCTGCATGGTTGCGGTAGCCAAGTATTTCATGCAATTCACCCAGAAAGAATCCTGCGGCAAGTGCGTGCTGTGCCGTGAAGGGACGAAGCAGATGCTTTACCTGCTGGAGGATATCGTCGAAGGGCGGGCCACGGGCGACACGCTCGCGGTGCTCGAGGAGCTGGCGACCGTGGTGCAGCGGGGGTCTCTGTGCGGCCTGGGTAAGACCGCGCCCAACCCGGTCCTCTCGACGCTCAAGTATTTCAAGGACGAGTACATGGCGCATGTCATTGACAAGCGCTGTCCCACCGGCGAGTGCCGCAAATTGGCCAAACCCGCGATCAGCGCCGACAAATGCAAGGGGTGCACCCTTTGCGGGAAGAAATGTCCGGTGCACGCGATCACGGGTGAGGTCAAAAAGACGCATGTCATCGATGAGGCTCTTTGTATCAAGTGCGGCGTTTGCGCCCAGGTATGTAAATTCGACGCCGTTACCGGCGTATAACCATAGGAGTGCATCATGGATCAGATCAAGTATGTGAACATTGACGGCCGCGACGTCCCCATTGAGGGCGAGAAGAACCTCCTGGCGGTCATCCGCAAGGCGGGGATCGATATCCCGACGTTCTGTTACGTGTCGGAACTCAGCGTCTACGGCGCCTGCCGCATGTGCATGGTCGAGATCGAGGGCCGCGGGCTGCAGACGTCCTGTTCGACGCCGCCGGAACCGGGCCTCAAGGTTAAGACGAATACCGAAGCAGTCCGTCAGACCCGCCGGGTGGCCCTGGAGCTTATCCTGGCCAACCATGAGCGTGAGTGCACGACCTGCGTCAAGAGCATGAGCTGCAAGCTGCAGGACCTTTCGCGCAAGCTTGGCGTTGAGAAGGTGCGTTTCCGTTCCATCCAGAAGCCCATGCCCGTCGATGAGGGCAACCCCTCGATCGTCCGCAACCCTAACAAATGTATCCTCTGCGGCGACTGCGTGCGCATGTGCGAGGAGGTTCAGGGGATCGGGGCCATTGATTTCGCCTATCGCGGCCATGATGTGGTGGTGCAGCCGGCGTTCGGCAAGGGCCTGGAGGATGTGGAGTGCGTTTACTGCGGCCAGTGCACGCGCGTTTGTCCGACGGGAGCGCTGACGCCGAAGTCCGAGACCGAAGAGGTCTGGAGGGCGCTGCAGGACCCGAAAAAGACGGTTGTCGTGCAGATCGCGCCCGCGGTGCGGGTGGCGCTCGGGGAATCGTTCGGGTACCAGGCGGGCGAGCTCACCACCGGCCAGATCGTGGCGGCGCTGAAGATGATGGGTTTCCGCAAGGTTTTCGATACCTGCTTCTCGGCGGACCTGACCATCCTGGAAGAGGGCAATGAATTTATCCAGCGGTTGACCAGCGGCCTGCCGCTGCCGATGTTCACCTCGTGCTGCCCGGCGTGGGTCAAGTACATCGAACAGCATCACCCGGACATGATCCCCAACCTTTCGACGTGCAAATCGCCCCAGCAGATGTTCGGCGCGGTGGCCAAGGGTGTTTTCGCGCCGGAGCTCGGCGTGAAAAAGGAGGACATGGTCGTGGTGTCCATCATGCCGTGCACGGCCAAGAAATTCGAGGCCAAGCGCCCGGAATTCAGCGAGGGCGGCATCGCGGAGGTGGACCACGTCATCACGACCCAGGAACTGGCCCGCATGATCAACGAGTACGGGATCCAGTTCCGCACCCTCAAGCCTGAATCCCTGGATATGCCCATGGGTTTTAAGACGGGCGCGGGCGTGATCTTCGGGAACACCGGCGGCGTGATGGAAGCGGCCCTGCGTTATGTTTACGAAAAGGTCGAGGGTAAGACGCTCGAGAACCCCGATTTCCACGAGGTGCGCGGCGAAGCGGGTATCCGCGAGGCCGAGGTTACCCTCGCCGGCAAGACCTACAAGCTCGCGGTCATCCATTCGCTGGCCAATGCCAGGGACATCATCGCCAAGATAAAAAGCGGCGAGAAGAAGTATCACTTCATCGAGTTCATGTCCTGCCCGGCCGGATGTATCAACGGCGCGGGCCAGCCCGTGAATTTTGACCCCGACTACCGCCGCAACCGTACCCGCGGCCTCTACGAAGCGGACAAGATGCTGCAGCTGCACAAGTCGCAGGACAACCCTTACCTCAAGGAACTCTACGGGACCAAGCTTGGCGAGGTGGGGGGCGACAAGGCGCATCATCTGTTGCACACGCATTACAATGCCCGCCGCCGCATGAAAGGGCGCTCCATGGTCATTGTCGACGGCAAGACCACCGACAAGCTCGAGATCCGCGTTTGTGTCGGGACCAGCTGTTATCTCAAGGGCAGCCAGGACCTGCTGCATCATTTGGCGAAGCATGTCGCGGACCAGGGGCTGCAGGACCAGGTCCAGGTGAAGGCGACGTTCTGCTTTGAAAAGTGCGACAAGGGGCCGACCATCAAGATCGGCGACAAGGTGATCGACCATTGCGACGTGGCGAAAGCAACGGCGGCGGTCGACAAGGCCATCGCGGCGAAGTTGAAAATGGCATAAACCCGGATACAAGGACGGCCATGGGACAGGACGCACAGCAGGTCATCTTCACCAATGAGGCGCGGTGCCGCGATTGCTACCGCTGTGTGCGCGTGTGCCCGGTCAAGGCGATCAAGGTGGAGGGCAACCAGGCGCGTGTTGACGCAGAGCGTTGCATTGCCTGCGGCACCTGCGTGCGCGAATGCCCCCAGGGGGCGAAGACGTACCGCAAGGATGGCGCCGTGGCCGCGGAGATCCTCCGTAGCGGCGCTTGCGTGGCGGCGTCGATCGCGCCGGCGTTCGCGGGTGTTTTTGAGGAATGGGAATATTTCCGGCTGCCCTCGGCCCTGCGCCGGCTGGGGTTCCGGTATGTTGCCGAGACGGCCATCGGGGCGTACATGGTCGCGCGCGACACGGCCGCGGCCGTGGCCAACGGCGCCCGGGCGCATATCTGCACGGCCTGTCCCGCGGTTGTCAATTACGTCGAGAAATACGCCGGGGACAAAGTCCCGTACCTTGTTCCCGTGGTCTCGCCCATGATGGCGCACGCGCGCCATATCAAGGCGAGGCTCGGCGTGTCGACGAAAGTCATTTTCATCGGGCCGTGCGCGGCCAAGAAGGCCGAGGCTGACCGGCGTGAACTCAAAGGGCTTGTTGATTGCGTCCTGACCTTCGAGGAACTCGAAGAGCTTTTGGCCGAGAAGGGCATTGACCTGGGCACCTGCGAGGAGAGCTCCTTTGACGAAGAGCCTTGCGGCATGGCCCGGCTTTTTCCCGTGGAGGGAGGGTCGGCCGCGACCGCACGGATGGGCACGGATGTCCTTGATGACCGGTTGCTCTTTGTGAGCGGTTTTGAGGGATTCAGGGAATGCCTGGGATCTGTCGGCGGGAAGGGCAAGCCGCCCGTGATCGAGCCGCTGTTATGCCCTCATGGGTGCGTGAACGGCCCCGGGATCAGGCGGGAAGGCAATCCTTTCGAGCGCCGCCAGCGGGTCATCCGTTACGCGCGAACGCGCAAGACTGTCGACGGCCCCCAACCCGCGCCCCTGGACCTGGCGACGTATTTTCAGCCGCGCCCCGTGGCCGGCGATATCGAGGTCCCGCAGGAACAGATCCGCGCTGTGTTCGAGAAGGCCGGCAAAGCCCGGCCGGAGCAGCAGCTCAACTGCGGCGCCTGCGGTTACGCGAGCTGCCGCGACCAGGCTGTGGCCGTGGTGCGCGGCATGGCGGGCATCGAGATGTGCATCCCCTTCATGCGCCGTTTCGCGGAACAGCGTTCGGACCGGATCATGGTCACGAGCCCCAACGGCATCGTGGTCCTCGACCAGCATTTGAACATTCTCAGTTTTAATCCGGCGTTCGGCGCGATGTTCAAGGCGGGGGCGTCGCTCGTCGGGGCGCACGTCTCCCGCATCCTGGACCCTGACCCTTTCGAGAAAGTGGCCTGTGGCGAGCAGGAGGTCGTGGATGACCACCGGGATTATCCGCAGTACGGGGTGGCGGTCAGGGAGGTCGTGTACGCCTTGCGCGCGGAGCACCAGTACGTCGGCATGTTCATCAATATCACCTCCGAGAAGCAGGACACGGAACGCCTGCGCAAGGTGAAAGATGAGACGGTGATCCAGGCCCGGGAACTGCACGCCCACCAGATCGAGATGGCCAAGAATTTCGCGAATTTCCTCGGTGAATACACGGCCAAAGGCGAGCAGATGGTCGCCAAGCTCCTGGAAGCGGTCAAGGACAAGGAAAAAGGCTGATGCCTTATTTCCATATCGATACGGAAGCCCAGCAGGCCTCGAAACGTCCGGGCGCCCCGTGCGGCGACACCTTCCTGGTCAGGCGCACGGTTTACCACACGACCATCGTCCTCGCGGACGGCATTGGTTCCGGGATCAAGGCGCATATCGCCTCCCAGATGAACAGTGCCCGCCTCGCCCAATTGTTCGAGGGCGGCGCCTCCCTGCGCGAGGGGTTCCTCAATGTGGTCGGTACGATGAGCACCTGGCGAGACCACAGCATGCCTTTCGCGGCCTTCCTGCTCTTGCGCATCCTCAATGACGGGACGGCGACCATCCTTAACTATGAGATGCCCGCGTCCCTTCTTGTCCACCGCCGGGACGTGGATGTGATCAAGGCTGAGCCGCTGGTCGTGCCGGCCGGGGTGGCCAGCGAGTCGCATTTTCACCTCCTGCCGGGGGAAGGGGTCCTTCTCATGAGCGACGGGATCGTCCAGGCCGGGATGGGCAAGGATTTCCAGCTTGGCTGGGGGACGGAAGGGGTCCGGGATCTCATGGCCCCCCGTGCCGGGAAAGATGTGGATTTCCAGCGGGTGACGCGTGCCGTCATTGATCAGGCGCAGTATCATGACGGCCCTGTGAGCGGCGACGACAAGACGGTCCTTCTGGCACAGGTCCGCGCGGGACTCGTTGTGGATGTGCTGACCGGGCCGCCATCGGACAAGGCCGGTGACCGGGCGCTGGTGGATGCCTTTCTTTCCGCCGAGGGGTTCAAGGTTGTTTGCGGCGCGACCACGGCCGATATCGTGGCCCGGCATTCGGGTAAAAAGGTCGAGGTTGAACAGCGTCCCGCGTCCTACGCCACGCCCCCGCGCTACTTTATTCCTGGCGTGGATATGGTGACCGAAGGCGCGGTCACCCTGATGCAGGTGTACAATATCATCGAAGAAGAAGGGCTGGTGGCTCAGGACCGCTCCGCCGCCGGCGATCTCGCGGCGCTCCTGCAGCGCGCGGACTTCATCCGCTTTACTGTCGGGCGTGCCCGCAACCCCGCCAATGCCGACATTGTTTACCGCAAGCAGGGCATCCTGCCTCGCGACAAGAGTGTGCCGCTGCTGGCCCAGAAACTCGAACGCATGGGCAAGTTGGTCACCGTAACTTTTGCCTGACGCTTTGTCCTCCCCGCGTAACTCCCTGGAACTCTCTGAAGAAATAAGACGCGGGCAATGCTGAGGATGTATTATAATCGTATAGGTTTAAGTGAGACGTATTGACATCCGGCATTCAGTCCGCAATGAAGTCTTTTACAAGGAGGATCGGTATGAGCAAGGCATTTATAATTATTCTCGTCGTGATCGCGTTGATCGGGCTTTCCGCCTGGTTCTCTCCCTGCCGCAAGGGCATGATGTCCGCGAACGGGGGAATGATGGGGGGCAAGGGAAAGATGTGTTGCCAGACCCAGGGAAAAGGGCCGATGGAGCCTATGTCCGGACCGGGGATGGGTGAGAGGATGAACAGGGAAGTTCTGGCGTCGCCTGATGGCGGCCTTTTTGTTATTTCGGGCAACAGGATCATCAAGTACAACAAGGACCTGGATGTGGTCAAGGAAGTTGAGATCGACGGTAACAGGAACATGATGCCCCAGGGCCGGATGGGCATGAAAAAGGGATGTCCCATGATGCAGGGCGGCATACAGCCTGAAGGGTTCGGGAAGCCTCTCGCGACATCCGGTAAAAAATAAAATTGGATCACCAGAGGATTCCTGTGTCGGTAGAGAAAGCCAGGGCGCACTATATAGGGAAAGAAGGTTTCGCGAAGCTTAATTGCGCGCAGGCGATCCTGACCGCGTATAAGGACAGGTTTAACCTTTCGCAGGAGGCCATAGATAAATGCGGCGCCTGCGGGAGGGGCGGCGCGCCCGGCGGCGAGTGCGGGGCGCTGTATGCCGCCAGGGTCATTTTCGGGAGCGCGCGTCCGGCGCGGGTCAAAGCGTGTGAGGATGCCCTGCTGGCCGCGGGCGGATCGACCCTGTGCGCCGAGATCCGGGCTGCCAGGAAATTGTCCTGCGTGGGATGCGTCACAACGATCGCGGCGCGCATCGCAAAAACATGAGAACGTTAGGGTCCGGAAATTATACCCGCGTACAATTGCTTGTTTTTCCCGGTGTCATAAAATCATGCCACACCCTTTCACACATACGGGCCAACCAGAGGAGTCATTATGAAAAAAGAATTAAGAGAGCGTTTCGCGGCATACCGCGGGGGAAAATCCATCCAGGGAACGGCGACGGAGAAAAACCTTCTCAAGGCGTTTGCCGGTGAATCGCAGGCGCGCAACCGGTATAGCATGTTCGCCGACGCCGCCCGGGAAGAGGGTTTTGACCAGGTCGCTGCCATTTTCACGGAGACGGCGCATAATGAGGAGCACCATGCCCAGATCTTTTTCGCGTTCCTTGAAGGCGGGGCGGTCGAGATCCTGGCGGGCTATCCGGCGGGCAGGGTGGGCGGCACCTATGACAACCTTGTGGCGGCCGCGGACGGGGAACATGAGGAGTCCGTGGAACTTTATCCCAGTTTCGCCGATGTCGCCCAGGAGGAAGGGTTCATCAAGATCGCGAACCAGTTCCGGATGATAGCCAGGATCGAGAACGAACATGAAGAGCGTTACCGTGCGCTCGCGCTGAACGTGAAAGAAGGGAAGGTCTTCGCGAAAGACGCGGAAACGGCGTGGGTCTGCCGTGAGTGCGGCCATGTCCACATCGCCCGTCAGGCGCCAACCGCGTGCCCCGTATGCCAGCGGTCCCAGGCGGTATTCGAGGTCAAAGCCAGGAATTACTGATCAGCCGTTGCCGGTCAACGACACCAGGATGATCCCTATCATGATGAGCCCTGTGCCGATCCAGCGGCGCAGCCCCACCTTTTCCTTCAGCACAAAGCCCGACGCGATGGCAATGAAGACGTAGTGCATGCTGTCGAGCGAAAAAGCGAAGCTGAGCTCCGCTTTTGAAAGCACAAAAAGCCAGAGGAACAGCGACAGGCAGCTGAAGACGAAGCCCAGCCAGGCCAGCGGCGTCAGGATGATCCTGAGGATGAACGCGAGGATCTGCCGGGGGCCTTTCACGTTCAGGTCCAGCTTGTTGATCGAGGCTTTCAGGCAGAGCTGGCTGATCGTGTCGCAGGTGCTGGTCATGACGATCAGCAGGATGATCAAAAGCAGGCTTTCTTTCATGGCGCCACGTCCGTGTTGTCATGGGAGCTCATCGACACGAAGATCACGCCCGCCAGGATGAAAAAGATCCCGGCCCACCGCAGCGGTGAAACGTATTCATGCAGGAACAGCCACGAGATCAGCGCGATGAAGACGTAGCTGAAGCTCGTGATGGGTGTGGCCACGCTCAGGTCGATCTTCGAGAGGATGGTCGACCAGCTTACGAAGATCGCGCTCACGCACACGAGGCCGATCCACAGATGCGGGTTGACGATCATGCTGTGCGCGAAGGCCGTGATGTCCCCCAGGCCGCGGATGTGCAGGTCGTTCTGGGAGAGCGCGCTTTGCTTGAAACAGAAATGGGCGTAGGTCTCAAGGAAGTCGTTGAGCACCAGGAAGATGATGATCCGCAGCGTCAGGCCGTTCTTACCCATGGGTTTTCAGGTCCTTGTCGTTGTGCGCGGGCGTCAGGCAGGCGCTGGCCGCGCGCAGGAGGCTGTTGATGAGCCTGTTGTTGTGCCGCATAAAAACATGCAGGGGGACCAAAGTCCCGCCCAGCCGCAATTTCGCCGCGTAGTCCGTCTGCCCGACCTGGTAGCAACGCGCGCCATTCTTCAGGCACCACTCGATGTTGTAAAGCCAGCTGAAAAAATACAGGTTGTGCTGCCGCGCGAGGGCGTAATCAAAGCCGATGAACTTGTCGATCAGCGTGTCCTCGTGACGGAAGCAGAGGTTGAACGCGGCCAGGCGGCCGTCGATATAATACAGGAAGAATTTGGTGCCGGCCATGTTCTTCCCGGCGTTGATGAAGAACTCGGGTGTCAGCTTTTCGAACCGGACCGTTCCCGCGTTGTAGGTGTTGAGGTAGAGCGCGTAGACATCGTCGATGATCGCTTCAACGTTGCCGGTGACGCGGACATCGATCGCGGTCTGGGCCTGGGCTTTCCTGAGTTTGCGCCGCATGTCCTTGCGGGTTTCTGCGCCGAGGCTCAGGAGATAATCCTCCATGGACGCGAAGTTCAGGCCGATGGCCACTCCCGGAAAACTTTCAGCCCTGAAGAAGCCCTGCCGTCCCAGCGGTTCGACGAGCGCTACGTCTTTGTCCAGAAGGTCTTTGAACAAAGCACAGGGCAGGTGCCGGTCACGGCAAAGGGTTGTGATGGCGTCGTTCAGCCCGGCCATCAGGCGCCCTTTATCCGCCGCGGCACGGTCGAGGCCGATCACGCCGTTCTCGCCGAAGGGGGAGCCGATGAACAGTGTCTTCATGATGAGCAGGCGCGGGAATATCTTGCGGGCCACCTCGATGGCCCTGCGCGCCGCGCCGTCGATGGCGATCGCCAGGTCAAGGTCGCCGGTGAAGACCGGGGCCAGGAGGGCGGGAACGCCGCCGTCCATGACCACGATATAGGAAAAGCTGATGCCTTCAAGCCGGGAGGCCTCGATGGTGCGGTAAAAGTCATACCCTTCCGGGATGTCGCCGACAAGCCGGCCCCAGACGCCGCGGTCGATCTCTTCGATGGAGGGATATATTTTACTGGTTACGAGGTTCATTTTATCTCTGGATATATTTCAGAACCTAATTTAACATAAACACCATGATATTAAAGGCGATATTTTTTTATGGCGATCTTTAGAGAGATCCCTCCGACCGCCGGCCTTCCGATCCATGGGCCGGACCTGTTGTCTCTTTTCAGGCCCGGCAGCCTTGAGGAGGATTTCCGCCGGTATCTTGGCGTCCCTTGTGCCCGCGTGACCTGTTCCGGCACCGCGGCATTTTATTTTATCCTGGAAACGCTCAAGGGCCTCTCGGATAAAAAGACGGTCATCCTGCCGTCGTTTGTCTGCCCGCTGGTCCCGCTGGCCGTGCTCCGCGCCGGGCTCAAGGTCGCGCTGTGCGATACATTGCCGGACCGTTTTGATCTTGATCCGGCGTACCTGCAACAGGTGTGCGCAGGGCAGGACATCCTCGCCGTTGTGGCGGTGCACCTGGGCGGCATTCCCGTTGATATGGAGCCCCTCGTGCGGGCGGCCAGGAGTTGCGGTGCGTTCGTGGTCGAGGATTGCGCCCAGGCGCTGGGTGCGGCGCACCGGGGCCGTAAGGCGGGGACGCACGGGGATTTTTCGTTCTTCAGCCTTTGCCGCGGCAAGGGGCTTACCATGTATGAGGGCGGCGTCGCGGTCGCGGTGCAGGCGCGCCATGCCCGGGCGCTGGAGCTGACGATCGACCGGCTGGCCCGCGTTGATCCGCGCGCCGAGACCTTGAGGGTCCTGGAGCTTTTGGGGTACTGGGCCTTTTACCGGCCGCTGTTGTTCTGGTTTGTTTTCAAGCTGCCCCAGGACCACTGGATCCGTCGCGGCGACAGGGTGAGGGCGTTCGGGGAGATGTTCGCGGCGGATTTTCCGACGCACCGGGTGTCATGGCTGCGCCAGGCGGTTGTCCACGCTTCTTTCGGGCGACTGGAAGAGAGTATCGCGCGCCAGAGGGAGAAGGCCGCGGCGTACTTTCGGGAACTGGCGAGGGTTCCCGGCCTGCGCTGCGTCACGGAACTTCCCGGCGATATGGCGGTATATCCGTATGTGACAGCCATGTTTGACAGCCCGGCGGCGAGGGACAAGGCCTGGGAAAGGCTCGAGGGGCTTGGCCGGGGCGTTTCGATCATTTATGTCCACGCGCTGCCGGATTATGATTATTTGCGCGCGGCGATCCCCGCCGAGCCCTGCGCGCGGGGTCGTCACCTGGCGGCGGCAACGCTGACGTTCTCCACCAGCGGGTTTTTGACCGCCGCTGACCGCGCTATTATTTTGAAGGAGCTGCAACGATGATGTTCATGGATGTTGTCCTGATGGCGATTATTGCCGGCGCGGGCCTGCTGCTGATCATCTTGCTGCGTCGCGAGGTCCGGCGGAAGACCAAAAGCCTGTTGCGCGAGATCCTTGAGCGCCGGCGCGTGGAGAACGAGGTCCGGGAACAGCGCAATGTGGCCACCACCTACCTTCAGGTCGCCGGGGTCATGCTGTGTTCCCTCGACGCTCGGGGACAGGTCACGCTGATCAATAAAAAAGGCCTTGAGATCCTGGGTTACAATGACGAGCAAGAGCTTCTGGGCAGGAACTGGTTCGACGTTGCCGTTCCCGAAGCGGCTGTCGCCGATGTCAGGGGCGTGTTTGCCCGGATGATGGCGGGTGATGTTGGTCCTGTTGAATATCACGAGAATCTTGTGAAGACCAGCCGGGGCGAGGAACGCCTGATCGCGTTCCATAACGCGCTGCTCCACGACAGTGACGGGCAGGTGGCCGGGGTCTTTTTTTCGGGGGACGACATCACCGCGCGCAAGAAGGCGGAGCGGGAGCTCAACCTGAGCCGGCTGCGTTACCAGACGCTGTTCGACAAGGCGAGCGACGGCATCATGTTCATGGACAAAGAGGGCCGGATCATCGGGGCCAATGAATCCTTCGCGCGGATGCATGGCTACAGCGTCGATGAGATCACAACCATGAATATCCGCGCGCTGATCGTTAACAGCAACTCCCGGCTGGTGCAGGAACGGATGGCACAGATCATGCAGGGTGAGACGCTGCAGTTCGAGGTGACGCATATAACAAAAGACGGGCGCGTGGTCCAGCAGGAGATCAGCACAAGCTTCATCACCATCGGTACCGAGAAGTTCGTCCAGTCGTTCCACCGCGACATCACCGAGCGAAAATTGCTCGAAGGACGCCTGATCACCATCGCGCGTTCCGACGCGTTGACCCAGCTTCCCAACCGCGTGTGTTTCCTGGAGAAGGCGGGGCAGGAGATCCTGCGCGCGAAGCGGACCGGGCATCTGTGCGCGGTCCTGTTCGTTGACCTTGACCATTTCAAGAACGTGAATGACACGCTGGGCCATTCGGTGGGGGACGAACTTTTGAAGGATTCCGCCGCGAAGCTGGTCACCTGCATCCGTGAAACGGATATCCTCGCGCGCCTTGGCGGCGACGAGTTCAGCGTGTTGCTCAGTGATCTGGAAAGCATCAATGACGCGCAAGCCATCGCGGAGCGCATCCGCGAGAAGTTCAACGCGCCGCGGATCATCGTTGGAAATGATCTTTTTGTCACCGCGAGCGTGGGCATCGCGGTCCATCCCAGTGACGGTGAGCACCTCGAGGATCTCCTGAAGAACGCGGATACGGCCATGTACGCGGCGAAGGCCTCGGGCCGCAACACGTATTGTTTCTTTGACCAGGTCATGCATGAGAACGCGGCCAGCAAGATGAAGGTGGAGAGGTATTTACGCGATGCGCTCGAAAAGAAGGAGTTCGCGCTGTTTTACCAGCCGATCGTCAGTATGGCTGATGGCAAAGTCCGGGGTTTTGAGGCTTTGCTCCGCTGGTTCAAGGCTGATGGTGAACTTGTCCTTCCCGGAGAATTCATCGGCGTGGCCGAGGAGACGGGACTTATCATTGCCATCGGCGAATGGGCCCTGCATGAGGCGTGCCGGTTCAACAAGCGCCTGTGCGATGAAGGGCACGCGGGCCTGGTGATGTCGGTCAACATGTCCGTGGCCCAGTTGCGCTGGAAGAACCTGGTCGGGATCATCAAAAGCGCGCTTGACCAGAGCGGCCTGCCGCCGCATTTGCTGGAGGTCGAGGTGACCGAGAGTTTGTTCATCGAGTCGCTGGACGAGGCTATCGGGGTCCTGAACGCGATCAGGGACCTGGGTGTGCATGTGTCTCTTGACGATTTCGGGACGGGCTATTCCTCGCTGGTCCACCTGCTGAAACTGCCCATCGGAAGCCTGAAGATCGACCGCATCTTCATCAGGGAGATCGCCAGGGACGGGGACGAGAACGCCATGATCCCCGCGATCATCGACCTGGCGCACAAGCTAAAGCTCCAGGTCATCGCCGAAGGCGTGGAGGCGGGGGCGCAGGTCGAGAAGCTCCTGCGCGACCGCTGCGATTATTACCAGGGGTACTACCTGAGCAAGCCCATCAAGGCCGATGAAGTCCTTCCTTTCCTGGCCACACATTAGCATCGGGGATACCTTAAATATCCCCTAAATGATGATCTTTTTATTGGACAAAACAGCGCGGGCCTGATATCTTGATAATGATTCTCAAGTTCAAATTTCAGGGGGGCGGACCATGCTGGATGAAAAAGACAAAAGCGCGTTGCACGATTTCCTCCTGCGCGAAGGGCTGAAATTCAGCGCCCAGCGCCTGAAGGTGCTCGAGGTCGTGCGCCGCGGGGCGAGGCACCTTACCGCGGGCGAGATCTACAAGCATACGCAGGCCAAATATCCCGGGATAGGCTACGCCACGATCTACCGCACCTTGCGCCTGCTGTGCCAGGCGGGCCTTTGCGTTGAGCTCAAATGCGAGGACGGGGTTTGCCGCTATGAATACGCGGGCGGCGCCGTCCACCACGACCATCTCATCTGCACCAAATGCGGCCGTATTGTCGAAGTGGTGGACCCCGAGATCGAGCGCCTGCAGGAACGCCTTTTTAAGGTCAACGGGTTCTTGCCCCAGCGCCACAGGATGGAGCTTTATGGCATCTGTAACAGGTGTAAGAAATGAACTATTCTCCGGCGCCTGAAATCATTTCGCCTGCCTTAACGCGCCACCCTACCGGCTTCGCTTCGCTCCAGGCGGCAGGGTACCTGGCGCTCGGCGCGGCGAAAATAAAGCGCACTGAATAGAATTATTTTTTTTGCATCATTGTTGATAATGAGTATCAATATTAAAATGAAGGAGGGCGCATGGCGGTGGTCAGATTGAGCGAAATACCGGTCAAGGGGACCTGCAGGGTGGTGAAGGTGACGGGCGAGAAGGCGATCCGCAAGCGCTTGCTTGAAATGGGCTTCGTGAAGGGGACGGAGATCCACGTCACCAAGCACGCCCCTCTCGGCGACCCCATGGAACTGGTGCTCAAGGGCTATCACGTGTCGCTGCGCCGCGAAGAGGCCAATGACGTGAACGTCGAGGCTTCGGCCTTTGATCCTGCGGTGGACAAGAAGAAACTCAGGATCGCCTTGTGCGGTAACCCCAACGCCGGCAAGACCAGCCTGTTCAACGCGCTGACCGGTTCGCGCCAGCACGTCGGCAACTGGGCCGGCGTGACGGTCGAGAAAAAAGAGGGATACACCAACTTTGGTGATTATGCCGTTGAGGTTGTCGACCTTCCGGGCACGTACAGCCTGACCGCCTTCTCCATGGAAGAGCTCGTCGCGCGCGATTACATCATCCACCAGAGCCCGGATGTGGTCATTAACGTGATCGACTCGACGAATCTGGAGCGCAACCTTTATTTGACCACGCAGTTGATCGAACTGGGGTGCAAGGCCGTGGTCGCGCTGAATATGGCCGATGAGGCCAAGCATAAGGGGATCGAGATCGATAGGCTGAAGTTGGGCGGGCTTCTGGGCATGCCGGTCGTAGCAACCGTCGGGAGCACGGGGGCGGGGATCGAGGACCTCCTGCGCGAGGCCGTGGCCGTCAAGGAAGCCAAGGAACCTCTTTCGCGGCACATCCATATCAATTACGGCGCCGAGGCGGAGGAGGAGATCAAAAAGATCCAGGCCGAACTGCGGAAAGATGACATCCTCGCGAACCTTTATTCCACGCGCTGGTTCGCGGTCAAGCTGCTGGAGCACGACAAGCAGGTGGTCGATGAGGCCATGGCCAAGTCCAGCGGCCATGAGGCGGTCCTGCGCCAGGTCGAGGTCAGCCACGCGCATATCGAGAATATCCTTGCCGACGAGAGCGAGATCATCCTCGCCGACGCGCGCTACGGCTTTATCAAGGGCGTGCTGGCCGAGACCTACAGCCACCGGTCGCTCGACCGGGCCACGTTCTCCGACCAGATCGACAAAGTCCTGACCAACCGCGTCCTGGGGATCCCCATTCTTGTCGGATTATTGTGGGTCATGTTCCAGGCCACGTTCAACGTGGGCGCCTATCCGATGGCCTGGATCAACCTGCTGGTGGGGCAGGTCAGCGGGCTCATCGCGGGGATCATGCCCGACGGCATTCTCAAAGACCTTATCGTGAACGGGATCATTTCCGGGGCTGGCGGCGTTATCGCGTTCCTGCCCAACATCATGATCCTGTTCCTGTTCATTTCCCTGTTCGAGGACACGGGCTACATGGCGCGCGCGGCGTTCATCATGGACCGGGTGATGCACACGCTGGGGTTGCACGGCAAAAGTTTCATCCCCATGATCATGGGCTTTGGTTGCAATACGACGGCGATCATCAGCACGCGGTCGCTGGAGAACCAGACTGACCGGATGCTGACGATCCTGATCAATCCCTTGATCAGCTGCAGCGCGCGCCTGCCGGTGTACATCCTCCTGGCCGGCACGTTCTTCGGCAAGAACGCGGGCAACGTGATCTTCGGGATCTATCTGGCGGGGATCGTGCTGGCGATCCTGCTGGGGCGCTTGTTCCGCAAGACGCTCTTTAAGGGAGAAGCCGCGCCGTTCGTCATGGAATTGCCGCCGTACCGGATACCGAGCGTCAAGAGCATCCTGATCCACATGTGGGAAAAGGGGTCGATATTCCTGAAAAAGGTCGGCGGGGTGATCCTGATCGCGGCGATCATCATCTGGTTCGTCACCGCGTTCCCGAGGCCGGTCCCGGTGGCCGGGGCCTCGACCGCGGTCTCACCGGACGCCATGTCCGAAAGTTACGCGGGGCGCGCCGGAAAGTTCATTGAACCCGTTCTCAAGCCGCTGGGTTTCAACTGGAAGGCGGGCGTGGCGCTGATGACAGGCGTCGCGGCCAAGGAGATCGTGGTCTCGACGTTCGGCGTTCTGTATCATATCGGCGGCAAGGTGAGCCGCGACAGCGAAGTGCTGCGCGACGCGCTCAAGCAGGACATGACGCCGCTCGCGGCGCTCTCGTTCATGCTCTTCACGCTGATCTACATCCCCTGCGTCGGGGCTTTGGGGGCCATGTACCGCGAACTGGGGTCGCTCAAATGGACGCTCTTCGGGATCGGGTATAGTATGTCGCTGGCCTGGTGCGTGTCATTCGCCGTATTCCAGGGCGGGTTGTTGCTTGGGTTTAAATAAAAACGAAAGGAACTGTTATGGAAATGGTCATTGTATGCGTTATTTTTGGCGTGGCGGTATTCAGCATGGCGGGGTACCTGAAAAAGTCCGTGGCCAAGGGGGACGATTGCCACTGCGCTGAAGGCTCCAGCTGCCATGGCAAGTCGAAGTCCGGTAACTGCTGCTGAGCGGCGAGCCGGAGAAATCCGGTTATAATTTTGTCGTGAAGCCGGAAGTTTTGGTATAATCAACCAAAGATCCTGATAATATTTTTTGTCACGTTTGAGGGTCTGTTTTTTAAATCAGGACCCATTTTAAAGGGTTATAGGGACAGGAGCCGTTATGCCGATCATGGATTGGAGCGAAAGTTTGAGGGTGGGTATTGATGTTATTGATGAGCAACACGCGAAGCTGGTCAAGCTTGTGAATCAGCTGTATGACGCGATGGTCGCCGGTAAAGGCAAGCTGGTTCTGGGCACGGTCCTTACGGAACTTATTGAATATACCGTTTATCATTTTAATACCGAAGAAGAGCTTTTTAAGCGCCATGGTTATCCGGACGCGGTGAACCATATCAGGGAGCATAATGACCTGGCCCGGACGGCGAAGGAGCTTAAGATCGCTTACGAGAGCAATAAAGCCACGGTGACGTTTGACACCATGAAGTTCCTGAAAGACTGGCTGGTCAACCATATCATGAAATCAGACAAGGCTTATGCCCCCTTCCTCAAGAGCAAGGGCGAGAAGTAGTTGCGCGCTTGATCTGACCGGCTACAATACTTTCCGTTCTTGCGTTGGCAACATCCGGGATAAAAGGAGCATTGTTTGATGCAGGCCTTCTTGTCGAGCCAGCTGGATTATATCCTTTTCATTCACGGTTTTGCCCTGCTTCTTCTTTTCACCGTCTGCGTCGACATTTACAGGAAAAATAAAACACAACGTTTCTGGCTCTGGCTCGGGGTCCTGGCTTTGGCCGGCAGCGCCTGGCCGTGGCTGCAGCTGGAGGGGTTGAGCCTGGGTGCCCGCATCCCCCGGGTACCCGTGCTTGACGCCGTGATCCATGAAGGCGCGTTTGCCGGGCCTTTCGGGGTGTTCGTCCCGGCCCTGCGCGCGCTGGCGGCCAGTGGCCTTGGCGTCATGGTCTGGTATTACCATGAAAAACGCCGCGAACGCCAAAGCTCGCCGGAAGTTGTCCGTTACGTGAAGTTTTCCCTGATCTGGTCGCTCCTGGTGCTGGCGCTGATGCTGACGGGCGGCTGGCTCTGGACACAGCAGCAGGGGCAGGAAGCGGCAGCCGCGTTGCGCGCGGCCCTTTATGCTGACGCCCAGCGTTCGGCCATGGCCATCGACTCCGAGATGGTGCGGGAATTATCCGGTACCGCCGCTGACGCGGACAGCCCGGGTTATCACGTCGTGAAGGCCAAGCTTCAGCACCTGCACAAGGTCATGGCATCGGTCAGGTTCATTTACCTGATGCGGCAGGTGGGCGGGAAGATTATCTTTTTGGCGGATTCCGAGCTGGCGGGCAGTTCCGACGAGTCGCCCCCGGGACAGGTTTACGACGAGGTATCGGCCAGGCTCGCGGAAGTCTTCAGCACGGGCAAAGGCGGGATCGACGTTCCCATGGCCGACCGCTGGGGCCGCTGGATCTCGGCGTTCGTGCCGGTCAATGACGGGCGCACGGGCAAGCTGATCGCGGTCCTGGGGGTCGACCAGAGCGCGCGGGATTTTGACCGGGCCGTGGCGCTCGGGCGGCTCAAGGGCCTTGTTCCCGTCGGGATCATTTGTTTCGGCGGACTTTTTGTCCTTACTTACTGGCGGAGGTTCATTGTCGCCATGGAACAGGGCCGCGACCTGGACCTGTGGGGTCGCTGGGGCATGGCCGTGATCGTCGCGGGGCTCGGCCTTGTCCTGACGGCGGGCCTTTTTATGGACCAGCGCGGCAACGCCGTGAACGCGTTCAATACCGTTTTTTTACAGCGGGCCATGATCCGGAGCCAGGGCATTGTCAAGGAGTTGAGCCAGCAAATGGACAGGCTTGACGGGTTGGCCCGGTTCATGGATTCGAGGAACATTGTCACGCGCGAGGAATTCGCCCAGTATGTGGCGCCGCTGTTGAAAGGCGTGCCGGTCCATGCCTATGTCTGGGTACCGCGGGTGCCGCGCGAAGACCGGATCTTTTATGAGAGCAGTGCCCGGCAGGACGGCATGGAGAATTTCAGGATCTATGAAAAAGACATGGCGGGCCGGCGCGTTGCCGTCGGGGACCGGGATGAATATTTTCCTGTGTATTATGTTGAGCCCCTGCAGGATAACAAGCCGGCGCTGGGGTTCGACCTTGCCTCGGAGCCCCTGCGGCAGGCGGCCATGGCCAGCAGCCGGGATACGGGAGCATCCGCCGCGACCCCGCCGTTGGAGCTGGCCTACGACGATCAGAAAAAGATCGGCGTCCTTCTTTTCACGCCGGTCTACGCGAAAGACATTCCCCATTACAATGTCGCCCAGCGGCGCAAGGGCCTGAAAGGGTTTGTGCTGACGGTTTATAACACGGAGGAGTTCCTGCGCGGCGTCTATTCACGCATGCCGCCCGAAGGGCTGGCGTGCCTGGTCGAGGACCTTGACGCGCCGGCGGACAGGCGGGTCCTCTACCGTCATGCCGTCAGGGATGGCGCCGTGGACTGGGACCGGATCCTGTTGAAATATGAAACGTCTTTGGAAGTTGGCGACCGTCACTGGCGCCTGACCATCGTTCCCGGTACGGCGTTCGTGAAAGGTAACCTGAACAGGAATTACAGGTGGTTTCTCCTGTTCGGTTCTCTCCTGACGGGGCTGGGCGCCATGTTCCTGAATTTCCTGATGCTTTCCCGTTACCGGGCTGAGAAGCTTGTCAAGCTCAGGACAAGGGAATTGAATGACGAGAAAGAAGTCCTGGCCAGGAGCCGGGATGAACTGAAGATCGCCAAGGAAAAGGCGGACGTTGCCGCGCAGGCCAAGGGGCAGTTCCTGGCCAATATGTCGCACGAGATCCGCACGCCGCTGAATGCCATTGTCGGGTTTTCCGACCTGTTGCAGGCCACGCCGCTGGGGCCCGCGCAAAAGGAATACGCCGATATGATCAAAATGAGCAGCACGGCCTTGCTGGCGCTGGTCACGGATGTCCTGGACATTTCGAAGGCCGAGGCCAATGGCATCAAACTGGAGAATGTCAGCTTTGACCTGGAGTACCTGGTTGGTAGCGTTTTGAGGATGATGAAGGGCAGGATCGACAGCCGCGTGACGGGCCTGGTCTTTGAATACTCCTCGGGCGCGCCCACGGTCTTTACGGGTGACCCGACCCGCCTGCGCCAGATCGTGACGAATCTTCTGGGTAACGCGGTCAAGTTCACGCCCAGCGGTGAAATAAAGGTCACGGTCGAGGTGTCCGGGCCTTTGGCCGGCGGCAGCGCGCGGACGATCGCGCTTTGTGTCCGGGACACGGGGGTTGGTATTCCCGCGGATAAACTGGCGGCGATCTTCGAGACCTTCACCCAGGCGGACAATTCTATCACGCGGAAATTCGGCGGGACAGGCCTTGGCCTGTCGATCGCGCGGGCGCTGGCCCGGAAAATGGGTGGGGACATTGCGGTGTCGTCACAGCCCGGCGAAGGCAGTGCCTTCATGCTCACCCTGCCGCTGGAGGCGTCGCCGGCCGGTCCGAATACCGCCGTGGTCAACGCGGTTGACCTTAAGGGCCGGAAAGTCGCCATTGTCGATGATAGTGAGATATCGCTCCTGCTGCTGAAAAAATATTGCCTGCGGGCGGGAATGGATGTTGTTTTTTGCGGTACAGGCGCGCAGGAGCTGATCACGTGGCTGGAGGGGCAGAAGGACCTTCCGGCGCTCATCCTCGCGGATATCGTGATGCCCGGAATGAGCGGCATCATGCTGGCCCGGCATTTGCGCGAGGCCGCGCGCTATCGCGGTATCAGGATCATCGCGGTCACGGCCGACACCAGTGCTGACGTTGCCCGGGACCTGCAGGAGATCGATTTCGACGGGTATCTGTCAAAGCCGGTCCTGTGGTATGAATTGGCCGGAGAGATACAGTCCGTGCTGGGCACTGTGGCGAAAGCGAGGGTTGAGGCAACGCCCGCGCCTGCTGAGCCATTGCCCCTGAAGGGCTTGCGGATCCTTATTGTCGATGACAAGGTGTTCAACCAGAAGCTGATGAAGGTTTACCTGGACACATTCGGTTGCGCGAGCGATTTCGCGCATAATGGCCATCAGGCGCTCGAAATGATCCGTGGCGGCCATTACGACATTTGTTTGATGGATCTGCACATGCCCGACATGAGCGGGTTCGAGGCGGCAGGGATCATCCGCAGGGACATTGACAGAGAACTGCCTGTCATTGCCCTGACAGCATCGGCATTGAAGGAGGACGAGGACCGCGCGCTGGCCAGCGGCATGAACGCCTATCTGGTCAAGCCGGTTGAACGCCATGTGCTCAAGGAACAGCTTCTTAAATGGGCGACGGGTTCCGGGCGGAGGGCCCAGACGGCAGCACAGGCGGACAGGAAAAAGGCGATGGCCGCGCTGGGCATCAATGAGGCGACGTATAACGGGCTTTTGAAATGTTTTATCGACGACACCCGTGAGGAGATCGGCAAGCTGGACGAGGCGATCGCCGCCGGCGACCGCGCGAAGGTCGTTGAGATCGGGCATGCCATTAAAGGTATGGCCGGAAATTATTACATCACGCAGGTGCGCGACCTGGCCAAGGCGATCGAGTTCATGGCGAAAGAACACGGCAATGATGGTATCATGATCGAAAAGGTGGCGGCTTTGAAAGAAGCGATCAGGTCTTTAACAGAAATGCTGTAACAAAGAGAGGCAGGATGAACAGGACGATCCCCAAAGTACTCGTGGTCGACGACAAGTCCGCGAACCGGCAGTTGATGCGCGCCGTGGTGGCCACCTTTGATGAGCCGTATGCCGTGAGCGAAGCCGATTCCGGCAAGGCCGCGCTCGAGGCCGTGGAACGCGAACAGCCGGATATCATCCTGCTCGATGTCATGATGCCCGATATGGATGGTTATGAGGTGTGCCGCCGGCTCAAGGCGAACAAGGAATACCGGGATATTCCGCTCCTTTTCGTGACGGCACTCGACAAGACCGAAGACATGGTCAAATGTTTTGCCGCGGGGGCCGTGGATTATATCGTCAAGCCCATCAAGGGCGAAGAGATCAGGGCCCGCCTCAAGACCCACCTGAGCATCTGGCGGGCGCAGAAGGCCCTGCGCGATGAAGCGGCCAGGTTCCGCGCCATTGCCATGTATTCGTCGGACTGGGAGGGCCTGATCGGGCTTGACGGGCGTCCGGTCTGGATGAACGCGGCGACGACGCAGGTCACGGGTTATACGCCCGAGGAATGCCTTGTCATGCCTGATTTCCCGATGCTCATGATCCATCCTGATGATGTGGCGCTGGTTCAAGCCAGTTACGCGGATGCCATTGATGGTGGGCGCAGCGACGAGGGGATCGAATGCCGTATTGTCCGCAAGGATGGCACCCAGCGCTGGGTGATGATCAGCTGGCAGCCCGTGTATGATCCGCAGGGCCTGTTGACCGGGAGCCGTGCCAGTGCCCGCGATATCACCGCGCAGAAGAATACACTGGCGACCATGGATGTGATGAAAAACCAGCTTGTGCAGGCCGACAAGCTGGCCACGCTCGGCGAGATGGCCACCGGCCTGGCGCACGAGATCAACCAGCCGCTGGGCGCCATCGCGCTCAGTGTGACGCTGTTTCGGAAGTTGAGCGAGAAAAAAATGTTGACCGACGAGAAGCTCCAGGCCGGGATCAGGGATATCGAGACCAGCATCAAGCGCATGACCAAGACGATCAACCACCTGCGGGTGTACGCCCGCCGGGAGGAAGAGCGCGCGTTCTTTTCCGTCAATGTCGTGGAAGGCATTGATTCGGCCCTGGAGTTGATGGGCGAGCAGTTGAGGAGCCACGGGATCGAGCTTGTCAAGACGGTCGAGCCCGGCTTGCCGGCGGTGCTGGGCGAACCACATCAGCTGGAACAGGTCTGGATCAATTTTATTTCCAATGCCCGCGATTCGATGGATGAGAAAGAGACCAGGATCAAGGACGGGCAGCTCGCTTTGGCGGATTACCGCAAATGCCTGACGATCACGGTCGCGCATGACACAGCTTCAGCGACAGTTGCAATCACATTTGCGGATAATGGCATGGGCATCAGCGAGGAGGAGGCGAAGAAGGTGTTCGAGGCTTTCTTCACGACGAAGCCCCAGGGAAAAGGCACGGGGCTTGGCCTTTCCATCAGCCGCGGAATTGTTGAAAAACACCAGGGACGCATCGCCATTGAAGGCCGCAAGGGGGAGTATGCCGCGTTGAAAGTGAATTTGCCCGTCGTCCCGGCCCCGGCGCCCTGACACCTGCGCGGAGCCCGGGTCTGCGCCGGATTTTGTTTGGTGGACACCGGGGGTCGCGGGTGATAAACTCCTTCGATAATTTCAGAAAAAATGGCGGGAGTTGAGGGATGGGCGAGATCAAAGAGATCACGGCGAAGATGTTGCAGTTCCGCGCGGAGCGCGACTGGGAGCAGTTCCATAACCACAAGGACGTGGCCCTGTCGCTGGTTTTGGAGGCGACGGAGGTGCTCGAACATTTCCAGTGGAAATCCCCCGAGGAAGTTGTCCGCCATGGCAGGGACCAGAAAGAGGCGCTGGCCGACGAGCTGGCCGATGTCGCCTGGTATCTCTTTGAGTTGGCGCATGACCTGGACATCGACCTTCCTCAGGCCATCACTTCCAAGATGAAAAAGAACGCCGCGAAATATCCCGTCGAAAAGTGTAAGGGCCGGCACACCAAATACGACAAGTTGTGACCTCCGGCCGCTTTTCCCGCGGCCTTATATCCCATGACAAACCCCAACGCCATACCCGAGCCGAAGATTTCGCAGGAAGCTGTCCAGGGCTGCATCGATGTCCTGCAGGCGATGATCAAGGACAGCGCCCAGCTGGCGTACCTGTCCGAAGAGCAGATGATCGCGCTGCGGACCGCGGCCGGGCAGTTGTCACGGCCCGACCGGGAAGAGATCCGTAAAAGGACCCGCGACCGCCGGCTGTTGAAACACGCGAAGATCGACGCGCATGAGCGAAGCGTTAGGGCGGCCACGGGTATCCGCACGGCCCGCGAGGCGGCGGTGTTCACCGCGCCGCAACAGATCACCGGCCCCGCGGCCGCGTCTGCCGACAAGCCCCGTGAACTGATCAATCCCCGCCCGTGTTATGTGTGCAAGCAGGAATATATCCGGGTCCATTTCTTTTACGATTCGATGTGCCCGAAATGCGCTGAATTTAATTATGCCAAACGCTTCCAGACCGCGTCCCTTGAAGGCCAGGTCGCCCTGATCACGGGTTCCCGCCTGAAGATCGGCTACCAGGCGACCTTGATGATGCTGCGCGCCGGGGCGCGGGTCATCGCCACCACGCGGTTTCCCGTTGACAGCGCGTTGCGTTACGCGAAGGAACCGGATTTCGCGCAGTGGGGCGGGCGGCTGGACATTTATGGGCTGGACCTGCGCCACACGCCCAGCGTCGAGATATTTTGCAAGTTCATCGAGGCGAAATACGACCGCCTCGACCTTCTGATCAACAACGCGGCGCAGACCGTGCGCCGTCCCGCGGGATTTTACGCGCATATGATGGCCCATGAAGCCCTGCATTATGAAGACCTTCCGCCCGAGGCGCGGAGCCTCTTGGGCGCGTTCCAGGCCTGCAAGCGGGAGCTGGGGCTGGACCCCCGTGGCAGCGGGCGGTTGAGCGAAACGAACCTGCCGGTTTCCTGGAACGGGACAACGCCCGCCATCGGGTTGTCCGCGTCGGCAAAACTTTCGCAGATTCCTTATGTGTATGACCAGGCTTTGTCGGTCGAGCAGGTGTTCCCTGAGGGGAAGCTGGACGCCGACCGCCAGCAGGTCGACCTGCGCGAGGTCAACAGCTGGCGCCTGCGTCTGGGCGACATCCAGACCTCGGAGATGATCGAACTGCAGCTGGTGAATTCGATCGCGCCCTTCGTCCTGTGCAACAAGCTTTCGTGGATGATGAAGCGCCAGAACACCGGCAAGAAACATATCGTCAACGTCTCGGCGATGGAAGGCAAGTTCCACCGTTTCGTCAAGACCGACCGGCATCCCCACACGAACATGGCCAAGGCCGCGCTCAACATGCTGACGCACACTTCGGCGAGCGACCTGGCGAAATACGGCATTTTCATGAACGCGGTCGACACGGGCTGGGTGACCGATGAAGACCCTTTCGCCCTTTCCGCGCGCAAGCAGAAGGAGCATGACTTCCAGCCGCCGCTCGATATCGTGGACGGGGCGGCGAGGGTCTGCGACCCGTTCTTTGACGGGATACTGACCGGCACGCACTGGTGCGGGAAATTCCTCAAGGACTACATGCCGGTCGACTGGTGAGGCCGCGCTTTTTTCCTTGATTCATACGGCGACATGGGTATAGTAGGGGCGGGTCTGTGACCCGCCCACTTGAGTTCGGAGGGCGGGTGACAGACCCTCCCCTGCACTATGTTTTAAGGATCCATACGATGGCCACGAAAAACGCTAATCACGACCTGATCTGGACTATCGGCATGCTCGCCGGCCGCACTCGCCGTAGTATCAGCGGCGCGTGGGACAGCCTCCGGGAGGCCCGTTCGAATTTTGGCGTCAGCCTCCTTTCCAGGGAAGAAATTTACAAGATCATCGCCGAACAGTCCGCGCGGATGAACCCTGAACAGCAGGAACTGGCCCTGCAGGCCTATGACCGCCGCCTGAAGGCCATGTCCGAAGCCCTGCACGCCCTTCAGGAAAAGATCGCTGAATTGCAGCTGAGCGGACACCTCAACGCGCAGACCATGGCGCAGGCCATCGGCGAGGTCCAGTCCGACGAGCATTTCAGCGCGGACGAGCGCAATATCCTGGCGACCATCCTCAAGCAGAACATTGTCCTGCAAAAGCCCGAACTTGTTAAAGATAAAATTCCCGGCGACGTTGAATAGACAAGGAGACCGCGATGGCCAAGAAGAAAGAACCCCTCGACAAGCAGCAGGACCAGCCCGTTACCGCGGCGAAGGGTGCCGCGACATTCGCCTCCGAGGCCGAAGCCCTTTTCGTGGGCATTGACCTGGGAACATCGTCGTCGGTCATTGCGGCCAGCAACGGCGTGCGCGAGGTGGTCCCGTCGTTTGTCGGCTTCCCCAAAGATAATATTGCCGAAGAACTCCTGGGCACGCAGCCCTTGTTCGGCGACGCCGCGCTCAAGCACCGCTTGTCCGTCGAGCTCGTCCGGCCGCTGGCGAAAGGCGTTATCCAGGAGACCAAGGGCGGCGAGAACATCAATTTGAAGGCGGCCCAGCTTTTGGTCAAGCACCTGCTGCATCTGGCCCGCCCGAAACCCGGGCAGCCCGTGTACGGCGTCATCGGCGCTCCGGCGAGGGCGAGCATCGCCAGCAAGCGCATCCTCGTCGACGCGGCCCGCGGCATCCTCAACGCGGTCATGATCTGTTCCGAACCTTTTTCCGTGGCCTACGGCCTGGGTATCCTCGACCGGGCCCTCATCATCGATATCGGCGCCGGCACCACCGACCTCTGCCGCCTGCACGGCACGTTGCCGACGGACGATGACCAGATCACCTTTGACGTGGCCGGCGATTACGTGGACCAGGAATTCGCGAAGGCGATCCGCGCGAAGCACCCGGACGTCCAGTTCACGATCAACATGGTCAAGGCGATCAAGGAGCAGAACGGTTTTGTCGCCGACAGCGCGGACAAGATCATTGTCAAGTTCCCGGTCAAGGGGCGCCCGCAGGATGTGGATGTGACGAGTGAATTGCGCGCGGCCTGCCGCGTCATCGTGCCGCCGACCATTGACGCCATCGCGGAGCTGATCGCGTCCTATGACCCCGAGTTCCAGGAAGACCTGCGCAACAACGTGATCCTTGCCGGCGGCGGCAGCCAGATGATCGGCTTGCCCAAGCTGATCGAGCAGGGCATGAAGGAACTCGGCGGCGGGAAAGTGCGGCGCGTGGAAGAGCCGGTGTTCGCCGGCGCCAACGGCGCGCTCAAGATGGCCAAGCGCATGCCGCGGAATTTCTGGCAGATACTTGCCTGAAACAGGCGTGACGCCGGCGCTTTTCGCGGCCGGTGATGAGAGTTCTTTCTTTTTGGCGATATCCTGTTAGAATCTGCGCCTATGGCTTTGATCAACCTGCAGGATATTACCGTTGCTTTCGGCGGGCCGCGCGTCCTCGACCGGCTGGCGTTCCAGCTTGAACCGGGCGAGCGCGTGGCCATGCTCGGCCGCAATGGCGCGGGCAAGACCACTTTCATGAAAGTCCTCGCCGGGGTGGCCGAAGCGTCCGAAGGCGTTGTTAGTTTCCAGAAAGGCCTGCGCGTTACTTATCTGACCCAGGATGTGCCCGCCGGTATCACGGGGGTCGTCCTCGATGTCGTCCTTTCCGGGCTTGGCGCGCGCGCCGGCCTGCTTACCGAATATCACCACATCACGCACCAGTTGCACGCATCCTCCGATCCGGCCCTATTGCGCCGCCTTGATGTGGTGCAGGGCGAGATCGACCGCACCGGCGGCTGGGAAATCGACCACCAGGCGAACGGGGTCATTTCCCGGATGAAGCTTGACCCCGAGGCGGAATTCACGCAATTGTCCGGCGGGCAGAAACGCTGTGTCCTCCTGGCGAAGGCGCTGGTGCAGAAACCTGACGTCCTTCTTCTCGACGAGCCCACCAATCATCTTGACATTGACGCGATCGACTGGCTTGAGGGGTTCCTGAAGGAATTCCCGGCGGCGGTCATTTTTGTCACGCACGACCGCAGGTTCATGGAGAACGTGGCCACGCGCATCATTGACCTGGACCGCGGCCGGCTCGCGAGCTGGGCGTGCGATTATAAAACTTATCTGGAACGCCGCGCCCATGCCGACGCGGTCGAAGCGGTCATGGTGGCGAAGGCGGATAAAAAACTCGGCGTGGAAGAAGTCTGGATCCGCCAGGGTGTGAAGGCGCGCCGCTGCCGCAATGAAGGCCGCGTGAAAACGCTCGAGGTTTTGCGCGAGGAAAAACGCGCGCGCCGCGGCCGGGAAGGTGTCGTGCGCATGAACGCGCAGGAGGCGGACCCCTCGGGCCATCTGGTCATCAAGGCCTCGCGCATCGGCTGTTCCTTCGGCGATAATTGCCTGGTCCGCGATTTTTCGGTGAACATCATGCGCGGGGAAAAGATCGGTATTATCGGCCCCAACGGCTGCGGCAAGACTACGCTGCTCAAGGTCCTCCTGGGCAAGGCGGCGCCGACCAAGGGCACGGTCCGTTTTGGAACACAGCTGGAAGTCGCGTATTACGACCAGTTGCGCGAGGAGCTGGATGATTCCAAGACCGTCATCGAGAATATCTGCGGGTCGGGCGACACGGTCATGATCAACGGCAAGCCGCGCCATATCATCGGCTACCTTCAGGATTTTCTGTTCACGCCCGACAGGGCGAACACGCCGGTGAAGGTCCTTTCCGGCGGGGAGCGTAACCGCATTTTCCTCGCGCGGCTGTTCATGAAGCCCTCGAACGTGCTGGTCATGGATGAGCCGACCAATGACCTGGACATGGAAACGCTGGAGCTCCTGGAAGAACTGCTCATTGAATATTCCGGCACGCTCATCGTGGTCAGCCATGACCGCGCGTTCCTTAATAATGTAGTCACTTCCACCTGGGTGTTCGAGGGCGGCGGTGAGGTGAACGAGTATCCCGGTGGTTATGATGACTGGCGCGCGGTGTGCGCGGCGCGCGCGCAGCGGACAGAACCAACTCAAGGCGGGGAGCGGACTTCCAAGCCTGTAAAAACGGCTTCAGCCTCGAACAAGCCGCAGGGGGCCGCTAAATTGTCTTACAAGCAGGCGCGTGAGCTCGACAATCTTCCCGACCGCATCGCGGAGCTTGAGATCGAGCAGGAGGAAACCGCCCTGCGCCTGGCTGATCCTGAACTTTACAAGAGCACTCCCCAGGAGATCGCCAAAGTCAAAGCGCGTTCTCAGGCTTTGGGTGCCGAAATCCTCGAAGCCTACCGGTTGTGGGATGAGCTGGAAACGATCAAGTCTTTATCTGAAGAATAAACCCGGATGAAGGGCATCCTGTTGAATAACCCCGCCATTATCTTCAAATCATTTGTTTTGAAGCATTTAACAACACATCGTTAATGTCCAATCTGAGCCATTCCGACTTTCTAACAGCAAAAACATTTCAGTTTGGACATTAAACATCCATTCCTCAAGTTGATTGGATCACCCAAAGCAGAATCTTAACAGATGAATAAAAAATATTAAAATTAATTTTATTTAAAAATTTTATCTATTTTGCATTGAGCCCTTGTTTTTCTCCTTTTTATATTACATATTTAGATATAGGTGCGTAGAGGTCTTTGTGTAAAAACCGTATTTAACGGGCCAGGGTTGATCTTATGTTCCAGAAACTGTTGCACTGGAGCTTGTTCAAAGCAATCGCGATAGCGGTTTTGATCGCTTTCGTGAGCCTGATCCCTGTTGAATCCGGTTATGCCCAGACCCTCCTGCCCAAGCCGGGCGCCATGGTTCCTCTCACCGGCGCTTTCACCCCGACTTTGATGCGCGGTTTGCGCGTCGACCTTAAAGACCCGTTCAACCTTTATTTCGTCATGAGCAACGGGGAAAAACCGTTCGCGCGGGGTGAGCAGAAGGAAGAATACAAGAAGCTCATCAAATATTTCATGGCGTCCTTGATCACCCCCAATCGTGACATGTGGGTGAACCTCTCTCCCAAAGAAGCGGACCGCATCATTCCCGATAATTTTTCATTGACCGAAATGGGCCGCGATCTGCTCGCCCAGGATTACCTGCTGAAACAATTCACCGCGTCATTGATATCGCCTGACACGCGGCTCGGGAAAGATTTCTGGGATCAGATCTACCAGAAGGCCCGCGCGCTCTACGGCACCACGGACATTCCGGTCAACACGTTCAACAAGGTCTGGATCGTTGCCGACAAGGCGGATATTTACCAGAAGGATGACACGGCCATTTTGGTGGGGAGCCATTTGAAGGTCATGCTTGAGCAGGATCTCATGGCCGCTGACGCGAACAAGGCGCGGTTCGCGGTTGCCGCTGACGAGGAAAGCAAGGTTGCGCGGGAACTGGCCGCGGATATCGCGCGCAAGGTGATCGTCCCCGTGATCGAGAAGGAAGTGAACGAAGGCGCCAATTTTGCCGGGGTGCGCCAGGCCTACAATTCCATGATCCTGGCCACGTGGTTCAAAAAGACGCTCAAAGAGAGCCTCCTGGGACAGGTGTACGCGGACCAGGGCAAGGTCGCGGGGATCGCCATCAACGACCCCGGCGCGAAAGAGCGGATCTATCAGCAATACCTGCAGGCCTACAAGACCGGGGTGTTCAATTACATCAAGGAAGAACTGGACCCGCTCACGCAGGAGCTGCTGCCCCGGAAGTATTTCTCGGGCGGGATGGCGCCGTTTGACGCGTCGATGATCAATATGGTCGCGTTCGATCAGGCGCGCAATGTTATCAACGGATTGAATGTCAATGTGACCGCGGTGACGCTGACAACGGCCGAGGGGAAACAATTCACCCTTAAAGCTCCGTCTCCTATCAATGTAGTTGCGTCGGTTGCTAAATCATCCTGGGAAAAGAAATTGGCGCGTGTGGAGGTTGCGGAGGAAAATGCGCGTCAAGATTACGAGAAAGCGTTTGAGGATCAACAGGACCGTGCCCAGGGTACCGGCCGTCTCAAGCGGAGGATGAATATGTTGTTCCTCGCGCTCAGCCTGAATTCTTCGTTCATGTCGGCCATGCCCGCGTCCCTGCGCGCCGAGCCGGTCGCTAAGCCCGCGGTGACACAGACTACCCAGGTCCAGGCGCCCGTGGCGCCCGCGTTGAAGATTGTGGGGGACGAGACGGATCGTTTCAAGGGCACGACGGCACCGGCGGTGCTGAGCGCCGGTTTTGAGAAGGTCACGAAGGGGCATCGTCTCGAGGGGCATAGGATCAAGGTCGGGGATGGATTTATGACGATCGAGGTCGGCATGTGGGTGAAGATGGGCGATGTCGCGGATCTGAAAGATGGCGTGCCCCAGGGGGTTTATCCGACCAAAGAGGGCAAGGTCGTTGTGGCGATATTCAGCAATAACAAGGTGGTCCAGGCGGATGTCGGCGGTACGCAGGCCGTTGTGCCGCAGAAGAGTACGCCGTATCAATTCGCCCTGCTGAAGGAGCTGCTGAAAAATAAAAAAATGATCGACAGCCTGGTCCAGGTTGGACGCGGGTTCAATGAAATGAAAGCGCGTGCGTATGCGGACAGCCTCAAGCAGCGGACCGCGCAGGACGCGGGTGTGGCGCTGGGCAAGAAAGTGTTCGATCCGAATTTTGGGGTCAAGGAGCGTGAGAAAACGATGAATGCTACGACCCTTGAGGCCCAAAGCCCGGTCAATGTGATGGTCCAGTCCAACTACTATCAGCGCATGGGGACGTTCAACAGCACTTCGCTTGGCCGCGGGTGGAATGCGAACATCGGCCCCGTCATCCCATTCAGTCAGCAATTGGAGATGAAAGGGATCATTGCCGCCGGTAACCTGTCGGTCATGAGCATTCTTTATATCGGGGACAATGTTTTGCAGGAGATCAACCGGATGACGTTGCACCCGACGAACGAGCAGAGTTGGCTGATCCAGGGGCATAAGAGCTTTCTGGGAAAAATGCTGGGAGCCTTGACCATTGACCGCCCGCTTGTCTACGGCGCGAACAATAAAGATTATGAACTTCAGGCGAACAGGATCACGCGGATCGGGTTACCCCGGACCATAGGGCAGTTTTTCGGCTTTGCGGCGTACCTGCCGGTTGTCGGGAAGATCTTTGGCCCGCAGGGGGAGCTGCTCTTGAGCGGGGGTTATCATTACAAATACGGCGCGCGTGAGATCAGCTTCTACAAGAGCGCGTACCTGAACAATGATGAGAGCAAGATATTCATGGTCGTCGAACGCCAACTCCCGACGGATCGCGACGAGCTGATGAAGCTGGCGAACAACAAGACATTTAACATGTTCAATCCCGATGATGTTGACAGATACCTCAAGTTCGCGCAGGAAGGCGGCGGCTACGCCCGGGGGCTTATCATTGACAAGGTTACCGGCGAGATCCAGTATTCCTTTATTTCTCCGCGCCATCCGAAGGGGTACACGCCCGACGGTGTTGTGCTTGTTTCTTCGAATGAGAAGTACAAGCAGATGATGGTCAAGGAGACGATGGTCCAGAATGGCGTGGATGAACAGGGGCGCAAGATCATCGCGTTTACCCGTAATCGCTTGACCGGCGAGATCCGCAAGATGTATACCGCCGAGAATTTCCCCACACCCAATGAGGAGGAGAAGGAAGACCGCAATAAAGATGTCCTGGAATACACCCGCTGGGCGGCTGAGGTGAATTATTGGCTTTATCATGAAAAGAACGGACCGGAGCCAGTCGAAGTGTCCTATACGGATGAAGATGGGCATACAAAGTCGGTCATGGTCACGCCGCCGCCGGACGATAAAATGCCGATCGGCATGATCCTTCACGGGCTGACAGGACGGATCTATTTTGCGGGGGAGGAGAATAATTTTCGGGCAGCCGCGGGTAAAGTCATGTCGCAAAGCGTGATATACGGGAAGAATTATACGGATCCGGTCAAAGAGGCGTTCGGTGCTCTGGTGAATAAAGAGGGTGAAGTGACGTTGGTCGATAAGATGCCGCTTCTGGTTGAAAAGACTATGCCGGCCATCTCAGGTGTTGGCGCTCCGGCCCCAAAAAAAGCTGTAGAAGAAAGTCAGCCGGATACGACCGTGGCGGATGTCCAGGTCCTTGATGAGACCGCCGAGGCGCCCGTGGATACGACCCTGGCGGCAGAGCCGGGGAAAGTCCCGCAGGACAGCCTGGGCACCGCGGTTCGATCCGCCATCAAGCCTTCTGCCGAGGTTCAAAAGAAAGAAAAGAAAGTTCGTCCTGACCAGCCCGAATTCGAGAACACGGCGAAAGGTCATATCGTCCTGATAAACCGTGCCGGGATAGAATTAAATAACAATGCGTACGGGCCTTTTATTGCAAGACTTAAGGATGAAGTGGATCAGAATCTGACCAATGTCAGGATCCTTCGTTCCAAGGTACCCAATTACATGGAAAAGGACGCTTACGCGAGAACGGATATCCGCAGCGTGCCTTCGTATATTGGCTGGTTGATGCAGCATCTTGACCGGCATAAAGAGTTTGAGGGTATCAGCCTGGATGGGCAGCCCGCGTACAAGGCCTGGGTCACATCCGATGGCAAAAGGTTCATTCCGGGAAAGATCTTCAATGATACGGCGAATAAAGGCATGCAAAGCGTTGGTGTCATTTATTACATGGACGGGCGGATGCCGGCAGTGGCCACGAGCAGCAAGGATTTTGTGTCACTGGGCTGGGCGCTGAGGCTGGGGACCGCGAATAATATCCGTGCCGGCAATAAGAACATGGTGATCGTCTCCTTGCCGGATGGCGAGGTTGAAATGAGCCCGAAGGCCATGGTCAAGGTAGAGAAAGGCCGGGTGGTCGGGGTTTTTACGGCGGGGATCAAAACCCTTAAAGAGCGCAATGTGCAGTTGCGGACCTTGAGGCAGGGCGGCATTGAGGCCGAGAACCTGGCGACGGGCGAGTTTGTGATCTATGCCCGCAGTAATGTCCTCACCACGGCACAGAAAGCGGTGGGCATCCTGCCGGAACGGGATTTCGTGGCGCTCTTGGCCGCGAACAAAGTTGACATGGTCCATGTTGACGGCGAGGCCAAGGGGGTTAACAGGTTCAGGATATTGAAACAGCCGCGGCCGCGGATGGTAAAAGGCATTGCGTCGGCGGAGAAAGCGCTGACGCTGCAGGAGTTTTACGCCAAAAATTTCCTTGTTGTCTGGAAAGGGCCCAAGGGCAGGGAGATGACGCAGTTCGTGCCCAGGTCGGCCCTGGAAAGGAACGCGGGCCTGTTGGCTACGGAGGCAAAGGATATTATCCAACTTGATATTGACGGTAATGAGGCCGCGCGCGCGTTGAGGACAAGGGCCGGCTATCAGGTCATTCCGATGCGTGAGATGCAGGCTTTTCTTGACAATAATTTTTTGGCGGTTGCCCCCGGGTATAAGACGGCCATGTTCGTGCCTTTTACGGCGATCATCCAGCCGGGCCCACGGGAGGAGATCCGGCGTTCGTCGGTCGAGTTCCAGATGATCGATGTCAAGGGCAATAAGATCGCGAACATTTATCTTTCCAGGAATCCATTGGCATCCCGTCTTGAAAAGTTCGGCCCTAACGGGACAACTCTCATTTACGCCCTTTTCGATTATCACAAGATAAAAGAACCGGGGAAGGCGGATGACGGGATATACCAGTTGTCCCGCGACAAGAAACCCATCGGGCAGACGGCGGTCCTCTCGAAAGAGGCCATCGCATTGCTTGACCCGGACGCGGTCAAGGGGCAAAAGGCGATCATCAAAAGTGACTATCAGACGGGCGTTTCCACGATCGAAATATTTACCACGTTCAAGGACACCAGGCCGGCCCGCGTGATCGACCCTTTGTCCCAGAGCGTGACGTATAACGACGGGAAAGGGCGCTCTGTTCACCGGACCCGCATGCAGCAGCATCATTGGGATGAGGTGCGGTCTTTTGTTGAGAAGTTCTCCAAGGGGAAGCCTTTTGCAAGCGCATACTCCGCGGCGATCGATCCTAAATACCGCGGCATCGACATCAGCCTCGGCGGGCGGCTGGTGAAGGATGTCTTGGTGTTCAACAAGATCACGGAAGAGGACGGGAAAGTCGTGGTGGATTATATCGACGTGACGGGCCGGCGCCCCGGGGCATACGCCATGGCCGGGCGAATGATCTTTGACGCCGAAGGCAACAAACAGGTCCATTATACGGGCAATATCCTGTTGCCGCAGGAGATCAGCGACGGGAACGATCTGCTGGCGCAAGTGGACAAGGTCGTTTTCAGCAAAAAAGACGTTTATTACTACGAATCGGGCCCAGTGGGCGGGTTTGATCGCCGCGAGGTTTTTGAACGCCGGGACAATGATTGGATCCCGGTGAGGACCATCCATCAGACGCGCGAGGCGGAAATAGCGAGGAATGGCATAGATTACGATCGTTTTATCGCCGAACCAGAGGTCAACAAGATCCTGCTGGCGGCAGGCATTGATGGGAAGAGTGTTTTACGCTACACCTCCATTGTTACCAGTGAAGGGGTTGAGATCATTGATTACATCAAACAGTTCGATCCGTTGGAGAAGAAGGTCTTTACTGTTTATAAATATAACGACAGGATCTTCAAGATCGTCGTGGCCACGGCGCATGATCCGTTGACGGGCGAGGTCGTGGGGTCGTTCACCCTTAACCATAATTATGAGAGGAATGAGCGGCAGGAATACCTCGGCGACAGGGAGTTAAGCCGCCTCAAGATGAGCGGCCTGGCGAAGGATATTTTCAATCCGACGGTCAGCGCGTCTTATAAGGAAGTAACGGGTAAGGATCTGTGGCAGGGTTTGGAGCGTGAGGGGATCACGCGGGATACCAAACTCGTTGTGGTCCGCAGCCAGGACCGTTTGACGGCTTCCGATGGCAAGTTCAGCGACCAGTGGAGCCTGGCGGAATACAAGGTCATGCGCCTCAATGACAACACCGGCAGGGCCCTGGCCACGATCAGCGGTAATGGCACGATCGCGATCACGCCCTGGTGGGACCATACCAGCCTGGAAACCCTGACGGCGCAACGGCCGTTCAAGGATTCTGTCATCCCTTCGCCGAATATTATCCCCGGTTCGGTGCGTATCCATTACACGGGAAAAATGCATGAATGGATCGTTTTTGACAAATTTGAGAACAAGGTTACTCCGGGAGCGCGTTACCAGGCCAAAGTGGCGGAGTTCCTGGATAATATTACTTATGATGTCCTGACCGGGCGCAAGGTGCGGGAGGAATTCAAGCAGGACCTTTCCCTTATTGCCCAGTTGGTCAACAAGACCTCCCAGCGGATCTTTGGTCGGGAAGCCTTTCCCACCAGGAAGATATTGAATTATGATCTCAAGTCCAATTCCAATATACCGGTCAATGCGGTTGATGCCAGGGGGCAAGAGGTGGCTCGTTGGAAAGCGGTCTCCTACGATAAGCTGGGGAACCAGACACAGATCATCAAGGAACAACATCCGCTGTTGAAATTCTGGTGGCCCACGATGGCCCGGCATTATGACGGTTACGGCGAGGGGTGGCAGTTCAACGCCAAAGTCACCCAGTTCAGGTCATTATTGATGGCCATACTGGCGATCATTGCCGTCCCCGTCACGGTGGTCCTCAGGGCGTTCCAAAGTTCCGCCAAACGCAAGAAGGCGGCCGCGAAGGTCAGGGCTATGTCGACAGGGCAACTGTACGATGAGGATATTATGATCGCGGCCCAGCAGCGTTTTGCCGCGAAAGTAGTGCCATCCATCCAAGATGGCCCTGACGGGTACCGTTTCGCCATGACCGGCGATCCTGAATCCCTGTTCCTTTTTAATTTGAACGCTATTTACACCATGGGCATAAGCCGTTATATCAAAGCGCACGGGATCAAGCCGGAAGATTATAAAAGTGTTGTCGATACGGACGCGCTGGATGCCTGGGACGAGTATACGGCCAGCACCGGGAAATACCTGGCCCAGGAGCTTGCCCGCAGCGCCACCACGATCGTCTGGGACAAGGTTGTCCTCGATCTGATCGGCCCTGTCATGAACATCGCGATGGGATCAGCGAAAGAGGCCAAAGGATCCGGTGGTGATGTGGATGCTCCGGGCAAACTGGAAGAAAAATTGACCGACGCGTTGAAAAACAACAATGATCTTAAGGGTAAGGATCTGGAAAAAATTCTCGCGAATGATGCTGTATTGAATATTGTCAAAGAAATGGCGGATGTGTTCCGTATCCATATCGAGAGGGAAAAAGAGGCTGTTAAGAAATATGATATTGCCGACACCCCCATCGACCGGGAGACGCATTTTGCCCTTAAGGAGATCCGGGCCAAATTCCTGCAAAAAAGGCTTGCGCCCTTAAAAAAGGCCCTGCAGGCGGAGATAGCGACGACCCTTGCGACAGCCGGGTGGGATGATGAAAAAATGGTGGGGTTACAAAAGCAGAACGGGTTGAAAGGCGCCGGTCCCTACGCTCAGATCGGGAAGGCTGACCAGCAGATAGGGGACAAGCTGGAGGTGTATTTTGCCACATACCGTGATCTTTTGATAGAAGCATTGGACGCAGACCTGAAGGCCGGGAATACCGCCAACGGGGAGTTTGAAAAGGTCAGCGCGGAACTGGGGATCACAGTTCCAGGACACAGCGGGTTCGATTACGATCATTTTCAGGCATTTCTCAAGAAGACCAATTTCGAACCTGCGCCAAACAGGATCATCATTAATAACAAAGGCGAAAAAGTTTATGTCGCCGATGCGGGCGTATTGCTGGGAGAGCTCAAACAAGGGAATCTGTCGCGCAAGGATATTGACGGGTATGTCAAGTCATTGAACAGATTGACCTTGAAGACATTCTTCGGTCTCGGCATTAAGGCGATCCATCCGCTCCTTTTGGACGGGACGCTGATGCCGCGTTTTATTTTGGGTGGCATCGGCCTGAGCATGCTGACGATGGGGACCGTGTCACTGGGATCCTGGTTCGCGACGCCGATCATGGGCGTCGCGGCTGGAATTATCCTTGGTGGCATTGGCATTGTCCTGGGGGTGGGGGCTGTCGTTGACTATTTCAAGATATCTCACAGTGACCATATGCCGATGCCCCTACGTTTGGGCCTGGCCGTGGCAGCGCTGGCCGGCGCCGTAGTCGTTTTCTGGGGGTTGCCGACGGTCGGTGTCGGCCTCGGTCTTTTTCTCAAAGGCACCATGGGCGTCTCGTTGTTGACCGAAGCTTTTTCCCTTGCCGTATGGCAGCGGTCTGCTTTCGGGCTGAGCCTCAATTATCATTATCGCGCGTCCAGTTCGCCGGGGCGCCTTAGGGCCAATATTTTAGTCTGGACGCAGTATTTTTCTTTCATGGCTATTTCTTTTCTGTTCGGCTGGGTCACGTATGGATTTTTCGCGTCACAAATACTGTTGGGCGCCTGGCCGGTATTGGTCGGGGCACTTGTCATGTTTTGCCTTACGGCGTACGGGACCAATCTTGCGCTGTGGTTCGGACCGGGATTCATTGCCTCAAGGTTCTTTCCCAAGGAAGGCGCGGATCAGCCCAGTGACATCGCGCGGGAGTGGGCCGGGTTGAAAAAAGACGAGCGCCTGCTGATCAATTACGTCGGGCCGGTGCTGGGGTCGATCGGCGTGATGAAAGAACATATCGACAAACCGGAGAAAATACCGGTAGCTGTTGAGAATGTCATCAAAGAATTGCAATGGCTTGTCGCGGATGATTCACCGGCGGCTTTGGGAACACTGGAAGGGATAAGAAAAACGCTCGGTGTGCCGGCGGACAGGCCCATGGCCCAGTTTGTCAACGTGGATGTGAGGAAGTGGCTAACGTTGCTGTATTCCAGGGAATCTGAGGCCCACGTTTCACTGATGACCGATGATCAGTTATTGGCCAGAGGCGCGGCCCGCGCCGAGGGGGAGATCCCGCTTAATTTGAGCATTGTTTACGATACCCCCCAGGAACGGGAACAGTTGATCTTTGCCAAAGAGATCAATCAGCTGGTGAGTCTTTTTAATCCGATATCCGAAAAGGGAAGCTTGAACCCCTACGATGCCGGGGTAAGCCTGGTTGGATTGGCCTATATGTTGCGTGATACGCTGGATCCTGAAGGAGTTCCCCTGGGCAAGAAGACCATATTGGCGTTCACATACAATAATACGTCAGAGAAGAACCAGGATACTATCGAGAATTTTCTCCGTCTTTTTGCTCATATTTCCGGCGCTGAAGTTTCCATGAACTTTGTGCCCACAGTGACTTTTTCAAAATCCGGCACCATGAACGGTGATCGGAGTTTGTCGCGTGATTACGAGGCTGGCCGGGAGCGGGCCAAGAAGTTAAGCCAGGTCCGCCGGATCCTGATCCTGGACCGTAATTCGAACGCGCTCGATCTGCGGCGGCATATCAATGACCTCGTGGCGAGCATGAATAATCCGGAACAGGTGATCATGGTCGCGCACCGGAATACGACCAATACCCGCCGTTATATAGGCGTGCAGAATTATCTCGTTGAATTCGGGCAGGGCAATGCCATGTTGGGGATGCTGGAGAAGATCGCCACCGGTTGGGAGAACAATATGGGTGTTTATGGTTGGGATGCCCTTAAGAAAATGAGCAATCCTGACTTTCCCCGGAAGGGTTTTACGCCCGAGACGCGCAAAGCGAACAGGGCCAGGGCCAAGGCGGCTGGCCTGGGGAGCGAGTATCCTGATCAGTTCGGGATGATCGGGTTTGCCATGAATTCGATGGGGATCAGCGAAGATTACGAGGCCGTCCTTCAGGAAGCCCATATGCTGGTGGCCCTGGGTTATGATCCATCGTACGCCCTTTCGAAAGCGATCCATCACAAGCGTCGCGAGTCATTTTCCAATTTTGAGCTGGGCAGCGCGGTGCCGCGTTGGGCCGGCGGGCGCAATCAGGTGATCAGCCGATTTCTGATGCAGACGATTAATGACATTGGCCCTGAGGCGTATGTTGAACGAGAGGCGAACCGCAATGTGGGGCGCCATTACGTCGGAATGCCCTGGGGGTTCCTCAACCTTATAATGTTACCGGTATCGGTTGTTTTTGGCTTTAATCCATTCCAGGGCTTGTGGCTTACGCTGGCCACGGTGGGGACATTGTTCAATCAGATATTGCGCCTCCATGGCTGGGGGGCGATGATCGACGATTCCGGATTTTTATTCGGGACAGCGAGGTTCTTGTTCTACCAGTGCCGTGACGCGCCTGTCTTCGCGGTCCGCGTCACACTGGAAATGCTGTCTTTGATCAACAGTTACGGTGGGCTGACATTTGTTTTTAATGTGTCCGGCGGGGGCGGGATCGCGCACGATACGAACGCCTGGGCGCAGTTAAAAGCCAATCCATTAAGTTTTGTGTCGTTCAAAAGTGTTGTGGGCCTCGGAGCTTTGACGACCGGATTGATGCTGGTGTCGACCATTTGCGGCTTGACCATGGCACATGTGTCTATGATGTTTTTAGCCATGTTCTGGGGGGTCAATATGCTGATCGGCCTGTTCGTCAGCGAGAACCAGCCCGGGGTGAAGGTCTGGAATGGTAAAGGCGATAATATAGCGGCCTCTCTGGGAGGCCTGTCCGCGGTGGCTTTTTCCGCGGCGATCTATTTGCACCTGACACCTTTTATTATCCTGGGATTGCTGGGTATCGCCGGCATGGTTATCCTCAACAAGTTGGTGACCGGAAATCCCCAGATGAAACGTCTGGTCTCACAATTTAACCGGTATTTTGTCAGGACCTCGGCCGCGACATTATTGTTCGCGCTGGTTCCGGCAGGTCTTTTCGTGAAGTTCAATATTTGGCCCAATGTAACAGCGATCTTTACGATAAAGGAATTTTTTGTGGGAGTAACGAGTGTGCTGGGCGGTATATTGGGATTTATAGCGGTTGGATACGGGATCGGTGATCGTGCGGGACGCCGCGTCAAGAAAGAGTACGAGGCCACGGTCGCGAGGTTCTGGGAAAAACGGGATTCCCTGAAGGATTCGAAACGTATCATCGTCGGGCAAAGGATCCATCAGGTGGATATTTACAGGGATCAAATGGCCTATAAAAGAGCCGCTGGGGCATTGAAAGAGATCAATGACGAGCTGGATGGCAATATTTCCGTTCCCGTGGTGCTGTTAATGGGCAGCGGGCCGTCGGCCGTTAGGAAACCGGAAGTTTCCGTTGAGAATAAGGTCGCGGCTGACGCGGTCCTGGCGGTTGAAAAAGAACGGGTTGGTTGGCTGCGACGGAAGTGGGAGGCTCTTAAGATATTGGAAAAGCATTTGAAGGGCAAGGTGACAGCGGCGGCAATGAAAAACAATGTTTCTTCGTCGGGACAAAACAACGCTGATAAAAGCCAGGTCCCTGACAAAGTCGGCGGCATCAGCCTCAACGACGAGCATTTGACCATCACCATCAAGGTCGACGGTGCGGGCATGCCACTGCCGGTGCAGTTCCAGGACCCGGACATGGTCAACATCCAGGGGTTGTCACCTGTCATCCGCGAGATATCGCCGGTGACGGCTACTAATATGCCCGTGTTGGCTGAATTGATGAAATAAATTTCAAATTTCAGATAGGATAAATGCAAGAGTGAGGAGGCCGTGTTGTTCAATAACTCCGAGTTTATTATTATACGAAGAATGATCGCCGTGATTCTGATCGTAACGTTGGCCTTGGGCCCCCAATTCAGTTATGCCCAGAGTGCGTTTGTTGCAACGCTCCCTGAACCGGGGCAGATGGTGGGACGGTCCCCGGCGTTTGTCCCGGTCCTTGTTAAAGGCCTTGTCATCCATCCCGACAAGCCTCTCAATTTTGATTTCATTGTGGATTCCGGAAATGACTCTGCAGGACAAGTCGCTGTCAAAGAGCAGAGCGAAAAGATCGTTAAATATTTCCTCGCCGCGTTAACGGTCCCTGAAAAATCCTTGTGGGTGAACCTTTCGCCCTATGAAAAAGACCGCATGATCGACGAAAGTTTGGGCCAGACGGTGCTTGGCCGTGACATGCTGGCGCAGGATTATGTTCTCAAGCAGGTGACGGCGTCGTTGATCTATCCGGAAGACAATCTGGGTAAAGAGTTCTGGAACCGTATTTACAAAGAAGCGCAGGAGAAGTTCGGCACGACCGATATCCCGGTCGATACGTTCAATAAAGTCTGGATCACGCCGGAAAAAGCAGAGGTATTTGAAAAAGACAATGCCGTCTATGTGACACAAGCAAAGCTCAAGGTGATGCTCGATTCCGATTACCTCGCCGCACAAGGATCAGGGAACGGAGAATTAGCCGTTTCCCTCCCCGCGGTGGGGAGGGATCAAGGGAGGGGGGATTCAAAAGCAGAGTTTACGAAGAACATTATCCGTCAAGTCGTCCTCCCGGCTATTGAGGAAGAAGTCAATCAGGGCAAGAACTTTGCCGCACTGCGGCAGGTCTACTGCGCCGCCATTCTCGCCAAGTGGTATCGCGAACTGGTTCAGGACACGCTGATGTCACAAGGGTATGTTGGAAAAAACAAGATCTCCGGCGTCAGCAGTGACGACAAGACACTTAAGGAACAGATCTACCAGCGGTATATCGCGGCGTACAAGCAGGGCGTGTTCAATTACATTAAAGAAGAGGCGAATGCACTGACGGGTGAAACCACGCCGAGGAAGTATTTTTCAGGCGGGTTGTACAAGTTTGGGGATATCAAGTTAGACAAGGCCCAAGGCCCCGAGGCGGTTGTCAAAGTGGGGAAGGTTTTTGAGGTGGATTTTGCGATGGATGGGGCGAAAGATGCGTCGATGGTCAATGTTACTCCCGCTGAGGCGTTGGCCTACCAGGAGGAAATGCGTCGTAATTTTGTTGAGCTTGATAAGAAGGCGGCGCTTCAATTTGGCGATACAACATCTTCCCAGGCTGTAGTTGATGCCATTAGCCACAATAATGGCAATAGGGAAAGCATGTTCCACCATATTCTTGTGGCAGGCAATCAGGATGTAAGGCGTATTTACAAGGCCGTGCAGGATCTTGTTAAAGAAAATGTCGGAAAAGACACACCCGTGATTAACATGTCTTTGGATGAACTTCATGTGACCATTTCCAACGATGAGATCGCTCCCATGGGGGCGTTGACATTATCTTTGCAGGAATTGACCGATGCGCTGCGTCAAGATAATGGTGATCTCAGGCCTTTTGATATCGCGCTGGTAGGGCCCCATTTAATGCCCAATGGGGTTGTGGTCATGGAATATACGACATCAGCACCGGCATTCCTTCAATTGCGCAAGGCCGCGCTGGCACGGTATAAGGCTCACCCGTTGTCGGAAGATAACAGGGATTTTGTTCCGAATATCATGCACAGTACGGTCGCTGTTATAAGAGATCCGCAGATACCGCGGCAGGCTCTGCAGGCACTGAAGGTAAAGTTGGATGATTACCGGTCAAAGCTTCAGCCGGTTCATATCACGGTCAACACGATCACGGCGACGCATTTTCTTGAGGAATCCCGTCGTTTCGTCGCGTCGCTGGATATGGGTCTTTCTGTTGTCGACGCGTCAAGGGATGATCTTCAGCAAATATCTTCTGCGTTGTCGGAGCAGGCCGACCCGGCCATGAACGGCGGTATCGATATCAAGAACATCGACGTCAACAAGACCGGCCATGGCCGAATTAAATTTAACGATGCCACCCTGCAACAGATCTTCAACGGCGGATTTGACGGCTTCACGCCCGTCTTCATCAAAATGATGCCGGTAAATGATCCGTTGATGCTCCTGGGTGTTGCCCCTGCGGCACCAAAAGAAGTAAAAGTTTGATCCCTTCAGTAGTATAATCCCACATATTGGTTAACCAGGAGGCCCTCATGAACGTCATCGCCATCAACGGCAGCGCGCGCAAGGACGGGAACACGTCGCTTTTGATCGAAAAGGTTTTTGAACCGTTGCGCCGGGAAGGGATCACGTGCCGGCAGATCCAGCTGGCGGGGAGCACCATCCACGGATGCCGGGCGTGTTACGCCTGTTACACGAAGAAGAATGGCCGTTGTTCCTTTGAAGGGGACCCTGTCAATGAATGCATCGCGGCCATGAACGCGGCCGATGCCATCATCCTGGGCTCGCCCGTGTACGTGGCCGACATCTCATCCGAAATGAAAGCGCTCATTGACCGCGCCTGCCTGGTATCGCGGGCGAACGGCAGTTTCTTCCGGCGTAAGGTCGGGGCGGGAGTGCTGGCGGTGCGCCGCGGCGGGGCCATCCACGCCTTCGACACGCTCAACCATTTTTTTATGATCTCGGAAATGATGGTGGTCGGGTCAAGCTACTGGAATTTTGCCTTTGGCCGCGAGATCGGCGAGGTGCTCAAGGACGAGGAAGGCGTGCAGACCATGAAAACCCTCGGTGAGAACATGGCCTGGCTCCTGAAAAAGATCCATCAGAAGTAGCATTCAACAGGGACATGTACCAAATCCGTCTTTTGGCTTTGGTACGTGTCGCCATAATATTAATTAAATTAGCAAAATAGGAAAAACAGGAGTTTCTTTAATATTGGCGTTATGGTATCATCAAATGGGGATATGTACTAAATCCGTCCTTCGGATCTGGCGCATGTCGCCATAATATCGGAGTTATACCATGACAACGGGGCGGAAAGCCAGGCCCAAACGCGGCACAAGCGCGCAAAGCGTGCGGAGCAAGCGCAGTCGCGTCAAGGCGCGGCGGCTCAAGCATCAGGCCGCGGAACAGATCCAGATCAGCACGCTCGCGATGGAAGCGGCCGTTGACGGGATCTTCATGATCGACGCCCAGCAGCCTTTTTTCCCGGTCATCTACGCGAATCCGGCGTTCCGCGCCATGACCGGCTACAACCGCAAAGATATCCTCGGCAAGAATTATTTCCTGCTTTACGGCGCGAAAGCCGAGCCTCTCATTGTCCAGAGGATAAGGGAGACGCTGCTGCAGGGCCACACGTTCCAGGGCGAACTGCTCAACTTTCGCAAGGACGGCGGGAAATACTGGCATTTGCTGCGCGTGACGCCGGTGCGCGACGCGGGCGGCGGCATCACCCATTATGTGGGCATCCAGACCGACGTGACCACGATGCGCCTGAGGGAACAGGAGATCAAGCACCAGCGCGAGGAACTGTTGCACGTCACGCGCATCGGCAAGCTGGCGGAATTCGTGTCGTCGCTTGCGCATGAGATCACCCAGCCGCTCACCGCCATCCATACCTACGCGCACGCGGCCCGGCGCATCCTTCCGCAGGGAGCGGCACAGCTGCGCGAGATCCTGCAGTACATCATTGAAGACGGCCAGCGCGCGGGGGAGGTCATCCGGCGCCTGCGCTCGCTCCTCAAGAAGGTCGAGCCTGAAATGCGGCGCCTTGACATGAACGCGCTTATCGACGAGACCACAGCTGTCCGGTAAAACTTTTTAGAGGAACTCGAACTGATGTTCGTGTGATTTAAAGCGCTCTAGGCGTTTTGACGATACTTTGAGCAGATCAATGATGGTCAGAGGCAAGAACAAGGCATCCTGAACCATCTTG
>CAIUQE010000040.1 GCA_903901225.1 Candidatus Omnitrophota bacterium
CACAAGATGGTTCAGGATGCCTTGTTCTTGCCTCTGACCATCATTGATCTGCTCAAAGTATCGTCAAAACGCCTAGAGCGCTTTAAATCACACGAACATCAGTTCGAGTTCCTCTAAAAAGTTTTACCGGACAGCTGTGATATTTCTTCAACGCCCTTTTCCATAGTTGATCTTGAATTGACACAACTGGCCATCGATATAAGCGCCATCCTTTGCTTCCTGCCGGGTGATATACCTCGTTTTCCCTTCCGCAACCTTTATATACAAACCGTCGTCGGTCAGGTCGCCGTCATTGTCATTTTCAGCGCGATCGTGCAGGTAGATCGTCCATTCCACGCCATTAAGGATGATCGGCCCTTTCAGGTAAGTATGGCTCGAGTGAGAAAAGCCCTTGATGGCCCACTGGAAATTATTGATAAAGAACCAGACCTTGAACACGCCCTTGAACGGCGCGTCAACGATCAGCTTATCCCACGGGACCTCCAGCATGGTCGCGAATCCGGCCGCGCCAGGCTTTATCCGCTGCCCTTTATTGGGCGACGGCGGCCCGTCATTGTCCAGCCGCCCGTCCTTGTTATAATCAAAATACATGAGCATATTGTCCGGGGCCAGGACATCCATCACGAAATAAAACCGGTTATCCTCAAAATTACCGAGTTTCAAATAACCGTAGAGCTGTTCCTTACCCTGAAAGACAGGCACCGCCGTGACAGCGTCAGGCTTGACCTTCTTCAACCGGCTCATCACGTCTTCGGGCTTGCAGCCTTTCCATGTCAAAGGGATGCTGCCGTCCGTCTTGTCGTGCGCCCCGTCGAAAGGCGTGAAATGGTCCGCGTCTAGCACAACATTGATGATGTTCACGTCGGTGGAAAAAGCGGCGGGAGAGAACAGGACGCCCAACACCAGAAAAACCGGTGCTGCCATTAATATTCGTTTGTGCATGTTACCGCCCTCCGTTCATCTTCTTGTGAAACCTCTACCTGGCCAGCCTCTCATAAACATCGCGCGTGATAAAGCCGTTGCCCAGCAGGAAGTCCAGCTGCGCTTTGGTTTGCGGCCCAAAAACCGTTTCGAGGTCCGCGAACGTCTTGTTCTTCAAATAAAACTCGTAAACCATGCCCGAAAATTGCGCCAACTGCTCGCTCGCGCTGGAAGAATCGAGGGCTCCCAGGATGCTGCGCCTCCCGGCCACCTGACGGGCTTCATCACGCAAAAATTTTTCACCCCACGCCGCGCTGAAGCCGGCATTGTGCTGAATATCTAACGTATGCGTTGCTTCGTGAAAGAACGTTCCCGCCTCATATCCCTTCCTCAGAAAGAACGTATCCCGGGATGTGGTCAGCCCCTGCGCCCCACCCATCCTTTCCGCCGCGTCCACAAAAATGATCCGCTTGATGCCGTTGGCAACAGCGTCGGGAAGGAGGTCGATATATCCCATGGCCCGGCCTCTCTCCGGCTGCCCCGGAAAACCGTAGAGCAGCACACCCCGGTATTGCTCCTGGGGCTTCGCGTCAAGAAGCTGCCCGAGGCGGGGGCACTGGATCTGCTCGACAAGAGAACGGTCCGCCGGATCAGGGCTGATATCACTGCGCGAGGACACTCTAATGCCGCTTGTCTGGAAACTCTCTGCAGCGCCGAATGTGATGAAAGGCGCGTGCTGATGGTAGTCGCTGTTCACCAAAAGATCGAACCCTTTGATCTCACGGCCATTGATGGCGAATTTTGTCGACGCCCCGTTCCAGGACAACAAGAACGTGTACAGGCCGCTCTGTTTCAGATCATGCGGCGCCCGGTTCGCGCTCCTGACACACGGACCGAAATCCCTCAACACCAGCACATCACTGCCAACGATCTGGATCTCGTAAAATTCCCGGCCATCGGAAGAACTCGCCTGCATAAGGACAACATGGTCGACATCAGAAGGGTCAGCCTTCAGGGGCCTGACGGTAAATTCGATCATCCCCGCGCCGGACTGAGGAACGACGCCGGCATCGGACGAACGGGCATCCAAAGGGCCCCACCATAACGGCGCCAGGAACACCAGGCCGGCTATCAGGGTACGAAGACTTTTCACACACACCTCCCCGCTCTCTTTGCAGAACTTCTTCAACCGATTGTCAATGCTGCACAAGCCGGGCACCCAGCTCGAACGCCTTGTGCAGATCCTGCGGAAAAATATCCCGCCGTCGCGCGGCTTTATGGGCCGGATCAAAACGCGTCGCCACGTACCTGGTTTGGTCATTGAACTGCAGCGTATCATATACCATCAACGTTTCCGTCGGCCCGATGATCCTCTGCATGAAAGCGCCCGTGTCGGACAGAGAACGATCCCAGCCCCGCTGGACAACCATCTCTTCCGGCGCTCCAAATGTATAAATGATCCCCACGCGCGCCTTGCCCGGGAAGATCGACCCCGGAGGGTCCGTGTATGTCAGGAAAGGAAAAACCAGCCGCTCCATTAAACAGCGCATCACCCCCGTCGCCGCCCCCAGATAGACCGGAGACCCGAGAAGGATGCCGTCGACGGCCTCGATCTGGCGCAGGAACGGCGTCAGGCCATCCTGGCACGCGCAACGGCCGTAACTTTTACCGTCTTTCAGTTTGCAGGCAAAACAACTGGCACAACCTTTATAATCCAGGTCATAAAGATGGACCAGTTCCACATCGGCTCCGCCCGCGGCCGCGCCGTCAAGCGCGCTTTGCAGCAACATGGCCGTGTTCCACTCCTTGCGGGGGCTGCCATTGAACGCGATGACTTTCATATGTGATCCTTTCATGGCCATAAGGCCATTAAGAAAAATATAACATTACGGACGCTGGAAAGACAATCGGGGCACACTGTTTGTTCGAACAATACAATGTGCCCCGACAATTTTACTTCTTGTTCTTCTTGGGCTTCTTCGCTTCTTTCCTGCCCTTATCTTTATTCCCCACGACCACTCACCCCCTTTTCAATGGATTGCCATTATTAATAAAGAAGGATATGTCCGGGTATAATAGCACCGGTAACAATATTATGACAACCCCTTATCTGTTAACAATGCCAGGGCCCTCGCCTTGTCCTTCTTGCTCATCCGCCGCCCCTTGACCGGCGCCTTGCCTTTTTCCGTCGGTAATGGCGCTCCGGTCAACACAAAACCTTCAACACTTTCGCGCGCGGGACGAACGCGGGTCTTTCTCTCGATCAGGGAAAAATGCGCCTGGTCCTCATGGCCGATGAAAGAGATCACGATCCCCTTCTCTCCGGCGCGCCCCGTCCTTCCCATGCGATGGATATAGTCATCCGCGGAACGGGGAAGGTCATAATTGATCACACAAGGCAACTTGTGAATATCGATCCCCCGCGCCGCGAGGTCCGTCGACACCAGCACCCTGAATTTCCCGAGCTTGAAATCCCGCAACACCTGGCTCCGTTGGGCCTGCGTCAACCCCCCGTGGAACGCGTCCGCGTCAATGCCGGCCTTGCGCAGTTTCACCGTCAGGATATCCGCGTCCCTGACGCTGGCAACAAAGACCAGCGCCTGCGCCCACTGTTCAACTTTGATCAAATGCCGCAGCAAAGGGCCGCGGTTATTGCGGTTGACCTCAATAGCCCTTTGATGAACAAGCTCCGCGGCGGGTTCATTCTTTGCGTCGGTGACACGCGCCGGGTCGCGCATGAACGCACGGGCCATCGCGTCGACTTTGTCCGTTATCGTCGCGGAAAATAATAAATTCTGGCGATCGTCAGGCAAGGTCCGCAGCACCGCGCCCAACTCCGCGGCAAAGCCAAGATCGAACATCTTGTCAGCCTCATCAATGACAAGGATCTTCAACAACGACAGATCTACTACCTCGCGCCTGGTCAGGTCCAGGAACCTGCCCGGCGTGGCCACCGCGATATCCGCCCCGTGATGAAGGTTGCGGACCTGCAGGTCAATATTCAAACCGCCGATCAATGTGATCACGCGCGGCGGCCGCGGCAACTGCCGCCCGTACCCTTTCAGGGCGCGCTCCACCTGCATCGCGATCTCCCGCGTGGGCGTCAGGATGAGCGCTTGGATGGATCTCTTGCGGCCACCGTCATGCGCCCGCACACGCTGCAACAATGGTAAGGCGAAACCGGCTGTCTTTCCCGTTCCCGTCCTGGCCTGGGCGATCACATCGCGCCCCCGCAGGACAAGGGGGATCGCCAGCTCCTGCACGGAGGTCGGCGTGTCATAACCGGCGACCTTGACGGCTTCAAGCAAGTCCCGCGACAGGCCCAACGACGCGAATGTCATGCCGCGCTCCTTTGCGCCCAGTGCAGCCGGGCGCTCTTCGAACGTGAATTGTCATACTGCTCTTGCGCCGAAGGGCGCAGAGGTTCAAGGCTACCCCGGGCATACACCCCGGATGTAAGCCCTTCCTGGAACGCGCGTGCCACACGGATATCTTCGCCGGGATGGAACGTCAGGATGGCGGCCCGTCCGCCGGGCTTGAGGCATGAGGGAAGATTCCTCAGAAATTGCTCCAGGACAATGAACTCGCCGTTAACGGCAACGCGCAAGGCCTGAAATGTCCGGCGGACCGAACGCGTGCGCTCCTCCTCGTCCGCTTCGCCGGCCGCGCGCGGTAATGCCCGCCGCACCGCGTCCGCGAGCGCTGTCGTCGTAAGGATCGGCTTGCGGCACTTGAAAACAGACCGGGCAATGCCAGCGGCGTACGGTTCATCCGCGTTGGCACGCAGCAGTTCAGCGAGATCTTTTTCTGATATGGATTGAAGGAACGCCGAGGCCGGCTGGCCGCGCCCGGGATTGAGGCGCAGATCCAGCGGCCCTTCTCTTTTGAAAGTAAAACCGCGCGCCGGATCATCCAGTTGCATCGACGACACGCCAAGGTCAGCCAGGAGAAGATCGAAACCGCCGCCGGCCTCATCGAGGATCTTGGGGATCCCCGCGAAATTGATGCACCGGGCCTTGAACACTTCAGGCGTGAACCCCAACGCCCGCAGCCGCGCCTCGGCGCGCCTGTTCTCGACGGGGTCAACGTCGATGCCCCACAGCCGTCCACCCGGGACGATACGTTGCAGCAGCTCCCGCGCGTGCCCGCCGTAACCCAACGTCGCGTCGAGCGCCACCTGGCCCGGACGGGGATCAAGCACGTCAATTATCTCACGGACCATGATCGGGCGATGGGTTCCCGCCGGGGTCTTGCCGCTTTCGATGATCTTCGCCACATCATCCGCGTAACGCGCGGGGTCATGCTCTTTGTATTTTTCGTCGAAACGGCGGGGGTTCCTGCCCTTGTAACGCGCGCGCCGCTTGTGCGGCGGCAGTTGATCACTACCAGAGGGGCCGTTCAGGACAAGCTCGCCTTGATATGGCCGCAAAGATCGTCAAAATCAACCGGCTTCTGCAGATAAGCGAACGCGCCCTCGACAAACGCGGTCTTAACATCGTCAGGCGTGCCGTGGCCGGTGATCACAATGACCGTTTTACAACTTTGGGTGGTCTTGAGCTCGCGCAACAGATCCATCCCGTCCATCCTGGGCATCCTCAGGTCAGTCAACACCAGATCTGGCTTCTGTTCTTTGACAACTTCCATCGCGTGCACGCCATCTTCAGCGACATAAACATCATGGCCTTCGATCTCCAGGAGGCCTTTGAGCATATTCCGTTGCATCTTCTCGTCATCCACCACAACGATCTTCGCCATAGTTCCCTTCCACGCGTGATCGACCGTTAATTCCATCTTCAGGTACATATTAACAACTAAATCAGAATGCTGCGCACTTATTTCACGGCCACCACGCGCGCGACGCTTTTGTTATTTCTTCTTTTTAAGAACGACCTTCTTCTTCACGACGGTCTTTTTAGCCGGAGCGGGCTTCTTCTTTGTTTTAACCAAAACTACCGGGACATCAATGGCTGCCTCAACGACCGCGGACACCGGTGGCAATTCTTTGGGTTTCTGATCAACGGCCAACTTGAAAGTGTTGCCGGTCTTGCGGCGCGTGAAACACGGCTTGCAATAAACCGGACGATCGCCGCTGGGTTTGAACGGGACCTCGCAGGCCTGTTGACAATCCGCGCACGTCGCCTGGTGCATCTGCCGTTCCTTGCGCTGCCCCTCCGGCCTCGCGCTGCTTTGTGCCGACGGAACCGCGGGCGGCGGCAACGACGGCCCGGGGACCGGTTTCACGGCGCCAGGCTGCGTCCAAGGCCTGCTGATCAAAGCATCCAGTTTTTTATCGAGGGCCGCGAGCTGCGCCTGCATTTGGGTGATCAATCCAACGATATCCGGTGTGTTAGGCACTTGCTTTTTCATAAGGCTCCTTTTTATCTCCACGATCTGAAGACACAACTTTCAGGGATACGTCTGCCCTGTCGGACGGATCATGATCTCACTCACATTAACATGCGGCGGCTGGACCAGCAACCAGCGGATCCCTTCCGCGATCGCCTGCGGCTCCAGAAGATCCCCGAACTGGGCGATATTCTTGCCGAAATTCTCCTCGTTATAACCCGCCACCGCCTGGAACTCGCTGAGGACAATACCCGGCATGACCAGCGACACGCGCACCCCGTGCGCGGCTACCTCGCGCCGCAACCCTTCGGCCAGCGCGGCAACCGCGAACTTGGTCGCCCCGTAAACACTGCCGAACGGGGATATATTACGCCCCACCACCGAACCAAGGACCACAATATGCCCGGCCTTGCGCCCGACCATGTACTGCCCGGCCTTGCGCATCAGGTGCGCCGCGCCCAAAACATTAAGGTCGTGCAACTCCTTCCACTGGTCGGCATCACTCTGGAGCAAACCACCGGCCAGGCCGCGGCCCGCGTTGACCACGACAATATCATATTTCCTGCGGCCATCCTTCCAAAGCAAGGCCTGGTTGAGAAGGCGGTCAACATCCGCGGCGTCGCTCGCGTCGGCCGTTACCGCCAGCGCCCTGCCACCCTTCGCGATGATCTCGGCGACAAGCTTTTTCAGCCGGTCCGTGCGCCGCGCGCACACCACGACAGCCGCCCCGTCCCTGGCCAACGCCAGCGCCGTGCTGCGGCCGATGCCGGAACTCGCGCCGGTCACGATCGCGGTCTTGCCTGCCAGCGGCCCCTTGCCGCGCTTATCATTCTGTTTCTTTTGCATATTTCCCCCTCGCTTTACGCACCCCTTTAACTACACAATATCACAATCCTCTGAATATTTCCGGCCTCAATCCAACCTTCCCCTCGATCGCCGCCCGCAACACCCGCAGGAGCATGTTCTTGTCTTTGGGGAACGCTCCTTCCAGCGCCAGATGGTTGGACGCGTGATCGGAGCGGAATATGGTTTTCTCAAGGTTTAACCCCTGGATAATTTCATAGGACTCTCTTAACAGTTCCGACGGGTTCAACTCCTTAAAATTGCCGGCACTGACCTCTTTCGCCAGCGCGGTGCCCGGAATGACCATCAGAGAAAGGAACGAAAGATATCTTGGCTGCATCCTGTTCAACGCCGATATCGTCCCGGCGACATGTTCCTTTGAATGTTGCTTTCCCCCCAGTCCCAGCAGGACAATGACCGAAGACTTGATCCCGGCCTTAGCCGCCTTGTGGACCGCCGCGATCATGTCCTCGACGCTGGATGACTTGCCGCTGCGGCTCAACACCGTGTGACTGCCGCTTTCCAACCCCATATAGACAAGGCTTAACTTGCGCGCCCGCAGTTCTACCAGTTCGCGGTCATCCTTGCGTAAAATATTGGTTCCATTGGCGTAGCTTGAAACACGGGAAAGCCGAGGGAACGCCTGGTCGAGCTGTTCTAAAACAGGGATGAGTTTGTTGTTGCCGAGGACAAGGGCGTCCCCGTCCATCAAAAAGACCCGCCGCGTCTCTTTGTACGGACGGGCATACGCGCTGATATCCGCCGCGATCTCTTGGGGGTCTTTGGCCGCGAACGGCTTGTTCTTGTACGCGCCGCAAAAATTGCAGTTGTTGGCCGAACAGCCCAGCGTTACCTGCAACAGGAAACTGTCCGCTTCCGACGGAGGCCTTATCACGGGTTGTACGATCGCCATCAGGACCTGCCTGCCGTCACGCGGCCTTTTTATTAAGTTGCTTGAAGAACTCCGTCACGCACGCCATATGGTCGCCCTGAAGCTCGATGGTCCCGGCATTTTCCGCCACGTAAAATGTGCCGCCGCTTCCGGTCCTGGCCTTCAGTTCTTTCGCCAGATCTTTCAAGTACGCGTCATTATCCGGCAAAGCCCCGACCAGCGTCACCACCTTGCCCTTGCGCCCGGATCTGTCCAGGCGGATACGGGGCCTGACCGACGGAGACTTTTGCCGGGTAGGTTCCGTCACCGGGCAATCACATTGCGCCACCGGCTTGCGGCACCTGGGGCACAGCGCGTTGCCCTGGGGATCTTTATCGTAAACAAAATCAGGGATGTCGATCATAAAATATCAGTGTCTCCGCATCCCGCGACACTTCAGCAACGTAAGCTGTAATTGTCGTTGCGCATGCGGCAGGTTGGCCTGAACTACCATTATTTGTTCTTGTCCAAAAGAAAATCTGGGGACACATTACATTTTCTCAGGTCGCGTGAACTTAATTCAATGCGTCCCCAGATTTACAGATTTACCGTACTTATTTCCATCGAATTAAGTATTGTGTTTTTTTAAATCAAAGCACCTGAAACCCAACGCTCCTCAAATACTCAAACGTCCCATCATAGAACGCCGGTGCACGGGTAGGATCATGCACATCGCCTTCAGGCACCACGATCACCATTCCCTGTCGAGCGCGGGTTAAAAGGACCCTGTAGGCATTCTTCAAATATATTTTACGCTCTTCTTTCTTAATATAATTCCAGCGATCCCCACAGAACGAACGGTGCTCCCACCCATCTTGAGCATACCGAAAATCCCCATCCCATGTGACACACGCCCAATCCAACTCCAAGCCTTGAACATGAAACTCTGTAGCCACATCTTCCAAATGATATGACGACCTTACATCTTCTTTACCATCCAAAAACCAGTGGATCGGATCCATTGGCGACTTTACATCAATCGCATACGGCTTTAAACGCTGCGCTTGTGACGAGACAACGATCCCGTAACGCTCGGAACCTCGCGCGCGATCTTTTAACCACTGCTTGGCTTGTTTTAAATCACGCGTAATCACAATCGGGTATTTATCCTGCAAATTTTTCAACGTAATCGCAGCGTCCGAAACTTTCCTATCCAAAACTTGTTTCACAAGCAACGACACATGCTCCGCCCGAAATGAGCGCATGGAAACCGACAGATGAAGCTCATCCTTATATTCAACATTCTTCCTCGCGGTCAACAGATCCAAAGCTTTCCCTGCCGCGTATTCACTATCAACAATCTTTGGAGATATATATATATGCCAATCCGGGAACGAGCGGTTAAGTGACTCCACCCATTCTCCGATCCCGGCCTCGCCTGTATTGATTTCTTGCCCACCTCCAACTAAACACACAATAACCGCCCAATCAGGATGACGATCCAGGCATTTGATCAAAAACTCTGGCTCCGATTGATCAAACCCTGCGACACCTTTCTTCCGCCGCATAAAATTGGTGGTTTGTTCTTTATCCCACGCGCGTTGAGCTTCATCAAACAATGCCACATGCTCAATAGGCGGACGCTCATATGCTGCCAGACAATCATCCCGGAAATTATGAACATTCTGGATGAACATTTTTACTTCACTCATCGCCTCGTACTTTTTAACCTTCTTCCCTGTTTCCTTCGCTCGACGAACCTTATCCCTGGTCAAAGCTTCTCGTAAAACAGCTACCAAAGGGCCATTTCCTGACAAGAAAACACTATAAAGATCGCTGTCTTTATCAATGTGCGTGGTCGCGATATTAAGTCCGACCAATGTTTTTCCAGCTCCTGGGACACCCGTCACAAAACAAATCGACTTCTTTTTCTCTTTTTTAGATTGCGCAATAACATGAGCGATAAACTCAGATGTATGGCCAAGATTGACCGCGCTAGCATCGCTCCTGGATATCTCCTCGACAGTATGACCGCCGTAAAGCGCCATCGCCGCCTCAATGATTGTCGGCGTTGGACAATAGCGACCATTCTCCCAATTCAACGCATCAACATTATCACCATCAGCCAAAGCTAACACACTGGCAATAACTTGAGACAACATGCGCACGTTAGAACATATCGGAAAAAACAATCGATCATTTTGTGGGGTGAGTGCAACCTGAAGCGTTACATCTTTAGCTTTTGTAGCGATCAGAATGGGGGCAATAGCGAGGTTATGACTTGGCTCATGAAAATTCTTCAAGTCTAAGGCGTAGTCAACTACCTGATCGATGGCGTGCGCGTGAAATTCCTTCTCACCAACTTTAAACTCCAAAACAAAAATCACAGCTTTGATCAAGACTACAACGTCAATGCGCCGTCCCATACGGGGGATCGAGTATTCAAAATATATCGAACCCTCATAAGGTTCCAACGCGGTCTGCAGAATGCAAATCTGTTCAAGCCAGGCATCACGCTGCTCTGTTAAGAATTCACCACCCTGCGACAACTTTCCCAGAATCTCGTCGGATGAAAGTTTACAAAAAGCAGTGATTTGATCTGAGTAATACGCTCTATTCATAAAAACTTACAGGTTTCTGAATCAGCTTAGGTTTATACAACAGCATCGCAATAAGACGTCATGTTCCCTGATTTTTTACTTTCAGTATATTAACGTACTGCTCCCTGCTGCGCATGCACTTTCTTCCATGCTCAAAATCACACCCCCCCACCCTCGCCCTCCCCCACGCTTCGCGGGGTGGAGGGAACATAATTTCCCTCTCACACTACGCACACCTTCTCGCTTCGCGGAACGGAGGGAATATGATCAAATCCACGGTACCGGCCCGGAATTACGGCGCCTTCTTGAACACGATCCGCTGGCGCGTCTTGCGGGAAAGGTCCGCGTAAAATGCCTTCAGCTCGCCCAGCGCTTCTTTCTTTAACAACACCCGCTTCATATTTATAGATTGCTTCACGGTCACGCCCAGCGGTGTGCGCCGCGTTGTGCGCGTAAAGCCTAGCTGCGGGCCGTCTATCTTCAGGTCAGGCGGGATGTAAAGCGCGTCAAAGCCAGCCGGGACGCGATAAATATCTTCCGACTCAAATATCGCGTTCATCGCAAAGAAAAAAGCCTCGCGGCGTTCCTTCTTCTCAAAAGCTTCATTCCTGTCGATGCCATCAAGATCGATCACAATGAGGCCGTCCGATGACGGGAACGCCTCCGGCCTGCGGCACAACACCATCGTGCGGATCCGCCCGTAACGCTTGTCGAGCCCCTCGGCCTCGCGCTTCATGACCTCGCCGCCCCGGGCCATGGAGAAATCGACCCGCTCATAGAATTCTTTTTTCTCCTTATCATTCAAATTCTTCAGGGCCTCGCGCATGCCGATAGAATCGTCAAGGTCCCACACTTTGGATATTTCAAAAACTCCCGACCAGTCTTCAGCGATATCCACGACCTGATTATTCCATTCTCCCGACCTTTGAGCATCAAATTCCGGCAAACGGCCAAACCGCCCCCTGCCATCAACGATCACGAAGGTATACCCCCGCTGGAATGACTTGGGATACTGCCCGATGTCATACCCCTTAAGAAGCGGGTCTGCGTAGAAATCCCCGGCCAACGGGTCTTCGACCAGGAGCAACGCGTGATTGAACAGACTCGGGATGGGAAGGTCGTACGCAGGATCGTTGATCGAGCCCTCACCGTTGAAAAGCGCGATGTGCGCCTTTACCCCGACAGCCGCCAGCATGGCCCTTGTTAACAGCGACAGGTCCTTGCAGTCGCCGTATTTATTGGCAAAAACCTCTTTCGTCGGATGCGGCTCAAAAGCATTCTCCCCGAAGCTCATCGACACATACCGGAAATTATCCTGCACATATTCCAGGACGGCACGTGTCTTGTCGCGTACCAGTTGGGCGTCGCCAACGGCCTTTTTCGCGGCCGCGACGATCTCAGGGGACACGCGGCTGTTCTTGTCGATCAGGCCCCAGTACCATTTCGCGAAATCATCCCAGCTTTTGACCGACGAGAACTCAAACGCCTCCATGGGGTCGTCGGGCGATGGCGGGGGCGCGTACTCTTCTTCCTGCCGGTCATCATACATGTCATTCAAAGCCCAGCGATACGTCACCATGCCGGCCTTCTCTGATATGTCCGGCTTTTTCGAAAGTCCGAACTCACGGTAACTGAGGCCAAGTTTCCTGGGGAATGTGACCGTGTAGCGGTATTCCTTGACCGGAACGCGCATGGACATGGACTCCATCGCCCAGAAGGCGGCCTTCATCGGCAAACCTTTGGACAAGACCGTGTACGTCGCGTCAATGACCGCGCCCACCTCGACCGCAGGCATGGAAAGCACGCGCACCATGGCGTTGGAATACATCGGCTCACCGTCGTACACCGACATGTCCTGGATCTTCCTGGGCGGAAGCTTTTTGCCATCGGCCGTTATGGTGAAAACCTGTTGCTCCGTAACGCGGTCAAAGTCCCGATCATACGGGATGGAAAATTCACCCAGCTCCCTGGCATCTTCCTTGAGGATCCTGATCTTGCGATGGATTTTGCGGGTAAAGGACCAGTCGGGGTTAACCTTCACGTCTTCCTGAACCAGAAGAAAGATGTGCGATTTATCCGCGTGGCGCGCTTCGAACGACGGCGGGTTTTCCTGGGCGAAGGCCGGCGTGATCACGCAAAGGACAGCGGCAACCACCCAGGCCCTCAAATATTTGCTATTCATGGGCTCTCCCTTGTTGGCCAGCCCTTAGAATAGCATAGATCACCTTCGGAGCAGAAAAGCTATTGCGCGTGTTTGAAAAAGATTACAGGGATCCTGCCGGCAGGCAGGGATCGGGATCGACTACGGCTCAGACGGCCTACAATGCCCGCAAGAAAGCTACCAGATCTTTCTTCTCCCGATCGCCGAGTTTCAATTCCAGCACAAGATTAAAAAACTCTACCGTATCATCGAGCGTCAATAAACGCCCGTCGTGCAAATACGGAGGTGAGTCCTTGATCCCGCGCAGCGGAAAGGTCTTGATCGGGCCATCGGATGATGCCGTGCGGCCATTGATCGTAACCTCCTTGAAAAATCGTTCCACTTTCAAGTTGTGCGTAAGGTTATCCGTATAGTACGGCGGCATATGGCAGGCCGCGCACCGGCCTTTTCCGAAGAAAACGCCCTGGCCGCGCGTCTCGCTCTCGCTGGCTTTGGCGGGATCAAGCGCCCCGAACAGATCGAGCTTCGGCGCCGGCGGGAAATCCAGAAGCTCCTGGAATTCCGCCATAAAATGCACCTGACTGCCACGCTCGAGGATATTGGTGCCTTTACGCGTGGCATCGGCCGGAATACCATCAAAATACGCGCCGCGCTGTTCAAACTCAGTAAAATCCTCCACCGACTTCAGCGCCCGTTGCGAACCAAAAAGCCTTTGGATATTTACGCCGCGCAGCGACGGCGTATCGATGCGGTGACGATACGCGTTAGGCCGGACATCCCCCACTGTATGGGTGGCGGCATCCGTGTGGCCATTGGCATGACAGTCAAAACAGGCCACGCCCTGATGCGCCCGCAGGCTGCGCCGGTCTTCGGTGGCATTGAACTGCTGCTGGGGGAACGGCGTGACCAATAACCGCAAGCCTTCAAGCTGCTTGGGATTAAGGATATCTTTGAACAATTCATTATAGTTGTCGAGCGTCACCAGCTTCCCGCGCGAAACGTCCCCCAGGTCCAGCCGCGTCGTCAGATAGATCGCCGCCGGGAACTCCGGCAAAAAATGATCGGGCAGGTCAAAGTCCAGATCAAAGCGCGTCAGATCCCGGCCGGTCTGCTTCTTGGTTTCCTCGATAAGGAATTTCGGGAAGATCATGCCGCCCGCTTCGTGATGAGGGTGCGGCAACGGCAGGAATCCCGCCGGCCAAAGTTTCTTTTCCTTAATTTCATCCGGCGATAAGGCCGCAAGCGCCTCCCAGGTGATGCCCTTGGATAATTTAACGCGAACACCATCCTGCAGCGGCTTGCCGCGTGCCATGGCCGCTTCCTTGTCGGGACGATCCGCAAGGTCATAGCGCTTTGCAAGCAACGTTTGTTGGCGTTGCGCGAACTGCGGCTTCTCATCTTGCAAACGTTTGATCAGCGATGAAAGATCTTCATCGGCCGCCGCGGCTGTCAGCGAAAAGCAGACACCCGCCATGACAGTTAACAGGACCAGGAACCTGTGGATCCGGAACAAAAGCAACATGGCAGACTCCATCTTAACCCTTAAGGAACGCCCACAGATCCGCGTTCAATTGTTCCTTATGCGTATCGGCCAAACCGTGCGGCGCGCCGGTATATACCTTCAGGACTGAATTTTTAACGAGTTTCGCCGATGCCCGCCCCGCCGCGTCGATCGGCACGATCTGGTCGTCGTCGCCGTGGATGATAAGGGTCGGGATATCGAATTTCTTCAGGTCTTCGGTAAAATCCGTCTCGGAAAAGGCCTTGATGCAGTCAAAGGTGTTCTTGTGGCCCGCGCGCATGCCCTGAAGCCAGAACCAGTCGATCATGCCCTGCGAGACTTTCGCGCCCTTCCTGTTAAAGCCGAAGAACGGGCCGCTGGCGATCTCCCTGTAATAGTTGGAACGGTCGGCCATGACGCCGTCGCGGATACCATCGAGGATATCAAGCGGCAAGCCACCGGGATTGCCGGGAGTCTTCAGCATGAGCGGCGTGACGGCTGAAATTAACGCCACCTTGGCCAAACGTTTCGTCCCGTGACGGCCGATATAGCGCGCCACCTCTCCACCGCCGGCGGAAAAACCGACCAGAACGGCATTCTTCAGGTCCAGGGTTTCGATCAATGTCGCAAGGTCATCCGCGTACGTATCCATATCATTACCGTTCCAGGGCTGGCTCGAGCGCCCGTGGCCCCGCCGGTCATGGGCAATGCAGCGAAACCCGTTGGACGCCAGGAACAGCATTTGAGCTTCCCAGCTGTCCGAACTCAACGGCCATCCGTGGCTGAATACGACGGGCTGACCGACACTCCAATCCTTATAGTAGATCTGCGTGCCGTCTTTCGTGGTGAGCATGCTCATATTATGGTCTCCTGTCGACGCTGATCTTAGTGATGTCCGGCGTATGCGTATCCAGCCGGCCTTCTTTTATATCTTCTTTTATTTTCTCAGCCAGGATGCCGTACCTCTTCTGGATCTTGGCCATATCTTCATCGGCGAGCTTTTCAATATCCATCATTTCATTATGCGCGCCTTTGGTAGCGCGAATGATCTCGTCAAGTTTGAGCTGGATCGCGATGGTATGCCGGCTTTGGCTGTTTTGAATAATGAACAGCATGACGATCGAAATCACCGATGAGATCGTGTTGATGACAAGCTGCCATGTGTCGTTAAAATGGAACGCGGGCCCGAACAGCACCCAGATCAAGACGATCAGGAATGCCACGAAGCACGCCAGAGGGTGCGCGGACTTGTTGGAAAACCATTTGGCGACTATCGAGAAACGTTCCATATAAAAAGATCTGGGGACACATAAAAAGATCTGGGGACACATTACATTCTTACAAAACTCGTAAAAATAATTTAATGTGTCCCCAGGTTTCCTTACATTCTTACAAAACTCGTAAAAATAATTTAATGTGTCCCCAGGTTTCCAGATTTACAACTGCGGGACTACTCGGTCCAGGTCTTGGTCGACATTGAAAAGCCGAGGTCTTTAAACTCTGCTGACAGCTTGCCAAGGGCCTCTTTTAACGGGGCGGCATGCTCGGTCGCCTTTGCGACGGGTTCCTTGATAGCCATCAGGCCGCCACTGGTCAGGTCGACGGAAAGGAATTTTTGCACGTCACGCAGGTCGGACATATACGGGTCGAACGCGGCTTTGGTCTCATGGTAAAGCTGGGTGAGCCGGTCAAATTGCGCCGAAACTTCCTTCTTGCGCGCTTCACTGCGCTGGCGAATGTCCTCATTCTTGATCTTGGCCACTTCGCTATCCCAGTTCTTAAAGTACGCCGCGCCCTGCAATCTCATGCGCTCGGACTTGACGGTGACATCCCTCGCCGTCATGCCAAGCTCGTTCGTGGAATTGTTAAACGCGGTGAACTGTTTGTGCAGATCGGGGCCGGGATGAGAGACAAGGTCGTTCAAGTTAGCCAGGGTCTCGTCAATGAGCACATTGCCTTTCGCGACCATGACCGATGACTCGCTCAGCGTCGTCGCGGTGCTGTCGGCTTTCTGATACCCCATGGTGGCGCAACCGGTGATCAATCCAGCCGCGAGCGCAAGCGGGAAAAAACCAAAGATCAGTTTTTTTGTTTTCATGTTATTCCTTTTGTAAAAGTTTGCGGAGGTTAAGCCATCCTTGGACTGACTTTCAAGTCGTATTCTAGGCAGGCAGCCAAAATGTATCAATTGTACCTCGGTATAACAGGCACAAACACGAAAGCCGCCCTTTGACCGGAGTCATATCGAGCGGCTTTTGCGGCAGAAAATAACCTGCGCACATCGGGTTTTGTGATAATCTAGCTTACTTATGCAACAGCGTCTCACCGAACTTGAACGCAAGGTCTCTTACCAGGATAAACTCCTTCAGGAATTGAATGAGGTTGTTATTGGCCTGAACAAGCGCGTCGACCAGCTTGAATCCCGCCAGAAGGCCATAAAAGATCAGATCGCCAACGGGACCCTGGTCAAACCCCAGGAAGACGAAACCCCTCCGCCGCATTATTGAATAAAAATATCCGGGGACACATTAAATTCCTTCTCTATGGTCGCGCGGGCGGGGCCGCTGTCACTATCCCTTGAAACAGGTCTTCAGCGTCCTTCAGGCGGCACAATTCTCTCCTTGAATTCATGACAGCAGCTGCCCCCGCGGCCATGCCGAACAGGACGGCTTCACGCAACTGCTTTCCGCGCGACAGGGAAAGCACAATGCCGGCAACCATGCTGTCACCCGCCCCGACAACGCTTTTGACAGGCACGATCGGGGCACGAAAGATCTCACACTCTCCTCGCGTGGCCATCAAAGCCCCCGCCGCGCCAAGTGAAATAATAGCAACTTCACAGTGTTCCTTTTTTATAAGTTCTCTGGCCGCGTCCTCTAATTGCGCCTCGTTCCTGATCTCCTGTTGCGTCAACTCCTGAAGCTCGCGAACGTTCGGCTTGATCAAATAAACTCCCGAATCAGCCGTCAACCAAAGCGCCTCTCCAAAAGTGTCCAGAATAAGCCGCGCATGCCGCGCTTTCGCGATCTTTGCGACTCTGGCATAAAAATCCCCGGGGGCTCCCGGGGGCAGGCTGCCGCTGGCAACGATATAATCCGGCGCGGGCATTGTGGCCGATATCGCGTCCAAGCACGCCCTCCATTCTTTTTCTTCCAAATGCGGTCCGGGCATGTTGAACCGGAACTGTTGCCCGCTGGATGTCTCTTCCACGATCAGGTTTTCCCGGGTCAGTTCCGCGATCGGGATCGACTGATGCCGCACGCCTTCCGCGTCAAGCAAGCGCTCAAGCATCTGCCCGTAGGGCCCCCCGGAAGTATACAAAGCCAGCGACTCCCCTCCCAATCTTTTAATAGCGCGCGACACATTGATCCCGCCGCCCCCTGGTTCAAAAGAAGGCTCTTCGCAACGCAGTTTATGTTCCGGGACAACATGATCGACCCCTGAACTCGCGTCAACACTGGGATTGAGAGTAATGGTGAGTATCATTTTCGTTCCTTCTTTATGCGCCTCGCAACACTATGATCTTTGCTGCGCCCTCCTGGCCTTGCTTTAGGATTTAACAACCTTATTTAATAATGATCTTCTTCAGATCTTCTTTTTGAACAGGATAATTCATCCGAAGTTGATGAAGTTGTTTGACAATGATCGCCAGGACCAGGAGATTCCGATACCATTTTCGATCTGAAGGGATGATATACCATGGCGCCCAGGAACTATTTGTGCCATCCATCGCATCCTCGTACGCATGCATGTACTGGGACCAGAACTTCCGTTCCGGCAGGTCATTAACATTGAATTTCCAATTCTTATCCGGATCTTTGAGCCGCGCTTCCAATCGTTTCTTTTGTTCTTCCTTGGAGATGTGGAGAAAAAACTTAAGTATCAACGTTCCTTCTTCCGCCAACATCCGTTCAAAATCCATGATCTCGCGATAACGCCTTTTCCAAACCTCAGGAGAGATCATTTTATGCACCCTTGTGACCAATACATCTTCATAATGGCTTCGATTAAAGATGACAATTTCTCCTCTAGCGGGGACCTTCTGATGCACGCGCCAGAGAAAGTCATGGCTGAGCTTCTCCGCAGAAGGCGCTTTAAAAGAAGCGACTTTCACCCCCTGAGGATCCACTCCTTTAAATACATGCTGAATAACACCGTCTTTACCGGCCGTATCCATGGCCTGTAAAACGATGAGCACCTTGTGTTTGTGCTCCGCATATAGCAGTGTCTGTAGATCCCCGAGTTCTTTATGAAGTACCGACGAGAGCTTTTCCTCCGCGTCTTTACCAACACCGGGGATGCTTTCGTCATCCGGATCCCATTCGCCCAGATCTATCTTTGACCCCGGCTTCGCAAGATAGCGTTCCTCGGCAGTTTCTTTGAGTGCCTTTATTATCTTTTCCATGATCTCACCTCATTGTGATCATCTGCTCCATCCATCAAGTTCTACTCCTTAGATAAATTATTATCCCTATTCTGCCACTAATAACGGAGTATTACAACCAATCTGGCGAAAGTGGGTGCCATGAGTGATCTTCTGTAAATACCCGCCATCGTCGGATCAAGACAAATGAAAAACCCCAATTCTTAACGAGAACTGGGGTCTTTTATGGTTGCGGGGGTTGCCTGCCTGACGGCAGGCTGGGATGGAACCAACGGCCTTCAGGTTATAAAAGGCCTCGACGGAATTTCGCTTGTTTGCCGTTGTTGGCTAATCGTCAGGGGTGTTAGCACGGGAAGCGTCACTTCAAAGAATTGATCTCGTCTTGCAGAGCCTTAATGATGCTCAAAATCTCTTCGAATTCCGGGCAGAACCCGAAAACCATGTTTCTCATGTCCGAATAATCCGCCCTCAAAGACTTCTCCAAATGCGCTGCGGGCATAAGGCGCAATGTCCCCGGCTTGGCCAGTTCGTAATGCGCCCATACACGCGGGAAGAAACGCTCGTTAAATTTAACGACTTGCTCCAAAAGAGGCAAATCCCCCAGCGCCTCAGCCTTGCTCTTGGACCCGCACATCATAGCAATATCGTAATAATGACGGGAGTAACGAAGCGGCACGGGCTGAGCATCCGTACGAAAAAACTCCTGATGCAGGATCACAGTTTTCTTCCAAAATGTCCGCTCGGCCTTTATCGTCATGACCCGGCATTCAGGGATCGAGAACAGATCCGGCCGACGGCCTCCTCGACCCAAGGCATCACTGTATGTTGAACGTAATCTCGTCCCTTCAGGCGAAGGGTTTCATTGAAAAGATTCTGCTGTTTCTTGGAACGCTCTTTGTTGGGATCCTCGTCCGTCAAAAGTCGCCAATCAAGAACAAGATCGATGTCCTCGGAAAATCGCTCGATCACATGAAATGCTTTGGACAAGCTTGTCCCACCCTTGAAAAGGATCTTCTTGGCCAATTCCGGATGTGTAACCAAGCACAATAGCACCCAACAAACCCAAAAGTCCTTTTCCGCAACAGCCGGACTGGTCCCCTTGCGAGCGGCTGTTGCCGAGAATAATTCACGCCGCCTATCTTCAGATAACCCTGCAACGCTATTCATGCTTGTCCCCTGAACATATCACCCGAATACAATCGTAGATCCAGCCCTTCATACGTCGAACGTCAGAAAAAATTCTTTTACGCGCCGCCTCATTAAAATGAGACCGGATCTTCTCGGCAACCGCTGGAGTAAACCGATCCTGTGTTAACGCCTCCAGTGCCTGCACGACCAACGCGCTCTCCGGATATTTAAAGGCGGCATGCTTGAGCGATGTTTTCTGGAAGATCAACGGCTGCTTGCCGATCAAGTACTCCCGGTTAGGGCCATCGGACAAATAGACAACCTTTCCCACAACCTGAGTCGAAAGCCCCAAGAAATTCAACGCCGTGTCTCCGGACGGCTGAATGCGCCATCCGAATTTACGCGCGAGCGCATGTGCCGCTTGATCCAGATCCGGACTGACCGGTTGACGAAGAAAATCGCTGAATTTTGGATAATCATACAACCCGCGCAACAGTCTCCGTATCTTCCCGGCCTTAAGCAAACTAACAAGCGATTGCCGGGCTGAATCACGGGATGCAATATTCCAAAAATCCCTATCCGAGAATGCCCATAGGCATCCTTTTCCGCATATATTCCTATATATCTTACTATCAATGCTTTCCATGCATTGAATTAAACCATATTTTCACAAAAAATGAGATGTTTTTGTGAAAATACTCACTGCCCGGTCTTCAGCAAAAACTCGGGATTAATGGCTTTAAACGACATCCGTCCGGTTTGACTGGAACCGGCACCTCGCAACAGCCTCGCTCCGCTCGCTAAGCTGTTGCTTTGGCCGATCTCGGGATCCCTGAGCTCGATCAACGGCCGGATCACAATACCCTCAGCCCACGCATCCGGGCAAACAAGGCTTTTCCGGGTCGCCATCGTGACGATCGCATTAATATCATTCTCCAGCCGATAATCAGTGGCAATAACAGGAACTGTTTCAAGGCCAAGCCCGCGCATCAACTCCGTGAATTGATCAAATGAAAAATGCCCGTACTGGTCGATATCAAAAGCATTAAAGAACCGAACCGTCTGGCCGCGTAATCTCAACGAATTCCCCTGAATCCCCTCCCCGATCACCTCACCCTGAATCGCGATATTCCTCCCAAACGCGCGCAACTTGTTCTCAATATCCAGTGCCCGCGCAATCTTCCAGATGGTGTTTTCCGGATCCTCAACCAACTCAAGATTGCGCGTGCATACTCCGAACTCTTTATTGTTCACATAAAAAGTCGCCGAACTGCCGTCGACCTTCTCGGTTATATAACATGCCTCGCCCTTGCACCGATCAAGCCAGTCTTGCAAAACCTGAACTCTCGTCTCATCAGTCTTGGGGATAAAAGAAGGAAACGCGCCCTTGGCGATCCCGTTCAGGCATGCCGGAATCGGCGGCTCATACTTCGTGATTCCCAATGCCTCCGTACAGTCGATATCTTCCTGAACATCGAACCCGGCCGGTAAGATCGACAACGGAAAACATATCCCTTGCGAAATCTGCCCGCGCAACCTGACCGTCTTTATCCGCATGCCCCGAGGCTTAAGGAATTCAAACCGCGGATCATCCGGCATAAGGCAATCCACCTCGCAATAAACGCACAATTCGTCAACCTTGAACTCGCCCTTCTTGACGACAAGATGCCAACCCAGAACCGTTGCCCTCTCAATGGCGTCCGCACCGGGAATCGGATCCAGCGCCTTGATCTTCTGAATACTGGCCAGTTTTCTCATAAAAGACTTTCCCCTCCCTTGCTTTGCTCCTTTTCTACTCTTAAGAACTCGGCGACAGTAGAACAAATCTCGTCAAAAGATGCCGGGTAATAATTCCAGACCTCCACGCAAAGATTCACGATCAAGGAATTCTCGTTCAACCTGCGCACCTTATATCTCTCATGGACATGACCGCAAAAATTCCACACCACATTGGGATCAGCATTCTCCGGACGATGCGTCACGCAGATATCCTTCGCGCCATAATGAATATACATTTTCGTGATAATCGTCCTGAGGCTATTGTTCCGGTCATGATTACCCTGAATAAAAATGAACTTACCGTTCAATCTCTTTTCGAAGAGCCGATATTTCTCGACCCCGCCTTCGCTCCCACCCTTAAAAATAAAATCGCCCAGAAAAAAGACCGTGTCGTCCGGCTTGACTCTTTCGTTATGCCTTCGGATGATAACCTCGTTCATTTCCTCGACAGTCTTAAAAGGCCGGTTGCAATAGGCAATGATATTAAAATGCGCAAAGTGATAGTCCGAAGTCCACCAATAGCTCATAACAACTCCAATCCAGAAATCTTCTTCAAAGCCAAACGATAGACCTGCGCCTTGGCCAGACGCTCAGTATTGATCACTATGTCTGCCGGGAGCAGGTCAAACTTCTTGTAAAGCCGATCGACAAAGGCAACCTTGTCAGGCAAATCCTTGCTAAAAAGCCAGTCACCGCCCTGCTCGCTCTTTTTCTTCATACCGATCCTCTTATGAAGCGTTTTGCGCGAGGCCTCAAGCTTAACCGTCATCATCTGGCCAAAAGGCAATGCCTTCCGCAAGAACTCTTCACGAAAATTCAAACCCGTTGTTTCCAAAATGCAGCTCTTCCAGCCTCGCCGAGAAAGAGCACAAAACAAGGTCACCCACGCGTCTACCTCTCCGATGGCCGTCTTCGGATAACGTGCCCGATAAGTGCCGATGTAAAAGACCGGAAATCCTAACCTCTTGCTCAGCTGTCTCCCCAAAGTCGTCTTCCCTGCGCCCGGGAGGCCGATAATATGAACGATCGGAAATGATTTCTGATGCATCATCGTCACCTTATCCGGTCCCACATGAGCGCCTCCGCACTATGACTCTTCAAAGGCACATCATGATTGAACCCGCCATGGACAAACACTTGCTCGCCGACCTCCTGCCAAAGCTGGCCGCTCTTCAGAAAATCAAACCCCGACCTCTCAAGGCACTGCAAAAGCGATTTATACGCGCCGTGAATATCCCCAATGGCAAAGATTTTCATGTTCATTTTCCTTTATTACACTACGAAAGTACCATAACCTTCACGTGTAGCGTAATGGTTTCATCCACGCACGTTTAACCGGCAAAATCTTTTGATCCAAGATGCTCTTCAAAGATGCAACATACTCACGATTGTCCGCGACACTCGCCTCCATCTCAACAGCACCAGCCAGCTCGCAAAGTTCCCATCCGAGAAAAGACACAATGACGCGGTCCGCTGCGCATTTTCCTGACCGTGGTCCGATACAATTTCTTATCCGAGATTGTTTGGCCTTTAAACATACGTCCTCCTGAGTTTGGTGGGGTTTTATTATTGCCTCAGGGGGAAAGGCATTGGGGGTGTGAATAATTTATGTCTTCAAACGAATTTTGTCAATATGCACGATCAGCCGCCTATTAAACCCGAATTTTTCATTAGAAAAATCCGCCCCGAAGGGGTCGCGTGGCAAATCCGACGAGGATTTGCCAGCTTTGCGAGGTAAGCCTGGACTTTTGCACGCACTTTTTTGAGCACAGTATTCTCGACGCTATTTTGAGAAGCGTGCAAAATCCGGGTTAAACAGGTTTCTGATGATTCGAAATCAACCAGTCAAGAGATCCCTTGCAACGACGCCAGACAGCAGACATCTCATGGGCATAATATTGCGCCTCATCCTCCCCGCCAATGGTCAAACAATCCGGGTATTTTTTCGACCGGAAACCTTTGACCAGATAATCCGGAACAAATTTATTTGTTTGAAAAGCGCGCTTAAGCATCTCCCTTGATCGCGGCGAATCTCCTTCTTTTAAAAACCACACCAGCGCTCTCGTGTAACACCAGGGTGCCGCGCAATCATTGGCATACGGTCCCTGCTCCATGAATTCTTCGAGCTCCACAAATTTAGCCCGCCTCGCCAGATACCCCGAGAGAACATACCGCATCCCCTGATTGTCATTTTCATTCAAGCGAAGCACTCCCGGCAAATCTGAATGGCCTCCGCATGCCTGCCCAGCTCCCACGAACTTTCCTGAAGACCGGCCAAGGCGCGCATATATGGTCTGGAATCCAACAAAGCCCCGAATCTTCCAATATTCTCTTTAAAGAACTTCTCTCCCAATACTTCTTTGCCAACCCTGACGGCCTGAAAATAATTGGAAACCGCCTCGTCAAGATACTCCGATGAATCTCCAAGAACAACATAGGCATCGATACAGTTCGGATCAAGTTTCAACGCTCTTCGAGCCAACCCGGCGCGCTCATCAGGATCGCCACGCTCCCTGGCTTCATAAACCAGTTCCCGAGCAATATGAGCAGGCGGCGCAGTCATAAGATCGACCGCAGCTTCACCCAATTCCCTCACCAAGAAGATCGCCAAATCCTCCTCTTTCGGAATACCCCAAAGGATATCCTTAAGATCAGGCTGGACCTTGTAACCATAAGATGCCGAAAATGTTTCGATTGGATATTTGTACTTTAATGCGCCCATGGGCATGCCGTTCAATCGAGCGGCTGCTACAGCCGCCGGATCCTCTTCTTTCTCGGCCTTGCTCAACCACCAGCGAGATTTCATGACCATATCATTCATGGAGGAAAGCACACTGCGATCATTAGCCTTGTCGACGGCTATCCCGTCACAACTTTCCAAGACTTTCTGCATCATCTCACCTGGACAATGTGTGTGATACATGGCCCGTGATAGCCCTTTGCGGAAGATCCCAATAAAATCCTTGAGATCGTTTTTCTTAACTTCAGTGACAAGGAAAGAAAATAGCGTCGAACGATGGGTAAAAAGCAGATGCTTCTTGTGCTCATGATAAAACACATTCACGAACCATTCCGAGACCATCGCGCTATCCGCGTTCTCGGATAACGGCTGGGGGCGAATGCCGCTAAAGGAAAGAAACTTCTGAGTGCCGCGTAACAAAATCATTCTTCAATAACCTCTTTATGCCTTGCGTTCAATCCGCTTCACCATCCGGTCAAAATCACTTTCAAAAAGGCGATCCTGAACGATACGGTATTTTTCAAATTCACTCTCTGCATGAGCCTGTGCAAGCTCTGCTGTTACTTTTCCAGCATCCTGTAGAATTTTCCGATCCCAAAGCTTTAAAAAACCTCCCAAACGTTTTTCCCAGTCCTCCATGGTCATGGGAATCTTTCTCATCGCCTGCATTTCCGCCATATCCAAATAAGCCGAAACAATTCTTTGCATCTGCCCAAGCTCAAATTCCGAAAGATAATTCTTGGCAATAACCGCATCATATTTTTGAATCTTCCCCTTGGGCGATCCCTCCCAATTTGTCAGCCCCATGTTTTTCTTCTTGTGATCGGCACGATCGACAAGAATTTCCGCCGCGGTACTGCCATGAACCGCATAATGCATCTTGTTTTGAACAGCCGCAAAAAACCGCTTGGTAGCGGTAGCGGACGGATCATAATCCAAAGCCGTCGCGTAAATATCCGTAATCTTTTGATAAAACTTACGTTCGGAAAGCCTGATCTCACGGATTTTTTCAAGCTGACGCTCAAAGAATTCATCCGTAAAATTACCGCCGCGCTTAAGGCGCTCCACATCCATCGTCCATCCCTGAATAGTGTAGTCCTTGACAATCTGATTGGCCCATTTACGAAACTGCACCGCCCGCTCGTTTTCAATCTTGAACCCGACGGCAATGATAGCCTGCAAATTATAATGTTCTACTTCGCGGCTTACTTGCCGATCACCCTCATTTTGAACTATTAAGTATTGCTTAATAGTTGCTTCCCGCTCCAGTTCGTTGTCTTCAAAAATACGCTTTAGATGCTGGTTAACCGCTGAAACCGACACATTATAAAGCGCTGCCATCATCTTTTGCGTTAGCCAGATATTTTCATTCTCATAACGCATTTCCACGGGAGTTTCTGAACCCCCACCGGACGCCACAAAGGTTAAATATTCAGCGGCTGAGGAACGAACAAGCGCCTTCCCTTTATTTTTCTTTATTTCTTTCTCTTTGTTCATTTCTACCTTATTTAATATCGTAATTTATGTGCTTAAAATGGCATCTTTCAATGCAACACTACCACAAACTCCGCCACGATCCGGAAATCATCCATTTCGACAATTCAACGCGCCCCAGTTAATCTTTAAATCCGGAAATCCGGGAAATCCGGGGACATTTTCTCAGGTCGCGTAAAATTAATTCAATGGTCCCCAGATTTTTTTAATTAACGACTAACAGCAACACAATAAACTTATCCTGCGCGACCGTCAACGCGCGCGCATATGCGGGTGCTTAACGCTATGACACTTGCGACATAAAGTTGTTAGATTGTCCATAGAATGAGTCCCCTTTCCTCGGCGTTGCAACTCAGTCCATTTTAATGGTGATCGTCTTACTCGAATCGAGCCATAATTAAAGCAAACAACGGGTCTCTTATGATGAACATGTAGTTCTACGCCATGGGCACCACAGTTTTGGCATTTAGAGCCATCTCTCCGTCTTACTTCTTGCGCCCTGAAATCCCAGTCAGGAGGATATTCGCCAAGAAAATACTCATAGAGCAAAATCTTTTCATTCCGAGCTTTACGAATAATGCGCTGATATCTTTCCGGATAAATCTTTTCAATTCCTCGTTCAACATACTTAGAACTCTTGTCGCGGAGCGCTTCCAAATTAGCGTTGATCTGTGTTTGTTTTTTAAGCTCGATATCTTTCTTGCTTTGGCTCAATTCAATTTCGATCTTTTTTTGAACTTCACAATCCAAAAACCACTGCCCCCATAGCTTAGGAAATATTGAAGAAATTACTTTATCAAGAAAAGATCTTTGTTTTAAAGCTTCACATGTCGGAGAAAGCGGCTCTACATTAAATTCATAAACAGGCCTAGGTATTTTGAGTGTTCTAAAGGTCTCTCGAAAATAATAATACTTAGGCTGCATTCGCACCCTACCAGGGGCACAATGTTCTAACGATTCATTGAGATTGCTAATTTGCTTCTCTAAGTCTTCGATATCCTCTTTAAGATCGTGCGCCATGAGCAACTCGTGACAACGAGAACAAATCAAAACCCCGTAAAGAGTTTTTAGTTCAATTTCCTTAATTGCGCCACACAATCCACATTTGTCAGCAGGCATATTTCTTATCTTCTAACATATTTGCTTGAACTAAAGCAATGCATCGATTTTTATATAGATTCAGGCGCATAAGTATTTAATCGATCCTGCCGGATTTATCCTCCCACACTATAATCGCTCTTCCAACAACTTCCAATTATCTAAATATTGAGAGAAATCCCGCTCAACTCCAAAGGTAACCTTCTGATTTGACATTACTGCAGAAATGAAAAGCCCCCAGGCGAATTCTTCCCGATCCTGCGAATCTAATTGCTTGAATACTTTTTCTGACAATGCTATTCTTTTCCAAAAAGGGAAGGCATATGAAAAAACAATGCTGTAAGAACAAAAAATTAAAACTGACCTGGATTCCTTACAAATGTTCCCGTATTGATTATCCGCATTATGACCTTCATACTGACGAGAAGATTCCTAAGAATATTGCCTGTATTTTGGTCCAGCCTAATCATGGCTACATTCTTCGCAAGATGCTAAAGGCTTACACCGAGCTATAGTCTCTGGAGCTACCTTACGATCAACCAGAAAACCGACGCGAATCCGGCGCCTTGCTTATACTTTTTTCTTTGTCAGGAATTCTTTGCGAAATTTTACATTTCTTATGAAAATAATGTATACTTTAATTCAGATACGGTCATTTTTGGTCGGTTCCCCGAAAGGGGTAGGCTACCTCTTGACAATGTAGATATCCGCAAGGAAACTGACCTCATTTCATATTGGGATCTCTCTTAAGGAGATCCCAATTTTTTTTGGCCACATCAGGGATACACGTCATGCCTATCCCGCGCACCTGTTGATTAGCTAGATTATGCGCGAAGTTGTGCCGTATCTTCTCAAAATAGTCATACATGGCCATTACAGGCGTCCCTTGGCCGTCCACGCGATCCCCGCACCACTCACGGCCATATTCTACAAACTGCCGATAAATGCTGTACGCGCAAACATCGGCAACCTGTAAAAAATTCTCACCGGACGACTTCTTGAATTTGATATCAATGATCTTGGAATAATGAGAAACGTAGATGTCTTCTAAACCATGATTTTTCCCGAGAACTCCTAAGATGCGTTCATGGGCTCCCTTATCAATTCGTAAATGGTCTTCCATTTGATCGAAAACAACAATGTTATCACCGATGGAATATTCCAATTTCTCAAACAGAACCTGTGCCGATTTTAACAGGGGCGTTCCCTCTGCCGTCATGCGCTTTTGCTCTCCGTAATAACGCTTATCAAATACCACAGCAAAAAGCTTCATGTCATTCGCATTCTCTGAAATCAAAGCAACAAACGCCTTCCCGAACTCATTTAATCTTTCCGCTGATATCCCAAAACGTTTGATATATCGCATTTCCCGTTGACGTGGATGCCTTAACCAGACCGATTTTATCTCCACCTTTGAGGTATTAAAATACTTTTTCTTAAGCGCATTGATCTTGTCATTGATCAACCCCAAGGCATCATCTTTTATGCGAACACCACACAGAACAAAATAATTCTTCCTCCATAGATCGGGATAATCCTTAAAAGATGGGGGTGCATCAACAAAATCCCGTGAATAAGGAAAAAAGTATTCCTTCTGGCCGCTATCATCGATAAACACATGGTAAGACATTTGAACCCCTGCTCTATTGGACCTGGGAAATCAACTGCTTCACGAATACAGGGAATTATAACAAGAATACAAAAAAGTGCGCATGGTATTTCTGAGTAAAAAATAGTAAATATGCGGCACCGAATTCTTGCCACAATTTTGCCACACTAATCTAATAATCAAAGGCAATTGGAAGAAACCAAAGAAAACTACTAGAAAGTAGAATGAAGTGCCGTATCAAGCCGTGCTCAGGCTAAATATGCGAAGAAATAAGCATGTCCATGATAGCCTGCGTATTTCGGTCAAGTATGACCACCCTTTCCGGTCAGGCATGACCAGCAATTCCGGTAAGGTGTGACCACCTTTTCCGGTCAGGTATGACCAGTCATTCCGGTCAAGTGTGACCACCCACCCTGGGAAGTTCTCAATCC
>CAIUQE010000041.1 GCA_903901225.1 Candidatus Omnitrophota bacterium
ATCGGGATTTATTGTTCTTTTAAAACTCTTTTGAATCGTCGCCCAGAGGGCTCCGGACTGGCTATCGAAGTGGTCACGGTTGACCGGAATGGGTGGTCAAACTTTACCGGAATGAGTGGTCAAAGTTGCCGGAATCCGCAATAGCCAACACCCGCCGCTAATCCTTGCAGTTATTGATCTTCCGGATATACCCGCCATCGTCGGAATAGTACAAATAAAAAACCCCAATCCTCGACGAGAACTGGGGTCTTTTATGGTTGCGGGGGTTGGATTTTGCTCAAGCCCTACGGGCTTTCGCAGCCCTCGGCCTTCGGCCTCGGGTGAACCGAACGGCCATGTCCTCGCCCCTTCGCCTGCCTGCCGGCAGGCAGGGGCTCGTCCATCGGCCGTTGGTTCAGACCATAACATCGTAACAAACAGAAAAACCCAGCCCCTAAAAGGGGACTGGGTTTTTCTGATGGTTGCGGGGGTTGGATTTGAACCAACGGCCTTCAGGTTATGAGCCTGACGAGCTACCAGGCTGCTCCACCCCGCGAAGTCTTAATCTTTTATCGCTGCCGGCTTTGGGGCCGGTTTCTTCGTCGTCTTCTTCGTTGCTTTCTTCGTCGTTACCGCCACCGGCTTCTTCACTTCTTCCAGCACCGCCGCTTTCTTGGTACCGGCCGGCACTACCTTATAGATCGCTTCGCCGTCCTTGATCAGCCCCATCCGCTCGCGCGCCACTTTTTCGAAATACGACGGGTCTTTGATCAGCCTCTCGCGCTCTTCGGTCAGGACGTTCGTTTCATTTTCAAGATCAGTGATGCGCTTCTGGAACACTTCGTTGCGATGCCTCAGGTCCTGCATCTGCAGGTACGACGGTAGGTATACCACAAAAACCGCCGCAAGCATAACAAAAAGAAATACGACGTTACGTATCACGCTTTAGCAAACCTTGCCCCAGATCGGCCCCGCGTACACAGCCTTCGAGCCAAGCTCCTCTTCAATGCGCAACAATTCATTATATTTCGCCAGGCGGTCCGTGCGCGACAGCGAACCCGTCTTGATCTGGCCGATGTTCGTAGCGACGACAAGATGGGAGATCGTGACATCCTCCGTCTCGCCCGAGCGGTGCGACATGATCGAGGTATATTTGTTCTTCTTGGCCAGCGCGATGGTGTCGAGCGTCTCGGACAGCGTCCCGATCTGGTTGACCTTGATCAGGATCGAATTGGCGATACCCTGGTCAATGCCCTGCTTGAGGCACTTCACGTTGGTCACAAAAAGGTCGTCGCCCACCAGCTGGACGTTCTGGCCCAGATTCGCGGTCAGTTCTTTCCAGCCCGCCCAGTCGTTCTGGTCGAGACCGTCCTCGATGGACACGATCGGATATTTTTTCACGAGCTTCGCGTATTCGGCGACCATCTCGACCGACGAGAACGTCTTGCCGTCATAGCCGTAATTGCCGTCCTTATAATACTCGGAGGAGGCGCAATCCATGGCGATGAACACATCCTTACCGGGCTTGTAGCCGGCTTTCTCGATGGCCTGGATGATATACGACAGCGCCTCTTCGTTGGACTTCAAATTCGGGGCAAACCCGCCTTCGTCGCCGATGGACGTGTTAAGGCCATTGGCCTTGAGCAGGGCCTTGAGATTGTGGAACACTTCGCATGACATGCGGATGCACTCCTTGAACGTCGGAGCGCCGATGGGCATGATCATGAATTCCTGGATATCGAGATTGTTGTCCGCGTGGGCGCCGCCATTGACGATGTTCATCAGCGGCACGGGCAGGATCTTCGCGTCATCGCCGCCGATATAACGGTACAGCGGGACATTGGCGTTGAGCGCCGCGGCTTTCGCGACCGCGAGCGAAACGCCGAGGATCGCGTTGGCGCCGAGCTTGGCCTTGTTCTCCGTCCCGTCAAGGGCGATGGTGATCTTGTCGATCGCGCGGAAATCCGGCACCTGGCCGATGATCTTCTCTCTAATAGTGGTGTTCACGTTGGCAACAGCCTTGAGCACGCCCTTGCCCATGTAACGCTTCTTGTCGCCGTCGCGCAGCTCGATGGCTTCGCGTTCGCCGGTGGAAGCGCCCGAGGGGACCGCGGCGCGGCCCAGGATGCCGTTGTCCAGGATAACGTCCACTTCAACCGTGGGGTTACCGCGTGAATCAATGATCTCTCTCGCTTTGACATTCTTGATCTTGGCCATAATAACCTCTTTCGCTATATCTCGCGCCTTTGAAAGCACGGAAAATTGTAATAATGAGTTATGCCAAAGTAACACAAGCCCGTTGGAAAGTCAAGAATCCTATTCGCGCGATCGATCGGGCGCTGCGGCACCTCAAGGTTCATTTGACGGCGTGGGGGGCCGTGTGTTATCCTTACCGTATTGTTCGCTTAAAAACCATATATTCCAAAGGGTTACGTTATGGCAAAGATGAAATTCCTGACCTGGTTCAAATTAAACTGGGTCAAACTCCTTTTGATCTTCCTGGCCGCGACCTTCGTGATCACGGTCGCCACGATGCTGGTCTTCGGTTTCAGCAGCTTCACGTCCCTTGAATCTTTCTCGCGCAAACAGATGATGGCCCAGATGGGCATGTACCTTTTCATGGGCATCGTGCAGGGCGTCATTTTCACGGCCATGTACGGGGTGCTGTATTATTTCATGTTCATGGGTGGGGGCATGGCCAAATTCCTCGGCTCCGACACGGCCACCCACGCCAAGGCCAACGTCAAATGGGACGAGGTCATCGGCATGGAACAGGCCAAGAAAGAGGCCTGGGAGATCGTGCAGTTCCTCAAGGACCGCAAGCTCCTGAAGGTCATCGGCGGCAACATCATCAAGGGCACGTTGCTCGTCGGCGGGCCGGGCTGCGGCAAGACTTACCTGGCCAAGGCCATCGCCACCGAAGCGGGCCTGCCGTTCCTTTCCGCCGTGGGCAGCGAATTCGTGGCCATGTTCGTCGGCCTGGGCGCCGCGCGCATGAAAACGCTCTTCAAGGAAGCCCGCAACCTGGCGAAGCTCGAAGGCGGCTGCATCATCTTCATCGACGAGATCGACTCCTTCGCGCGCCCCCGCACGGGCGATTCTTCCGGCAACATCGGCGCGCAGAGCGACCACAACGCCACCATCAACCAGTTCCTGACCGAAATGGACGGCCTGCGCCAGACCGAGAACAACATCGTCGTCATCGCGGCCACCAATGTCCCCGAAGAAGAGCTCGACGCCGCCATCATGCGCTCGGGCCGCTTCGACCGCAAGATCGAGATATCCAAGCCCTCCGCGCGCGACCGCGAGGAGCTTCTGAAATTCTACCTGGGCAAGATCGCCTCCACCCCCGACATCGACGTCCCCGCCATCGCGGAGAAAATGAAATGGTTCTCGCCCGCGGACATCAACAACATGGTGCGGGAAGCGGCGATCATCGCCATGCGCGCGGGGCGCCCCGCCGCGAACCACGATGACCTGGACAAGGCCCTCGAACGCGTCATGCATTCCATTGAAAAGACCGGCGGCGACAAGATCCTCTCCGCGCGCGTGAACGTCAAGTGGTCGGATGTCATCGGCATGGAAAGCGCGAAGAAGGAAGCCGGCGAGATCGTGGAACTCCTCAAGGACAGGAGCCGCCTCAAGGCGGTCGGCGGAAAAATGGTCAAGGGGATCCTGCTGATGGGCCCTCCGGGCTGCGGCAAGACCTACATCGCCAAAGCCATGGCCACCGAGGCGGGTTATCCCTTCATTTCGGTAACGGGCAGTGAATTCATCGAGATGTTCGTAGGGGTCGGCCCCAAGCGCGTGCGCTCGCTCTTCAAGGAAGCGCGTTCGCTCGCCAAGGTCGAGGGCGGCTGCATCATTTTTGTCGACGAGATCGATTCGTTCGCCACGCCCCGCGGCATCGAAACCGGCGGCGGCGGGATGACCGAACACAACAACACCGTCAACCAGTTCCTGACCGAGATGGACGGGCTCAAGCACGACGACCAGAACATCATCATCCTGGCCGCGACCAACGTCGAGGAGCGCCAGCTCGACCAGGCCCTCCTGCGCGCCGGGCGTTTCGAACGCAAGATCTACGTGACCCGCCCGAATTTGAAGGAACGCAAGGAACTTTTCGATTTCTACCTCAAAAAGGTCACCGTCGCGGACGATGTGAACCCCGAGATGCTGGCCCGCAAGACGCTCTGGTTCTCGCCCGCCGACATCGACAACATGGTCCGCGAGGCGGGCCTCATCGCCCTGCGCGACAAGCGCGACGTCATCTGCTTCAAGCACCTTTCCCAGGCCTATGACCGCATCCTTTACGGCGAAAAATCCAACACGATCCTCAGCGACAAGGAAAAAGAATGGGTGGCCTACCACGAGGCCGGCCACGCCATCATCGGTTACCTCCTGCACCCGTCGAACGACGTGATCAAGGCCACCATCATCCCGCACAAGGGCTCGCTCGGTTTCGTAGCGCCCCGCCCGCGCGAAGAACTTTACATCAATAACAAGGAATGGTTCCTCGCCGGCATCAAGGTGTCGCTCGCCAGTTTCGCGGCCGAACGCATCAAGTTCGGCTCCACCGGCAGCGGCGTGGGCGGCGGGCGCGGCAGTGATTTTGACACCGCGGTGAACATGGCGCGTTCCATGGTCTGGAGCTACGGCATGGGCCGCACGGGGCTCCTGGGCGACCTGGCCTCGCTGACCCAGACACTGGGCGCGGGCGCGATCTCCGAACGCACCAAAGAGAAACTCGACGAGGACGTCCAGGAGATCCTGCGCGCGTGCCTCGAGGACGCGTCGGATATCCTGACCAGGAACCGCGCGATACTCGACACCTTTGCCGCCGAACTGATGGCCAAGGGCGAGCTCGAATACGACGAGATCCAGGCGATCTTCGACAAGGCCGGCCTCAAGCCGCAAACAAGGATCCTGATCTGAAATGAGACCTTACGCGCTGGCATCCATGGCTCTGGCCGCCGCGCTGCTGACGGGCGGCTGCGGCCTGCTCAAGGACAAGCCCATTACCCCCACCGAGGCGGAAAAGAAACTCATCACGTTCTGCCAGAAGGAAGGTAAAATCGACGTCATCACCCGGCGCCTGGGCCGGACCCTGTGGATCTACGCCCCGCTCGAGGAGCCCCTCTTTGATATCAAGGCGTCGCGCGACAGCGAAAAAGCCGACCGCGAGGTGCAGCCCTGGTCACTACTGGCGCTGGTCGCGGAATATTCCCAGCGGTATTTCAAGTTCAGCTACGATGTCGTCCCCGATGTCCTCGCGGGCGAAGCCACGAGCTACCACACCGGCTATAACGAGACCTACACGAAAAAACGCCAGCTCATCTACCAGGCGCTGCAGGAATCCTTTTTCAACGCCACAACAAGCACCAACGACCCGATGCCCGATTTCGTCGTCATCATGGTCGCCGACATCAGCAAGGGCATATCGACGAAAAGTATCATGTACCTGAAAGACCTGCGCCAGTACATCACCGAAGCGATCCCACCCGACGAATATTACATGAGGGAATACAACGAGATCATCGGCAAGGAAGGCCTCGTCCACGACCGTAAAGGCGTCAACGTGCCTTACGCCGAAGTGACATGGACGTTCTTCCTGACCCAGCAGATCAAGACCAGGATCAAGTACGCCTTCTCGGAGAATTCAAAAGAATCGTCCGACGATGATGCCAGCGACGGCGACGCCTCCGACAAGAAGGACCCTTCCGCCATTCTGGCGAAAGCCGCGGCCAACACGTTGCGCCTGTATCCTTTTGGCGATTATGACGGGGTTGTGCTCTACGACTTGCGGGCGAAAAAAGAACAAGCCCTGAAGAAGGAAGACCTTAAAAAATTCGCGGAAAAAGCGACCTGGGAAGAAACACAAGGCAAGCTGACCACCATCCACTTCGAACTGCCCAAAGACCCATCATCCGGGCTCGGGGCCATCACCACGACATCCACCGACGACAAAAAGGTCAACGCTCCGGCGCCCTGATCTTCCCGCGCAGCAAACGGTCCAGCACATCCGGATAAAGCTTGTGTTCCGCCTGATGGAGGCGCGCGAGAAGCGTTGCCTGCGTGTCTTTAGGCCTCACCTTCACCGGGACCTGCGCGATAATGGGGCCATGGTCCACCTCTTCGTCCACGAAATGAACGGTCACGCCGGTGGTCTTGACGCCGGCGGCCAACGCGTCCCTGACGGCATGCGCCCCCTTGAACTCGGGCAACAGCGCCGGATGGATATTGATGATCTTGAAAGGGAAGGCCTTGATGAACACAGGGCTCAGCAGGCGCATGAACCCTGCCAGCACGACAAGCCCGATCTTTTCCCGCACCAGGATATCCACGACCGCGGTGTCAAACGCTTCCCGTGAAGGATAATCCGCGGGGCGCAGCGACACGACGACCTTGACCCCCGCCTTGCGGGCGCGCTCCAATGCCGGCGCGTCGGGTTTATCTGAAAAAACAACACGCAGGTCACCGCAGATACGGCCCTTCTTTTTCGCGTCAATGATCGCCTGGAGGTTGCTCCCGTTGCCGGAAGCGAGTACCGCAAAATTCATATCCCGCCTTTATTCAGTAAAAAATCCTTTTGCCGGTAACGCCACGTGCCCCACATCCCCACGCCGCAGAACACAAGGCCCACCGCCATGAGGATCCACGCGTGCGGCATATATTCGGACAATTTGGAACTGATGAGCATGGTCACCAGGAACGCGAAATGGATCACGAATTCCATGGCGCTGAAGACCTTGCCCTGCATTTCGGTCGTGGCCACCTTGTGCACGACGGTGTTGGCGGCTATCACGATCGGCCCGACCACAATACCCAGGACGATCGCCAGCGCCTGCGCGACCCAAATGTTATGCAGCGCGTGGACGCCGAACGCGAACGCGGTGATGGTCGCCCCGCCCGCGATCAGGCACAGGAAAATGGTCTCGACCTGGTTGTTTTTCTTGCCCCAGCGGCCATACGCCAGGCTCCCCAGGAACAGCCCGACCCCCAACCCCACGGCAAGGAACCCCAGGTGCTTGGTCACGCTGCCGAAAGATTCCTGGATGAAGACAATGATGACGACGTAAATGGCGCCCACGGCCATGAACAGGAGCATCATCAAGTTGATGATGTAACGTATATCGCGGTTGGCCAGGATATAGAGGACACCGTCGCGGATCTCATGCAGGACATTGCCGTAGGCCTTGACCATGGCCTTGCCCGTGGCCACGATCTCACCGGCGTTGACATCCATCTTCAGCCGCTCGCGCGAAATGAACGACACCAGAAGCGCGGAAATGAAGAACGTGATGCCGTCGCACATGAAGCCGCCGCTGGCCCCGACGTATTCAACGATCAGCCCGCCCATCAACGCCCCCAGCACGAAAGCGATCATCCCCGTGACGGTCGCGAGCGAATTGGCCACGTGCAGCTGGTCCTCGGGCACGATCTCGGGAATGATGGACATCTTGGCCGGCACGTAGAACCGGCTCAGGCAGAACGCCAGGAAAACAATGATGTAGATCGGGATCATGGAATGCCGGGCGATGAAGATGAAAGGGATGGTCAGGATAAGGAAACCGCGGATCAGGTCGCACGCGAAGAGCGTCATTTTCCGGTCCCAGCGGTCGACGTAAACGCCGGCAATAGGGCCCACAATGAACACGGGGATGATGGTGAAGGCCAGCAGCTTCGCCAGCTCCATGGTCGAGGCGTGGCCGAACTGCCGCCCCGCCACAAGGCCAACGAGCGCCATCTGGTTGATGCGATCGCCGAATTGCGATACCAGCTGCGCCAGCCAGAAACAAAAAAAACTTCGGTTTTGAAAACTTTTGCGGAAACTCATAGTTTTGATTATAACATCCCGACCCCAAAGTCAGTCCTGCGATATTTATTTCTTGTCGAGCAACTGGCGGGCGGCACGAATATTCGCCTCAAGCATGGCTTTCCAAGGGCCGGGATCCGGGATACGGTTGTATTCCACCAGCGCCTGGGCGTAACGACCCTGGTCGGCAATCGACCTTCCAAGAGAAACACGGTATCGCGCCTCCCCCGGCGCGAGCGTGACAGCCTTGCGGAACGATCCTTCCGCCGCGGCAAAATCCTTCTTCTGCACGTAAAGCCTGCCCATCAGCGCCTGCAGGCGCGCGTTGTCCGGATTGGCCGCGAGAGATCGCTTGAGCATCGCCGCCTCGTTCGATGCGTAAAGCGACTGCTGCAGGCTGGCCATGACCAGAAAAATGACTAGCCCCGCCGCCAACAACCGGACGGCCTGACGGCTCAAGGCACCTCGCGCTTCGATCTTCTCAAAGATCTTGTCAGCGGCTATCACCACAACGATGAGCGCCGGAATGAGCGGGATATAAAGGAAGTGCTCAGCCAATGAGATCTGCCCGGCATGGACCCCCAGCGACGTGACGATCTGCGCCACGGGCAAAAGCTCGATGAAAAACCACCCGACGCAAAACAAGACCATAACAGGTATCTTCCGGCGCAGAAGCCACGCGCCCGTCCCTGTTCCGATATACACGGCCCATGTTAACAAAAACCCGCCGGAGAAGAATGACATCAGCAACGGCGCGGACCTGTCGAAATACAGCCCGTAAGGAAGAACAATAAGCCTCAGATAGGTAAAAATGCCCTTGAGAAACGTCGTAAACCCGAGCAAAGCCCAGGCCGCGTTCGCCCACGGGAAAAATTGCGAAAGCCCCAAATGCAGCCGCCACCAGAAATTTAGCGCCGCGACGGCAACAAAAGGCACAAGGGCCAGCCATCGGTTCTGCCGTGTGAGAGTTATATAAAGTCCCAGGACCACGATGAGCACGGCCGCGGATTCCTTGGACAGCAGTGCCAGCGTAAAACACGCCAGCGACAGTCCCGCCAGCGACGGCCTTGCTTCTTTGAGGTAGCGAAGGAAAAACCACGCCGCCGACAGGGTGAACGCGGCGCACAGGAGGATGGCGCGCCCTGAAATATTCCCCACGGCTTCCCAATGCAGAGGATGGACCGCGAACAACAGCGCCACCCACCAGGCCTTGCGCCGGTCATCAAGTAGTAGCCCAACGACGAGGAATACCATCCATGCGTTGAAAAGATGCAGCAGTAGGCCGTCAAGGTTGTAAAAAAACGGGTTAAGCCCGAACAGCTGGTATTCCACGAGATAGCTGGCCATCACCAAAGGGCGGTAATAATCATGCCCGTTGAAATAGCCTGATGTGAAAATTTTGGGAAGGCTGTCAACATGCCGCAGGTCAGCGTTGTTGACAATGGAAAGCTCATCGTCCAGCCCCTTGAACTGGCCCCAGAGGACGGGGGAAAAAGAAATGAGGCACAACACGGCAATAAGTAGGAAATTCTTTTTCATGGCGGGATTATATCACAGAGGATGGGGTTGTTTTGTAAAGACCGGGTTTCGTTGAGCGTAGGGGCGGACCTAGTGTCCGCCCGGTGCGCGTAACATTGATCACAAATAACAATTTATTAACGGGGCGACACCTGTCTGCCGCCAGGCAGGCAAGGTCGCCCCCTACGCACTATATAAACCTGTTTAACATGTTCTTCTTTCACGGGGCCCTGGCAAGGATCCTTGCCAGGGCTTGAATTTCTTCTCTTATAACAAAAGGATCAAAGCAAAAAGCCAACATGGCTTCCTGCTCACTATAGGTACTTGTTTAACATCTTCTTCTTTCACGGGGCCCTGGCAAGGATCCTTGCCAGGGCTTGAATTTCTTCTCTTATAACAAAAGGATCAAAGTAAAAAGCCAAGACGGCTTCCCATTCGGGTTAGCCATCTTGGCTTTTTACTTTGATGTGGAAGAAATTCAAGCTGACGAGTGGGGTCGAACCACCGACCTGCGCATTACGAATGCGCTGCTCTACCAACTGAGCTACGTCAGCGTAAATCTAACACTATAACGGCCTGCGATGCGCTTGCTCTATCCCGCTGCGCGGGACTCCGGCCTTCTGATGAAGGCCTGCGCCAACTGAGCTACGTCAGCGTAAATCTAACACTATAACGG
>CAIUQE010000042.1 GCA_903901225.1 Candidatus Omnitrophota bacterium
CGAGAAATTTGGTTCATGATTTTTCGCCTCCTTGAGGAACAGAATAAACGTTTCTTTGGGGGGAGACAAGCGTAATAATCAGAACTGTCTGAAAAGACAGAAGATAAGAAAATCAAAAGCTAAAACTTTTGACAGAACGGTTGTTATAACCAGGAGGTAGTTATGAGGAAAATGTTAACAGGTATTGTGGTTGCGGTTCTTATGGCCTTGTCGGCTTCCATGGCTGGCGCGGCAGAAACGTATGCTGTGGACAAAGCCCATTCATCCGTCGGGTTCTCGATCATGCACATGATGGTCTCGAAGGTCATCGGCGAATTCGATGATGTCGGCGGGGATATCCAGTTCGACCCCAAAGACCTGCCGGGCTCAAAGCTGGACTTTACGATCAAGGTGGCGAGCATCAACACCCGCAATGACAAGCGCGACGAGCATTTGCGCAGCGCGGATTTCTTTGACGCCGCGACGTATCCTCTGATCACCTTCAAGACCAAAAAGATCGCGCTGAAAGAGGCGAATGTTTATGATGTGACGGCTGACCTTACGGTCAAGAACGTGACGAAAGAAGTGACGTACCAGGTCACGGTCCTCGGCCCGGTGAAGAACCCGATGAGCGGTGGCACGGCGCTCGGGCTTGAGGCGAAGTTCTCATTGAACCGCCAGGATTACGGGGTCAACTGGAACAAGACGCTCGATAACGGCGGCTTGCTCATTGGCAATGATGTGGACGTTGCTGTTTCGATCGGGCTTGAGAAGAAATGAAGCGAGTCGTGGCCTGTTGTTGCGCTGTGCTTGTGGCCGCGGTGAGCGGCTGCGCGCTGCTTCCCGCGCAGGAGGATGAAGCGCCGCGTTATGCCTCGGCGTCCGTGCTGTACGACAAGGCGTTTGATGCCTATCAAAAAGCGCAGTACGCGAAGGCCAGGGAGTTGTGGCATGTGTATATTGGCACCTACCCCCAAAGCCTGGTGTTGAAAGCGGCGTTGTACTATCTGGCGCATTGCCATCAGATGCTCGGTGAGGACAAGGAAGCTGTTGCCTTGTATGACCGTATCATAACGACCTATGGCGATGAGGATTTCTGGGGACAGCAGGCCATGCTCCGCAGGAAGCAGATCAAGGAAGAACGATGAGCGTCCCCGCGCCCGATAATAATTACCCGTTGCGACTTTCTCCGGCGGATACGTGGGTGGACCAGCATGGCGATTATCTTTTCCGTTACGCCATGATGCGCCTGCGCGACCGGGAACTGGCTGAAAATCTTGTCCAGGAAACGTTGCTCGCCGCGCTCAAGGGCCGCGGGTCGTTCGGCGGTCGTTCCAGCGAGCGTACCTGGATGGTGGGGATACTCAAGCACAAGATCATTGACCATTACCGCAAGGATTTTCGCGAGCGGCCCGTCACGGACCTTCAAACCGTCGAAGAACAGACCGTGGACCAGTTTTACGACGCGGTGGGTAATCCCCGCCAGTATCCGCGGGACTGGATGCCTGACCCGCAGGCGGTCCTCAACGCGAAGGAATTCTGGACGATCCTGCGCGGCTGCATGGAAAAGCTTCCCAAAACAACTTCCGCGGCGTTCGCCATGCGTGAACTTGACGCCATGGAAACGCCGTTGATCTGTAAGGAGCTGGGCATATCCCCGACGAACCTGTGGGTCATGTTGCACAGAGCGCGTTTGCAGTTGCGGGCGTGCCTTGAAAAGAACTGGTTCGGGGAAAAGAAATGACAACGACTGCCAATTGGGAAGAGCCGACGCGCGCGCCTCTGGTCACCTCCTGCAAACAGGCGGCCCGGCTGGTGTCCATTTCTTTTGAACGCCGGCTCAGCCTGCGCGAATGGTTCTCCATGCGCGCGCATCTTCTGATGTGCAAGACGTGCACGTTCTACGGGCGTCAGATCAAGGCCCTGTGCGCCATTTTTGCCCGCCATGAAGAGGTCCTTGCCAATACCCCTGCTTCGGTCGATGAGAAGCTCGACGATAAGGTCCGCCAGCGCATCAAAGACGCCATGGGCCACTGCGCATGAACCCCGCGCGCGCCCGGAATTTCGTGGCTGTGGCGGCCGTGGGATGCCTGGGCATCCTTGCCTTTTCCAATACCTTCGCGAATTCCTTCCACTTTGACGACAGCTACGCCATCGTCGACAATTTTGCTTTACGGGATATCAGCAACGTGCGGCTCATCTGGGATTTCTGGCCGATGCGCTTCATCACGTTCTACTCGCTGGCCTGGAATTATCACTGGGGCGGGCTTGCCGTCTTCGGGTATCACCTGATGAACCTTTTGATCCATGGCGCGACAGCTTTGTTCGTGGGGTGGCTGGCCATTCTCACCCTGCGGACACCGGCCTTGCGCCAGGAGGAATTGTCAGGCCGGGCCGTGGCGGTCGGGATCTTTGCGGGCGCGATATTTCTCCTGCATCCGTTGCAGACACAGTCTGTCAATTATCTTATCCAGCGGGGCGTGTTATGGGTCGGGCTTTTTTATACGGCGGCGATGTGTTTCTACGTCAAGGCGCGGCAGGCGCGTCCGGCGGGTAATGGGGCAGGGACGGTCTTTTACGCGGCGGCACTGGTGATGGCGGTGCTGGCGGCTTTCAGCAAGGAGCTGGCGATCAGCCTGCCGTTCATGGTGTGTTTTTACGAGTTTTGTTTTTTGAAAGGCGATGGCCGGCGCGGGTGGTTGCGGGCGGCATCGTTCTTTTTGGTGATCGTGTTCATGGCCGCGGTGATGCAGGCCACGCATTCGGTCAATTTTCTCGAATTGCGCAAGGCGACCGATGGCCCGGCGGGGATATCGACGGGGCAGTATTGCCTCACACAGCTCAAGGTTCTGGCGACCTACTTGCGGCTGCTTGTTTTTCCCGTTCACCTGAATTTGGCCTACGATTATCCCGGCGCGCGCACGCTCTGGGAAACACCTGTTGTGCTGGGCCTGGGCCTGTTGCTCCTGCTCGTTGGCGCGGCTGTCAGGTTCTGGCGTAATTTCAGGCTCCTTTCCTTCGGGATAGCCTGGTTCCTGATCGCGCTGTTGCCTGAATCGAGCGTTGTGCCGATCAAGGACGTGATCTTTGAGCACCGGCTTTATTTGCCCATGGCCGGGTTCAGCTTCTTCCTCGCCGCTGGTATTTTTTATATTTTTAAAGGCCGTCATCAACAATGGGCGCTCATCGCGCTGGCCGTGCTGGTCGGCGGGTATTCGCTGTTGACGTACCAGCGCAACAAGGTCTGGCGCAGCGAATACACCCTGTGGGATGATGTCATCCATAAGGCGCCACGCCTGGCCAGGGCTTATCTGAATCGCGGGGCGGCCAGCCATATGCGGGGGGATATTGATCCCGCGTTCCAGGATTACAACAAGGCCATAGAACTGGGCATGGATGACCCGATCGTGTTCAACAACAGAGGCATGATCTTCCAGAGCCGGGGGGATATTCGCGCCGCTTTGGCCGACTATGACGAAGGCATAAGGCTGAACCCTTTGTATGCCGGGATATGGAACAGCCGCGGGGTGGCGGACAGGGCTATCGGAGATCTGGACGCCGCGATCCGTGATTTTAGCATGGCCGTGAAGATCAACCGTTATTACACGACCGCTATTTTTAACCGCGGCACGACGTACCATCTTAAGGGTAAGCTGGACCCGGCGCTCGCGGATTATGACACGGCCCTGCGCCAGGATCCCCGCCTGGCCGCGGCCTATGCCAACAGGGCCAGGATATATTTTGCCCGCCATGAAGATCAAAAAGGCCGGGCGGATGCGCAAAAAGCAAGGGACCTTGGGCTTGCCGTGAACGTAGGGGCTGGTCCCTGACTGCCGGCAGGCAGGTGTGACCCCCCCCACGTGAGGCTGTCACTTTTAAGACATAAAAATGGCACGATAATTTCCGGAATGTGATAAACTTTTAGCAGAAAAATTCAAAGGAGATGCTGATGGATATCAATTGGAGACAATATATTCATTCCGACCCGTCTGTTCTGGTCGGCAAGCCCGTCGTTAAAGGCACAAGGTTGTCTGTCGAATTTTTATTAAGCCTGCTGGCAAAGGGCTGGGATGAAAAACAGGTCCTGAAGAATTATCCCAAATTGACGTCAGATAGCCTCCAGGCTGTGTTCGCTTTTGCCGCTGAATGTATGCGTGAAGAGTCCCTTTTTGCCATTTCTAAAAGGTGATGTGTGAAATTCCTGGCTAATGAGAACATCCCTTTGGACAGCGTGCATATATTGAGACGGGCGGGCCATCATGTTGTGAGCATTTCAGAAGAACATGCCGGTATGAAAGATATTGATGTTTTAAAAATGGCTGTTAAGGATAGAAGTATTATCCTTACATTTGATCGTGATTATGGAGAATTGATCTTCAAGTATCCCAAATCAATCCCGGAGGGTCTGGTATATTTCCGGTTTTCGCCGGCAACATCAGAAGCCCTCGCCCTGATCCTGCTTAGGATTTTGAAACAGGAAAACATTCCTTTACTTAAGCATTTTACGATCATTGAAGAAGGCAGGATAAGACAAAGGACTCTTTAATGATCACGCCACGCCACGTGAGATTCTCGCATTTCCCGCACCTCATGGTTGACAGAACATTGATATAAAGCTATATATTACATAGCTTGAAAACAACTATTGGGGGTTTTCGATGAAAAAAATACTGGTGGTTGACGATGATCCGGTGGTGCAAAAACTTCTGGGCGAGACGCTCTCCCGCGATGGTTACCAGGTGACTGTCGCCAAGGACGGGATCGATGCCATGCTGCGCGTCCGCGCGGATAAACCGGACCTTATTGTCCTCGACATCATGATGCCGCATTTCAACGGGTACGAAGTGTGCCGCAATATCAAGCAGGACGCGGCCTTAAAAACCATCCCGATCATCCTTTTGACCTCCCGTGGCAAAGAAGTTGATCCTCGCCTTTTGAACGTGATGGGCATTGAGTATCTTCACAAGACAGCCCAGCCGCAGGAACTCCTGGCCATGCTGGAGAAGACCCTGGGGCATTAAGGTTTTTGAAAGGGTGTTTTATGCGCGGTCTTGTTCTCCTGTTCCTTTTTGTTTCCTCTTTTCCTGCTTTTGCCGCGCCCACCGGTGACCCGAACGCGACATCCTTCCAGCAGTATAATCCGGATATCGACAAATACACTTTCGCGAAGAGTTATATCGCCAGCCTCGATTATTATGGCCGTTTGACCCGCCGTTTGGCGGCGGAAAAACCGGTGGCGGACAAGTTTGCCGTCGACGTGAAGGTTGTCCAGACCATGATCGATGACAGGACGCTGGATAACACCGAATTGAGGGTGGCGAAGAATTATCTTCTCAAGTACGCCACGGCCAGGAACATGCTTATCCGCAAGGTCGCCTACGATACCGCGGTTGCGTATGAACAGAACATCCAGTTAAGTTCCAAGGAGCGTCGCCTCTGGCAGGCGTACCTGCAATTCAAAAAGACCGGTCGGCCCAAAGAGCTTGATGAGGCAGGTTTTAAGGACCAGCTGGAACGGCTCGCGCAAGATCGCAAGGGCGCGGGAATGGCCGTTCTGGACGCGGTTGTGATGTTCAAAAAAGTCCTGTTGAGCGCCAAAGATTGCGCGAATGAGGATTGTCACGTGCTCGCGCTGACCCAGGTCGAGCGTGAGAAGCTTGCCGGGAAGCTGGATGATTTTGCCCCCGATAACAGGGCCTGGGGCGCCAAGGCAGGCCAGGGTACGTTTGAGGCCGCGATCGCCTCTGTCCGCGAGGTCCTTGAAGACGAGCTTTTCCTGAGCCGGAAATAACCCGGGATGAACGCCTTGCGTCATGACAGTTTCCCTTCACCGGAGATCCTGGTGGTCGAAGCTTCCGCCGGATCGGGGAAGACCTACGCGTTGGCCCGGCGGTATGTCCGCCTCATCCTGCATCTGACGCGCCTGCGCCCCACGCCTCCCATTGACGCCATTCTGGCCATCACCTTTACCAACAAAGCCGCGTTCGAGATGAAAGCGCGGATCCTGCGTTTCCTCAAGGAATTGGCCCTGGGCGTGATGGCCGAGGGCACCTGCCGCGACATCCTGGACCCCATCGCGATGACGTCCACGGAGGCGAAAGAACTCGCCGGCCGGATCATGGACGTGATCCTGCGCCACTACAATCATTTCCAGGTCCAGACCATCGACAAATTCATCAATTCCCTTCTTGTCGGCGCCGCCTTCCAGGCGGGATTGACCGCGAATTTCCGTATCCGCACCGATGCCCGCCCGGCCATGGCCCTGGCGCTTGATGCCTTGATCGAAGAGGCGGCCGTCGACGGGCGCGTGAAGCGCGCGTTCGACGATTTCCTGACCAGCATGCTGTTCGTGGAGTCGCGCTCCGGCTGGATGCCAGGTCAGATCGTGCTCGACACGGTGCAGGAACTTTTTCGTGAATACGATATCCACGCGCGGGGGTTTGTCCGCGGCGGGATGACACCCGGGGACCTTATGAAGGCCAAGCGGGAGGCGATCGCGTGTATTCGGGACTTCGCTGCTGATTTGCCCGAGGGGTTGCACGCTCAGGTGAGCGCAGCCGTGGCGCAATTCCTGGAACATGAGCGCGGCGCGTTCAGGTTCAAGGGCCTGTCGGCGTCGTTCCAGCCCGGCAAAGCGCTGCGGGTGAAGAAGGGGACGCTCGTTACCCCGGCGCAGGCTGACCGCTGGGAGGGCATCTCCCGCGCCTTGTCGCGCGCCGCCCGGCTTGAGGTGGAGCATCTTTACGATCCCTACATTGAATTGTTCGAGATGGTCCGTGAAAAATTTGATGCCGCGTGCGTCCATGATGACGTGATTTACCTGAGCCAGCTCAACGCGAAGGCTCGCGAGGTCTATGCCCGGGGGCTGGGGATCGATGAATTGTATTACCGGCTGTCCACCCGTTTCGAGCATTATCTTTTCGACGAGTTCCAGGATACGAGCGTCCTGCAGTGGGAGAACCTGCGCGCCTTGCCCGAGGATGCCATTGCCAACGGGGGTTCGCTGTTTTACGTGGGCGACAAGAAGCAGGCGATCTACACCTTTCGCGGCGGGGACACGCGCCTGTTCGACGCGCTGGCAGCGCAATACGCGGATCCCGGCTACCATTGCCGCCGCGAGCACCTCGAACGGAATTTCCGCAGCCACCCGGCCATCGTGGCGTTCAACAACAAGGTATTTTCCATGGAGAACCTGGAGCGCCTCGTCAGTGTCGTTGATGCCAAGGGAGAGCGGCGCGTGCCGGCCGTGGTGTCCGATATTGATGAATTGCGCCGAGTTTACGCCGGGGCAGAGCAGACCGCCGTACGGACGGAACCCCAGGGGTATGTGCGCGTTGAAATTTTGCGGGGTGGCAAGAAAGACGACCATCGCGCCGACGCGCGCGCCCGGGTGTTGCAGGTGTTGGATGAACTTGGCACGCGTTTTCGCTGGGCCGATATAGCGCTCCTGGTCCGCAGCAACGACGACGTGCAGGAGGTGACGCGCTGGCTCCTGGAAAAAGGGATCCCCGTTTCCTCGGAGAGGACGCTTGACATCAGGGAGCACCTTCTGGTCGGGGAGGTTGTCGCGTTCCTGCGATTTTTGGCGTCGCCGGAGGATGACGCGGCGTTCGCGGGATTCCTGCTCGGTGATATTTTTACGGCCGCGTCGGGTTTTGACCGTGCCGGGGCGCAGGATTTTGTGCTGGCGTGGCGCGCCCAGAAACAGCGGCGGCTTTATGCCGCTTTCCGGGATGCTTTTCCCGGCATATGGAGTTCGCTCATTGAGCCGTTCTTCAGGGACGCCGGGATCTATCCTTTGTACGAATTGACCGTGAGCTTTTACCGCCGCAGCGGAGTCCTCACGCGGTTTCCCGACGCGCAGGCGTTTTTGATGCGCTTCCTGGGGCTGGTGCAGGAGAAAGAGGAGGACTTTCCGGGGCTGGCGGCGTTCCTCGCGCATTACGATGAACTTGAGGGTGAAGATCTTTTCGTGCACATGCGCGAAGGAGTCGACGCTGTCAAGGTGACGACGGTCCACAAGGCGAAAGGGCTGGAGTTCCCCGTTGTTATCCTGCCGTTCCTTTCCCTCGGCCTCAAGGGTGGATCGTCAGCGAAGAAGGCCCTCGCGTACACATTGCGCGTCCAGGACGAGGGTTTAAGACTTTTTCATTTCACCTCGGCCCATATCCCATATTCGCCGGAGGCGGCGGCCTTTGATCACGACGAGGACATGGCCGTGTTCTTCGCCGACCTCAATAACCTTTATGTCGCCTTGACGCGGGCTTCGTGCGAGATCTACGGTTTTATCCCTCCGAGCGTGAAGAACGCCCATAACCTGGCGCTCGATCTTGTCCCGGCGTCATGTTATGCCGTTGGAACGCCCGCGGCAAAATACCCGCAGGGCCCCGCGCCGGATGAAGGCGGGCTGAAAGAACTCGCTCCGCTGGCCTGCCGTGACTGGGCGACGTTCCTTCACGATGAATTCATGCCCAAGGACGAGCTTGCCGCGCGCCGCGGCGTGGCGTGGCACACTATCCTTTCCGGCATCCGCGCCCTGGCGCCCGGTGAGGAAAATGAAAAGTTAACGGATGAACCGGCCCTACGGCGGGCGCTGGACCTGCCGGAGATCCGCAGGTTTTTTCTGCCCGGCGCGGGAGAGGTCCTGTGCGAGCAGGAGCTGGTGGACAGCGCGGGGCGCATCCGGCGCGTTGACCGGATGATCATTACCCCGCGGGAAGTTGTGGCACTTGATTTCAAACTGACCCGTGCCGCGATCCCGTCCGGTCAGGAGCAGGTGCGTGAATATCTCCGCCTTGTCCGCGAGGTCTGGCCCGGGCGCAAGGTCAGCGGGTTTTTGGTGTTTCTCGAGGAGCCTGGCGTCATGGAGGTGCTGCCGTGAGCCGCATATTCACCGTTGATCTCACGCGTCCCTTCATTCACGAACTGGGGGATATCATCGAGCGGGAATACCTTTCCCGCGGGCGCGAGCTGGGCCGGCTGGCGGTTGTTTTCGGCGGGCGGCGTCCCGCCCTTTTTCTCAGGAGCGAATTGGCCCGGCGCACGGGCCGCGCGTTCATTCCTCCTGAATTTTTCACGATCAATGAGTTTATGGACAAGGTCGCCAATTCGGACGGGGCGCTGGCGCCGGTGAACGACCTTGAAGCGTGCTTCGAGATCTACCGGCTCGCGCGTACGATGGCCCCGGCCCTTCTTGAAGGCCGCGCGACATTCGCGAAGTTCCAGCCGTGGGCCGCCGACATCCTTGACTTGATCGGCCAGCTGGACATTGAGGACGTGCCCGATGAGGTCGTCGAGAATGTTCAGCAGAGCGCCCGCATCGGTTACGAGGTGCCGGCTGGCATCAACCATCTGCTTGGTGAGGTCCTGCGCTTGCGCCGGGCGTTCCACGCCCGCCTTCAGGAGAATAAAACGGCGTCGCGGGGCTTGCAGTACCTGCGCGCGAGCCGCCATGTGGCCGCGTGGGATGCCGGCGCGTATGACGAGATCATTTTTGCCAATTTCTTTTATTTCCACACGACCGAAGAGGCCGTGGTGAAGGACCTTCATGCCCGCGGTAAGGCCACCTTGATCTTCCAGGGCGACCAGCGGAAATGGCCCGTCCTTGAGCGCATCGCGCGCCGGTTCGGCTGTGAGCTCAAGGAGGGGCCGGTCCCCGTGCCGGTCCGCTTTGACCTGAAAGTTTATTCGACTGCCGATATTCACGCCGAAGCCGCGACCGTGCGCGATATTCTCGCCGGGATCAATGACAAGGGGCGGACCGTTGTGGTCCTGCCGGACCCGGCGGCGCTGGTGCCTTTTCTTTCGACCCTGCCCGATGACGCCGGTGAGCTCAATGTTTCCATGGGGTATCCGTTGCGCCGCAGCAGCCTTTTTCTTTTGCTCGAGGCGCTTTTCAGGGTCCTGTCGTCCCGCCGGGGCGAACGTTTTTATGCCAAGGATTACCTGGCCCTTATCCAGCATCCTTTCGTGAAAGGCCTGGCCTGGGACGGCGATCCGGCGCCCATGGCGGCCGCCGCCCATGCCATTGAGGAGGTCCTCAAGGGCCGCGTGGCAGGCGACATCTCGGGCCGCGCGTTCGTCACGCTGGCCGAGATCGAAAATGAGCCGCATGTTGTCGCGGCGGCACAGGGGGCGCTCGCGGCGGCGCATGCCTTGTTTTTTTCATCCTGGGATGGGGTCGCCGGGCTTCCTGATTTCGCCCGGCAGATGCGCGCGCTTCTGGATGCCCTGGCCGAAAAAAGCCCCATGAACGATTATCCGCTCAATGTCAACATCCTTGCCCGGATGCGTGATATTTGCGATGAATTCGCCACACCGTCCTGGGACGGGGAAGCGTTCACCGTCGATGAGGCTTTCCGCGTCTTTGAAGGCCGCGCGGGCTCCCAGATGGTCCATTTTTCCGGCACCCCGCTCAAGGGGCTGCAGGTGCTGGGCCTTGAGGAAACGCGGTCGCTTGATTTCAAGCACGTCATCGTGATGGATGTGAATGAAGGGGTCCTGCCGGACATCAATGTGCGCGCGTCGCTGATCCCGCGCGAGGTGATGGTCCAGCTCAACCTGGACCGCCTCGAGCTTGAGGAGGAGATCCAGCGTTACCAGTTCATGCGCGTGATCTCCTCGGCCGCCAGTGTCCATCTTGTGTACCAGAAGAACAAGGAGAAGGAGCCGGGCCGTTTCGTCGAGGAGCTGGTGTGGCAGGTCCAGCAGGCCAAAGGTCGGCTTGAACCGTATCCCACCCAGCGCGGCGCTTTCGCGGTCCGCGTCGTGCCGCAGGTCCGGCGCGCGGACAAGACCCCGGCCATGATGGCTTTCCTGAAAGATTTCACGTTCTCCGCCACCAGCATCAACGCCTACATGGCCAATCCCTACGCGTTCTACACGACCTATGTCCTGGGGCTGCGCGGGGAAGAGGATCTTTTGGACGAGCCAGACGCCGTCCTCGTGGGGACGTTCATGCACGGGTTTTTGGAGGAACTGTATAAGCCCTGGGAAGGGAAGGGCCCGGCGATGGACGAGGCGTTTGAAAAAAGGTTCTGGGCGGTTTTTGAACGCCGTTTCGGCGATGTATTCCTTCAGCGCATGCGTTCTGACGCTTTCCTGGTGCGCGGTGTGATGGAGCACAAGTTGCGCGCGTTTTTGGCCCATGAGCGGGAACGCATCCCTTCTATCGCGCGGGTCGTTGGGCTGGAGCAGGACCTTAACGGGGCCGTCCCGTTGTCCGCCGGAGCTGTTAAGTTCAAGGTCCGGATTGATAAAGTCGAGGAAGACGTTCATGGCCGTCTCCTTGTCCTGGATTACAAGACCGGGGGGGCGGACAAGCTGCCGAAGCGCTCGCTTTTACTGTCGGACGCGCCTGACCGCCGGGAGATCTTTGACAGCATCCGTTCTTTCCAGTTGCCTCTTTACATGTACTTCGTCGCGCGGGCATTCCCTGGAAAACATGTGAATGCCGGGCTCTACAGCCTCAGGGACACGGATATTACCCTGCTCCTGGAACAGGCCTGCGCCCCCGAGGACGCGGCGGCGTATTTTCAACCCTTCCTGCGCGCTTTGGATATTCTCGTGGGAGAGATCCTTGACCCCGCCCGCCCCTTTGTGGATGACGAGTTAAGAAAATTCGAGTTGGGTTAAGCATACATGTTGAGTAAATCTTTAGCGAGCTGAGAGGATTAAAGCCCTCCCCCTCTGTGGGGAGGGTCGGGGAGGGGTGTGCAACTGATACATCCTTTACGTTTTAGACTGGGTACATCCTTTACACTTTTTTAGTTGCGAATAATCTTGTTCTTTCTCAGATCTACGGAACCAAGGATATAAAAACTGAACTTCATTTGCCAAAGACCGTCGGCAA
>CAIUQE010000043.1 GCA_903901225.1 Candidatus Omnitrophota bacterium
CGAGAAATTTGGTTCATGATTTTTCGCCTCCTTGAGGAACAGAATAAACGTTTCTTTGGGGGGAGACAAGCGTAATAATCAGAACTGTCTGAAAAGACAGAAGATAAGAAAATCAAAAGCTAAAACTTTTGACAGAACGGTGGGTAATCACAGGAGAATATTATGGCGAAAAAGATATTGATCGCGGATGACGAACCAACGGTCGTGGCCCTGGTCAAGCAGAAGATCGAGGAGCGAGGTTACGAGGTTTTTGTGGCGCGCAACGGTAAAGAAGCCTGGGATATCATTCAGAAAACCATGATGGACCTTCTTGTGATCGACGTTATCATGCCCGTGATGGACGGCGTGGACCTTTACAAGGAGATCAAGAAAGTGCCGCGGCTCGCCGGTATCCCGATCGTGATCATCACGGACAACCGTATCTTTCGCGAATCCTTCCAGGCATTGGGCATTGAGCATTTTGTGCCCAAGCCGCTTGATTCGGAAAAGCTGATCAACAAAGTGGAGTATATCTTTACCTGCGCTGACCTTGACCAAAAAAATAAGCAGACCCTTGTGCTCGGCGTGAACGCGCCCGTCACCCGGGATATGACGAATATCCTTCAGGAGCATGGCTGTGTTGTTGGTTCCGGCCTTGACCCCATTGAATTCATCTCCAACTGCCTTATCCTGACGCCGAAGGTTGTCCTTGTGGACGTCCTTCTCAAGGGGGATGTTCCCAGCCGCGATATTATCCGTGCGCTGCGTTGTTTCACCCGCTTGAGCGGTACGCAGATCCTTGTCTTTACCCAGTTCGCTCCTGAGGATATCGGCAGCATCCAGGGCATTGAGGAATTGCGCCAGGCGAAGAATGATTGCATAGAGGCGGGGGCTTCGCAATACATCGGCCGTTTTACGCCGATGACGTTCTGGGATATGGTGAAGGGGCAGTTCTTATAATTCCGCGTTAACGACACGGGCCGCGCGCTGGCTTGCTCCCGGAGCGCCGAGCAGGCCGCTGGCCTTGGCCAGGTCCTGGCGGATGGCGGCGTTACGTGAGGGCTCGAGTGTATCAAGCAATTTTTTGGCGATGTTCTGAGCGGACGCGTTTGCCTGCAGCAGTTCTTCCACGATCTTTTTCCCTGCCACGATATTGATCAGCGCGATATGCGGGATCTTGATAACGATCCTGGCGATGAGCCATGTCAGCCATGAGGTTTTGTAAATGACGACCATGGGTTTTCCCAGGAGTCCTGTCTCGAGGGTGGCCGTGCCTGAGCAGACAATGGCCGCGTCGCAGGCGTTGAGGGCATTGTAATAATCTTCACTGATGGTGGGTCCCCCGGGAGAATTGCTGCCATCGGGAAGAAAAACGTCCCGGTCAATGTTCTTTGTCTTGAGAAGGAGTATCTGAGTGCCCGGACGTTCTTTCCGGATAAGCCGTGCCGCTTCGAGCATGACAGGAACGTGGCGGGAGATTTCTTTACGGCGTGAGCCGGGCAAAAGCCCTATAACAGGCCTTGTGCCATCCAGCCCCAGTTGCTTGAGGAAGGCGTCGCGGGAGATCGAAGGCTTCACTTCATCGACGAGAGGATGCCCGACCAGGTCGGCCGTGAAGCCGTGGCGGGCGTAAAGGTCTTTTTCAAAGGGGAACAGGACCATCATCCGGTCCACGGTCTTCTTGATGAGCGCCACCCGTGATTCTTTCCAGGCCCATACTTGCGGGCTGATGTAATAGATCACCTTGATGCCGAGTTTCTTCAGCTCAGAGGCCAGGCGCAGGTTGAATCCCGGGTAATCGACGAGGATGGCCAGGCTGGGGCGTTCGCGCCGGGCGTGTTCCAGGGTCTGGTCAAAAACACGCTTGATGCGGATGATGTTGCGCAGGACTTCCGTGAAGCCGATGACCGCTAGTTCCGTGATGTCGGTGAAGGTTTCAACGCCTTCCTTCCGGCAACGTTCGCCGGCAATGCCGATGAAGCGCGTGCCGGGTCGCAGCGCAAGGATCTCGCGCACGAGGGCGGCGGCACGCATGTCGCCGGACTCTTCACCCGTCACGATCAGTATTTTTTCAGGTGCTCGGTCCATATGATCTTTTGGATGGCCAGGGCTGTCTTGAGGGCCTCGCGGCCTTCGATGCCGGAGACAAGCGGGGCTTTGTTGTCGCGCACGCATTCAATGAAATGGGAGAGCTCCCGTTTCAGGGGTTCTTCTTTCTCAATGGGCAAAGACCTCTTCGTGATGGCGGTGCCGTCCTTGCTGTAAATGAAAGCTTCCTGCTTGACATAATCGAGCGAGATGTAGGCGTTGGGGATGAAAATGCGGATCTTGCGCATCACCTCCGGCGATATGCGGCTCGCGGTCAGGTTGCAGACGGCTTTGTTGGCGAAGGTGAGGCGCACATTGGCGATGTCGTCCTTGTCAGTGAGGACATTGATGCCGATGGCCTGGATGTCGGCCACGGGCTGGCGGATCAGGCCCTGGACAATGTCGATATCGTGGATCATGAGGTCCATCACAACGCCGATGTCCAGGGAACGGTTCGGAAAATGGTTCAGGCGGTGGCATTCGATGAATAAAGCGTCGCGGGCAATATCCTTGATGGCCTGGAACGCATTGTTGAAGCGCTCGATGTGGCCGATCTGCAATTTGACGTTATGGGCTTTGGCCGCGTCAACAAGCCTGTCCGCTTCAGCCACATCCATGGCGATCGGTTTTTCGATCAGGGTGTGGATCCCGGCGTTCAGAAAGGCGAGGCCCACGTCACAGTGGCTGGATGTGGGTGTGCAGATGCTCACAGCCTCGACTTTGCCGATAAGATCGCGGAAGTCAGGGAAGAACGCCGTGTGGTATTCCCGCGCCAGTTTCTGGCCGCTCTCCTTGTTGAGATCGGAGATCCCGATGAGATCCACGATGTCCTTGAGCTGGCGGTAGGTCTTCAGGTGGCGCGAACCAAGGTGCCCGACGCCGATGACTGCAACTTTGATCTTTTTCATAGGTTTCACCATAACAAAGCCTGCTCCAAAAGTCAAACGCGGTAAAAATATCGTTGTGAAGAAGGTTTTCGAAAAACAAATCGTTTGCATTTTTAAAATCTTTCGGATATACTGACCCAAACTTTTTAGAAAAAGTTTTAATAATAATAACGGAGCGCGTGGCCGTGGAATGAAGTGAAAGGGCCATCCGTTCCAACCGGGGCAACCCCGGGGACCAGCGCCTGACGCCTTCACTTCTGTAATTCACACGGCGGGGCAGATATCAAAGGAGAGCGTATGTTGGAATTGATCAAGCAGCTTCTCGAGGCCGGTGTGCATTTCGGGCACCAGACACGCCGTTGGAACCCCAAGATGAAGAAGTTCATTTTTGGCGAACGCAGCGGTATCTATGTCATTGACCTTGAAAAGACGGCGGCATGTTTGGCGGAGGCCCGTGATTTCGCGCGTGGTATTGCGGCGAAAGGCGGGCGTTTTCTTTTTGTGGGCACCAAGAAACAGGCGCAGGAAGCTGTCCAGCAGGAAGCTGATCGCGCGGGCATGTTCTACGTGAACAACCGCTGGATGGGCGGGCTCCTGACGAATTTTGAGACGGTCAAGAAGTCGATCCGCAAGCTCCAGGAGATCGAGCGGATGGAGAAAGACGGTGTTTTCGGCAAGTTGACCAAGAAGGAGATCGCGCTCCTCAATAAAGAGCGTGTTCGTCTTGTCAGTGACCTGGGTGGTATCCGCGAGATGACGCGCCTGCCGGATGCCGTGTTCGTGGTCGATGTGAAGAAGGAAGACATCGCGATCAAGGAATGCAAAAGGTTGAATATCCCGGTCATTGCCATGATCGATACCAATAGCGACCCTGACCCCATCGACCGTCCGATCCCTTCGAACGACGACGCGGTCAAGTCGGTGCGCCTTATCGCCGGGCTTGTGACCGACAGTATTATTGAAGGTCGCAAGGAATTCTCCGGTGAAGAGAAGCCGAAAGCCCCTGAAGCCGCGCCGGAAGCGGTGGCGGTCCCTCTCGCGGTCGCTGAGGGCGTTGTTCCCCAGGTCATCGCGGAAAGCCTGGCCGAGGGTCTCGTGGAGTATGATGAGAGCGTTGCCCGCGGCAAGGAAGCCGATAAGAAAAAGATCGTCAAAAAGACGGTTACGGAAAAGGAGTGATGGATCATGTCACTGGATCTCATTAAAGAACTTCGTGAAGAAACGAATTGCGGGATCATCGATTGCAAGAAGGCCCTGGAGCAGGCGGGGGGCGATATCAAGAAAGCCAAAGAGCTCCTTCGTGAGAAGGGGTTGCAGATGGCCCTCAAGAAAGCTTCGCGCGTGGCCAAAGAAGGCCGCGTTGAGGCTTATATCCATAACGGCAGCAAGATCGGCGTCCTGATCGAGGTCAATTGCGAGACCGACTTTGTCGCGCGCAACGAGGCCTTTATCCAGTTTGCCAAAGACCTTGCCATGCACATCGCCGCGATGGCACCGCTTTACGTGAAAAAAGATGATGTTCCCGCGGATGTCGTTGCCGGGGGCGCGGATATTGCCGCCATTTGCCTTCTCGAACAGCCTTTTGTCAAGGACGCGTCAAAGTCCGTGCAGGATCTGCTGAATGAACTGATCGCCAAGATCGGTGAGAATATCGTCGTCAGTCGTTTCACGCGCTTCAAGGTGGGTGAATAACAAGGAGATCGCGGTGCCCGGGAAGAAGCCTGTTTACAAACGGATACTTCTAAAACTGAGCGGTGAAGCGTTGCAGGGCAAAAAGGGCCATGGCATTGACGCGGATGTTTGCGCGGGGTTTGCCGCCGAGATCAAGGAAGTCCACAGCATGGGCGTCCAGGTCGCTTTGGTCGTCGGCGCGGGTAATATTTTTCGCGGGCAGTTCGAGTCCAAGCGTTTTGGGCTGGACCGTTCAGTCGCCGATTATATGGGCATGCTGGCGACAGTCCTTAACGGACTTGCGCTGCAGAACGCGCTTGAGCATATCGGGGTCCCAACCCGCGTCATGACCGCCATTGAAATGCACGCGATCGCTGAACCTTATATCGTGCGCCGGGCGTTACGGCATCTTGAAAAAAAGCGCGCGGTCATTTTTGTCGCTGGAACCGGGAATCCTTTTTTTACGACGGACACGGCGGCGGCCTTGCGCGCGAGCGAGATAAAGGCCGAGGTCATCATGAAGGCCACCAAGGTCGACGGCATTTATTCGGCGGACCCGATGAAGGACAAGAATGCCAAAAAATACGACCATTTGACGTTCATGGATGTTTTGAAAGAAAATCTTAAAGTCATGGATTCGACGGCGATCAGCATGTGCATGGACAACAGCCTGCCGATCCATGTTTTTAATCTGATGCAGGAAGGCAATATCAAGAGGGCCGTTCTGGGCGAGAAAATCGGAACATTGGTAGAGTGACCTGTAAGGATGAAGGAGGCCGGTATGGGATCAAAAGAAGCTATCCACGAAGCTGAAAGCAGGATGAAGAAGGCGATCGAATCCATGTCCCGGGAGTTCGGTGAAGTGCGTACCGGACGCGCGCATCCGTCCATGGTCGAGGAGTTGCATGTGGATTATTACGGCACGTCGACACCTCTTAAACAGATGGCGGCTGTTTCTTCACCAGATGCGAGTTGCCTTGTGATCCAGGCGTGGGACCCGAGCGCGCTTGCCGAGATCGAGAAAGCCATTTTGGCCTCCAAGCTGGGTATTACGCCGACGAATGACGGGAAGGTCATCCGTCTCGTGGTCCCGCCTCTTTCCGAGGAGCGCCGTAAGGAGATGGCGAAGGTCGTCAAGGACATGGCGGAAAAAGGCAGGGTCTCGCTGCGCACGATCCGCCGTGATGCCAATGACAAGATCACCAAGATGAAGAAGGACAACGCTATTTCCGAGGATGAGAGCTTCAAGGCCCAGGAAGAGGTCCAGAAGTTGACGGATAAGAATATCAGGGAAGTTGACACGATCCTTGAGAAGAAGAACAAAGAGCTTTTGAATATTTGACCCGCGGCGTTTTGGCGGGCATGATTTGACCCACTAGCTCATCTGGTAGAGCACAGCCCTTTTAAGGCTGGTGTGCCGCGTTCGAGTCGCGGGTGGGTCACCATTTTTCTGTGATCCGGGCAGGTGGCGAAATTGGCAGACGCGCCAGACTTAGGATCTGGTCCCGCGAGGGATGGAGGTTCAAGTCCTCTCCTGCCCATGATTTGGATGCAGTCATAGAGAAAACCCACTTGCTGTTGACTAACGCGGGCGGGATGGTACAATAACGAAATTCGTTCGTTCTTTTGCGGCGGTAATTCAGTTGGCTAGAATGCCACCTTGCCAAGGTGGATGTCGAGGGTTCGAATCCCTTCCGCCGCTTAATTTTTTCTCGCGATGGCCAGAGGCATGTTTGCCGTCGGTCGAGGGGTGTTTGTAAGCTTTTTGATAAAACACGAGGAGCCCTTATTTATGAAGATTCTGGATTTTCTTTTTTCTGACGCTGTTTCCGCTGACCTTAAGGCTACGAACAAGAAAGACCTCATCGATGAGATGGTGGGGTTGATGGTCGAGGCCGGTGCTTTTGAGAAAAAGAACAAGGCCAAGATCATCGATGTCCTGATGACCCGCGAGTCACTGGGGTCGACGGCCATCGGGCAGGGTATTGCCATTCCCCATGGCAAGACCGATTGCGTGGATAAACTTGTCGCCGGACTTGCTATCAGCAAGAAAGGGATAGATTTTGACGCGCTCGACGGGGAACCGGCATTCATTTTCTTCCTTCTCGCCGCGCCGGTTGATTCCGCCGGTCCGCATCTCAAGGCGCTGGCCCGCGTTTCCAGGCTTCTGAAAGATAAATATTTTCGCGAAAGCCTGAAGGCCGCCAAGGATAAGAAAGATATCCTCGAGCTTATCGCGCGCGAGGATGCGCAGCTCAGCTAAAGGGTCATGTCGAAAAACTTTCTCAAGTGGCTGTACCCCGGCATGCAGGTCAAGCGATGGGTTACAACATCGCTTTTTGGCGTCTGTGTTGTCGCGTTAGGCGCGTATTTTTCCGCATATCCGTATCCTTTTGTCAGCACCTTTGGTGTTATTATCGTCCTGTGCGGGATCCTTTTCACGGTCCTGGGCATCGGGAAAATGACGATATCCCTGATCACTATCTTTCTCCCAAAACGGGAGCAGGACCTTGTCAATATCCTTTATCAGAAACGGTTCCTTGAGCGCGGCCCGAAGATCGTGGCCATCGGCGGCGGGCACGGGCTTTCCAACCTTCTTTTGGCATTGAAGGAATACACGTCGAACATTACCGCTATTGTGACGGTCGCAGACAGCGGCGGATCTTCAGGGCGGTTGCGTGAGCAGTTCAATATTGTGGCGCCCGGCGATATTCGCAACTGCCTGGTGGCGCTCGCTGACGCGCCGGGGATCATGGGCGAGCTTTTTCAGTACCGTTTTCCCGAGAAGTCGGAGTTGAAAGGGCATAATTTCGGGAATCTTTTTTTGACCGCGTTCTATGAAGTGGCCAATCGTGATTTCCGGCAGGCCGTTGAACTGACAAGCAAGGTGCTGGCTATTCGCGGCAAGGTCATTCCTTCCACGGTCGCGAATGTGCATCTTGTGGCGCGCTACCGTGACGGGCGCCAGACGCAGGGAGAAGCAAAGATCCCGCGATCGGGTGTCCCGATCGAGGAAGTTTTTTTGAACCCCGCGGATGCCGCGCCGACCGAGGAAGCCATCGAGGCGATACAGGCGGCGGATGTCATCATCCTGGGGCCGGGCAGCCTTTATACGAGCGTGCTGCCCAATTTGGTCATCAACGGGATACCCCAGGCGATCGAAGCCTCATCGGCGTTCAAGGTTTATGTGTGCAACGTCATGACGCAGCAGGGAGAGACCGAAACGTACACAGCCAGTGAGCATGTGCGCGCGCTGGTCAAGCATACCAACCGCAATATCATTGACGCGGTGGTCGTCAACGGAGCCGAGATCAGGGACACAGAGGCCCTGCGTCGTTACCGTGAGGAAAATTCGATACCCGTCAAAGTGGACGAGGACGAGATCCGCGCCATGGGGTACAAGGTTTTTAAAGAGGATATTGTCGGGATCAGGGATCATGTCCGCCATGATTCCCATAAGCTGACAAAGATCCTGATCAACGTCATTGAACGTAACCGTGTTATTAAAAGGTAGTTCAGGTCCCAGCCATGCCCAGGATCGAAAAGACCATCATTGTTAAATGCCGGCAGGGCCTTCATGCCCGTCCGGCGGCCATGTTCGTGCAGATCGCCAACAAATACGCCTCAGCCGTAACGGTGCGTAAAGGCGCTGAAGAGGTTAATGGCAAGTCCATCATGGGGATCCTTATGCTGGGAGCCGATCATGGGTGCGAACTTTTCATGATCACCGATGGTGATGACGCGGTGCAAATGTTCGCTGAATTGGAGGCGTATCTTGTTAAAGAAGATTAGGTCGGAAACGGTCCTGAAGGGGATACCGGCGGCTCCGGGTGTCGCTATTGGCCCGGCGTTCCTCATGGACCAGCAGGATTATATTGTTCCGGAGCGCGTGATCTCGGATGAAGAGATTCCCGTTGAGGTCGCGCGTTTTGAAGAAGCGGTCCATCACACCAAAACAGAGATCCAGTCCATCAAGGAAAAAATAGCCGCCCAGGTTGGCAGCATGGATGCCCAGATTTTTGACGCGCATCTCCTTGTCCTTGAGGATTGCATGCTCATTGACGAGGTCAAGAAGCACATAAGGTCCGACAAGTACGGCGCGGAATGTGTTTTCACGCGTGTCATCAAGCGGTATGTCGAGGTTTTTGAGAAGATCCAGGACGATTATATCAAGGAACGTTCGACGGATGTCGAGGACGTCGGGCGCAGGGTCCTCAAGCATTTGATGGGCGAGAGCCGCAGCCATGATTTTGAACACCTTGGCTCCGAGCTCGTCATTGTGGCGCACGACATTTCGCCTTCCGATGCCGTGACAATGTACAACAAAAAGATACTCGGGTTCGTTACGGATGTGGGCGGGCGTACGGCGCATACGGCGATCATCGCCAAATCGCTCGGCGTCCCGGCGGTCCTTGGCCTTAAAGACGCGACGTTGCGCATCAGCAATCAGGATGAGATCATCATCGACGGCCGCAAGGGGGTCGTGATCATCAATCCCACGGAGGAAACGGTTGAACTTTATCGCCGGGAAAAGGAAAAGATCATTCAGTATGAAGGGTCTTTCGCGAATATCCAGGATGTTCCCGCGGAAACGCTTGACGGGCACCGCGCCCTTTTGATGGCCAATTTTGAGATGGACGGAGAGATCCCGGCGGTCAAGAAATACAGGGCCGAGGGCATTGGCCTTTACCGCACGGAATTCTTTTACATGAACCGCCTTGACCTTCCGACCGAAGAAGAGCAGTTCAAGGCTTACAGGAAGATCGCCGAGGAAATGGCGCCTCATCCGGTCATCATTCGCACGCTGGACCTGGGCGGCGACAAATTCCTTTCGAGCATCCACCTGCCCAAGGAGATGGCGCCTTTTCTGGGGTCACGCGCCATCCGTTTGTGCCTTGAGGAACAGGAAATATTCCGCACCCAGTTAAGGGCCATCCTGCGCGCCTCCGTTTATGGTAATGTGAGCATGATGTACCCGATGATCGCCGGGCCCGGCGAGCTTCGCGCGGCCAACGGGGTCCTCAAGGGGGTCAAGCAGCGTTTGCGCGAAAAAGGTGTCTCTTTCAACGAGAACATGCCGGTTGGGGTCATGATCGAGGTGCCGGCGGCTGCCATGACCGCGGACCTTTTGGCCAAGGAATGCAACTTTTTCAGCATAGGCACCAATGACCTCATCCAGTACACCCTGGCGGTCGACCGCACGAACGAAAAAATGGCGCAGTTCTACGAGCCAGGGCATCCGGCGGTCCTTCGTTTGATCCGGCGGACCATCAGCGCGGCGCATGACGCGAATATCAAGGTTGGCGTTTGCGGTGAAATGGCCGGAGATCCCGTCTTGTCGGTCGTTTTGCTGGGTCTCGGGCTTGATTCTTTCAGCATGTCACCTTCCACCATCCCTGTTATCAAAAGGGCGATGCGCAGCATTAAGTTTTCGGACGCGCAGGAATTGGCGCGACAGGCGCTTCGCCTGAGCACAGGCCAGGAAGTTGAAGAGTTCATGACCGCGGAGCTGACCAGACTGGCACCGGACGCCTTCAACCAGGAAGGACAGTTGAAATGAAGGTGCTCATCCTGGCCGGCGGGTATGGCACCCGGCTTTATCCTGTCGTCAAAGACACGCCCAAGGCGCTGCTTGAAGTCTGCGGTAAGACGCTCATTGACCATGTCCTTGAGAAATTTTATTCCGTCGCCGGCATTGAAGAAGTTTGTGTTGTGACGAATGACAAGTTCCATCATTTGCTCCAACAGTGGGCACAGAAGAAAAGCAGGACACCTTTTCCCATACGTGTGATCAATGACGGGACCAGGGTCCCGGAGGAACGGCTCGGCGCCGTGGGGGATATTCTTTTCGTGTTTGACAGGGAAAAAGAGCCGGTCGACTGGCTTGTTGCCGGCAGCGACAACCTTTTTGACCAGGACATGTCGGGGTTTGTCCGCTTCGCGCAAAGCAAGGTGCCGCACGCGACGGTAGGCGCTTATGACATACAGGACCTTGTCATGGCCCGCAAGTATGGGGTCATGGCATTCGCGGATGATGGGCTCATGGCATCCCTTGAAGAAAAGCCAGAGGAACCGCGTTCGAGCCTTATTTCCATGTGCCTGTATTATTTTCCTAAAGATATCCAATCGCTCATACGCCGTTATGTTGATGAAACGCATAGCAGTGATACCACCGGGGGATGCATCCAGTGGCTTTATAAAAAGAGTCCAGTTTATGGTTTTAAATTTCATGGTAAATGGTATGATATCGGCAGTTTGGAATCGTACGATGACGCCCAGAAGAACTTCATGATGAAGCCCTGAGCAAAATCCTATCCGAACCTAAAACAGTCAACGAAAGGACATGAACACGTGAAAGGCAATTATTTCATCACATCAGAATCAGTGGGCAACGGCCATCCCGACAAAGTTTGCGACCAGATCTCGGATGCAGTGCTGGACGCGGTCCTCAAGGATGACCCTAAAGGCCGTGTGGCCTGTGAGACGTTCATCAGCGCGGGCCTTGTCATTGTCGGCGGTGAGATCACGACCACGACCTATATCGATGTTCATAAACTGGTGCGCGGTGTCCTCAATGACATCGGCTATACCAACCAGATCTACGGGTTCGACGCGTCCACCTGCGCGATCCTGAACGCCATCAACCGCCAGTCTCCCGATATTGCCCAGGGTGTTGACGCGGGCGGCGCGGGTGACCAGGGGATCATGTATGGTTACGCGACGGATGAGACCAAAGAGCTTATGCCTTTGCCTATCACCCTGGCGCATGCCATTGTCAAGCGTATCGAGGAAGTCAGGAAGAACAAGATCCTTGACTATCTCGGCCCGGATTGCAAGAGCCAGGTTACAGTCGAGTATGTTGACGGCCAGCCCAAGCGTATCGATACCGTCGTTATCGCGGCCCAGCATACGACAAAGATCCTGGACAAGACCGGAGAGAAGATCACGGAAGCGGCGCGCCGGCAGATCATCAAGGTTGTTGCCATGCCGATCGTGGAAAAATTGATCGATAAGAACACGAAATTCTATATCAACCAGACAGGGAAGTTCGTTGTGGGCGGACCGCAGTCCGACACGGGCGTGACGGGCCGCAAGATCATTGTCGACACCTACGGCGGGATCGTTCCGCACGGCGGCGGCGCATTCTCCGGCAAGGATCCGACCAAGGTCGACCGTTCTGCGGCGTATATGGCGCGTTATATCACCAAGAACATCGTGGCGGCCGGTTTGGCCAACAAGTGCCTGATCCAGCTGAGCTATGTCATCGGCAAAGCCGAGCCCCTCAGTATTTTTGTCGATACGTTCGGCACGGGCAAGGTGAGCGAACAGAAACTGGTGGAGATCATCCGCAAGAATTTCGACCTGACACCGGCGGGGATCATCAAGGTGCTCGATCTGCGCAAGCCGGTCTTTCGTCGCACGGCGGCTTACGGCCATTTCGGGAATTCGGCGTTCCGTTGGGAAAAGACGGATGTCGCGGCGAAACTGAAGAACGAGGCGGGAGTCTAATATGTCAGCAGCTGAATACAAGGTCAAGGATATGGGCCTGGCGGAACTCGGCCATAAGCAGATCGCCATGGCCGAGAAGGAAATGCCGGGGCTCATGTCGCTGCGGCGCAAGTATGGCGCCAAAAAGCCCTTGAAGGGCGCCCGTATCATGGGCTCGCTGCACATGACCATTGAGACAGCTGTCCTTATCAAGACGCTGGCCGCCCTGGGGGCGGAAGTCCGCTGGGCCAGTTGCAATATTTTCTCGACTCAGGACCAGGCTGCGGCCGCGATCGCGGACCTTGGTATCCCCGTGTTCGCCTGGAAGGGTGAGACGCTCGAGGAATACTGGTGGTGCACGAAGAAAGCGCTTGTGTTCCCTGATGGGAAAGGGCCGGACCTTATCGTGGATGATGGCGGTGACGCGACCATGATGGTCCATCTCGGGCTTGCCGCCGAGAAGTCTCCCAGGGTCCTTGACCGCAAGGTCGAGGGGGAGGATGAAAAACAGCTCCTGCTTTGCCTGAAAAAGACGCTCAAGGAAGACCCGAAGCTGTGGCACCGCATCACGCCGAAGATCAAGGGCGTTTCCGAGGAGACAACGACCGGTGTTCATCGTTTGTACCAGATGATGGCCGAGAAGAAGCTCCTTTTCCCCGCGTTCAACGTGAATGATTCCGTGACCAAGTCAAAGTTTGACAACCTCTACGGCTGCCGCGAATCATTGGCGGACGGCATCAAGCGTGCCACGGATGTCATGCTCGCCGGGAAAGTGGCCGTGGTGTGCGGTTACGGCGATGTGGGCAAGGGTTGCGCGCATTCACTGCGTTCTTACGGGTCGCGCGTTATCGTGACCGAGATCGACCCTATCTGCGCCTTGCAGGCGTCGATGGAAGGCTTCGAGGTCAAGACGGTCGAGGACGCTTTGCCTGAGGCGAATATCTATGTGACGGCCACGGGCAATTGCGAGATCATCACGGCTGAGCACATGTCGAAAATGAAGGATCATGCCATTGTCTGCAATATCGGCCATTTTGATAATGAGATCGGTGTCGGGGACCTTTTGGCGATCAAGGGCGTCAAACGCATCAATATCAAGCCCCAGGTTGACAAGTATGTTTTTCCTGACGGGCATTGCATCATCCTCCTGGCTGAAGGAAGGCTGGTCAATCTCGGTTGCGCGACAGGGCATCCGTCATTCGTCATGTCGAATTCGTTCACGAACCAGACGCTGGCCCAGCTGGAGCTTTGGCAGAAGGATTATCCTGTCGGTGTCTATCGGCTCCCGAAGAACCTGGATGAAGAGGTGGCCCGTTTGCACCTGGAGAACGTCGGCGCGAAACTGACGAAACTTTCAAAGAAACAGTCGAAGTATATCGGTATTCCGGTCGATGGCCCGTATAAGCCCGAGCATTACCGGTATTGAGAATAATGAAGAAAAAACCCAAGGTCGGGAAAATAGGTGTCCTGTGTTCCGGTGGTGACGGCCCGGGGATGAATGCCGCGTTGCGGGCTGTTGTGCGCGCCGGTCTTTCCTATCGGCTGAAGGTTGCCGGTATCATGCGCGGCTATCAGGGGCTCATTGAGAATGAGATCGTCGAGATGGGGCCGCGTTCGGTTTCGAATATCATCAACCGCGGCGGCACGATCCTCAAAACGGCGCGTTCCGCGGAATTCCGCACCGAGAAGGGGCAGGCCAGGGCCGCGGCGGTCCTGAAGAAGCGAGGGATCGACGCTCTTGTTGTTATTGGCGGCGACGGTTCTTATCTGGGGGCCAGCGCTCTTTATGAGAAGTGGGGTATCCCAACCGTGGGTATACCCGGCACCATTGACAATGACTTGCACGGCACGGACCAGACGATCGGTTGCCATACGGCGATCAATACGGCGCTGGACGCGATCGACAAGGTGCGCGATACGGCCCACAGCATGGAGCGCATTTTCATCATTGAGGTCATGGGTAATCGTTCAGGTTACCTTGCCATGGAAGTTGCGCTTGCCGCCGGTGCCGAGGATGTGATAGTGCCGGAGTTCAAGCCCGATTATCAGGCCCTGTGTACCAATATCCAGGCAGGGAATAAGAAGGGCAAGGTCAGCTGGATGATCGTGACCGCCGAGGGCGGGGCCAAGGCTGAGGTTGTCGCCCAAACCATCACGAATATGACCGGCCTTGAGACGCGCGCGGTGGTGCTGGGCCATGTGATGCGCGGCGGGACCCCGTGCGGCGCTGACCGGCTTTTGTCGACGCGACTGGGTGTGGCGGCGGTGGAAGCGATCCGCGAAGGCAACTTTGGGGTTGCTTTAGGCGTGATTCGTGATAAATTAAACGTCATTCCTCTGGCTGATGCCAGGAAGCGCGACAACGATATTTACCAGGAGCGTTTGCGGTTGATCCAAATGCTCCGTTGAAACCTGAAGGGACGTAGAAATGCCTAAGATCTATTATGATAAAGATGCTGATCTCAATGTTTTGAAGAACAAGACCATTGCCATTATCGGCTACGGGATCCAGGGGCGCGGCCAGGCGCTCAATCTGCGTGACAGCGGGTTGAACGTGATCATCGGCCAGCGTGAAGGCGGCCCGAACTTCCAAAAAGCCATTGATGACGGGTTCAAGCCCATGGACGCGGGGAAAGCCGCCCAGAAGGCTGATATCATTGTTATCCTGACACAGGACCATTTGCAGGCTGAGATCTATAAGAAGTCGCTGCGCCGCCATATGAAAAAGGGCAAGGCGCTGGTCTTTTCACACGGGTTCAATGTTCATTTCGGTCAGATCAAGCCGCCGGCGGATGTGGATGTGTGGATGGTGGCGCCCAAGGGGCCGGGTTCTTTTGTCCGGCGTCAGTATGAGGAAGGCAAGGGAGTTCCCTGCCTCGTGGCCATCCATCAGGATGCTTCGGGTAACGCGTTGAAAGAAGCGCTGGCGTATGCGAAAGGGCTCGGCGGCGCGCGCGCCGGCGTGTTCGAGACCACGTTCAAGGAGGAGACCGAAACGGACCTCTTCGGTGAACAGGTTGTCCTGTGCGGCGGCACAAGTGAGCTGATCAAGGCGGGTTTTGATACGCTGGTGGACGCCGGATACGCGCCTGAAATGGCTTACTTCGAGTGCCTGCATGAGCTCAAGCTCATCGTCGATATTATTTATGAGGAAGGCATTGCCGGGATGCGCAAGCGCGTGTCCGACACGGCGGAATATGGGGATTATACCCGTGGCCCGCGGATCATCACGGATCGCACGCGCAAGGAAATGAAGAAGATCCTTGGCGAGATCCAGAAGGGCAAGTTTGCCCGGGAATGGATGAGGGAGAACAAGAAGGGCCGTTCCAATTTCCTGAAAATGCGTGAAGACCAGGACAAGCACAAGATCGAAGAGGTCGGCAAACGACTACGGGGCATGATGTCCTGGATAAAGAAGTAAGGCTTGCGGGATAAGTTTTAGAAAACGCATGTCTTATGACATGCGTTTTTTATTTAACCTGGATTTTTCACTAGAAGAATTTTTGAAAAAGAGTTAACGAAAGAGATATTGTATGGCCAAACAAGATAAGGTTTTGATCTTTGACACCACTTTGCGCGACGGGGAGCAGGCGCCGGGTGCCAGCATGAACCAGCGCGAAAAACTCGAAGTGGCTTTGGCGCTTGAACATTTGGGCGTGGATATTATTGAAGCCGGGTTCCCTGTTATTTCAAAGGGTGATTTTGAATCTGTCAGTATGGTGGCAAAAAAGATCCGGGCATGTATAGTGACCGGTTTGGCACGTGCGGTCAGGAAAGATATTGACGCGCTGGCGGAAGCGCTTAAGAGCGCAAAACATCCGCGTATTCATATAGTTTTGGCCACTTCAAAGATCCATCTGGAACACAAATTGAAGAAGACACCGGATGAGATCGTCCAGATGGCGGTGGACGCTGTCAAATATGCCCGCAAGTTTGTTGATGATGTGGAGTTTTCTCCTGAAGATGCGTCACGTTCGGAGAAGAAATTTCTTTATCGCGTGCTGGAGGCGGTCATCAAGGCCGGGGCCCGCACCGTTAACATCCCCGATACGGTCGGGTATGGCATGCCGGAGCAGTATGGCAAGCTGATCGCGGATATTCGCGCCAATGTCCCGAACATCAACAAGGCGGTCGTTTCGATCCATTGCCACGATGACCTTGGCCTGGCGGTGGCCAATTCTTTGGCGGCCGTTAAGAACGGCGCGCGGCAAGTCGAGTGCACGGTCAATGGCATCGGTGAGCGGGCAGGGAATACGTCCATGGAAGAAATAGTCATGGCCTTGCGCACACGCAGTGATTATTTTGGTGTTGCGACAGGCATTAACACGCCTGAGATCTCCCGTGTATCCCGGCTTGTGAGCAAATATACCGGTTTTGTGGTGCCGCCCAATAAAGCGATCGTTGGCGCCAATGCTTTTCGTCATGAATCAGGGATCCATCAGGATGGCGTCCTGAAAGAACCTTCGACGTACGAGATCATGCGTCCAGAGGATGTCGGGTTCACAGGGACCGGGTTGGTCTTAGGCAAACATTCCGGGCGTCACGCGTTGAAGGCACGTCTGAAACAATTGGGCATTGTGTTGAGCGACCTGGAGTTGAACAAGGCGTTTGAGCGTTTCAAGGATCTGTCAGACAAGAAGAAAGAAGTTTTTGACGAGGATCTTGTGGCTATTGTTGAGGATGAAGTTCAGGAGATCAAGGATGTCTGGACACTGGAGTCTCTGGCCGTGACAAGCGGCACCAATATTGCGCCGGATGTGACCGTCTGCCTCAAGTCCGGGGGTAAGGGTTATATGAAGAAAGCTACAGGGGATGGCCCCATTGACGCTTGTTATCGTGCTATTGATGAAACAACGGGGTTAAAGGGAAAACTTCTCAACTACAGCATTCAATCAGTGACGGAAGGTCACGATGCCATGGGCGAGGTTCGTGTGTGCGTGAACTTTAATGATCAGAAAGTGATCGGGATAGGTGCCTCCACGGATGTCATTGAGGCTTCGGTCAAGGCTTACTTGAACGCGCTCAACAAGGCCTGCACAACGGCCACGGCCAAGGGATCCGGGGCAAAAAATATTGATTTTGGGTTACAGCCATGACGGAATTACGCTCTACCTACGGCCTTGTCGGTTATCCTCTGGGGCACAGCCTTTCGCCGGTCATGCATAACACTGCGTTCAGGGAGCTGGATGTCGACGCGGTGTATGAACTTTTTCCGATGCCGCAGCAGGAATTGGCGTCTTTCTTTAAGGCGTTGAAAGATAAAGACAGTCATATTTTCGGCCTGAACGTCACGGTGCCGCACAAGGAGAACGTGATCCCGTTCCTTGACGGGATGGAGCCGTTCGCGGCAAAGGTTGGCGCAGTCAATACGGTTGTCATCACGCCCGAGCGAAAATTGATCGGGCATAATACGGACGGCCCTGGTTTTCTGACGCATCTGATCGAAGAAGGTTTTGCACCAAAGGATAAGCGCGTCGCGATCCTGGGCGCGGGGGGTGCCGCGCGCGCCCTTATCAGTGTCCTTTGCCTGGTTCCCCAGCGGCCGCGCACCATTAAAGTGTTTGATGTGGACCGTGAGCGTGCCGCAACGCTGGTGCGGGACCTTTCCCTGCGCATGGATACGCAATGCGTCCAGATCGTGACGAGTGTGGATGACCTGGACATTGAACTGGCGGACCTGCTGGTCAACGCGACGCCGATCGGGATGAAACCCCAGGACCCGTGCCTTGTTCGAGAAGAGTTGCTCCACCCGCATATCATGGTCTACGATCTTGTTTATAACCCGGCACAGACGAAACTGCTGGCCATGGCCAAGGCCAGGGGAGCCAAGCCGGTGAACGGGCTTAAGATGCTTTATTACCAGGGCGTCCTGGCATTCCAGCACTGGGCCCAGATCGAATTGCCGCAAAAGGTGAAAGATCGCATGTGGGTTGAACTGCAAAAGGCGAGCCAGGCATGATGTTTTCCGGGATCGACGGGTTCTTTTATGTCCTGTTTCTCGCCGGTGGCGCGATCATTGGCAGTTTTCTTAATGTCTGCATTGTCCGTATGCCCCGCAATGAGTCGGTGGTATTCCCCTCTTCGCATTGCCCGCGGTGCCAAGTGGCGATCCGCTGGTTTGATAACATTCCTCTGGTCAGTTTTCTTGTCCTGCGGGCCAGATGCCGCGCCTGCCGGCAGCCGATCCCCTGGCGTTATTTCCTGGTCGAGCTTGTGATGGCGGGGTTCTCGCTCTGGACGTATATCTGTTTTGGCCTTTCCTGGGCGCTGGTCCCGGCGCTGGCCTTTGTCGCGGCGCTTCTCGTCGCGTCTTTGGTGGATATCGAGTGGCGGATCATTCCCGATGAGATCAGTGTTGGCGGGATGTGGGCGGGGCTGGTCTTGAGCTTTGTTTTTCCCGCGTTGCATAAAGGCCCCGCTGCCGGTGTCCTTTTGACCGGAGCATCGGTGGCGTTTATCCTGGCGGCTGTCTGCCTGGCGCTTTACTTCTTCAGGATCCTCCGGTATAAGTTGGCCCTCGGGGACTGGGACCGGAATGTTCTTTTGCTGGGTGTGTTGTTCCTGGTTGGCCAGTGGGCCGCGTACACGCTGGCGCCTTTCTTGCCGTTGTGCCAAGCGGGTTTGTTCGCGCTCGCGGATGCCTTGCAGGGCGCGGTGACCGGCGCGTGCGCGTTATGGTTCACCGGGCTTGTCGGTGAGATATTCATCAGCAAGCGCATCGTGACGGAATATGATTTCAAGGGCGTGGTGGACGACCCTGAGGGTTTGCTGAAAAGCCTTGCGCGCGACGGTTATGTTGACGCCCAGGGCAATCTTCAGCCCGCGTTCCGCGCGGTCAAGTCCGCGGCAGGCTTGAGCCTTCCCGCGGGATGTGAGGCCAAGCGTGCCGAGATATTCGAGATCATCCAGTCCGTCGATGAGGGCGGGGTCATGGGGTGGGGGGACATAAAGCTCATGGCCATGGCCGGGGCTTTTTTGGGGTGGCAGATGGCGGGGCTGGCTTTTTTTATCGCGCCGTTCTTTGGCGCCGCGTACGGGCTTGTCAAGATCATCCGCAGGCAGGATACGGCCATTCCTTACGGGCCATTCCTGGCTATCGCGTTCATCGCCTGCCTTTATTGGGGAGATCTTTTATTGCGGCGCATCATGGTCCTGTACGGGCTTTGACACAACGGGGAGGTGGGAGACATGGACAAAGAGATGTTCCTCAGGAATGAAACGTTGCGCATGATCAACGAGCGCCGCAGCACAAGGATGTTCCTCGACAAGCCGGTGTGCGACGAGGATATCCGGACCATCCTGCATGCCGCCAATCAGGCGCCTTCGGCCCATAATCAGCAGTCATGGCGCTTCATTGTGCTGGCGGGTGATAAAAAGGCGGGGCTGGCGGACATGATCCTGGCCAAGGCCGCCGATTTCCCAAAACCATCGTCGACCCTCCTGCGCCTCGCGTCACGTTCCATCCATTCCGCGCCGGTCATTATCGCCGTGGCTAATACGGGAGAACTTATTTCCAGGGGGGCGGACCTTTTCAATATCAAGGATGATCCTGCCGTTGATTTCTTCCGCATCATGGAGATCCAGAGTTCGGCGGCCGCGGTCCAGAATTTATTGCTGGCCGTGGCGTCACTCGGGTTGGGAGCGGTGTGGCTCGGTGTCCTGGTCCTTATCAAGAACGAGATCCTGCAGTTCGTGGGAGAGCCCGGCGGGGAATTCATGGCTGTTATCCCGGTCGGTTATCCCGCCCAGTCAAGCAGCGGCCCCAAGAAGAAGCCCCTGGATGCCGTGATCAAGCACATGTAACGGGGTGAAGGTCATTTTTTGCGGAACAGGCGCGCGCTGAACCGGCCCTGAGATCCGGGTGTGTAGGGCATTGGACCGATCCCGGCGTCCGCCATGTAGTTGTCATTCACATAACCCCATATCTTTTGCGCCACACGTGTCCGGTAAAAAATAAGAGGATCACATCCATCGTGGTAACATAGCGTTGTCCAGACAACCATGGCCCCGAGGAGGATCCCCTATGGCGCATTCTAACACGCTCATCTCCGACTTGCTGAAATTTATTCCGAG
>CAIUQE010000044.1 GCA_903901225.1 Candidatus Omnitrophota bacterium
ACCCGTTATTCCAGTTTTGAATAAGTTCTGACTTGAGGTCCATTTTGTTTATCACTTTCCATGGCATAGGCGTTCCTCCTTGCCATAAAGTGTAAACTATGTACCCGGTCTGTTTTGTAAACTATGTTACCAGTTTGTACCCCGTTATAGATACCCCCTTCGACGTCAAGCATAGCCTGGGGGGACGTGGAATTGACACCCATATTGGTCGCGTAAAGGACACCGTCCACTTCCAGCGCCGCGCGCGGGGCTGACGTGTTGACGCCCACGCCCATAGCCGCCGTATCCACATTGAACAGCTGCGCCCCGTTAGCCTGGCGGCGGACCACGAAAGCCGCCGGATCTGTCGTCGAGATCGACACCGGCCCCGCGTAGTTCGTATTGCCCGCGAGGGTCAAGGCCCCGGTCACCGTCAAATTATCCGTCGTCGCGTCGCCGAGATAGACATCGCCGTCAACCTCGAGCGTGTTCTGCACATACAGGCTGCCCGGTCCGGCGGCATGATCCACGCTCCCCGTCCCGGTCCACACCCTTGTCGCGCCGCGCACATCCAGCTTCGCGGCCGGGCTCGACGTGCCGACACCCACGTTCTGATGGCCATAAATGACGCCATCGACCTCAAGGCTGGCCTCGGGAGCCGTCGTATTAACGCCGATATTCGTGCCGTAAATGATACCGTCAACTTCAAGCGCCGCGCGCGGGGCCGACGTGTTGACACCCACGCCCATATTGAGCGTGTCGATGTTGAACAACTGCGTCCCGTTGCTTTGGCGGCGAACCACCAGGGCCGCCGGGTCGGTCGTTGAGATCGAAAGAGGCCCGGTATAACCCGTGCTCCCGGACAAGGTCATGGTGCCGGTGATGACGATGTTATCGACCGTGACCTGGTCGCCGAGATAAACATCCCCGTCGACCTCAAGGTTGTCCTGCACGTAAAAACTTCCGGGCACGGTCGCGTGGTCCACGCTCGGTGGCGCGGCGCCGTTGAGCACGCGCGCCACACCGCCGAGCACATCGAGTTTCGCGCCCGGCGTGACCGAGCCGATACCAACATTGCCGGTGGTGGTAATGGCAACCTTCTCCAGGCCGTCGCCAGCGGCAAAATGGATGCCGTCGCCGCCGAGCGAAACGCGGGAGTTGCCGGAACCGCCGAGAAGGTTCAGGTAACCTGAAGCCATCGTCGGGCGCAACGCATTGTCCGTGCCAAGTTTCGTGCCGGGCGCCGCGGCCGTCCCGACATAATAGGCATTGCCGGCATAGACCGACGTGTCCACGTCAAGGCCAAGGCGCGGGCTTGTCGAGCCGACGCCAAGGTTCCCGACCACATGCATATTGCCGAGCGAATCAACACCCGCGACGGTGTTGGGCACCACGTTCGCGTCCTCGACCACAAAAGAACTCGAACCGTTGCTGGAATCGAGGACCGCTTCAATGTTGTCGGCCAGGGCGGATGAAAAGAAAGGCGTGGTCAGGAGAAAAAAAAACAAACGGCACGCAGGAAGCGCGCGCGAAAAGAAGTATTTTTTGGCAACGATCGGGTCATAGTGAAGGTTTTTATTTCATGCCCGCGGAAGAAATTTTTGTTACTGTCTATATATAGATGTTTATACATTTAATATTAACAAACAGTAGTAGTAGTTCAATGAAATACTAAAGAATTTAATACTGATTTATTATGGTTTTGAGGACTGGCGAAGGGTCATATCTTGCCGCGGGACTGGAGGTCGAGGAGCATCTCACGGGCGGCCGCGCAGGCGTACGCGCTGGAACCGTCGTGCTCAAGAAGGATGGAAAAAACGAATGTCCGCTTCTGCGTTTTTACCACACCCGCGAACCAGGCATGGTCGGATCTTCCCGCTCCGGCCTGGGCCGTGCCGGTCTTGCCATAAACCTCAATGCCCGGCAGGTCAAGGACATGCGCCGTTCCATCAGGCATCTTAACCACCGCGCGCAGAGCGAGTTTCACGCCTTTCCAAACCTCCGGCCGCAACGTCACGGAGCGCTCCAAGGCACCCGCCATCCCGTTCTCAACACCCCCCAGTGACATTTTGATGTGCGGCACGACAAGGCGCCCCTCATTCTCAACCGCGGCCATGAGCCTGGCCAACTGGATGGGGGTGGTCAGGATATACCCCTGGCCAATGGACATGTTGGCCGTATCCCCCGGATACCAGTGCGTGAACGCGCCCCTGCGGGGAATGACGCCTTTCACCTCATAGGGGATATCCACCCCCGTGCGCTCGCCCAGGGCAAAAAGCGAAGCATACCGCGCGATCATGTCAGGCCCCAGCAAAAGCCCGATGTGAAAGAAATATTCATTCGCCGAATGCCCCATCGCCTCGATAAGGTCCTGGCGGCCATACGCGTGGTGGAACTTGAAGTGCCGGTTGCCGAGGTCGAAATAGCCGGGGCAATCAAAGATGGTCGTGGGCTTTATCTTGCGTTCCTGCAACCCTCCCAGCGTCACCGGTATCTTGAAGACAGAACCCGGCGGGAACTGTGACCCGACGGCTCGGTTGAGCAAAGGCGATGCCGCGTCCTTCAGATACGCCCCGGCACGGGCGCGGTCATCCCGCCTTGAAAAATCGTTCGGATCAAAGGCCGGTGAACTGACCATGCCAAGGATCTCCCCGTTCGCCGGATCAAGGACCACAACCGCCCCCTTGCGCCCGGCCAGCGCCTCATGCGCCGCCTTCTGGATGTCCTGGTCAACGGTGAGGACCAGGGTTTTTCCCTCGGCAGGCTCGCGCATGCTTAAAAGCCTTACCTGCTGGCCGCGGCTGTTCACCTGGATCTGCCGCCCGCCGGGCTGCGCGCGCAAATCGTCGTCAAAATACTCCTCGACCCCCGTGTAGCCGACAGGATCGTCGGCACTATAGCCGTATTCCTGGATGAGGCGCATCCTGGCCTCATCCGCCTTGCCGACATAGCCGATCACGTGCGCGCCCGCCGCGCCGCAGGGATACTGCCGCCGGTAACGCTCCATCACCAGAAGCCCCGGATATTTGAACGCGCTCTCCTCGATGACAATGGCCTGAAGGCGCGTGATATCCTGCGCCACGACGACCGGCGAGAACGAGGCGATCCGGTCCTTCATGAAGCGCGCCTCGAGCGCGGAAGCGTCGGCATTGAGCACCCTGGCCAGGAAACGGAAAACTTCTTTCCTGTCCCTCCTGTCCTGTTCCTGCGGGATGATGGTGACGCAAAAACTTTTCTCGTTCGTCGCCAGCACCTTGCCGTTGCGGTCAAGGATCTGCCCGCGCCGGCCTTCAAAGGGAATGACACGGATAGAATTAGTCACGCTCTGACGAAAAAAATATCCCCCGCGCACGACCTGAAGATAAAAAAGCCCCAGGAAGACCAGGATAAAAGCCGCCACAATGAAACGCAGGATGGTTTGAATACGCATGTCAGAATTTAAGTAACCGCGCCGTATCGCGCAGGCGTTCAAACACGAAAAGCGCCACGACCATGGTCGCGAGCAGCTCAGGGAACCAGACGCTCGCGACAACATCGCCCCAGCGCAGTTCTTCAAAGACCATCTTGAACACGACGGCCATGATGAGCGCGTGCGCGGTCACGAGCACAAGGACCATCAGGAGCTTCGACACCGGCGAACCGCGCTCATACCAGTGCCGCCGCACAAAGGTGCCAAGGCAGGCGCAGACCATGTAACTGAAAATATGCGTGCCAAAAGGCATGGTGCTGAAACAATCCTTGAGGATGCCGCCGCACAGCGCCGCCCAGAGGCTGAAACGGATGCCGGAATAAAGGTTGAAAAATATGACTAACAGTAGCATGAGGTGAGGATCGCCCCAGCGCCCGAACAGGCTGAAAAGGCAGTATTCAAAAAGCTGGAACAGGTAACACAACAGAGGGATAACGAGGATCTGGCGCATGAGCCTACCTGACGACGAGGACTTCTTCGATCCTCGACACCTCGACCGCGGGGGTGACTTCGGCCCTGGCGTCGGATATCCCTCCCGCGGGATAAACCTCGACGACCTGGCCGACCAGAAGACCTTCAGGAAAAACACCGCTCAGGCGCGCCGTTACGATCTCGTCGCCCGCCTTCACGTCCGCCGCGACCGGAAGGTAGGACAGGCGGCAGGCGCCCGACAATGACCCGCTCAGCAACCCCGCCTCGCGCGTGCGCCGGTTGACCACGGCGACGCTGAACCCCGGATCATTGACCAGGATGACCTTCGCCGAACGTTCCGCGACCTCGGCGACCTTCCCGGCCACGCCAAGGGCATTGAGGACCGGCATGCCGGCCCTGACCCCGTCGCGGCGGCCCTTATCGATGATGAGCGATGAATTCCAGTTCGCGGGATCACGCGCGATGACACGCGCCGCCGTCGTGGAAAGGTCCTCGCGCCCCTTGAAGCCTAAAAGATCCTTGAGCCGTTCGTTCTCGCCGAGCGCGTCGTCGACATCCCGCGCCTTTTCCTTCAGGGCCTGCTGCCCATGCTGCAGCCTTAAGAATTCCGCGTAAGTCCGACGATAAGACAACAGGATGCGCATTTCATCCAGAGGGAAATTGGCGATACTGATGACGGAAGCCGCGGCGCCCATGGCTTTCAATTTTAACCCGTGCCAGAAAGGTGAATTGAAGAACAAAAGCCAGAACGGCGCGATGATGAGGATGAAATAAACGGTTTGTTTGGGGATCTTGCGGAACATAGATTATTTGTGTAAAAACCCCCTGCGCCCGGGCTCGTTATGACTCGCCACGCGGCTTGGGGGTAACCTCGCAAAGCTGGCAAATCCTGTCGGATTTGCCACGCGACCCCTGCGGGGGCGGATTTTGCGGAGCAAAATCCGGGTTAAAAATCCAGCTTCGCCTGCGCCATCAGCCTGGAACGCAAATTGCGCGGCAGGTTGAGCGTGTCGCCCGTTCCCATAACGACCGCGATGGTCGGGTCATCGGCCACGTGCACGGGCAGGCCCGTCTCTTCGGCAATGCGCTTGTCAAGCCCGCGCAGAAGAGACCCCCCGCCCGCCATGACAATGCCGCGGTCGATGAGGTCGGCCGCGAGTTCGGGCGGCGTGTGCTCAAGCGTCGATTTTGACGCGTCCACGATCGCCTGCACCGTGTCCGCCAGCGCTTCACGGATCTCGACGGAGGTGATGGAAATGGTCTTGGGAAGGCCCGCGATAAGGTCGCGCCCGCGCACGTCCATGGTCAATTCCTCTTCGAGCGGGTACGCCGAACCGATGCGGATCTTGATCTCCTCGGCCATGCGCTCGCCGATCATGATGTTGTAGGTGCGGCGCAAATATTCCATGATCGCCATGTCCATCTCGTCACCCGCGACCTTGATGGATTTGGCGTACACGATGCCGCCGAGTGAAATGACCGCAAAATCCGTCGTGCCGCCGCCGATGTCGATGACCATGTTGCCACCCGGTTCCTGCACGGGCAAACCGACGCCGATCGCGGCCGCCTTGGGCTGTTCAATGAGGATGACGCTGCGCGCGCCGGCGTGTTCCGCGGAATCGATGACCGCGCGCTTCTCGACCTCGGTGATGCCGGGAGGGATCGCGATGACGATCGAGGGGCGGATCAGGAACCTGCGCGGCTGGACTTTCTTGATGAAATACTTGAGCATCGCCTCGGTCACTTCGGGGTCCGAGATAACGCCGTCCTTCATGGGACGGATGGCCACGATATTCTGGGGAGTGCGCCCGATCATGCGCTTGGCCTCATCGCCAACGGCCACAACGCGGTTCGTTTCCTTCTCGATGGCCACGACCGACGGTTCGCACAACACGACACCCTCGCCCTTGACAAAAACAAGCGTGGTGGCCGTACCCAAGTCTATGCCCATGTCATTGGAGAACATGCCCAGAAAATTATCGACAAGTGACTTGATGAACTTGATGAATTTGGGGATCATAACGTCCTTTTTCAGTCGAAGATCGCGATTAACCGGGAAATCTTAAATTTAGTCTTCCAATATTAACTAAAAAGGTATGGGAAGTCAAAGATTTTCTATGCCGCAGGCGTGTAAATCATTGGAGATAAATGTTTAGCAACCCCCTCCCATACCCTCCCCACACTCGCCCCGAAGGGGCTCGCGGGGGCGGGTGTCAATTGACACACATCCTCTAGCAATTCTAAATACTTCCCGCAAACACATAAAAAAATATTGCCCTCCCCCTTGTGGGGAGGGACGGGGAGGGGGGATTAAACATGCCTGCTGAGGCTGTTTAAAGCTTTCACGAAACCGGGATAGGATTTGGAGGTGCATTCCATGTCCTTGATCCTGGCCCCGATCTTCAGGCCGAGCACGGCAAAGGCCATGGCAAGACGGTGGTCATGATGCGGATCGAGCACGGCCCCCTGGCGGTACCCCGGCCGGGGACGGACGATCAGCTCATCCGCCTTTTCGCGGATATCCGCGCCCGTTTTCAAGAGCTCGGCGCGCAGGTCGCTGATACGGTCGGATTCCTTGACGCGCGCGTGGGCAATATCCGTGAAACGCGTTTCACCACGGGCGAACATGGCCGTGACCGCCATGACCGGAAGCAGGTCGGGACAATCCTTAAGAGAGAAAACGCCGCCGTTGAGCGCCTGCGGCCCTTTGATACGGATACTCCGCGGCGAACGCTCCATCCGCAGGCCCATGCGCCTGAGAAAACCCAGGATCGCCGCGTCGGACTGGATAAGGCGGTCGTCAAAATGGCCCTTCAATGTTATATCAGAAGGCAAAAGGGCCGCGGCGGCCATGAAATACGCCGCCAGACCGTAGTCAGAAGGGACGCGGAAGGTTCCCAGCCCCTTGAACACCTGCCCGCCGGGAATAAAGAACTCCCGTTTCCCGCGTGGCTCGACCCGGATCCCCGCGCGGGCCAGGACCTGGCGCGTCATCGTGACATAATCGCGCGACACAAGCTCCCTGCCGTCCATGACGAGGCGCGTGTCCTCCCCGCCCAACGGCGCCGCGATCATCAGGGCGGAAACGAACTGGGAGCTGAGCGAACCGTCGACGCTCACGCGCCCCGGCGCCATCGTCCCGCCGAAAAAAGAGATCGGCACGGATTCATTCGGGCCCGCGCCTTTGATCTTCAACCCGCCCGCGCGCAATGCCGCGCACAAATGAAAATTAGGCCGCCCCACAAGCGTCCCTCCGCCTTTGACCGTGGCGGTCGCCGCGTAATGCGGCAAAAGCGGCAGTAAAAATCGGAGGGAAGTCCCCGATTCCCCCGCGTCAAGGACCAGTTTTGCCTTGATCTTCCGTGAAGCCGGCATGGCCACGCGCACGCCGCCCTGCACCGGCGTGAGCTCGGCACCAAAAGACTTCGCGGCTTTCATCGCAACACGCGCGTCATCGCAATCGGAAGCGCCAAGGACGCGCGAACTCCCGCCACAGGCGGCCACAAAGAAAGCGCGGATCGAATAGGATTTGGACGCGGGCAGGAAGATCGTGCCGCGAAGCTCACGGGTCGGAGGGACGTGGAGGAACATTATCTCTTGGGAACGACCTGGTCGTTCTTGCGGACCTTGCGGCTGGAGAACGGCGGGATAAAATCCGCGGCGGACATTTCTTCCTGCACGCGCGACACCCTCACATCGCCGAGATACGCCTTGCCGCGGTAGATGGACATGACATCACCCTGCTTGACGCCGCTCTTGACGCCAAGGTCAAAGATCAAGAATTCAGTATCGGCATCAACGCTAAGGACATGCCCCTCCCGCGCGGATTCAGGCGTGACGACGATGCGGTCAAGGTTGACCTTGTCCTGCGCGCTCTGCCCCGGCGCCGGGATGATCTCGCTGCGCACCTGTTTCGCCGCGGGGGATTCCGTGAAACCCTTCAGTTTTTCTTCAAGCGCGGCGTTGCGCTTTTCAAGGTCCGCGATCTTCCGGTTAAGCCCGCCGACGGTCTGCTCGTGGCCCTGGGCCTGCTGTTCGGCTTCCTTGAGCTTGAGCTGGATCGCCTCAAGCTCTTTCATCAATTTCTGGCGCAGGTCGCCTTTGGAACGGCTTTCCGTTTCCAGGTCGTCGCGGATCTTTTTGTTATCCGCCTTGATCTTTTCGTTCAGACCTTTTTCCAGGTCAACTTCCTCCATGAGGCTGTTAATGCGGTCCTCGGCATCCTTGTTCCTGGCTTCAAGCATCTCGATGCGCTTGCGGGCTTCCTTGATGGCGGCTTCAAATTTCGTGTTGCGGGTGGTGAGATCGTCGACGGAACGTTCGGTCTCCTGGCGCGTCAGCGTTTCTTTCTGGAGCATAAAAAGGCTGATCGACCCTCCCGAGACAAGGAGGACAATGGTGAGAACCAGAAATACGAGTAATGTGCGCCCGCCCTTTGGCATAACGATCTTTCCTGAAAAATTTTACTCTATTAACATTATAAAAAAGCAAACAGAGAAGTAAAGAATTAAACAATAAATTGCATCCGCCCGTACGTTCAAATCATATATACGGCAAAAATTCTCCCGGCAGCGGCACGGAAAGTTCCAGCGGCAGGCCGGTGCGCGGATGTTTGAAAAAAATCGCCTGCGCGTGCAGGGCCAGCCGCGAAAAACTCCCCTTATTGCCGTAATTCTCATCGCCCAGGACAGGATGCCCGATATGGCGCATATGGAGCCTTAACTGATGGGTCCGTCCGGTCTCGGGAAAAAGCGCCACGGCGGTGAGCTTCGGACTGCGGCGGATGACCGTATAAGAAGTCACCGCGTGTTTAGCCGTATCCGACCCTGTCGTCCCCGTGAGGACGACCCGGCGGAGGTCGTGATATTTTGGATGCCGCCCGATCGCGGCCTCGACCACGCCCTCGTCGAACTGGACCTCCCCCTCCACCAGGGCCACGTATTTTTTCTCGATGGTGCGTTCCTCAAACTGTTTGGCCAGGCGGGCGTGGGCCATGTTCGTGCGGGCCACCAGGATGATGCCGGAGGTCTCGCGGTCAAGCCGGTGGACGATCCCCGGACGGCGCGCGCCATTGACATCGGAAAGGGCATTGAAATGATGGACCAGCGCGTTGGCCAGCGTCCCGCCGTAATTCCCCGACGCCGGATGAACGGTCATGCCCGCGGGCTTGTTGAGCGCGACGATATCCTCATCCTCATAAACGATATCGAGCGCGATCGCCTCGGGCTTGATCCTATCGTCGGGATAATCGTCCGGGCTGATATCCACCCGTATGGTCTCGCCCGCGCACACCTTGTAATGCGCTTTCACGGACTTGCCGTTGGCGCTGACCTTGCCCGCGTCAATGAGGCGCTTGACGAACATGCGTGAAGGAATAAGTTCGCCCAGCGCGCGCGTGACATAAATATCGACACGCGTATCGTGAGCGTCTTCCTGGACCGTAAGTTGCTGTATCGGCATATTATGAGCGCGTCAAACGCGCGTTGATGATCACGGCAATAGCGATGAATGCCGCGCAGGTGTACTGGAACAACGTCAACCCGCCCCACAGCACCAGGGTGTCCGCGCGGTAGAATTCAACCGTAAAACGCTCCAATGAACTCAATATCAAATAAAGGATGAACAACCGCCCCGCGGGCTGCCCCCCGCGTTCCTGCAACCCTCGCAAAATAATGAACACCGCCAGGTCGCCAAGCGACATATAGATCTGCGTCGGGTGAAGGCGTTCGCCCCAGACCGGGAAATACAGCCCCCACGCCACAGCCTTGCCGTAACAACAACCATTCAAAAGACAGCCAACGCGGCCAATGGCCTGGCCGAGGGCGATGAACGGGGCCACGATATCCAGCAAAGGCACCAACGGTAATTTCCTGCGGCGGATGAACAACACTCCCGCGGCCAACCCGGCCAGGAGGCTGCCCTGCCAGGCAAGCCCGCCCTTGTGCAGCATCAGGACCTCGATCGGGAACTGCCGGTAGTGATCCAAATAAAGGAAGACATAAAAAACACGCGCGCCCAGGATGCCCCAGAGCACGACCCAGAACGCAAGGTCGTAAACATCGGCCTGCGCCACGCCGCGTTGGCGAGCCTCGCGCGCGGCCAAAAAACTCGCGGCAATGACCGCGAGGGCGAGCATGAGTCCATAGGCGTAAAGCGTGAAAGGCCCGATACGGCAGACGACAGGGAACACGGCGTCACTTCCTCTCTGAAAAAACGGGAAAACATTTCCACAGCACGATGCAGGCGCCAATGGTGATCGCGCTATCGGCCACGTTGAACACGGGCCAGACCCTCAGGTCAATGAAATCAATGACATGGCCAAGGGTGATGCGGTCGATGAGGTTGCCGATCGCCCCTCCCAGGATGAGCGAAAACCCCAGGATGTAAACACGATCCAGCTCACCCACCCTGTAATAGTAATAAACATTATACCCCAAAAGGACGACCGCGATGAGAGGAATAATAAGGAAGACAGCGCCATTGTCCCTGAACAGGCCGAACGCGATGCCCGTATTGTGGACCAGCGTGAAATGAAAAACTTTAGGGATAACAGGGATCGATTCGCCGGATTTAAGAAGGAAAGAAAAAAGGTCTTTTGTCAGGCGATCAAAAACAATGACCAGGACAACGGTCAAAAGGAACGTAAGGACATCGATATAAGAACGGTGCTTCTGCGGCACACTATCTTCCGCCTTTGCGATCCAGTTCTTCCTGGACCTCCAGGCAATACTCGGCGTAAGGAATGGCCTTCAGGCGCGACTCGGGGATGCGTTTGCCGCTTTTCTGGCAGATCCCGTAGGTTTTCTTCTCGATACGGGCCAGCGCCGCGTCAACCTTTTGCAGGATCTCACGGTCATTGGACGCCAAAGACAGGTTGAACTCGCGGTCGTACATGTCGGTGGCCACATCCGCCATGTGCATCGCGTGGCCGGAGACATCACCCTTGTCCGCCTGGTCGCCGTCACTCTCGTCGGCCATGCTGCGGATATCGCCCTGGATCTGGGCCTTGATGCGCAGAAGGAGTTTCTTGAAGAAATCAAGTTTCTTGGCGTCCAATTTGTCGGGCATCCTGATCCTCCTGTTAAAGCGTCACGCCGTATCCTGTCCATCCAGCAACTTCACGGCCCTGGCACAGCGACCGCAAATTTCAGGATGGTCCTTATCCTTACCTATGTCCGTCTTGAAATTCCAGCAACGGGGGCATTTGACGCCATCCGCTTTCTCGACGAGCACGCCGGTCTGGGCGAATATCCCCCCGAACGGTGCCTCAACCACGCCCGTTTCTTCGATACGCACCTGGGAAACGATGAGAAGCATGGGCAATTCGTCCACAAGCCCCTTGAGCAAGCCGGCATCCCGCGGCGATGCTGTCCTGATCGTGACCCTGGCCTCGAGCGAAGCGCCGATCAGGCCCTTGGCGCGCTCCGTTTCCAGCGCTTTGAGGATATACGGGCGTAATTGCAAAAAATGCGCGTAACGTTCCTCGAACTGCGGGGCTTTCCAGCCCGGCATGACCTCGGGCCACAATGCCAGATGGACGCTTTCCCCCGCCGTGACACCGGGAAGGAACCCGTACATCTCGTCCGCCGTGAAACACAGGATCGGCGCGACCAATTTCGCCATCACGCCGGCCATATGCCACAAAACCGTCTGTGCCGAACGCCTTTTCAGGGAAAGAGCGCCTGAAGTATATAGTCTGTCCTTGAGGATGTCAAGATAAATGCTCGATAGATCCTCATTGCAAAACGCGTAAATTTCCTTATACGCTCCGGCGAAATCATAGCCGTTGTACGCCGCTGTCACGCGCTCGATCAGCCCCGCGAGGCGGTTGAGCGCCCAGCGGTCCACCGGCAGCATGGCCTCCACCGCGCACGTGTCCCGCGCGGGATCGAACCCGTCCAGATTGGCCAAAAGATAGCGCGCGGTGTTGCGGATCTTGCGGTAACCATCCACCAGACGGTCCATGATCTCCTTGGACAGGCGGATATCGTCATTGTAATTCGAGGACGCCACCCACAGCCGCAGGATATCCGCGCCATTATTCTTGATGAAATCATCCGGTGTCACGACATTGCCCAGCGACTTGGACATCTTGCGCCCGTCGCCATCCACCACGAACCCGTGGGTCAGGACCTGGCGATAAGGGGCTTTCCCGTCGAGCGCGACCGAAGGGATGAGCGACGACTGGAACCAGCCGCGGTGCTGGTCGGAACCTTCGAGATAAAGGTCGGCCGGCAGAGGGCGGTGCATCATGCCGCGGAACACCGCCTGATGGCTCACGCCCGAATCGAACCACACATCCAGGATGTCGTTGGTCTTCTCCATGTCGGCGATATTGCCGTCGGGAGGCGTAAAGCCTTTCGGCAGAAGGTCTTTGAGGTCTTTTTCAAACCACACATTGGAGCCATGTTCTTTCACCAGCCCCGCCACATGCTCCACGATCTCGGGATAAAGGTATTGTGCTTCGCGCCCCTTGAAACGCACGGCCGGGATGGGCACGCCCCAGTAACGCTGGCGCGACAGGCACCAGTCGGGCCGGGTCGTCACCATGGCCTTGATGCGTTCCTCACCCGCCGGGGGGAACCACTGCACATCCTTCTGGATCGTTTCCTTCAAACGGGTGCGCAGGCCATCATGGTCGATCTTCAGGAACCACTGGTACGTGGCGCGAAAAATAACGGGCTTGCGGCAACGCCAGCAATGCGGATAGGAATGACGGATCTTTTCCGCGTGGAACAGAAGACCGCGCGCCTGCAGGTCAGCGACGATCTCGTCATTGGCCTTGAGGACGTGCTTACCTTCGAACGGCGCTCCCTCGGCGGTGAAAACACCGCGCTCATTGACGGGCATCAGGATCTCAAGTTTATAACGCAGGCCGGTCTGGTAATCTTCCTGGCCATGGCCGGGCGCCGTATGCACAAGGCCGGTCCCGTCTTCTTTGGTCACGTAATCCACGGCCACCACGCGGCAATTCTCACGCTTGCCGAAAGGATGGCTGTACGTCAGCTTTGTCAGCGCCTCACCCTTGACGTCCTTGATGAGGCCGCGCGCGCCGGCTCCGGCCTTGTCGAGAACAGGCGCGGACAGTGTCTTTTCAACAATGAGGATCTCCTGTCCCAGGTCGACGCACAGATAATCGTACACGGGGCTGACGGCCACGGCGACATTGGCCAGCAGGGTCCAGGGCGTCGTGGTCCAGATGAGGAGCGAAACTTTTTTTCCAGCGGGAAGCCCGAGCGAAGCGGCATCGTTCACCGGGAAGCGCACATAGACCGCGGGCGATTCATGGTCGTCGTATTCAACCTCGGCCTCGGCAAGCGCGGTCTCGCAGTCAAAGCACCAGTTGACCGGTTTCAGGCCGCGGTAAACGTAACCTTTGCGCACCAGCCCGGAAAGGGCTGTCAGGATCCAATATTCGTAATCGGGCGCCAGCGTCAGGTAAGGGTTGTCCCACTCGCCCATGATGCCGAGGCGCTTGAACTGGTCGCGCTGGATGGCGACATATTTCATGGCGTAATCATGGGCCTTCTTACGGACATCCAGGCAATTCACGTCGGATTTTTTAGCTTTCATTTCCTTCAGCAGCGCGTGCTCGATCGGCAGCCCGTGGCAGTCCCATCCCGGGATATAAAGGCTGTCATGGCCCTGCATGGTCCTGAACCTGACGATGATGTCCTTGAGGACCTTGTTGAGCGCGTGGCCGATGTGGATATTGCCATTGGCGTAAGGCGGCCCGTCGTGGAGGATGAAAGGCTTGCGATCTTTGGAGGCGGCGCGGACCTTCGCGTAAAGCCCATCCGCCTGCCATCGGGCGAGCATCTGCGGCTCTTTCTGGACAAGCCCCGCCTTCATCGAAAAGTCAGTTTTGGGAAGATTGAGGGTCTTTTGATAATCCATAAGGCGCTTACTTTATCGAAACCCGTGATTTTGTCAAGGCTGGAGATAGGGTCCTAGCTTCAAAACTGACGGGTTGCATGTATTGAACGAGCAGAGAGAACCTTTATCTGGTGCGTAGGGGAGGACCTTGTGTCCTCCCGTCAAAGAATGCATTTTTATGATATCCGGCGCATTTATCGGGCCGACACAAGGTCGGCCCCTACGCTCGCCTGACAGCCCTGTTCGTTCAATATTTAGCTCGGGCTTTATGTGCTCTATAAAACTTACTTAATGTACTTCCCGATAATGATCTCCAGGTCACGCTTTTTCTGGTCGGGGATCTTCGCGGGATCGGTCATGATCGAATTCTTGAGCGCGTCGGCCGCGGAGAACTCCGTCATTTTTCCCGCCCTGGGGATAACGATCGACAATATCTTTTTGGCATTGCCGACGTTCTGGGTCAGGCAGGCGATGATCATGTCAACGGTCACGGAGCCGTGCGAATGGTGCCAGCAGTCATAGTCGGTCACCGCGGCCAGCGTCGCGTAGGATATCTCGGCCTCGCGGGCGAGCTTTGCTTCAGGCAGGTTCGTCATCCCGATGATATCGCAGCCCCAACTGCGGTAAAGGTTCGATTCCGCTTTCGTCGAGAACTGGGGGCCTTCCATGTTCAGGTAAATCCCGTTCTTGTGGACCTTCACACCCGCCATTTCCGCGGCCTCGTGCAGGATGTCCGCGAGCTCGGCGGAAATGGGGTCGGCCATCGCCACGTGGGCCACAATGCCATCGGTAAAGAATGTGCAATGGCGCCGGGGCGCGGTCCTGTCAATGAACTGGTCGGGAATAACGAAATCCATGGGCTTGACCTGGATCTTCAGGCTCCCCACGGCCGACACGGAAAAGATGGCCTGCACACCGAGCTTTTTCATCGCCCAAATATTGGCACGGTTGTTGATCTCGGTCGGAGAAATGCGGTGCCCCCGGCCATGGCGCGGCAGGAACACCACCGGCGTCCCGTCAAGCACACCCGTGATGAAACTGTCCGACGGATCCCCGAACGGTGTCTTGACCTGGACCTCCTTGACATCCTTGATCCCCTCGATCTGATAGAGGCCGCTGCCCCCGATAACACCTATTGTCGCCATAAATTCTCCTGATAGTTTATTTTGATAACTGCTGGGCGCGGGCGCGCGCAGCATAAAGAGCCTCACTAAAAATGCCCGCCATATCTTTCTTCTCAAGGACCGCGAGCGCCGCCTCGGTCGTGCCGCCTTTGGACGTCACTTTCCGGCGCAGGACATCGGCGGTATCCGGGCTTTCCAGTAACAGGCGCACACTGCCGGCCAACGTCTGATAGACCAGTTCTTTGGCCTCGCGCGCGTTGAACCCCAGCTGCCGCGCCGCCTGCATCAGGCATTCGGCAAAAAAGAAAACATACGCCGGGCCGCTGCCCGATACCGCGGTCACCGCGTCCATCAACTTTTCCGGAACAATGACCGTCCGGCCGATGGCGTTAAAAATGACACTGGCCGACGCGAGATCGGCGGCAGAAGCTTTTTTGCCGCGGCAGATACCGCTCATGCCCTCACCCGCCATGGCTGGAAGATTGGGCATCACCCTGACAACGCGAACCCCCTTGCCCAGCGCCTTCTCGAGCGACACCGTCTTGATCCCCGCCGCGATGGAAATGAACAGTTTATTACCTAGCGGCCGACCGCGCACAGCGTCCAGCACGACCCCGATATCCTGCGGCTTGACCGACAGGATGACGATATCCACGGCGTCGATGACATCCGCCAGTTCGGCCATGGTCACGCGATATTTCTTCTTTAAGAACGCGCGGCGTTCAGCGCGTGATTCGCACACCCGGCACGCGTGCTTCGCGTGGACACCAGCCAGGATAGCTTCACCCATATTCCCGCAACCAATGAACCCTATCTTCATAAGCCCCCTGTTTGACCCGAATTAAAAATCGCCGAACCGATGCGCACCATGGTCGAACCTTCTTCGATCGCGATCTCGTAATCGCCGCTCATGCCCATGGAAAGATGCTCAAGAACGACTCTCTGTGATCCGGCATGCCGCGCGGCAACACGGATAAAGTTTTCCCGCAAACGGCGGAACACACCGCGGATAATTTCCCTGTCCTCTGTCAACGGCGCCATGGCCATAAGCCCGCGCGTGCGGATATGCGGACAATTTTCAAGACGCGCGAGCAGCGCGTCAATATCCTCTTCGGCCAACCCGAACTTTTGCTCTTCTCTGGCAATATCGACCTGGACCAGGATATCCTGAACCTTGCCTATGGCGGCCGCGCGTTTCTCGATCTCATCGACAAGCTTGGGACTGTCCACCGACTGGATCACATCGAACAACAACAAGGCATCCCTGACCTTGTTGGTCTGCAAATGCCCGATCAAATGGCGGACCAGGGAAACCCCCTGCGCTTTGATCTGCGGGAATTTTTCCTGCGCGGCCTGGACCCTGTTCTCCGCGATGTTCAACAGCCCGGCGGCGACCGCTTCATTGACAGCCGTCGCGTCAGAATATTTGGTAACGCCGATCAAGGTCACGGCATGAGGTGAGCGGCCCGCGCGCAGGCACGCCGCGTTCACGCGCGCCCTAACGGCATCAAGGCTGGCACGGATCATGGCGCTCAGGAGCCGGCAGGACCGTTCTGAGCGGGATCGCCAAGAACTTCCCTGATCTTGAGCACAATGTCGTCGAATCGAAGCGGTTTGACGAGGTACGACGCAATACCGTGGCGCTTGAAGACTGGCTCCATGCCCTGGTGCGCGGTAATGACCACCACCGGAGGCCTTTCGGTCTCCGGGACCTTGCCGAGCTCCGCGATGAACGTATAGCCGTTCATGTTCGGCATCTCGACGTCCAGCAGGATAAGGTCGATCAAATTCTCGCGCGAGGCGCGCAGGGCCTCCTCGCCATCCCCGGCGCCAATGACCTTGTACCCAAGGTCAGTGAGCTTACGCTTGGCGATATCCACGATGATATCCTCATCATCCACGATCATGATGGTTTTTTGCATGAATTAATTATATATTCACCGCTCGAAGATGCAATCAGAAGTCGAATTTTCTGTAAGGGGAGGAAATTTTTGGTGTTATTGAGGTGCCTGCTTGAGCCAGAATAAACTCAACTTAAATTCGAAAATGCTTTAAAGAAATCCCATGAATAAATCGATAATCCGAAATATTGCCAGTGACCAGATCCTTGCCATATATATCGGCCGTTGCCGCGATCAACGCGTCGGCCAACCGCAAACCATGACTTAACACATACTCCTCCATCCAATACATCGCCTTTGAGGTCACATCATGGTCGATCAATAAAACCTGAACACCCTTGTCCTTGATAAATCCTTTCCAGGCCTTCAATTCATTTTTATCCCTGATACCCTGGAGTATCTCGATGTACGTTACAGCGCTAATGGCAAAAGGACCAAGCCCGTCAACAAAACTAACAGCCTTCTTCTCGTTGCGCAGATACCAGATGATCACATCCGTATCAACGAGCATGCCGCGGCGCTCTCAATCTGCTGATAAAAGCATGGACATCCTTTGTCATTTTATTGCCTTCCCAAAGGCCCGCAATAGACCTGACCTTCGGTTGAGGCACCTTATCATCCAGCGGAACAATTTTGGCACAACGACGGCCACGGTTTTCAATATAAACAGTATCCCCCCGGTCGACACTGCTTAATATTTCCCTGGTCGATGAGCGAAGCATGCGGACATTAACCACCATAACAACCTCCTTGTGTACACTAAAAAGTATACACCATTACCCTTCCATGTCAACATGTACGCTTAACCCAACTCGAATTTTCTTAACTCGTCATCCACAAAAGGGCGGGCTGAGGCGTAAATCTTTAGCGAGCTGAGAGGATTGCGTTAATGTGCAACTGATACATCCTTTACGTTTTAGACTGGGTACATCCTTTACACTTTTTTAGTTGCGAATAATCTTGTTCTTTCTCAGATCTACGGAACCAAGGATATAAAAACTGAA
>CAIUQE010000045.1 GCA_903901225.1 Candidatus Omnitrophota bacterium
TCTCGGAATAAATTTCAGCAAGTCGGAGATGAGCGTGTTAGAATGCGCCATAGGGGATCCTCCTCGGGGCCATGGTTGTCTGGACAACGCTATGTTACCACGATGGATGTGATCCTCTTATTTTTTACCGGACACGTGTGCGACGAGACGGTCGGCCTTGTCGCGGCCGATGCCAATATCAAGCACAACATCCTCAGAACCTCGCTGGAGAAAGCCCTGCCACCGGTCTACGGCGACCGCATCCAACTGCAGCAGGTGCTCCTGAACCTTCTCAGCAACAGCTTTGACGCCATGGAAACCACCCGGGATTTCCGGGAAGTCCTCATCAGCACGGTCCGCCTGGACGCGGCCATGATCAAGGTGTCGGTCCGGGATTCCGGTCCCGGCATCCCGGTGCAGGACATCCCCAGGCTTTTCACCCGCTTCTTCACCAGCAAGCCTGACGGCCTGGGCATGGGCCTGCCGATCAGCCGTTCCATCATTGAAACGCACGGCGGCGCGCTGATGGTTGAGAACAACCCTGATAATGGCGCGACATTCAGTTTCACGCTGCCTGTTCCCCCCGGAGGTGCCGCATGAGCGCGCGCAAACCAGTCATTTATGTTGTCGACGATGACGTTTCGGTGCGTCGGGCCCTGACCCTGCTGCTAAAGACGCACGGGTACCGGGCGGTGACGTTTTCCGGCGCCGCTGATTTTCTGGCCTTTGACCATCCGCGGGGCGTGGCGTGCCTGCTGCTGGACGTCCGCCTTCCGGGCATTGACGGCCCGGCGTTGCAGGAACTGCTGGCCGGGCGCGTGCCGGCGATCCCGATCGTTTTCATTACCGGTCACGGGAGCATCCCCATCGGCGTGAAAGCCATGAAGCAGGGTGCCGTCGATTTCCTCCTCAAGCCGTTCATCGCCAAAGACCTGCTCGACGCTATTGGTCGTGCCCTCCTGAAAAGCGCGGCCTGGAACAGCGAATTTGCCGAAGCGGCCAGGATCCTGCGGCGCATTGGCACGCTCAGCCCCAGGGAATTAGAGGTCTTCCATTTTGTGATACGCGGTTTGCTGAACAAGCAGATCGCCACGAAGCGCGGCACCTCCCTCCAGACGATCAAGGTCCACCGCAGCCGGGTGATGCAGAAGATGCGCGCCAGGACCGTGACCGAGCTCATCAACCTCGCCCGCAAGGCGGGCGTCGTGTCGGCCTGATTATACCCGGGTATAATTGATTAAATTTTCACGCGCTTTTATGATGCCGTCATGCCCTGCATTTCGGCCGGGGCGCGGTGGAAATACCTTGAAAAGGAGCCATGTCATGAAAAGCGTAATGGAGCGGGGCAGTGCCGTTGAAACCTACAAGCACAGGTTCGCCCGTGCCGCCGGAGCCGGTGGGCCCAGAAAAGGCGCCAGTGAATGTATTCTCTTCTGCAAAAGGATAACGCCCAATCTGTTCGAGATCAAGGACGGCTTCGCGGTCCTCGCCGGGGACGGGAATTATTCCAATGACGGCGTCTGCATCATTTCGAAGGCCACGAAAGTCGTTTTTGTGTTCGATCCGGTCCAGGGCGCGGCGTGAACCTCTCTTATGGAGGGCAGGCGTGTGTTCGACACAGCATCTAAAAGGCATCGTTTCCGGGTCGTCGTGCCGGCGTATCCCGCGTTCAACGTGTATTCCAATATCGCGCGCGTGACCACGTCGCTGGGGCCGGTGCTTGTGGCCACGAATGTCAACAGGATGGCCGCGTGGGACGCGGAGGTCATCGACGAGAACAATCTGCGACTGCACGGGCCGGTGGCCCCCGGTGGTGGCGCTGACCACGCCTGGCTGCAGCGGCAGAGGCCCGCGGATGTCGTTGGGCTTTACGGCGGGCTGACCAGCACGGTGCCGCGGCTTTACGCCATCGCGCGTTTTTATAAAGAACGGGGCATTGTCACGGTCGCCGGAGGCCAGCATTTTTCCGGCGCCAATATCCCGGACGCGTTATCCCGTGGCATCGATTATGTCGTGACCGGGGAAGGCGAGGAAACCATCCGGGAGCTGATCGAGGGGTTGGAGGGCCGGCGGGACATCGGCGGGATCAGGGGCATCGCCTACCTGAAGGACGGCGTTTGCGTGCGCACCCCGGCGCGGGAGCAGCTGCGCGATTTCGACAAATTGCCGCTGCCGGATTTCGGGCTGGTCCGTTACGCGAAAATAAAAGTTTATCCCGTTGAGCGCATTCGCGGCTGCGGCATGGATTGCGAATTCTGCACCGTGAAAGGCGCGCCGCGGGCGGCCTGCCCCGAGCGTTTGCTCGAACAGGTCCGCGTCCTGGTCGAGACCCGCGATGCCCGGCATTTCTTTATCGTCGACGATCTTTTCGGCCAGCACCGGGAGGAAACGCTGGAGTTCTGCCGCGGCTTGAAAGCTTACCAGGCATCGATCCGCAAGCGGCTGGATTTTACCGTCCAGATACGCCTGGACAAGGCCCGCGATCCCGCGCTACTGGCGGCCATGCGCGCCGCGGGCATCAATATGGTCTGCATCGGGTTTGAATCGCCCATTGCCGAAGAATTGAAGGCCATGAACAAGCATATCGACCCCCGGGAGATGGTGGCGCTGGCGCGGGTATTTCACGCCAGCGGCTTTCTGGTGCACGGGATGTTCATCTTCGGTTATCCGCTGGATAATGGTGCCGCGTTTGACATGACGGCCCGGGAGCGCGCGCGGCGCTACCAGGCGTTCATCCGTCAGGCCCGGCTGGATACCATCCAGGTGCTTCTGCCGGTGCCTTTGCCCGGAACGCGCCTGAGCGAAAGGCTGCAAGGCCAGGCGAGGATATTTGATACCGCGGATGTCGGCTGGGAATATTACGACGGCAATTTTCCGGTCTTTGAACCCGACGCGCCGCTGACGCCCGAGGACATGCAGGCGGCGCAGCGCCATATCATGGCGTGGTTTTACCGCCCCGGTTACGCGCTGAAACTCGCCTTCGACGTCCTTATCTTTCCGGCGCTGGTATTCTTCCTGCATGATATCCGCTGTGGCTGGCGGCACTGGTATCGCGGCTGGAGGAATGACCTTATCCGTCTGGCGGGCTGGGGCATTGTCAGGGGGTGGAGCGTGAATTTTAAAAAAGACGGCTTTCTGGGAAAGTTGAAGGAGGCCAGGGAAAGGATCGGGTTAAGACCTTGTGTTTCTTCGCGCGCAAGAGTATCATGGGCCTATGGTTATTGTGAAAAAACGGAAAATAATAATAAAACAGAAGTTTGCGGCTAAAACAGCAAAGGCGGTCAGAACTGTAGCGGCGCGCAAACCGGCAGCGCCTTTGTCCGCCGGTAAGGCGGCGGCCGCTCCAGCGACGGGCTTTCCCATTGTCGGCGTTGGCGCGTCGGCGGGAGGCCTCGCGGCGTTCGAAGCGTTCTTTTCCGGCATGCCCGCGCAGGGCAATTGCGGCATGGCGTTCGTCCTGGTCCAGCACCTGGCCCCTGATCACAAGAGCATCCTGACCGAGCTGGTCGGGCGTTATACCCGGATGGAGGTGCTGGAAGTGGTCAACGGCATGCGCGTGCGGCCGGATCGCGTTTATATCATCCCGCCGAACAGGGACATGGCGCTCATGAACGGCTGCCTGCACCTGCTGGAGCAGGATGCCGCGCGGGGGCATCACCGGCCCATTGATTTCTTTTTCCGTTCCCTGGCCCAGGAACAGCATGAAAGGGCCATCGGCATTGTCCTTTCCGGCACCGGCAGTGACGGCACGCTGGGCCTGCGGGCGATCAAGGGCGAGGGCGGCATGGGGATGGCCCAGAAGCCCGGGTCCACCGAGTTCGACGGCATGCCGGTCAGCGCCATTGCCACAGGCCTCATGGATTATGTGCTCCTGCCCGCTGAAATGCCCGCGCAGCTGCTCAATTATACCCGCCGCGCATTCGGGTTGCGGATGGATGAGACGCCTGTCCTGGCGCCGCTGGCCGCTGAAGCGCTCAAAAAAATATTCGTCCTCCTGCGTTCCGGCACGGGGCATGATTTCAGCCTTTACAAGTCCAACACGATCTACCGCCGCATCGAGCGGCGCATGGCCGTGCACCAGATCGACCGCTTTGACGATTATCTGCGCTATCTGCAGAAAATGCCCAATGAGGTCGAAAGCCTTTTTCGCAACCTGCTTATCGGCGTGACCAGTTTCTTCCGCGACCCGACTGCCTTTGACGTGCTGGCCGGGCAGGTCATCCCGCGCCTTTTCCGCGACAAGTCCGCCGGGGCGGTGATCCGCGTCTGGGTCCCGGGGTGTTCCACGGGCGAGGAAGCGTATTCCATCGCCATGGTCATCCAGGAGAAGATGGAGGAGTTCAAGCAGGGCTTCAAGGTCCAGATATTTGCTTCGGACATCGATCCGCGCGCCATCGCCGTGGCCCGCAAGGGCGTTTATCCCGTCAGCATTGCCGATGATGTCCCGCCGGAGCGCCTGAAAAAGTTCTTTACCAGGTCCGTGGACGGCGATACGTTTCAGGTCAACAAAAGCATTCGCGATCTGATGATCTTCTCCGAGCATGACATCATCAAGGACCCGCCGTTCTCCGTCATTGACCTTGTCAGTTGCCGCAATCTTCTGATCTACATGGGGCCCGAACTTCAAAAGAAGATCATCGCGCTGTTCCATTACGCCATGAAGCCGGGAGGCCTGCTCTTGCTGGGCATGGCTGAGTCCGTGGGTGAGGTCGGGCGTTTGTTCGTCCCTGTCGAACGCAAGGTCAAACTTTACGAGCGCCGGGCGAGCGACACGGACGCGCGCCGGGTGACGCTGGAGAAGTTCCCGCGCGTGAATGAAGGCTTGCCTCCCGGGCGTTTCATTGCCGATGGGGCTGTCAGCGGCAAGGTCGACCTGCGCGCGCTGGCCGAACGGACCCTGTTAATGCAATATCCCGTTGCCGGTGTCCTTGTCAATGAGCAGGGCGACATCCTTTACCTTTACGGCCGCACGGGCCGTTACCTTGAGCCCGCGCCGGGCGAGTCGCGCATGAACATGCTGAAAATGGCGCGCGAAGGCTTGCGTTCGGAACTGACCGTGGCCCTGAATAAAAGTTCGCGGCATAACGAGGTCGTGGTGCGCAAAGGCGTGCGGGTGAGGACCAACGGCAGTTTTTCCATCGTTAACCTGACCGTGCGCCCTGCGGCGAAGATGGATGAAGCGCGGGTCTATCTGGTCATCCTTGAAGAGCTTCCGGCGTCGGAGAAAAAGCTCCTCGCCAAAAACGGCGGCGTGAAGCCCGCCACCAGCCATGACCGGCGCGTGAAAGCCCTCCTGCAGGAGCTGAAGGTGAAAGAGGACTACCTGCAGTCGATCAACGAGGAAATGCAGCTCACCAATGAAGAACTGAAAGCTTCCAACGAGGAATTGCAGTCGGTCAACGAGGAGATGCAATCGACCAACGAGGAACTTGAGACGTCCAAGGAAGAGTCGCAGTCGATCAACGAGGAATTGAGCACGGTCAACACCGAACTCCAGACCCGGGTGGGCGACCTCTCGCGCGTCAATAATGACATGAACAACCTTATCGCGGGCACCGGCATAGGGACTATTTTCGTGGACCATGAACTGCGCATCCAGCGCTTCACGCCGACGGTCACCCGGATCGTCAACCTCATTCCCGGCGATATCGGCCGCTCCGTGGGTCATGTCGTGGCCAATCTGGTGGGCTATGATTCCCTGGTGCAGGATGTGCAGGGCGTGCTGGACACCCTGGTGTCCAAAGAAGTGGAGGTCCAGGGCCGCGACGGCGCGTGGTACCAGCTGGGCATCCGGCCTTACCGCACGTCGGAGAACATGATCGAGGGCGTGGTGATCACTTTTGTCGAGATCACGGAAATAATAAAGGCCCGGGCCATTCAGCAGGAATCTGAAGGCCTGCGCCGGCTGGCGGTCGTGGTCCGCGACGCGGATGACGCGATCACGGTGCAGGACATGCAGGGCCGTATCCTGGCCTGGAATCCGGCGGCGGTCAAGATGTTCGGCTGGAGTGAGGCCGAGGCCATGATGATGAACATGCGCGCGATGATCGCGGAGGATCAGCGGGAGGAGGCATTGGCCATTGTCGAGCGGCTCAGCCGCGACGAAGTCCTTTCGCCCTACCGCATGCGGCGCCGCGCGAAGGACGGGCGCGTCGTGGAAACATGGATCACCGCGTCGGCCCTGCGCAATGACGCCGGGATCGTCTATGGCATATCAACCACCGAGCGGCTGGTGAAGGAGGCGGGCGTATGAGCCGGAAATCAAGGCCTTCGGGCGAGCTCTTGCGGAAAATGGCCGAGGCGAAATTCAGCGCGGCCGAGGTCGACCTCAGCGCGGTCATGTCGCGCGACGAGACCTGGAAGCTCATGCATGAACTGAAGGTGCACCAGATCGAGCTGGAGATGCAGAACGAGGAATTGCTGAGGTCGGAAACGGAGCTGGAGGCCGCGTGGGCGCGTTATTTTGATCTTTATGATATGGCGCCGGCCGGGTATCTGACCGTGAACGAGAAAGGTGTCGTCCTCGAGGCGAACCTGACCCTTGCCGGTTACCTGGGTGTCACGAAAGGCGCGTTGAAAGACAAGGTGTTCGCCGCGTCTTTGTCCTCTGAGGGCGCCGATACCTGGCATTTGTTTCAGAAAAAACTTTTCGAGACGTGCGAGCCGCAGTCCTGCGAGCTGCGCCTGTTGCGGGCGCACGACCACCCTTTCTGGGCGCGCATCAACGCGACGTTCGCCATTGACGCGCAGAACACGCCCGTGTGCCGCGCGGTCGTGGTCGATATTTCCGAGCGCGTGAAGAAAGACCAGCGTCTCCTGGAATTGACCGCCGAATGGGAGCGGACGTTTGATGCCGTCGAAGACCTGATCTTTGTCCAGGACAAGGACATGAACATTGTGAAGGTCAACAAGTCGTGTGCCAAAGCGCTGAAGATGGCCCCGCGGGACATTATCGGCAAAAAATGCTACGATATCGTCCACCATTCGGATCATCCGTGGCTGAATTGCCCTTTTGTCGAGGCGAAGCTCGACCGCGTGCCGCGCATGGAAGAGGTGAGCGACCCGCATCTGGGGATCTACCTGCTGGTCACGGTGTCGCCGCTTTTTTCCACTGACGGGGAGTTCATCGGGGGCGTGCATATCGCCAAGGACATTACCGACTTGAAAAAGGCCGAAGCGGCCAAGCTGGCCCAGCTGCGCGAGCTGGAGATATTCAAGAAAGCGAGCCTCGGCAGGGAAGAGCGCATCCTGGAATTGAAGGACGAGGTCCGCGCGTTGAAAGCGGAGTTGTCGGGCCTTAAAGAAGGCGCGTAAATTTTAGAAGATCGACGGAGGGTGTGATGGCCAAGGAAGAAGAGGTTGAGGTTGAGGGGACGGTCGTGAAAGCGCTGTCGAACGCCCAGTTTTCAGTCGAGATGGACAATGGCCATACGGTCATCGCCTACCCGACGGGAAAAATGCGGAAATTTTTCATCAAGATCATCCCGGGCGACAAGGTGACCATGGCGTTGTCGCCGTATGACCTCACCAAGGGCCGGATCACGTTCCGGCACAAGAAATGAGATAAGGCTGATGCGCGAAGCGACCCTTTGCGTGGCGGACAAGGCGTGCAGGATCTATGACCTGCCGGGCTTTGTCGCGTGCGGACAGTCGGGAGGGCAGGTGCGGCCGCTGGGCCTCGGGGAGATGATCCCCCTGCCGCGCGGGAGCGAACTGTTCTTCCTGCCCGACCGTCATCCTGTCGCGTATGACCCGTCCACGGATGCCTGCGGGACGCTCGATGACCATTACGCGGTCGCCGCGTTCATCCCTCCGGGTTACACGCAAACGATGACCGCCGCGTATGTCGAGGCGCCCGGGGCGAAGCTCCTGCCGCTTTATTCCTACGCCCCTGTCGCCTCTTACCGCGGCCGTTGTTATGTCGCCGCCGTCAAGGTGGACCGCCGCGGGGTCCACGACCTGACCGGTCTTGACCGCAAGGCACTCGCGCGGGGCATCCACTCCTGCGAAAAAACATCAAATCGCCTCATCCGGCACCTGGCGCATTGCGCGACGGTGAATTTCTGCCCGAACGCGATCAACTTTTTCCTGGGGCGTTACGAAGCCCCTTTGCCGTCGTCGCCGGATTGCAACGCGCGCTGCCTGGGTTGCATTTCCTTCCAGCCGCGGGGGTCGTGCCCGCCGACGCAGCAGCGCCTGGCGTTCCGTCCCACGGCCGGGGAACTCGCCGAGGTGGCGTTGCGCCACATCGCCGCGGCCCGCGCGCCCATCGTCAGTTTCGGGCAGGGCTGCGAGGGCGAGCCGCTCCTGGCGGCGAAGGTTATCGCTGAGGCGATACGGCTCATTCGCGCCGCCACGCGCCGCGGCACCATCCACATGAACACCAATGCCGGTTTGACCACGGCGCTCGAAGGCCTTTTCGACGCGGGGCTCGACAGCATCCGCGTGAGCCTCAACAGCGCGCAGGAGGAATTTTATCACCGGTATTACGCGCCCCGGGGGTACACGTTCGCGGATGTCCTGCGTTCGATCGAGGGCGCCCGGTGCCGCGGAAAATTCGTCGCGCTCAATTACCTGGTCATGCCGGGGTTCACCGACCGCGACGTCGAGTTCAGGGCTCTCGTCGGGCTGATCCGCGCGCATCATGTTGACATGATCCAGTGGCGCAACCTTAATTATGACCCGCAGCGTTATTTCAGGAAGATGCGGGTCAATCCGCGCGCAAAATGCCTGGGGATGGCGGCCGTCATGCGCCGCTTGCGGGAGCTGTTCCCGCGCCTGCGCCACGGCTATTTCAATGTATATCTACCAGCGCATCGTGTTGGTGAAAAAAATCATTGTTGAAAATGGTGTGATATATGTCGTGTGTAGGGGCGGACCTTGCCTGCCTGTCGGCAGACAGGTGTCCGCCCGACGGGAACGGGCCGAGACAAGCTCGGCCCCTACGCCCAATTGGGCAGTAATGAAGCAAAATCAATTTAAAGTTCACGCGCTGGCGCGTAAATGGTGTATAGTATAGAAGCCTGCGCAGGAGCGCAGCGAAGCAATACGACAACGTAATTAGGGGGGGATAGTATGAGTTTTCAAGGCGGCGGTAAATACGATAACAGGCCCAGAGAAATGCACAAGGCGACATGCGGCGATTGCGGCAAGGAATGCGAAGTTCCTTTCAAGCCCAGAGAAGATCGTCCTGTGTATTGCAAGGATTGCTTCACCAAGCACAAGAAGTGATTTTTGAACGAAAGGGCTTCTACGGGAGCTTTTCGAATTTGGTCACAGCCCTCTGCGAGTCAAATCTTGCAGGGGGTTTTTCTTTAATGCGTCCCGCGGGGCGCATTTTTTCATAGTGAATATCATATAGAGCTTCTTGTGTCAACGCGACATAACGTTGTCGTAGGTGTATGGTGAAATGGGGTGCATTTGTAGAAAAACTAGTATTAAAAGGTTTCTGTGATGGAAAAGTTTATTGCGCACGCGCGTGAGAATGACGATGGATCATGGGAGTCACATGATCTGAGCGCACATTTACATGATGTTGCTGTATTAGCTAAATCTTTCGCGGATCCGTTTGGCAGTGGTGACTGGGTGGAATTGGCGGCGCTGTGGCATGATCTTGGTAAATTTCTCCCGGCCTGGCAGGCGTATATACGACGGGAAACCGGTTATGATGTGGATGGGCATTGCGAGGGTGGCGGCGGGCGGCCCAACCATAGCACATCCGGCGCTGTTCTGGCTCTTGAGAAGTTCAGGCGGCAGCCACCGGGCTGGTTATTGGCGTATTTGATTGCGGGGCATCATGCCGGGCTTCCTGACAGGGCACCTGAGTTGCAGACGGGCGGAGATTTACAGAATCGTTTGTTCGATACGTTGACGCAGGTAATGCATACCTCCGATCTTGATCTTGTGCGTCGGTCTTGCCGTGCGAAGGATATTTTTGAAGCTGCATTTCCCACCACAATGCCCTTGGGGGCAATAACACCGGAAAAAGCTCAAAAAAGCAAAGAACATCTTCATCTTTGGGTGAGGATGTTATTTTCCTGTCTTGTGGATGCCGACTTTCTTGATACAGAGCGTTTCATGGCGCCAGAGGCATTTAAGAAGCGGGGCGGTCATTCATCTATTGAGGAACTTGCCATCAAGCTGGATGCTTATATGGAAAGTAAGCAAAAGGGATCACCCGACACGCCGTTAAACCGTGCCCGGTCCGGGATTCTTAAGCAATGCCGGGAAAGAGCCGCATTGCCGGCAGGGTTCTTCTCATTGACAGTACCAACAGGCGGCGGGAAAACATTGTCGTCGATGGCGTTTGCGTTGGCGCACGCGCTCAAGCACGGAAAAAAGCGCGTGATCATCGCGATCCCGTTCACAAGCATCATTGAGCAGACGGCATCTGTTTATCAGGATGTTTTTGGGAAAGACGAGATCCTGGAGCATCACAGCAATATCGATCCTGATCAGGAATCATTGAAAAGTCGTGTAGCTTCTGAGAATTGGGATGCGCCAATTGTCGTCACCACGAATGTTCAGTTGTTTGAATCCCTTCTGGCAAGCCGCACATCATCCTGTCGCAAACTTCATAATATTGTTAACAGTGTCATCATTCTCGACGAGGCACAAATGCTGCCGCCGGAATATTTACGTCCGATCCTTTCGGTTTTGCGCGGGCTTGTTGAACATTTTGGCGTGACAGTTGTCATGTGCACGGCCACACAACCGGCGTTGAGCGGCAAGATCGGCGGCGGAACGGCTGTTTTTCAGGGCTTGCCGCCGGCCGTTGAAATTATAAAAGCCGGGGATTTGGAACCGGATGTTTTTAAGAGATATGATGTTGTTCTACCTGACATGACGCAGTCGGCTGGATGGGAAAAACTTGCCGTTGAAGTATCTGAATATCCGCAGGTTCTTTGTATTGTGAATACGCGTCGGGATTGTCAGGTGCTCCATCGTCTTATGCCGGTGGGAACGATCCATCTGTCGGCGAATATGTGCGGCGAGGAGCGGAGTGATGTTATTGCTATCATCAAGGGAAAGCTTTTGGCGCGTGAGGCGGTTCGCGTTGTGAGCACCCAGCTGGTTGAGGCCGGGGTTGATATTGATTTCCCGGTCGTTTACCGTGCTGTGGCGGGGCTTGATTCTATCGCGCAGGCCGCGGGTCGGTGCAACCGGGAGGGAAGGCTGAAGTCCGAAGGCCGCTTCGGAAAAATCGTTGTGTTTGTTCCACCAAAACCGGCGCCAGTTGGCTTGCTTCGCAAAGGAGAGGATGCCACCAGAGGCTTTTTGGCGGGGCAAGATAATATCGAGTTGGAGCCTGGGGTTTATCGGCGGTATTTTGAAACTTTCTATAAGTCCGTGAATGACTTTGACAAACCCAAGTTCGATCAACGCTGTGTCGCCGGAGCTGACGAGTGTAAATTTCAGTTTAGAACGTTCGGGCATGAAGTGCGCATGATTGACGACAAGGTCCAGCGCGGCATTATTGTTTCTTATAACGGGAAAGATCGTTCAAGTGTTGTTCTGATTGATCAATTGCGCCGGCTTGGTCCTGAGCCATGGTTGTTAAGAAAATTGCAGAGGTTTATTGTCAATGTTCCTTTGCCGGTATTTGAAAAGTTGGCGCATGAAAGCCATATTGAAGATATTCACGGATACTGGGTTCAGAGAAGCACGGGGCTTTACCGCCCTGGTTACGGGTTATTGCCCGACCCAGGCATGTGGGATGATGATATATTTTTGATCTGAAACGGAAGGAGGCTGGATGGCAGGACAATTTTTTAACAGGATTTTTTGCCTGGAAGTGCGGGGCGATTATGCGTGTTTCACGCGTCCCGAAATGAAGGTCGAGCGGGTAAGCTATGACGTGATAACACCTTCTGCGGCACGGGCGATATTTGAGGCGATCTTCTGGAAACCGGCGCTGCGCTGGCATGTCAGAAAGATCGAAGTATTGAATCCCGTTAAATGGATATCGGTGCGGCGCAATGAGGTGGGGGCCGTCATGAGCGACCGCTCTGACGGTTTGTTCATTGAGGACAACCGGCAGCAGCGTGCGGGTCTTTTTTTACGCGATGTCAGGTATCGTTTACATGCCGAACTTGAATTTATTCCGCTGAGGAATAGGGGGATGTCGGTTAATCCTGTGCCGGAATACCTGGTGGATCGGGAAGAACAGGCGGAGTTGACCCGCGATCCGAAGGATGAAAATCCTGGAAAATACAATGCCATGTTCGAGCGCCGGGCCAGAAAGGGTCAATGTTTCAATCAACCGTATCTCGGTTGCCGCGAGTTTTCCTGCATGTTCAAGCTTGTTGAGGATGCGGTCAGGGAATCGTCACGACCTGTTGATGAAACACGGGAACTTGGGTTCATGTTGTATGACATGGATTTCACGGATGTCAACGATCCCAGGCCGGCTTTCTTCCGGGCGAAACTTGAACAAGGCATCATCCATGTTCCGGCGTGGGACAGCGCGGAGGTGCGGCGATGATCCTGCAGGCCTTATATGATTATTATCAGCGCAAAGCGGCGGATCCTGAAAGCGGGATTGCGCCGGAGGGGTGGGAGTGGAAGCCTATTCCTTTTCTTGTTGCGATCGATCAAGACGGAAAATATTTACATATTAGAGATACGCGCGAAATTGATGGTAAGAAGAAGGTCTCCAAGTCATTTTTGGTTCCCCGCGCTGTTGGAAAATTCGGCAAAGATGCGTGTGATCTTGCAAACTTGTTTTGGGATCACTATGGGTATGTTTTACAGATTCCCAAAGAAGATACGGATAAGGCGCGAGAAATGTCGTTTAAGCAGTTTGATGCATTTCTTGGACGATTGAAAGCATTGCCAGATGATGTTCGGGTGTTGCCAGTTGTGCGGGCGCTTCTTAAATTCTATGAGCTGGAGGAATTTCGCAAGTTGTCGGCTGAGGATAGAAACAATTGTCTTAAGGTAGCCGGTGGTAATCTGACTTTTTTTGTAGAGCCATTTGGATTGGTTGTCGAGAATTCAGATGTGAAAGCCTATGTTGATGGTTTGGTGAAGTTGTCTGGCAATGCTGTTGTGGACGATGACGACGAGGGGCGAATCTATAATGCGGTTTGTTTGATAACCGGACAGAAAGGAATCGTCCAAAGAAAGCACGCCAGAACATCCATTAACAAAGACACCAAATCTCTTGTGGCCATTCAAAAAGGCGCCGGATACGATTCTTATGGGAAACAACAGGCATTTAATTGTCCTGTAGGCCTGAGTGCGGAGTTTGCTTACACAACGGCGTTGAATGCACTTCTGAAAAATGGTGGCAATAGATTGCAATTGTCAGACACAACCGTTGTTTTCTGGACACAGAAGAAGACTGGCGGTTTTGATCTGGAAGCGGGATTTCCTTGGTTCTTCAAGTCGGAAAAAGATAATCCGGACAAGAATGTTGAGGCCGTGCGCTCGCTCTATCAGGCTGTTGAAACCGGACGCTTGCCGCTCGATGAGGAGGATCGTTTTTATGTGCTTGGCCTCGCGCCCAATGCCGCGCGGATTTCTGTGCGTTTCTGGAAGACAGGTAAAGTTTCGGATTTTGCGGGACGTATCCGACAGCATTTTGAGGATTTTAATATCGTCCATGGGCCGAAAGAGCCTGAGTATTTATCACTTTATCAGATCCTCTCATCAACGGTTCTTGATTATAAAATGGACAATGTGCCTCCGAATCTGGCAGGGTCTGTTGTTGCAAGCATACTTGATGGTGTTCCGTATCCCCGAACATTGCTTCAGCAATGCATCCGTCGTATCCGGGCCGAACAGAAGGTTGGCCGTCCGCGAGCGGCCATTCTTAAGGCAAGTATTAACCGGTTTAATCGTTTGTATAACAAGGCATCAAAGGAGGTTTGTGTGGGCTTGGACAGGACAAACACGGACACAGGTTATCGCATGGGACGATTGTTTGCTGTGCTGGAGAAAATCCAGGAGGAATCAGGGACCAGTGCTTCGATCCGCGAGCGGTTTTACGGGGCGGCATCATCAACACCGGTTACAGTGTTTTCGCGTTTATTGAAATTAAACAATTATTATTTGGTCAAACTTTCTCCAGGACGCAAAATCCAGATGGAAAAAGAGATCCAGGATATAGTGGATGCTTTAAAGGTATTTCCATCACACCTGACATTGGATCAGCAAGCCATGTTTGCTGTCGGTTACTATCATCAGCGACAGGATTTCTTTACGAAAAAAGATGCTTAAAAAGACAATTCAATAACAAGGAGTGTTCATTATGGCGATCGCAAAACGGTATGACTTTGTGTTGTTCTTTGATGTGCAGGATGGCAACCCTAACGGCGATCCCGATGCCGGCAATTTGCCGCGCGTTGATGCTGAAACGGGTGTGGGGTTGGTCACTGATGTTTGCTTGAAGCGCAAGGTGCGGAATTATGTGCAAATTGTTAAGACGAACGGTGAAGTTTCGTATCCCGGGTACAACATCTTTATCAAGGAAAAAGGTGTATTGAGTCGATCTATTGCTGAAGCGTATAAAAATTTAAACATTGATTTGGATGAAAAGCCGTCTAACGAAAGTGATGGTAAGAAACGTAATGAAAAAGGTAAGGCACAGGGTGATGAAGTCCTGCGCGGTCGAGATAAAATGTGTAAGGACTTCTTTGATGTGCGGGCTTTTGGCGGCGTTCTGGCTATTGGAGCAAACGCTGGTCAGGTTCGTGGCCCCGTGCAGTTAACTTTTGCCCGTTCCGTTGAGCCTGTTGTGGCGTTGGAACACAGCATCACGCGCATGGCTGTGACGACCGAGGCTGAAGCGGAGAAGCAGGGGGGTGATAATCGCACGATGGGGCGGAAGTTTACGGTCCCTTATGGGCTTTATCGCGCGCACGGGTTTGTGTCAGCGCATCTGGCGGCTCAAACAGGGTTTTCCGAAGATGATCTGAAATTATTCTGGGAAGCGTTACAGAGAATGTTCGATCACGATCATTCCGCGGCACGGGGATTGATGACGACACGCGCTCTGATCGTCTTTGAGCATGGCTCGGCTCTCGGAACCAAGAATGCGGCTACATTATTTGAGCGGGTTGATACGAAACGCGTTACCGAAGGGCCTGCCCGAAAATTTGCTGATTACCAGATCCTTTTGGATGGCGCTCCGGTCAAAGATTTGCCCGTGGTTGTTAAAATCTGATCCGTTGGAACAGCAGGAAAAATTATGAAAAAACCAAAAGAAATACCACCGGCGCCCAACATCGCTGTATTTAGGGGTAAAGATATCCGTCGTGTTCTTTACAAGAATGAATGGTGGTTTGTGATCAATGATATTGTCACGGCTCTGACGGATTCCACTGACCCGGCACAGTATTTTAAGAGACTCAAACAAAGGGATTCTGAGCTGTCGGATCTTATGGACAAAGGGGGGGTACAATTTGTACCACCCCTTATGCTGGAGGTTGAGACGCCGGGGGGGAAACAGAAGATGTATTGCTGGGATACGTCAGGCATCTTTCGTCTGATCCAGTCTGTCCCGTCCCCCAAGGCTGAACCGTTCAAACGCTGGCTGGCCAAAGTGGGGTATGAACGCGTGCAGGAGATCGAGGATCCGGAATTGGCGATCAAACGGACGCGGCTTCTCTACAAACTTAAAGGCTACAGCGATGCCTGGATCGAAAAACGCATGCGCGGGATCGCTGTGCGTGAAGAGCTTACGCATGAATGGAATGACCGCGGCGCCAGCGTCGAGAAGGACTACGAGATCCTGACGGGGGAGATCTCGAAGGCGACTTTTGGTCTGACGCCTTCGGATTACAAGAAGCATAAAAGTCTCAAGCGTGAGAATTTGCGCGATCATATGGACGATCTTGAGCTCATTTTTACGATGCTGGGCGAGCGGGCTACGACCGAGATCCATCGTGAGGAAGATTCGCGGGGTGTCCCGAAGCTTAAAGCCGATGCCGCTGCCGGAGGCGCGATAGCCGGCAATGCGCGCAAGGCGCTCGAAAAAAGATTAAAGAGGCCTGTTGTTTCCAGGGGGAATTATTTGACACTGACAGAGGCGCAAAAACGCCTGGAGCGTTGATGTATTCGGAAGATGACCTTTTGCCTTTATCGGCGCTTCAGCATTTAGCGTATTGCCCGCGGCAGTGCGCGCTGATCCATGTTGAACAGGCATGGGCCGAGAACCGGTTTACGGCGGAGGGAAGGGTCATGCATGAAAAGGCGCATGATGCGGATGCTGTCGAGTGCCGTGAGGGAGTTCGCATCGAACGCGGGATGTCCCTGCGTTGCTTGCGGCTGGGTTTGATCGGCAAGGCGGATGTGGTCGAGTTTCATCGTTTGCCTGACGGGAAAGGCTGGGTCATTTTTCCGGTAGAGTACAAGCGCGGCAAGCCCAAGGAGGATGATTGCGACAAGGTGCAGTTATGCGCGCAGGCGCTTTGCCTGGAGGAGATGCGGGGTGACGTTATACCCTGCGGCGCGATCTATTACGGCAAAATCCGTCGGCGTCTGGATGTCGCGTTTGATGATTCCCTGCGCCGTGAAGTTGAAGCAGCGGCGAAGCGCCTGCATGCGTTGATACGCTCGGGGGAAACGCCGTTACCGGTCTATTCGGAGAAATGTGAGGCGTGTTCGCTGGCGGGTTTGTGTCTGCCCAAGACGCTGGGAGAAAGCGGGGACGTGGCGTCCTATATGCGGGCGGGATTATCCAACATTTGATGGGCCACTTGCGAACGGGAAAGGAGCGGCATTCTTGAAAAAACTCCTGAACACGCTTTTCGTTACGACCCAAGGCGCCTACTTGAACAAGGAAGGCGAGACGATAGTTGTATCCGTTGAAAGAGAGAAAAAGTTACAGGTTCCGATCCACACATTAAACGGGATCGTTTGTTTTGGCCAGACGACGATGAGCCCGCAGTTGATGGCATTTTGCGCCGAAAGCGGCGTGACCGTGACGTTCTTGAGCGAGTATGGGCGCTTTTGGGGGAGTGTGCGCGGAGCCGTCTGCGGGAATGTTCTTCTACGCCGGGAACAATACCGCCGGGCGGATGACGACAAGGCCAGCGTTGCGCTGGCGAAGGCGTTCCTCGCGGGTAAGTTCAATAACGGGCGTTCTGTCCTGAACCGCGCTGTGCGCGATCACGCGGATAAGATCGATGCCGGGTGTGTGGGCAAGGCCGCGGACCGTATGGGCTACGCGATCGGACAGCTGGATCGGGACTGGACGCTCGATGCCTTGCGCGGGCTGGAAGGCGATACGGCCCATGCTTACTTTGGCGTGTTTGACCATTTGATCGTCAGCCAGAAAAACAAGTTTGGTTTCGATGAGCGGAATCGACGGCCGCCGCTGGATAATGTGAATTGTTTGTTGTCCTTTCTGTACACGCTGTTGATGCATGACGTGCGTTCCGCTCTGGAGACGGTCGGACTTGATCCTTATGTCGGATTTCTTCATCGTGATCGGCCGGGTCGTCCGGGGCTTGCGCTGGATATGATGGAGGAATTCCGGCATTTTCTTGCGGACCGGCTTGTTTTATCGCTGGTGAATCGCGAGCAGGTGAAGCCCGGCGGATTCAAGAGCTCCGCGAGCGGTGCGGTCTTGATGGATGATGATACGCGCAAGGCGGTGCTGGTCGCGTATCAGAAGCGCAAGCAGGAGGAAATCGAGCACCCTTTTCTTAAGGAAGTTGTGCCCGTAGGTCTTTTGTTTTATTTGCAGGCACTTTTGCTGGCGCGGCATTTGCGCGGGGATCTTGACGGGTATCCGGTTTTCTTGTGGAGGTAATGGCCGATGATGGTGCTGGTAAGTTATGATGTTATGACGTCGAGTGAAGGTGGGCAGAAGCGCTTGCGGCGTGTGGCCAAGGAGTGCAAGAATTATGGCCAGCGCGTGCAGTTTTCGGTGTTTGAATGCAATGTCGATCCGGCGGAGTGGACATTCCTTCGGGCGCGGTTGGCCGGGATTATTGAAGAGGATAAGGATAGTCTACGTTTTTATTTTCTCGGATCGAATTGGCAGCGGAGAGTGGAGCATGTCGGCGCTAAGGAGATCGTTGATCTGGAGGGCGCGTTGATCGTTTGATGCACTGGATGGCGAACCTTGAGGTCACATACTTTTGACCATAGGTTCGCCGTGATCGTTAGTTATTGCCAGCAATTGAGTTATGGTTGTCGCATGAGAGCAGGGTGTTTTTTGAGGGTTGATTCTGGTCAAGTTCGCTGAAAGATGATTGTAATGTTGCTTGGGACGGTAAGTTACAAAGCAACAGTCGCCCCTAGCGCAGGGGCGTGGATTGAAACTTGTCCTGTTTGTCATAGTCAACCCCATCAGATGTCGCCCCTAGCGCAGGGGCGTGGATTGAAACCTGTTACTTACTCGCCTTAACGATCTCCGCGATGTCGCCCCTAGCGCAGGGGCGTGGATTGAAACTTCCTTAGGCTCCGGCAGTGCTTCCGTGTTGCTGTCGCCCCTAGCGCAGGGGCGTGGATTGAAACAAGGAAAGCACGATCGAAAGCACCGTTACCGCGAGTCGCCCCTAGCGCAGGGGCGTGGATTGAAACTGAATGAGGCCGCATGGACAGGAAATAACACTATGTCGCCCCTAGCGCAGGGGCGTGGATTGAAACACAGCGAAATAACAAGCCTCATCCCCCACCTAAAAGGTCGCCCCTAGCGCAGGGGCGTGGATTGAAACTTGAGCATTTCGTTATTCTCTTTGACCATCCGGTGTCGCCCCTAGCGCAGGGGCGTGGATTGAAACGCTTTGAATTCGACCATCATATCCGCCTGGGCGTGTCGCCCCTAGCGCAGGGGCGTGGATTGAAACAATACCTGAAGGTTCGGCGCTGTGTAGTCTACGTCGCCCCTAGCGCAGGGGCGTGGATTGAAACCTGTTAACGTAAACATTAACAACGTCAATACAATTGTCGCCCCTAGCGCAGGGGCGTGGATTGAAACAAGATCATGATAACGGCGTTATCACTCTTGAACGTCGCCCCTAGCGCAGGGGCGTGGATTGAAACTGGCACGATCACGTTTTATGGCAAGGAAGCCGTGTCGCCCCTAGCGCAGGGGCGTGGATTGAAACTACAAGCGCCAGCACGTCACAGGCCACGGGGACGGTCGCCCCTAGCGCAGGGGCGTGGATTGAAACCCGTTGGTGGGGATCTTGGCCGTCAAAAGCGCGGGTCGCCCCTAGCGCAGGGGCGTGGATTGAAACATAAAAATGTTTTTGCCAATGGTTCTACCGACAGTCGCCCCTAGCGCAGGGACGTGGATTGAAACATGTTCGGCTGGTCAACCATGACAGGCAAGAAAAGTCGCCCCCCGCATGGGGGTGTGGATTGAAACACCAAGGAAAGACTCATCAAGACCGCGTTCATGGGTCGCTCTTGCGCGTAGCGGACCTTGCGTCCTACCGTCCAGGCTATTATTGGGGCACATTATTTCATCAAAATAGTGTGTCCCGTTTTTTTGCGCGTATTTCCACAAACTCCATAAATAACTTTTGCAATCAACAGTCATTTGTGCGAGTATAAAAAAGCTTCGCGGGTGTGTTCTGTCCCAATAGATCATCAAAAAGGAGCCGTTGTGATGAATCCTTTTCCCTTCGTTGATCCTATCCCTTTACCCGCGCCGGTGTGGCTGTTCAAGGCCCTGCACCTGTTGACCTTATCCCTTCATTTTGTCGCCATGCAGACATTCCTCGGCGGATTGTTCCTCGCGGTGCTGTTCCATGTCACGGGGGCGTCGAACGTCCTGCGCAAAGGGGCGGGGGCGGCCCTGGCGCGCCGCTTGCCGATCCTGATCACGTTCGTGATCAACCTTGGTGTCCCGCCGCTGTTGTTCACGCAGGTCCTTTACGGCCCCTTCCTCTATACCAGCAGTGAGCTGATCGGCCTGTACTGGTTCGCGGTGATTTTTCTTGTCATGGGTACGTACTGGCTTCTGTACAGGTTCGCCGATGCTTCCGACAAGGGCCGTTGTGCCTGGTGGATGGGCGCTTTGGCGTGGGTGATGGTCCTTTTCATTTCCAAGATCTATTCAACGAATATGACGCTGATGCTGCGCCCTGAGGTGTGGCCCGCGATGTATGCCGCTTCTCCCGGCGGCGCGCATTTTCCGCCGCATGACCCGACCTTCCTGCCGCGCTGGGCTTTCATGCTCACGGGCGCGTTCTGGGTGGCCGGGTTCTGGCTCATCTGGATCGCCGGACGCAAGACAACTGAACTTTCGCTCGGCCGTTATCTTGCCGGCTTCGGGGGCCGTCTGGCCGCGGTCATGATCGTGGCCCAGGTCGGCTTGTTCTACGCGGTCTTATCCGCCCAGCCCGCGGTGGTGCGGGACGGTATTGCCGCGAGCTTATGGCTCAAGGGGGCTGCGGTGGCCTGGTGCGCGGGCGCGGTGCTGGTATTTGTTTTTTCGGCGTGGGCCGCGGCCACAAAAACCTGTTCTTACGCGGCCGGGTATATCGCGTTGCTCCTGGCGGTCGTCACGCTCGCGGCGTGGGCCATCCTGCGCGACGGGATCCGCGACCTGACGCTGGCGAGCAAAGGGTTTGACGTCTGGCAGCAGACCGTGGTGACCAATTGGAACGTGGTCGGCTGGTTCGTGCTCACCCTTGTCCTGGGGCTTGTGGCGCTGGGGTGGTTGCTTTACGTGATGATGCGGGCGAAGCCGGTGGCAGAAGGGGGGATGTCATGAGCGGATCGAATGAACCAGTTTCGCGGCGCGAGTTCCTGCGGACCGCCGTTACGGCCGCCGGGGCGTGTTACGCCGCCGCGGTCGGGTATCCCGTGTTCCGTTATTTAACCTCGCCGGCCGAGCAGGCCATGTCCCTGGCGGCGGTGACCGAGGTGACGCTCCAGGACGCGCACACGCTGGCGGCGGGCAGTGTTCTGATGTTCAAGTTCGGGTCGCGCCCGGCGATGCTGATCCATCACAAGGACGACACCTGGGTCGCGCTTGACGCGGTGTGCACGCATTTGGGCTGCACGGTGCAGTACCAGCCCCAGCGCGATGTCATCCATTGCAATTGCCATGGCGGCGAATATGACGCCAGGACGGGAAAGAACATCAGCGGGCCGCCGCCGCGGCCGTTGCGTCCGTACGTGGTGAAGGTCGTCGACAACGGTGTGCTCGTTTCACGGGCGTGACCAGGAGGCATTCATGAAGATCCGGATGGATTCATTGTGGGCGTGGCTCGACGCGCGGCTTGGCCTGGCGGAGATCATCGCCGCCGCGAAGCACAAGACCGTGCCGCAGCACGCCGGGTCGTTCTGGTATTACTGGGGCGGCATCGCGCTGTTCCTTTTTATGGTGCAGGTGCTGACGGGGATGCTCCTCTTGATCTATTATCGTCCCGGGCCCGACGCTTTCGATTCGGTGCGCCAGCTCACCTACGAGATCAATTTCGGCTGGCTGATCCGTTCGGTGCACGCCTGGGCGGCGAACCTGATGATGGTGGCTGTCTGCGTGCACATGTTCTCGGTGTTTTTCATGAAAGCCTACCGTTCTCCGCGCGAATTCGGCTGGTGGAGCGGGATGATCCTGCTCATGATCGCGGCGGTGTTCGGTTTCAGCGGCTATCTTCTGCCCATGAACGAGCTTTCGTATTTCGCGACCAAGGTCGGCCTCGAGATCCCCACGGGCATGCCGCTCATCGGCCCTCTGATCGGCGACATCGTGCGCGCCGGCCCGGAGGTTTCCGAGTTCACGCTCCAGCGGTTCTTCGCCCTGCATGTGGCGGTCCTGCCCGCGCTCTTCGTGCCTCTTTTGGGATTTCATTTGTGGCTCGTTCATAAGCACGGCAATGCCCTTCCTCCGTCGGAAGAGGCGCGCCCCGCGGCCGAGCGCCGCAGCATCCCGTTCTTCCCGAATTTTTTCATGAAAGACCTGGTGGTCTGGCTCATCGTGGTGAACGTGCTGGCCCTGCTGGCCGCAGTTTTCCCGTGGGACCTGGGGGTGCAGGCGGACGCGCTCAAGCCGGCGCCCGCGGGCATCCATCCCGAATGGTATTTCATGGTGCCTTTTCAGATACTGAAAGTGTTCGGGGGATTGTTCCCGGGCGATCTGGGCGAAGCGCTGGGTGTGGGGATATTTTCACTGGGCATGGTGCTGTGGATGCTGGTGCCCCTGTATGACCCTGACAGCCGCAGCGGGCAACGGGCGCGCTGGGCAACGTATTTCGGACTTCTGGTCCTGGCCGCGTTCGCTGGGTTGACTATTTGGGGCTACGCGGCGCTATAAAGGAGAACAGTGACATGAACTATCCATTATGGGATGTCCCATTTATCGGCGGCGGTTGGGTGATCGGGATGATCGCCATTTTCCATGTTGTCATTTCGCAATTTGCGGTGGGCGGCGGATTGTACCTGGCGATGGCGGAGCAGAAAGCCCTGCGCGAAGGCCGGCGCGACTGGCTGGAGGTGGTCAAACTTCATTCGCGCTTCTTCCTTATCCTGACGGCCGTGTTCGGCACCGTGTCGGGCGTGGGCATCTGGTTCGCGATCGGCCTGGCGAACCCCGAGGCCACCAGCACGTTGATCCACAACTTCGTGTTCGGATGGGCGATCGAGTGGGTATTTTTTCTCGTCGAGTTGGCCACCGTGGCCGTCTACTATTACACGTGGGGGCGCATTTCCGACAAGCTGCACCTGCAGGTCGGCTGGCTTTACGCGGGGGTGTCATTCTTCACGCTGGTCATCATCAACGGCATCCTGTCGTTCAAATTGACGCCGGGCCACGCCTGGCTCGCGGTCGCGGGCACGGGGCAGGAGGCGAGCCGTTTCTGGCAGGCTTTTTTCAATCCTGGTTACTGGCCGAGCTTCTTCCTGCGCATCGGCATATGCTGTTCTCTCGCCGGGTTGTGGGCGATGGTCACCTGCAGCCGCATCAGCGACAAGACGCCCCAGCTGAAGGCTGAATTCATCCAGTGGACCGCGAAATGGCTCCTGCCTTTGTTCATCGCCATGCCGCTGTTGTTCTTCTGGTACCTGCACCAGGTGCCCGAAGCCCAGCGCCTGCTGTTGAAGCTCGGGGTCAGCACGGTCGCGCCGGGTTTGTTCACCATGGTCACGCGCATGGTTGTTGTCATTCTCGTCAGTTCCGTTACCGTCGTGGGTGTTGTTTATTTCTCCGCGTTGCGCGCGCCGCAGGATTTCAAATTGCCGCAGGCGATCGTGGTGGTTGTGCTCGCGCTGTGCATGGTGGGGTCCATGGAATACGTCAGGGAAATGCTGCGCAAGCCTTACATCGTCGTGGGGCACATGTATTCCAACGGAGTGCGCGTGAGTGCCGTCGACAAATTTAATAAGGAGGGTTACCTTGCCCACGCGCTGTGGGTGCGCGCGGGCGTTGCGGCGAATATGGCCCGGGGCGAAGCCATGTACCGCGGGCAATGCATGCCCTGCCACACGCTTGACGGTTACCGTCCGACCCGCCAGCTCCTGGCCGGGCGCGACCGCGCGGGGATCGGGAATTTCCTTGAGGTCCTGCGCGCGCACAAGCCCGATTCTCCCTACTTTGCCTTCATGCCACAGCTCGTGGGGACGGACGAAGAGATCAAGGACCTCGGGGATTATCTCGCGACACTTAAGCCATAAAGAAGCGATTAACACCTTCCCCCGCGAAGTGTGGGGAGGGACGGGGAGGGGGATTTGAGCATTGATATCCTTTCCGTCGCGGGCCTGCGCAAGGAATACGGCGCGACAACCGCGGTGGATAATATTTCTTTCAACGTCGGGGTGAACGAGATCGTCGGGCTGGTGGGGCCCAACGGGGCGGGGAAGACCTCGACCATCAACATGATCCTCGGCGTCCTCGAGCCGACGGCCGGTGCCATTGCTATCGAAGGCATTGATCTTGCCACGGCGCGTTCGCGTGCCCTTCTTCATACCAATTTCGCGGCGGTCTACGCGCCTTTGCCGGGCAACCTTACGGTCATGGAGAACCTGCGCGTGTTCGGCCTGCTTTACGGTGTCGCGGGCCTGGCGGGGCGCATCGAGGAATTGTTGCGCCAGTACGATCTCGAAACTTTTCGTCATGCCAAATGCGGGGCATTGTCCTCCGGCGAACAGACACGCGTGAGCCTCGCCAAGGCCATGCTTAACGCGCCGCGCCTGTTATTGCTCGACGAACCTACGGCGTCGATCGACCCTTCGGCCGCGCGCGCGATCCGCGCCAGGATCCGCGCTTTCGCGGGGCAGGGACGGGCGGGCGTGTTGTGGACTTCGCACAACATGCATGAGGTGGCGGATGTGTGCGACCGCGTACTGTTCATGTCGCGCGGCAAGATCCTGCTTGAAGGCGACCCGCGGACACTGCCGGCCCGGCATGGCAAGGCCACGCTCGAGGATTTGTTCGTGGCGGTCGCCCGTGAACCATTGACACTCCATGGGGAATGAACGCCATGTCCTTTGATCGTGTTTTTGCCATCGTCTTGCGTCAATACTACCTCTTGCGGGGCAGCCCGGCGCGCGTCCTGCCGCTGTTCATTTGGGTCGCGATCGACATCGTGTTGTGGGGGTTCATGACGAAATACCTCAACAGCATCGTCGCGCCGGGAATGGGGTTTGTGCCCGCGATCCTGGGCGCTATCGTGCTGTGGGATTTTTTCATCCGCATCATGCAGGGCGTGACCATGGCGTTCTTCGAGGATGTGTGGTCGCGCAATTTCCTGAATATTTTTTCAACGCCCATGACCATTGCCGAATACGTGAGCGGGCTTGTGGCGTCGAGCGTATTGACAAGTTCCATCGGCATCGTGGTCATGATATTGCTGGCCACGCTGGTGTTCGGGCTTTCGTTCGCGGTCTACGGGTTGATGCTGGTCCCGGCGTTCCTGTTCCTTTTTCTGTTCGGTGTCGCTTTTGGTGTCATCGCCTGCGCGATGGTCTTGCGCCTGGGGCCGGCCGCGGAATGGTTCATCTGGCCCATTCCGGCGATGATCGCGCCGTTCGTGGGGGTCTTTTATCCGCTCAAGGTATTGCCGGTGTGGATGCAGACCGTCGGGCATCTTCTGCCGCCGTCATATATTTTCGAGGGGATGCGCGCGATCGTGGCGGGCGGGACGATGCCGGTCATGCATATTGCCGCGGGCGGGGTTTTGTCGGTTGCCTACTTACTGCTGGCGTGCGGATTTTTTACGCGCACCTACCATCACGCCTTGCGCACCGGGCTCATCGCGCGTTACAGCGCCGAGAATCTCGGTTGACCCTTGCCGTCAACCGGCATTCGGCCGCAGGTCCTTCGTGCCAAATCTGAGTTTTCTTAATTGGGGCGCCAGGCCGGCAACGGCACCGACAACGACCAGTGTCAGGATGCCGCCGAGGGCGACACACGGCACGGTCCCGATCAATGACGCCAGCATCCCGCTTTCCAAAGCACCCAGTTCGTTCGACGCGCAGATGAAGATCGAATTCGCGGCCGCGATGCGCCCGCGCAGCTCGTCGGGCGACAGGAGCCTTACCATGGAGCGGCGGATGACCATGTTGATCCCGTCGAACACCCCGCTCAGGAACAAAAAGCCCATCGACAGCCAGAAATTTTTCGAGAAGGCGAAGCACAGGATGCTGATGCCGAACCCGGCGACGGTCAGCAGGAGGTTGCGGCCCGCGCGGCCCATGGGCGAATGGCGCGTGGCGATGAGCGTGATCAGGACGGCGCCGAGCGAGGGCGCGGCGTTGAGCAGGCCCAGGCCCTTGGCCCCGACGTGCAGGATATCGTCGGCGAAGATCGGCAGCAGGGCGACCGCGCCGCCGAAGAGCACGGCCAGAAGGTCGAGCGCCATGGCGTAGAGCAGGGGCTGATGGCCCAGGATGAAATCCCAGCCCAGGCCGATGCTTTTGAGGAGGGGGACTTGCGTGAGCGGCCGTGGCCGCGGTTTGGGCGCGATGGCGAGGGTGAAGAGCCAGGAGAGGATGAAGCACGCGGTGATGGCGGTGTAGGACCCTGCCGCGCCCCAGCTGTCAAAGGCGAAGCCGATGGCGGCCGGGCCAATGACGGAGGCGGCGATCCAGACGCTGCTGATCCACGCGGAGGCGCTGACCGTCAGATGGCGAGGCACGACCTGGGCTTCGAAGGCGGTGTTGGCCGGGTCGGTGAACCCGCGGGCGATGCCGGCGAGGAAGATCACGCCGTAAAGTTCCAGCAAAGGCGCCGCGCCCTGTTTCAGCGAGAGCCAGATGAGCATCAGCGCGCACAGGCACGCGGACGCGCGGGTGATGAGGAGGATGGCCTTGCGGCTGAAATGATCGGCGACATAGCCGCCGACGAGCACAAGGGAGATCGCGGGGATGGCTTCGACCAGCCCCAGCCAGCCCAGCGCCATGGCGCTGTGCGTGAGGCGGTAGATCTGAAAGCCGATGACGACGGCCAGAGCGCGGCTGCCGAGCGTGAAAGCGCCCATGGCCGCGATGAACAGCCGGATGTCATTGACCTTCAGAGCGTCCGTGAAATGATGGGATTCAGTAGTGTTGTCCATGTCCGGGTTATAGTTATAACACAGAGGCGGGTTTTCACAAATGCCTGGTGCTGAATGTTCTTGTATGTACATATGTAATATGATATATTCCCGGCATGAAGGAATTCCGGTGGAGCGAGGTCAAGAGCTTGAAATTAAAAAAGGAACGCGGTGTGTCCTTCGAAGATATCATCGCGGGCAGGTTCCTTGGGATCGAAAAGAACATTTCACGCGACAATCAGTGGCTCATGATCTTTGAAGTGGATGGTTATACCTGGGTTGTGCCGTATGTTGACGGTGATGGCCATTATTTTCTGAAGACGGCATTTCCGAGCCGTAAACATATGAAAACGTATTTGAAAGGAAAGTGATATGCGTCATTTCAAACTGGATGCCGAGGAGAAACAGGTCATGGCGGCCATTGAGCGCAATGAATATGTTCCTGTCGGCGGCAAGGAATTGCACGCGGTGGCGGATTCGATCGCGGCCCGCAAAAAGAACATGACATTGACGATACGGGTCAACAGCCAGGACATCAATCGCATCAAGAAATTTTCACTGGCGAAGGGTATCCCTTACCAGACATATCTTTCCGAGATCATCCACCGCGTGGCGGCTACGGTTTGACGAGTGATATTTTCTTGACCGTGGAATTGTTCGACTTTTCCTGCTTCTTATTGTAAACTTACATTGTTTTCACGGTATCGAATTTATTTACTTGAATGAGGGAATCTTTCATGCCGGTTATTTCGAGATTTTATGGCATCAGTATCCTGATGTTCTTTCAGGATCATCATCCGCCACATTTTCACGCGAAGTATGAAGGGCAGCTTGGGGTTTACAGCATCCATGCCTGCCGCCTGATCGCGGGCAAGCTTCCGCCACGCGCCACAAGGCTGGTGAGGGAATGGGCGAAGATCCATGAAGCAGAATTGATGAATGACTGGGCGATCGCCCAAAAAGAAGGCAAATTAAAAACGATCGAGCCGTTATTATGAAAACTATCGTCGCCAGGGAAGTCATCGAAGCCAGGATCATCGGGGATTATACGGTAGAGCTTGTGTTTGACGATCTGAAAAGAAAAGTGATCGACCTTCGCAAGTATCTTGGCCGGGGTGTATTTAAAACGTTACTAGATCTCAAAAAATTCCGTCAAATGAAGGTTGATGCCGAACTTGGGACGATCTGCTGGCCTAACGGCGCGGACATTGCCCCTGATACACTTTATTCAGATGTTTAATAGAAACAGACATTTGATGCCACGCCACGCCGCCATTTTCTTATTGCTGTTATCGACCATTTTTCTCCCCACCCACGCCCACGCCGCGCTCAACATCACAAAAACCGGCAACCTGACCGCCACCAATTTCGATGAGCTTGGATTTGACCCGACCGGGTTGGTGGGTTATTGGCAGTTGAACGGGAATGCCAAGGATAGCAGCGGGTATCACAATGACGGCACGATTGTTGGCGCTACGGCGACGACGGACAGGTTCGGGGTGGCTGGCCAGGCATTGAATTTTAATGGGAATTACGTAACTATACCGCATTCCTCAAGTTTACTCTTAGAAACAATAACAGTAACTGTTTGGGTAAGATCAACAAGTAATGCATCGACATATCAGCAAGGAATAGTTGGAAAAGCTAATTTATATGGCGCCTCTGAGGGAGGTTGGATGTTGCGCAAAGGTAAGTATGGCGGGAGTGGATCATCTGCACCTAATGACAACAAGTTTTATTTCTCAACAACTTATTATCCCCGAGAAGTATATGTGCCATGTTCCAATGTAGCGTATACAGATAACGCCTGGCATTTTATAGTTTGTATTCACGATGGTGTTTCTTTTAACGAAAGTTTGTATGTTGACGGCGTAAAGCAAACTATTGTCCGTACAGCTGGTGGAAGTTTGAACCCATTTATTCAGCCTGTGACGATTGGCAGAGCGTATGGTGACGCGTTTAATGCAAGTTATGAATCATCATTCACGGGCCAAATTGATGAAGTTAAGATTTTCAGCCGCGTATTGAGTGCTGCTGAGATCCTGGCCATGTACAACCACGAAAAAGGCAAGTTCAGCGTGGGGAAGGATGGCACGGACAAGGCGGTGTCATTTGTGGAAGACCCCGCGCTGCCCGTCCAGATGCGCAGTAAAAAACAAAGCCTGACCGTCAAGGGGCATTTGATACAGAATTGAATATGACGATTCACTTGTCATCCAATTGACAATTGGATAGTCAAGTGGTATTCTTGACGTGGAGGTGGGCACTTATGATCACCGTTAAAGAAAACACGACACTGGTGGGAGTTTCGGAGATGCGCACGCGCATGGACGCTATCCTCGCGGCCAGTCGCACGGGTAAGGTTATTATTGAAAAGCGCCATAAGCCGTATGCCGTCTTGATCGACGCGGGGCGTTTCGCGCGGATGGAAGAGCGGCTGGATGTGCTCGAAGACCTGGCCCTGGCCCGTTTGGCCCGGGAACGCGAACGCGGCGCCAAGCCGTCCGATTATATCGATATTGAAACGGCGCTTCAGGGGCTTGCGAAGAAATGATCTGGCGCGTTCGATTGCACCGGCTTGTGCTCGCCGAGGATCTTTCCGTGTTGACGGTCCTCGAACAGGCGGCGATCCTCAAGGCGGTCAACAGGAAGCTCGCCCTTGATCCCGTGGCTTACGGCAAACCGCTGACCGGGGAATATAAAGGTTATTGGCGCCTGCGCGTGGAAGATCATCGGGTGGTGTACCGCATTGTCAAAGATCAGGTGATGGTCCTTGTCGTCAAGATCGGCGTTCGCAAAGATGATGAAGTTTATCGTACGCTGGTTGGCCGATTAAAGAAATTGTAAGGCACCGCTTCCGGCTTCACTTCGTTCCATGTGCTAAACATGTTCCAAAATGCTAGAATTCTGTATTAAAACCTCCGTTTTGAATGTCCATAAAAAACTTTCGACAATAACAATATCTATGCATATAATGGGCGCGGTTTAGGGTTCCATACAATTCTTAATCACGAAGGAAAGTCCGTTATGGCGACACCACTTGAACTTTGGGTTGAAGAACAGGCCAAACTCGCGAAGCCTGACAAGGTCTACTGGTGCGACGGTTCTGAGGAGGAAGCGCGCCGCCTGATCGAGGTCGGCATCCGCGAGGAAAAGATCAACGGGCATCCTGTGTTTGCCAAACTCGACCATTCAAAATGGCCCGACGCCTATTTCCACCGCAGCCATCCGACGGATGTCGCGCGCACCGAACAGCTGACCTTCATCTGCCATCCCGAAAAAGACATGGCGGGCCCGACCAATAACTGGATGCCGCCCGCCGAGGCCAAGGCGCTCATGCATAAACTCACCGACGGGTGCATGAAGGGCCGCACCATGTACGTGATGACCTACATGATGGGCCATCCCGATTCGCCTTACGCCAAAGCCTGTGTCCAGGTGACCGACAGCGCCTATGTCGTGGTCAACATGCGCGTCATGACGCGCCTGAGCTCCAAGGTGAAGGACAAGATCGGGTCGAGCCATAAATTCGTCAAGGGCATCCATTCTATCGGCGACCTTGACCCGAACAAACGTTTCATCATGCATTTCCCGCAGGACGACCTGGTGTGGAGCATTGGTTCCGGTTACGGCGGCAATGCCCTCCTGGGAAAGAAATGTTTCTCCCTGCGCATCGCTTCCTGCCTCGGGCAGAAAGAAGGCTGGCTCGCCGAGCACATGGTCATCATGGGCGTTGAAGACCCGAAGGGGAACATCACCTACATGACCGTGGCTCTGCCCTCCGCCTGCGGCAAGACGAATCTGGCCATGCTCGAATCCGCGCTGCCCGGCTACAAGGTCTGGACCCTGGGTGATGATATCGCCTGGCTCAATCCCGGTCCCGATGGCCGTTTGTGGGCGATCAATCCCGAAGCCGGTTTCTTTGGCGTGGCGCCCGGTACGGCGCTGAAGACCAATCCGAACATGATCCGGACCCTCAAGTCCGGGAAATTTTACCCGACGATTTTCACCAACACGGCCGTCGACCCGCACAAGAATGAGCCGTGGTGGGAAGGCCTTGACGGTTCTGTTCCTGAAAATTTGACGGACTGGCAGGGGACGGCGTGGGACCGTTCCAAGGGGACGAAAGCCGCGCATGCGAATTCACGCTTCACCGTCTCGCTCCATAACGCGCCGACCTTGTCGAAAGAATTTGATAATCCCCGCGGCGTTCCGATCTCGGCCATTATCCTCGGCGGCAAGCGCACGCGGCTCATCCCGCTTGTGTGCGAGGCCAAGAGCTGGCAGAACGGTATTTTCACTGCCGCGCGCACCGGATCGGAAACGACCGCCGCGGCCGCGCACCAGGTGGGTGTCCTGCGGCGCGACCCGATGGCCATGCTGCCGTTCTGCGGCTATAACATGGGCGATTATTTCCGCCACTGGCTTGATGTCGGCAAAAAGCTCAAGCACCCGCCGAAGATCTTTTCGGTCAACTGGTTCCGGGTGGATGATGATGACAAATTCATCTGGCCGGGGTTTGGCGATAATATCCGCGTGCTCAAGTGGATCATCGAGCGCGTCAATGGCCGGGTGGGCGCCAAAGAGACGCCGATCGGGTTGTTGCCCGAGATCAAGGACCTTGACCTGACGGGCCTCAATATTCCCGCCGAAAAAATCGCGAAACTTTTTGAGATCGATCCGCGCGAATGGAAGGCTGAGCTCGAGGACATCGACAAATTCCTTAACCAGTTCGCCGGCCATTTGCCGCAGGAATTGCGTCAGGAATATGATGATCTTGCCAGGAGTTTGAACGCGTAACGGCGGGCGTCAGCCTTAACGGGACGGGTTTTGTTGTTCCGCGATCTTTTCGAACATGGGGTAAAGTTTTTTCCATGTGGCACGGGCCTCGGCGCAACTGTCGCCGTGGTAGCGCATCAGGTAGTAGCGTGAGACGAACATATGCGGGTGGTAGCGGTAAAGGAACGCCATCCAGTCCTGGTCACTTTTGGCATTCCGCGCTTCCGCATCTGTCCAGACGCTGAACCAGCCTTCACTCTGTTTTGGATAATCCCTGAAGTAAGTTCCCAGAAAAAAGATCGCGAATAAAAAGGCCGCCGTCAGGGCCAGCCATTCCATTGCGCGCCATTGCCCGGATATTTTATGGACCACGAAGCCCGTCGCGATCATGGCGAAGGGCCAGGCGCCGATGGTGCGCAAGGGGTGGGGGTATTCCAGCACGGTGAGCAGCGCGGGCGTGACGCCGATGAGGATATTGATCCCCAGAAAAGCCAGTAATCCCGGCGCGCCCGGGGCCGCGATGGGTTTTTTATGGGCCAACTGCCAGGCGGCCCAGCCGAGGCCGAGGAGGACCGCCAGGATATCGAGCCAGCCCATGACCCCCTGATGCCCCGTGCTCAGGGTGAAATTCACCGGGGTCCCTTTGAAGAACAGGAAATCTCCCGACACATGGAACAGGATATTGGTCCACAAGGCCGCGACGATCCGGGCAACTGCGTCGACACCGTGCGCGCCCTGCAGGTAGTCAGCGTTGAAAATAGAGATGCCTTTAAAGCGCGCGGCGAGCGCCGCGTCCGTGGTATAGAGGAGGATCAAAGGGATACTCGCCCCCAGGAATCCCGCGGCCAGCGCGACGGCCCGGGGGATCTTCCAGCGCAGCTGGCTCAGGCCATAACCGCCGAGGGTCAGGAGTAACAGCGGGGCCTGGAACCTTCCCGGCGGATACGCGTAGGCGGCCCCTGCCAGGAGCGCCCCTGCCAGGAGGCCGTGCCATGTCCTTTGGGCCGCCAGGCCGGCGTAAAGCCCCCAGGTCAGGAATGGGAGAAGAAACAGCGATTCCCAGGCGATGCGCGTCATGACCCACGGCCACGGGGAAATGCTCGCGGCCAGGAGTATCCACAGGCCGCAACGGGGGCCCCCCAGGTGGCAGCCGATGGCGAAAAGCCCCAGCAAGGCGATGGTGAAGGCAAAGGCCGTGAAGCTTCTGAGCGAGGCCTGCGAGATCCCGAAGAACTTGACCCAGACGAGGCCCGGATAGAGATAGACCGGTGAGGTGGGTGTGGCGTAGCTGTTGTGGGCAAAAAGAGGATATTTTTCGTCGGCCAAAGGCGAGCTTCCGTCCTGGGCCAGGCAGCCGAGCGTGACGCCCATCAGGGCTTCGTCGGTCTGAAAACCGTGGGGAACGCGGTCGATGTTGACGAAGCGCAGGGTGTTGGCCGTGAGGATCAGCAGGAGCATCCCGCCGGCAAGGGCGTATTTTTTCAGCATAAGAAAAACATTCTAGTCATGATGAGGACTCTTGGGAAGCACAATTCTTTTTGTGTGCATGGGTAGCCTTTTAAATCTTTTCGCCTGCCTTAACGCGCCACCCTTCCGGCTTCACTTCGCTCCAGGCGGAAGGGCACCTGGCGCTTGGCGCGGCGAAAAGGTTTGAGGCGTTTCTTTTGCTTGACAAGCCTCGCCGGATGCCTTTAAAGTGTAGCCGCGCGACTCAAGGATTGTGCCGCGACGGACCTATTTTTTACAGGAGGTACTCCGATGGATTGGGGAATGCAGAACCGTTTGAACCAGCTGATGCCCAATGGCAAATGTTTTTTCATGCCGATCGACCACGGTTATTTTCAGGGGCCGACCACCGGCCTGGAAAAACCAGGCGAGACGGTGAAGCCCCTCCTGCCGTATGTCGACGCGCTTTTTTGCACGCGCGGCGTCCTGCGCGCGTCGATCGACCCGCTCACGTCCAAGCCGATCGTCCTGCGCGTGTCAGGTGGCACGAGCATGGTGGGCCATGACCTGGCCAATGAGGTGCTGACCACGTCGATCGAGGAGATCATCCGCGTGAACGCGGCCGCGGTCGGTATTTCAGTTTTCATCGGCAGCGACTACGAAAAGCAGACCCTGCACAATCTTTCGACACTGGTCAACCAGTGCGAAGATTATGGCATTCCCGTCATGGCCGTTACCGCCGTGGGCAAGGAGATCGAAAAGCGCGAGGCGCGTTACCTGGCTCTGTGCTGCCGCATCGCCGCCGAACTCGGGGCCAGGGTCGTGAAGACCTACTGGTGCGAAAAGGATTTTGACAAGGTCGTCAAAGGCTGTCCGGTCCCGGTGATCATCGCGGGCGGCCCGAAATGCGACACCGAGCGCGAGGTGCTGGAATTCGTCCACGACGGCATGTCCAAGGGCGCGGTCGGCCTCAACCTGGGCCGCAACGTCTGGCAGAGCCCGCAACCGCTGGCCATGGTCAAGGCCCTGCGGGCCATTGTCCACGACAAGGCTTCGGTCAAACTGGCGCTCGAGATCTTCCAGGCCAATGTTAGTCGGTAAATATTATTCCAACAGCGATGTGCGCATCGAGGAACTTCCGGTCCCCGTGATCGGCCCCGGCGAAGTGCTGGTGAAGATGCAGGCCAGCGGCATTTGCGGGACCGACGTGATGGAATGGTACCGGGCCAAGAAGGGCCCGCGTATCCTCGGCCACGAGATGGCCGGCGAGATCGTTGAGACCAGGTCTGAAAAATATAAAAAAGGCCAGCGTGTTTTTGTCAGCCATCACGTGCCCTGCAATGACTGCAAATACTGCCGGGCGGGCAACCATACCGCCTGCGACACCCTGCACCAGGGCAACTATGACCCTGGCGGTTACAGCGAGTTCGTGCGCGTGCCGAAGATCAATGTTGATTTCGGGATCTATGTCCTGCCGGACAATGTTTCGTATGAAGAAGCGACCATGATCGAGCCCTTGGCGTGCGCGGTGCGGGCCGTGCGGCTCCTGGACGTGCGTCCGGGGCAGACCGTCCTGATCCTGGGCGGCGGCGTTTCCGGCCTGCTCAATGTCATGCTCGCGAAGCAGAAGGGTGCCCGGGTCATTGTCACGGATATCAATGAATACCGCCTCAGGCAGGCGCTGGCCTTTGGCGCGGACCAGGCCATCGACGCGCGTCAAAATATTGATCTTGTGGCCGAGAAGGTCGTCATCTGCACGGGGGCTTACCAGGCCGTTGAGCAGGCGTTCCGTTCGGTCGATAAAAAAGGCGCGATCCTCCTGTTCGCGGTCCCCAACCGGGATATCGCGGTCCCCATCCCTGATTTCTGGCGGCGTGAGTTGACGCTGTTCTCCTCCTACGGGGCGGCGCCCGTTGACCTTGCCGAGGCCCTTGATCTTATCGCATCAGGTAAGGTCGATGTGAAGGGCACCATCACCCACAAATTCCCTTTCCGCCAGATCCAGCAGGCCTTTAACACGGTTGTTGAGGCCAAAGATTCCCTCAAGGTCATTCTCGTCTGAACTCCCCGCAATAAGCTTGTTTATCTATTTGCCTCCCATCGTGGCACGCGGCCATTTGTATGTGTTATACTTGGCATACATATGGATATATTGTCATTGCCGTCCAAATTAGTTAAATGAGAACAGTTCGAGTTGATACTGGTTAACCGGTTTCTGTGAACGCTCGTGATAAGGGTCATTGAGCCAGTCCCAAAGGTTGCGCCTTGAAAAGAGGTTTGTAGGCAATACAGCACA
>CAIUQE010000046.1 GCA_903901225.1 Candidatus Omnitrophota bacterium
CTCGGAAATAGTTAAGCCTGAAAAACCTCTACCCGAATGGGAGAGGTTTTTATGCTTTTCAGAACAGAAAAACGGACCCTGGAAAGGATTCTTTCCAGGGTCTCGGAAATAGTTAAGCCTGAAAAACCACTACCCGAATGGGAGAGGTTTTATTGTCCCCGCAATCTTTTGCACGGTTTTCGCGGCTGACTGCAATTTTCTGCCTTGACCTTTGCTCCGTTGATGATTTATCCGCAGTCTTTTATCATCGTTCCTGTTAAACTTTAAGAAAATTACCACACAGGAGCCGTGACCATGAAGTTCTCATTGCCGACAAATTTCGATCCTTCCTATATTGAGGGGCTTAAGGGGTACCCTGTCACCGAGGTCTACGGGAAGCTGTTGACCGATGTGATCGGGGGCGGGCGCCTTTCTCAAATATTGCCGGCGGTGTCACTTTCCGACGTGCGTCGGCACGCGACCCTTTGCAAAAAGAACGGCATTGGTTTTAACTATCTTTTGAATGCCGCCAACTCGGATAATTGCGAATATACGCGCCAGGGGCAGGAGCAGCTCACGCGCCTCCTGGATGACCTTTGGGGCATGGGTGTGGAGCGGTTCACGGTGGCGACCCCGTATCTGTTGCGGTTCATCAAGGCGCGTTATGCCAAGGCCTGGGTCAAGATCAGCGTGTTCGCCCAGGTCGGCGATCCGCGCAAGGCCCGCCAGTGGGAGGACATGGGTGCCGATGAGATCGTGCTCGACTCCCTTCTGGTCAACCGCGAGGTCGCGACACTTGTCGAGATCCGCCGCGCCGTCAAGGTCCCGTTGCAGCTTCTGGTGAACAATAATTGCTACTATGGTTGTTCGCATTCCCCCTATCACATGAGTGTCATCGCTTCCGGATCTCGCCGGGGGAGCAAGACCAGCGGGTTCATGCCGGATTACTGTTTCCTGCGTTGCACGGCGAAAAAATTGCGCCAACCCGAGCGGCATCTGATGGCGGACTGGATACGCCCCGAGGACCTTTCCCATTACGAGGAGCTGGGGTATGACAATTTCAAGTTGTCCGGGCGCAATATGCCCACCGATGTCCTGCTCATGCGGATCAAGGCTTATGCCGGGCGCCGTTACGACGGGAACCTGCTCGATCTTATCCAGGACTTTGGCCGCACCGCCGTGACGGGACGCAGGGCGACGGCCTTGAAAAGCCGGCTCAACAGCCTGTTCATCTGGCTCGGGAATTCCGCGCCCCTGAAGGTTTCGGCGTGGCGCAAGCTTCTTGATCTCAGCCGCAAGCAGGGTTTTTTTTCGGCGTCGAGCGTCGAACCGCCGGTCGTGATCGATAACAGGACCCTGGATGGTTTTCTGGGGCCGATCCTGCGCATGGGCGGTTGCCGTAACCGGCTTTGCGAGGATTGCCTGTATTGCCACGGGATCGCCGCCAAGGCGATCACAGTGCGCGCCGCCTCGCGGGACGCCATCCTTCAGGACCAGGAGCCGCTGTTGAAAGGTATTGAAAGCGGAGAATTCTGGCGCGGTTCTTCACTTCGCAATTGACACGCCTGTGGCAATGTCGTAAACTAAAAAATCATTTTTCCCCTCGATGTTGCCCGTGTTCCGATAAAACAGGAGTGTTATGTCACAGACAAAGAAGGCATTGATCACCGGGATCACCGGACAGGACGGGGCTTACCTGGCTGAATTTCTTCTGGCCAAGGGCTATGAGGTCCACGGCATCAAACGCCGCAGTTCTCTTTTTAATACGCACAGAGTCGACCATTTGTACCAGGACCCCCATGAAAAAGGGGTTAAACTCAAACTTCATTACGGTGATCTGACAGACGCGACAAACCTTATCCGCATCGTCCAGGATGTCCAGCCCGACGAGATCTATAATCTCGCGGCGCAATCGCACGTGCAGGTCTCGTTTGAAACGCCGGAATACACCGCCAATTCCGACGCGCTGGGAACCCTGCGCCTGCTCGAAGCGATCCGCATCCTTCATCTTGAAAAAAAGACCCGTTTTTACCAGGCGTCCACCTCCGAGCTTTACGGCAAGGTTCAGGAAACGCCCCAGAAAGAAACAACCCCGTTCTATCCCCGCAGCCCTTACGCGGCCGCCAAGATCTACGCCTACTGGATCACGGTGAATTATCGTGAGGGGTATGGCATGTACGCGTGCAACGGGATATTGTTCAACCATGAATCTCCGTTGCGCGGCGAGACGTTCGTCACCCGCAAGATCACGCGCGCGGCCGCCCGCATCAAGCTGGGCCTTCAGAAGAAAATATATCTCGGCAATCTCAATTCCAAGCGCGACTGGGGCCACGCGAAGGATTACATCGAAGGCATGTGGCTCATGCTGCAGCAGGACAAGCCGGATGATTTTGTCCTGGCCACCGGCGTCACCAATACGGTGCGCGATTTTGTCGGCCTGGCTTTTAAAGAACTCGGGATAAATATCGGCTGGAAGGGCCAGGGCGTCGAGGAAAAAGGCATTGATCAGGCAACGGGCGAGGTGGTGGTGGAAGTTGATCCTCGATATTTCAGGCCGACCGAGGTCGATCTTTTGCTGGGCGATCCCACGAAAGCCAAGACCCAACTGGGATGGCAGCCAAAATATTCACTCGCGCAATTGATCAGTGAAATGGTCGCGGCTGACCTGGTCGAAGCGAAGAAAGAGATATTCCTCAAGAGCGAGGGCTTCAAAACAATGAATTTCCACGAATAGGCCATGATGGATAAAGGTTCCAAAATATTCATTGCCGGGCACAGGGGGATGGTGGGTTCCGCCATCCATCGTCGGCTTGAGGCGTGCGGTTACAATAACATTGTCGCGCGCGGACACCGTGAGTTGGACCTCACGCGGCAGAAGGACACCGAAGATTTCTTTGACCGCGAACGCCCCGCGTATGTGTTCCTCGCGGCGGCCCGTGTCGGCGGGATACTGGCCAACAGCACGTATACGGCTGATTTCATTTATCAGAACATCATGATCGCCTCTAACGTGGTGCAGGCCAGTTACAGGTCCGGCGTGAAGAAACTCCTCAACCTTGGCTCCACCTGCATTTATCCCAGGCTCGCGCCCCAGCCTTTGAAAGAAGGATCGTTGCTTTCCGGGCAACTGGAGCCCACCAATGAAGCTTACGCCATAGCTAAAATATCCGCGATCAAGTTGTGCCGTTATTACAATGAGCAATACAGGACGAATTTCATGTCCGTCATGCCGACGAACCTGTATGGCATCAACGACAATTACAGCTTCGAGGGGTCGCATTTGCTCCCCGCGTTCATCCGCAAGTTCCATTTGGCGAAATTGCTGCGCCAGAACGACCTGGGCGCGATCAAAGCGGACCTTCAAAAACGCGGGGCCCCGGTGGCTTATAAGGGGAGCGCGGATGATGTGGCCGGAGCGCTGGCATCCGCTGGCATTACGGCGGAAAGCCTAACGTTATGGGGCAGCGGCGCGCCGCTGCGTGAATTGTTGTATGCCGATGACCTGGCGGAAGCCTGCGTTTACCTGATGGAACGTTACGATGCCCCCGCGATCGGCGAATTCATCAATCTTGGCACGGGCGAAGAGATGCCGATCAGGGATATCGCCGGGCTTGTCAGGGATGTGGTGGGGTTTGAAGGCGATATCCGCTGGGATACGTCAAAGCCTGATGGCACGCCCAGGAAGCTGGCCGATGTCACGCGTGCCAATGCCCTCGGCTGGAAGGCCAGGACAGCGTTGAAGGATGGTGTCCGCCTGGCGTACAAGGATTATCTCGGAGTATAATTCCGTCAGTGCCCGCTACGACGCGACGGCCGTGAAGTTTTTCCGCAGTTCAAGTACCTTGATCCACGTTAAAGTGAATGTTCCCGCCTCGATGATAACGGTGGCCATCGCCGCTCCCAAATACGAAAATGAATGGATGAGAAGGATCAGCAACGGAAGCCCGATCAGGGCCATGGTGATGTGGATCCTGGAATAGGTTTGTGTCCTGCCGCAGACGAGAAGGAACTGTACCCGGAAGGCATTGGCGCTGATAAAGAACACCGACAGGATCAGCAGCCTCAATGTCATTGTTGCCTGAGGGTAATCCCCGCCGCAGACCACGCGCAGGATCAGGGGCGCCGCGATGAAAATGAGCGGCAGGCAGATGAGGGAAATGTAGATCGTGATGTGCTGGATCTCCTGCATCAGCCTGAAAGCCATCGCGCTGTTGCGGCGGTAGATGTTGCTCAACCGGGGGTAGATCGCCTGGGAAAAAGATGACAAAGGAAAGGTCTGGGCCACGTTGGATATCCTTTCCGCGATCGAATAGAAGCCGGTCAGCGTGTTGCTGGTCATGAGCCCGACGGCAAAGACGCGGGTGCTGGTGTAGGCGTTGATCGCCACGATCGACAGGAACAGTTCCCGACCCGCTTCCAACTCCTGGCGGACCCGTCCGAAGCCCGGGAATTTGAATACCAGGCCAAGTTTCCGGAAGGCGATGACAAGCGCCAGCATGCCGGTGCCCAGAAGGACCGACGCGTAGATGAGCGGGACCGTCAGGTAATCCTGCGGGCCGCGGATGAAGAGAATGATGCCGAACGCGGCGGAAAATTCTCCGAGCATTTTGAGCTTCGTGATATATTCCATTTTTTCCATGCCCTGGAACAGCCACATGGGAAAGAGGGCATTGCCGATCACGGTGCCGAACGTGAGTGTATAAAGGATGCGGTCGTCGCTGAACCTGGGGACGAACATGACAAGGGCGCAGAAGGCGAGCAGGCCCAACGCGGTGAGGACGAGCCTCGCGGTCATGACCGCGGAAAAGATCTCGCTGATCAAGGCTTTGTTGTCCTGGCAGAGCGAGATCTCTCTGGTCGCCGTGATGTTGAAGGCGTAATCCGTCAGGATCATGAAATATTGCACGAACGCCTGGGCAAAGGCGACGAGCCCGAATTTCTCGGGGCCGATCACCTGGAACAGGTAAGGGACGACCACGATGGGCAGCAGGAAGGTGATGGCCTGTAATCCTGAAAGGGAGGCGACATTGTTCATGACCTGCCGGCTGCCGTCATTTTCGGCCAGCTGGTAGGTCTTGCGGATCATCTGGAACAAAGGTTTCATGTGATTAATCTACACGCGGGGCGCAAGAAATGAAACATTTTTCAAGGATTTATCGGGCGGATGATATAATCCTGCCATGATAAAATTCCCGTCTGATTTTCTCTGGGGCGCCGCGGCATCATCCTACCAGGTCGAAGGAGGTAACCTTCATGCCGACTGGTGGGCGTGGGAAAAGGCCGCGGGCAAGGAACCATCGGGCCAGGCCTGCCGGCACTATGAGCTTTTTGAACAGGATTTTGACTTGGCGCGCGGGCTGGGGCACAATGCCCACCGGATGTCCATCGAATGGGCCCGCGTTGAACCCGAGGAGGGAAAATTCTCCGATAAGGAATTGCGGCATTATGCCGCGGTGATCCAGGCGTTGAGAAGCCGGGGGATCGAACCTGTCGTGACCCTTCACCATTTTACGAATCCCCAGTGGTTCAGTCGCCAGGGAGGCTGGGAGAACAAGCGTGCCGTCGCTTTGTTCGCGCGTTATTGCGATGTTGTTGTCCGCGCGCTGGCCGGCCAGGTGCATTACTGGATCACGATCAACGAACCGACCATCTTTTTCTCCCACGCGTATTTTCTCGGGGCCTGGCCGCCGCAGGGCCGCTCGTTCTTCAGGGCGCTGGCCGTGCATGACCGTCTGGCGCGCGCGCATATCGAGGCTTACCAGCTGATCCATCGCATCTACAAGGACACCAACCTGCCGCGCCCCGCTGTCAGCATCGCCCAGCATATCAGCGCGGTCGTCCCCTGCAAGCCGGACTTTCGCAACAGGGTAGCGGCCAGCCTGAGGGACCATTGGCACAATTTCGAGTTCCTGGACATCATCGCGCGCGCGGGAACGCTGGACTATATCGGCCTTAATTATTATTCCCGCAACCTGGTCGATGTCGACAGCTGGTGGCCCGGCAACCTCCTGATGCAGACCTGCCGGCACGGGCATCATCCCGTCACCAAGAATTCACTGGGCTGGGATATTTATCCTGAAGGGATCTGCCAGGTGCTCGTGAAGCTCAAGCAATACGGGCTCCCGGTCATGGTCACGGAGAACGGGATCTGCACCACCAATGATGCCCAGCGCTGGGAATTTATTGCCGCTCATCTGCGGCAGATCGCCCTTGCCATGGGCCAGGGGGTTAACGTTACCGGCTACCTTCATTGGTCGCTACTTGACAATTTTGAGTGGGACAAGGGTTTCGGGCCGAGGTTCGGGTTGATCGACGTGGATTACCGCACTTTTCAAAGGACGCCACGGCCGAGCGCCGTCAAATTTGCCGATGTCTGCAAGACTGGCATCCTTCCCGGATAATTTGAACAAAGCATTTCAACGTAAAAAACCGCGTGGTATACTTTTTTCTGCAAGCGGGGCGGACTGAATAAATTTCAGGAGAAATATATGCAAAAGGCTCTGGTCAAGGTCAAGGGGTGGGGCAAGCTTTCTATCAATACGAAAGTTTATCCGCTGCAAACATTATATTCGGCGGGATACGCGTTCATGGACAAGGCTTATGTTTACCTTGATACCGAACCTGGCGGCCGGGTGGCCGTGTGGATCTACCCCAAGGCGAAGGGCGCGAAACTTGAGACGCTCGCGATGGAGTTCTCCGAGGAGCTTTTGAATTACGCGCATTATTTTTCCAGCCTCAAGGTGAACGCGGAAAGCACCAAGCTCCTGTTGCAGCGGGCTCTTTTTTCCGCGGCGCCGTCGCTGGCTAAAGAAGCCGAGGAAAAAGAGATCCAGGACCTTATCAAGGAACTCGAGCAGGAAGAGAAGGATGAGCAGACAAAGGCCGCGAAGAAGAAGAAAAGAACATGACGATCCCGTTCCTGGTCAGCCACAAGGCTGGCCGCTGCTTAAAATTCAATAAAACTTTATATCCCCAGGAAACACTGCGCCGTTTCACCGAAGCCCACGGTGCCGACAGGGACTTTGTGCTCAAAGACGAGGGCCGGTCGTTCACGGTCGGGATCAAGGACGGTACTGATGAAGAATACCTCGATGTGCTCCAATACTTCCTTGCGGTCCGAAAGGCATAGGATGCCCTTACCCCGCTATGCGTAAAACAAAAGATTTTGCCATCCTGCCGTTCAATGCCGCGCGGATCAGGGGGAAATACCTCGTCAGCAATGCCCTTGGCGCCTGGGACCTGCTGGAGCCTTTGGAATTCAGGGAACTCAACAGCCTTCGCCTTGACCGAGGGGCGCCTCTTTTCGCGCGACTGAAAGAACGCGGACTGATCGTGGATGAGACGAACCTTTCTTCGGGCCTCGACGACTTTCGCCGGATCAACGGGCATCTTTTCAAGGACACGTTCCACCATATCGCTGTCGTGACGACGCGGCGGCAGGGTGAGGCCGGCCACGGCAAGGACATGAAGCCGGAAGTGGCGGTGCAGGTCTTGACGAGGCTTTTTGATGGTGTTTCAAGGGCCGCGACCCTTGAGATCAAGGGCGGGGAGCCATTGCTCAACTGGCCTGTGGCGCAGTTGCTGGTGTATAACGCGCGGCAGATGAACAACGGGGTCAAGGACCTCACGATCGTCCTTGTCACCGGTTTCCAGGATGTCGACGATCACAGGATGAAATTCCTGGCGGAACATGATGTTGTGGTGAAGGTGTTGCTCGACGGACCCAGGGCGCTGCATGACAAGATCCGGGGCGGTTACGCGAAGGCGGCGCGTAATGTCAAGCGCTTCAGGGAGGTGTTTGGAGGGAAGGTTGTGTTGTCTTCCACGATAACCCCTTTGACGCTGAAAGACCCGCGTGGCCTGGTCGATGAGTATGTCAGGCAGGGCCAGCAGGAGATAGCGTTGAGCCCGTTGAATGCGCTGGCACCCGACGCGATTGATTGGCATGGCCCGGGTTTTTCCGCGAAGGAATTCATTGATTTTTATGCCAGGGCCATGGACCATATCCTTGAGCTGAACGGACGCGGTATCCTTATCAGAGAGAGGATTGCTTGTTCGATCCTGACAAAAGTCCTGGCGAAAAGAGACCCTTTGGACCTTGATCTGATGGTCCCGGGCGGTCTTGGGCGCCTGGCCATGGCCTACGCGCCTGACGGGAGCTGTTATCCGTCCGATGAGGCAAGGCGTCTTGGGCCGGGGATATTCAGGCTCGGCGATCTTATGACAGAAAATAACGCCGATATGATCAAGAAAGAGGAGCTGACGCACCTGTTGCAGGCGTCGTGCGCAAAGCTGTGGCACGGCGCGTCGCCTTTCAGCCCGTGGACAGGGGAGTCGCCCGTGCTGAATTACGCCTTGCAGGGGAATGTGGTCGTCAAGGCCGCTCTTTCGCCGTTGTGCGGGATACTCGATCGTCAGTTCGGATATATTTTTGACAAGATATGTTCCGGGGAGCATTCAGGCATATTCAACAGCTGGGTCGGAGGAAAAGACAATGGCTAAGAAAAGGACCGCCAGAAAACAGATCACCGTGATCGAAAAGTCGATCAAGGGTTTCCTGGCCGATGAGGATGGTTTTGTCAGCAAGGAAACGATCCTGAAGGTCGGCCTGGCGACGGCGGCCGGGCTGGGAGTTGTCGGGGCCGCGTCGGCCCAGAGCACGCACACTAACCTGACTTGCCCCACCGTGGATTGCAATCAGGCGACACCGGATTCTGCTGGAACTTGTTATAAGATAGTCCACCAGAACGGGACGGGTGATCACGCGTCCCATACGGCTTATTAAGGGCACAGAGGATACCAGCCCTGTGTCGTATCGCAGGTTTTGGTACAGCCTCCGTCGGCGCACGGGTCAGGCGTGACCACGGCGCACGAGGGGTCGTTCGTGCATTGGAATTCCGAGAGGCACGCCAGGGGGCTGCAGGTGCGGGAAAAGTTCATTTGTGACGCCGAACAGGGCGGATTGCCGCAGCCGTTCTTCACAAAACTGGTGCAGGTGCAGTTGGTCGGGAGGGTTGTGTCGGTTTGTTTTAAATTTTCCGATAATGAGTCATGGATGTTGTTGTTCATGAGCCTGAAGCGCCCGTTGATGGAATTGATCAGGAACGGGCCGCCGAAAACAAGCGCCAGCGCTACGACCATCGCGATGGCCGCGAATTCGATCAGTGTCTGAGATTTGGTGCCGTGTCTCATAGTGATCCCTGCCTCGTACATTTGTTCCAAGTATATCGTACAAATTTACTGTCCACAACAGCCCTTTTCTTTTTATTCGGGGGAGGGAAAGTTAATTTAAGTAATTACCCCTTTTCGAGGGGTCGCTTTTCCTGTAAAGTATATCCGTTAACTCAATATCAATGGAGAGTTCGCCATGTCATTCCTTTATGACCCGCGCAAGAAGCGCCCGCAGTTATGGACATTCCCTGTTTTCATCGGCATCCCGATCATCATTTTTTGGGGCATTTACAGTTATGGCGTGAAGAAATCCGCCGAGAATGGCCGGCTGAATGGACCGGAAGCCGTTGAAAGTAACGCGACATTTTAGACCATGAGCCTTGCTCCCCGCGTCATCATCCTAGTTTCCTGCCCGGACCAGAAAGGCATTACGGCCGCGGTCACTGATTTTGTGTTCAAGCGCGGCGGCAATATCGTCGACGCGGCCCAGCACGCGGATGAGGCTTCGGGTGTTTTCTTCATGCGCATGGAATGGGAGTTGGCGGGTTTCGGCGTGGCCAAAGACGCTATTCCCGGAGAATTCGCGCCTCTGGCCGAAAAGTTTGGGATGTCCTGGGAGTTGTATTTTACGGATGAGCCGGTCAAGACCGCTATCTTTGTTTCCAAACACCTGCATTGTCTTTACGATCTTCTTTTCCGTTACAAGGCGGGGCAGTTGCCCCAGGCCAGGATAGAGCTGATCGTCAGCAATCATCATGAAGCCGAACCGTTGGCCCATCAGTGGGGCATCGAGTTCCTTCATGTCCCTGTCATGGCACAGGCCAAGGCCCAGGCTGAGCAGGCCCAGCTCGCCGCCTTGCGCGGCAAGGGAGTGGCGCTTGTCATCCTGGCCCGGTATCACCAGATCCTCTCGGAAGGGTTTATCCAGCATTATCCCCGCCGTATCATCAATATCCACCATTCATTCCTTCCTGCTTTTGCCGGAGCGAGCCCCTACGCCCAGGCCCATCAGAAAGGGGTCAAGCTCATTGGGGCGACCAGCCATTACGTGACCCGCGACCTTGACCAGGGGCCGATCATTGAACAGGACACCGCCCGCGTCAACCACCGGCACGCCATCAACGATCTCGTCGAGATAGGCCAGGACCTGGAACGGGTGGTGCTTTACCGGGCCGTCCGCTGGCATCTTGAGCGCAAGGTCCTTTCCTGCGGCAGCAAGACCGTCATTTTCGAGTAAAAAATCTTTACACGCCTTGGATTTGATGTATCATTGTTTAATCCACGATCACTCTCGATCATCTCCCAAATATACCAAATATCAAGAAAGAGGGTCATACAATGGCACGCAAGTTTTACACACTCGATGGTAGCGAAGCTACCGCGTATGTCGCTTACAGGGTCAGTGATGTCCTGGCGATCTATCCGATCACCCCTTCATCCAACATGGGCGAGTTCTCGGATGAATGGGCCTCCATGGGGATCAAGAACATCTGGGGCGTTGTGCCCGCGGTGCAGGAAATGCAGTCCGAGGGTGGAGCGGCCGGCACGGTGCACGGCGCTCTACAGGCCGGGGCCATGACCACGACCTTCACGGCGTCGCAGGGGCTTTTGCTGAAGATCCCGAACATGTACAAGATCGCGGGAGAGTTGACGTCGACAGTGTTTCACGTCTCGGCGCGTTCGCTCGCGGCCCAGGGGTTGTCGATCTTCGGTGATCATTCCGACGTCATGGCGGCCCGCCAGACAGGGTTCGCCATGCTCGCGTCCACGTCGGTCCAGGAGTGCATGGACCAGGCGCTCATTGCTTATGCCGCAACGCTTGAAAGCCGGCTGCCGTTCCTGCATTTCTTCGACGGGTTCAGGACATCGCACCAGGTCGACAAGATCGAACTGCTGGATGAGGCGGATATCAAGGCCATGATCAGCGATGATCTTGTGATCGCGCACCGCAATCGCGGCCTCACGCCCGACAAGCCTGTCATGCGCGGGACGGCTCAGAACCCGGACGTTTATTTCCAGGGCCGTGAGACCGTGAACCCGTTCTATGCCAAGGGCCCGGACATTGTCCAGGCGCAGATGGACAAGTTCGCGAAGCTTGTCGGACGGCAGTACAAACTTTTTGAATATTACGGCCCGGCGGATGCCGAGCGCGTCGTGATCCTGATGGGTTCCGGCTGTGAGACTGTCCAGACCACGGTCGATCATCTTGTCGCCAAGGGTGAGAAGGTGGGTGTGCTCAAGGTTCGCCTTTATCGTCCGTTCTCTATTAAACATTTCATCGCGGCCATTCCCAAAACGGTCAAGACGCTGGCGGTACTTGACCGCACCAAGGAACCGGGTTGTGCCGGTGAGCCGTTGTACCAGGATGTGGTCAATTCCCTGTTCGAGGCTCAGCAGGAAGGGGTGCTGAAGTCGGTCCCGAAGGTCATTTGCGGCCGTTACGGCCTTTCTTCCAAGGAGTTCACTCCGGCCATGGTCAAGGCGGTCCTGGACGAGATGAAGAAGCCCTCGCCCAAGAACCATTTCACGGTCGGTATCATCGACGATGTGTCGCACACCAGCCTCGATGTGGATCATTCCTATATCATTGAAGATCCCAAGAGCGTGTGCTGCCTGTTCTACGGGCTTGGCGCGGATGGCACGGTCGGCGCCAACAAGGCGACGATCAAGATCATCGCGGAGAATACGCCCAATTACGGCCAGGGTTATTTCGTGTATGATTCGAAGAAGTCAGGGTCCATGACCGTGTCGCATCTGCGCTTCGGGTCCAATCCGATCCACGCGCCATACCTTATCGGGCGGGCGAATTTCATTGCCTGCCACCAGGGGATATTCCTGGAGAGGTATGACATGCTCAATGACGCGGCCGAGGGGGCTGTGTTCCTGTTGAACACGACGGTCCCTGCCGAGCAGGCGTGGGAGGCGATGCCGCGGCCCATCCAGGCGCACATCATAGAGAAGAAGCTGAAGTTTTATGTCATTGACGCTTACGCCGTCGCGCACAAGACGGGCATGGGCGGGCGTATCAATACGATCATGCAGACCTGCTTTTTCGCGATCTCGGGCGTCCTGCCGCGTGAGGAAGCCATCGGACAGATCAAGAAGTCGATCCAGAAGGCGTATGGCAAGAAGGGCGAGGACGTCGTCCAGCAGAACTTCAAGGCGGTCGACGAGACGCTGGCGAACCTGCACGAGGTGAAGGTTTCCGCCACGGTCACGAGCAAGGTTGAGCTCAAGGACCCCGTGTCGGGCGAACCGACGGAATTCGTCAGGAGCGTCACCGCGGAGATCATCGCGGGCCGCGGCGACAAGCTGCCTGTCAGCAAAATGCCGGTCGACGGCACATTTCCCGTCGGCACGACAAAATACGAGAAGCGCTGTATCGCCCTGGAGTGCCCCGAGTGGGACCCTGAAACGTGCATCCAGTGCGGTAAATGCGTCATGGTTTGCCCGCACGCGGTCATTCGCAGCAAGGTGATCAGTGAAGCGGACCTCAAAGGCGCGGACGCGTCGTTCGTTACCGCGGCACCCAAGGACAAGGAATTCGCGGGGTTGCGTTTCCGCATCCAGGTCGCGGCGGAAGATTGCACGGGTTGCGGCGTGTGCGTGACGGCCTGTCCGGCGAAGAACAAGAAAGATCCTTCGCGCAAGGCCATCAACATGACCACGATCGCGCCCATTCGCGACCGTGAGGCGGACAACTGGGAATTTTTCTTCAAACTCCCGGATGTGGACCGTTCGAAGGTCAAGCAGGGCACGGTGCGCGGCGCCCAGTTCCTCCAGCCCTTGTTCGAGTTCTCCGGGGCTTGCGCGGGTTGCGGCGAAACGCCTTATATCAAGATCGTTACCCAGCTTTTCGGCGAAAGGGCCATCATTGCCAACGCCACGGGCTGTTCGTCCATCTACGGCGGGAATTTGCCGACGACACCTTACACGACCAATTGCCAGGGGCGCGGTCCGGCCTGGTCGAATTCGCTGTTTGAGGACAATGCCGAGTTCGGTCTCGGGTTCCGTTTGTCCATCGACAAGAAGGCTGAGCACGCGGCCATGCTTTTGAAAACGTTTGAAGGCAAGGTCGGCGGAGAGCTGGTCAACGCCATCCTTACGGCGGTCCAGGTCGATGAAGCGGATATTTTTGAACAGCGCAAGCGTGTTGGAGAATTGAAAAAGAAGCTCGACGGGGATACTTCTTCGCCGGCCAAGCATCTTTTGTCCCTCGCGGATTACCTTGTGAAAAAGAGCGTGTGGATCTTTGGCGGCGACGGCTGGGCCTACGATATCGACTTTGGCGGGCTTGACCACGTCCTGGCCCAGGGCCGTGACGTGAATGTGATGGTCCTTGATACCGAGGTCTACTCGAACACCGGTGGCCAGGCGTCAAAATCGACCCCGCGCGGCGCGGTGGCTAAATTCGCGGCCGGCGGCAAGTTGCTGCCCAAGAAAGACCTGGCGCGCATGATCATGACCTACGGGCATGTTTATGTGGCGACGGTCGCTCTTGGTGCCAAGGACGAGCACACGGTGAAGGCCATCATGGAAGCCGAGAAGTATCCGGGAGCTTCGCTCATCATCGCTTACAGTCATTGCATCGCGCACGGCATCAACATGACGGCCGGACTTGCGGAACAGAAAGCTGTTGTGGACAGCGGGCACTGGCCTTTGTTCCGGTATAATCCTCAGCTTATCAAGGAAGGGAAGAATCCTTTGATCCTGGATTCCGCGGCTCCGAAGCTGGCGTTCAAGGATTATGCCTATGGCGAGACCCGTTTCAAGTCATTGACAAAATCAAAGCCCGAAGAAGCGGAGCGCTTGATCAAGCTTGCCCAGGAAGACATCAATACCAAGTGGGCGATCTATGAAGCGCTGGCGGCTCAGGTGCCGGCAGGCCTTGACGCGGCGAAGAAAGAAGGTGCTGTATGACGGCCGAAGTCCCTTCTGACATTGGTTCCAGCGGGGCAGCACGCAAGCTGCAGAACCTGAAGAAAATATTCAATCCTAAAAGCGTGGCTATCGTGGGCGCGTCTTCGGAGCCGGGTAAGATCGGTTACCAGATCCTTAACAATATCATCCAGAACGGCTATAAGGGGAAGGTTTATCCGATCAACAAGAAAGCTTCTGAGATCCTGGGGGTCAAATGTTACGCCAATCTCGCGGAGTGTCCAACGGACGTTGATTTCGTTGTTGTCGCGGTACCGGCACCCATGGTCGAGGGTGTTCTTAAAGAATGCGGCGAAAAGAAGGTCAGGGGGGCCGTCATTATCACATCTGGCTTCTCGGAGATCGGCAGGAAGAAGGAAGAGCAGGCTCTGAAGGATGTCGCGGACAAGTACGATATCGCTCTTTTTGGTCCCAATACATTCGGGTTTGTTTATACGCCGTCAAACCTCAACGCGAGTTTTGGCCCGCAGAATGTATCGCCCGGTAAAGTGGCGTTCATCTCACAGAGCGGTGCTTTGGGCATTTCGCTGATGGGATGGACCATGATGGAAAAGATCGGCCTGGCCGCGGTCGTCAGCCTTGGCAACAAGGTCGATATCGGTGAGAAGGAACTTATTGAGTATTTTAATGACGACCCTAACGTCCGCGTTATCCTCATTTATATGGAGGGGATCAAGGACGGCCGGCAGTTCATGACGACCAAGGTCAAGAAGCCGATCGTGATCATCAAGTCTGGAACGTCGACCCGCGGGGCCCAGGCGGCCGCGTCACATACGGGTTCTTTGTCCGGTTCTGACAGTATTTACAGCGCGGCGTTCAACCAGCTTGGCATGATCCGCACGCGCACGTTCTCCCAGGCGTTTGCCACGGCTAGCATCCTGTCTTTGTCGGAGCCACAGGGTGAGAACACGCTGATCATTACCAATGGTGGTGGTATCGGGGTTAATGCGACGGATGAGTGCGAGGAGTTCGGGGTCAAGCTTATGGATGACCAGTCCTGGCTTGAAGAGAAATTCCGCCCCAGCATGCCCGAATATGGTTCGACCAAGAACCCTATTGACGTGACCGGCGGCGGTGGCAAGGAAGGTTATAAGAAAGCGGTCAGGGTTGCCTTGACCGAGGACAGGATACATTCGGTCATTGTTCTTTATTGCGAGACCGCGGTCCTTGATCCTGTTGATGTGGCGAAGCTTATCATTGACGAATATAACGCGGTCAAGCGCAATAAGCCCTTGATCGTGACCATGGTCGGCGGCGAACGTTCCCGTCAGGCCATTCAGACCCTTAACGAGAACCAGATCCCGGCCATGGCCGAAGTGCGTCAGGCGGCCATCGGGTTGAAGGCCCTTTACAACTGGAAAGAGATATCTTCCAGGTCAAAGGAAAAGGTCAAGATCCCTGATGTGCCTCCCAAGGCGCTTGAGGTGATTGAACGGGTGCGCAAGGAAGGCCGGACGTTCCTTTTGGAACATGAATCGCGCGAGGTGCTTGAGGCGTGCGGTGTTCCCATGCCCAAGTGGGGTTTTGCGACAACCGCGGATGAGGCGGCAAGTATGGCCGAGAAGTCCCAGATGTATCCCGTGGCCATGAAGATCGCTTCCGTAGACATCATCCATAAGAGCGATGTCGGTGGTGTCATCCTGAATATCAAGAATGCCGAGGAGATGCGCGCGAAATTCTTCCAGATGATGGAAACGGTCAGGAAGAACGCGCCGAAAGCCAAGATCCTTGGCGTGAACCTTTGCCAGATGGTCGACGGTGTCCAGTGCATTGTGGGGATGAACAAGGATCCCCAGTTCGGGCCAGCGGTCATGTTCGGCATGGGTGGTGTCCTGGTCGAGATATTGAAGGACGTGTCGTTCCGTATCGTGCCTTTCAGTGAGGGCGATGCCCAGCGCCTGGTCGGTGAGATCAAGGCGAAGAAGCTCCTTGATGGCTATCGCGGGCAGGGCGCGCACAAGGAGTCGATCATCAAGACATTGATGGCGGTCCAGAAGATCGCCGAGTATGTGAAGGAAGTGGATATCAATCCGCTGATCAGTAATGTGGCGGGGTCGTATGCGGTGGATGCGAGGATCATTATTTAAGCTGTTTTTTTAGTGCACAGCATTTTTGATCCTGCCCAGAGAAGTGTGCAAGGTCTGGGTATAAGTAGCGCCGTTCGATGTAGGTTATTATATTTTTCTTCGGGATGGTGGAACTCAGGTTTGCCCGTCAAGCAGTAGGCTTGGCGCGGCAAACCTGAGTCTCCAAAAATCCCGAAGGGATTTTTGGAGAGGTGGCCGAGTGGCTGAAGGCGCACGCCTGGAAAGTGTGTGACTGCAGAAATGTGGTCCGAGGGTTCGAATCCCTCCTTCTCCGTTGTTTCTTCCCTAAGCGCAAGACCATCTACCCGAATGGGTGATGGTCTTGCGCAATATCAGGAAAGAAACAAGGACCCTGGAAAGGATTTTTTCCAGGGTCTCGATGAAAAGAGTATTTATGGAGATTACTGGAAAGGATTCTTTCCAGGGTCTCGATAAAGCAGTGCCCCCTGTCGATGACAGGCGAACCTAAAATCGTCTTGAGTTGCCGTTGACGCGAGCCTGAGAGGAACTGAATCATGAAAAAGACGATAATCATGGCGTTGATTATCCTGTTTATTGCTGTTTCATTTCTTTCGGCAGCGGAGAAACATTCTTACAAGCCCGAGAAAGGGTACGTGCCTGATCAGGGAACAGTTGCTATCAAATTGTTCAAGTGTTAATATTTTGGCGGGGAGAATAAAATGCCTACGATTAGTGCATTTTTTGGGATTTTCATCCGCATGTATTTTGATGAGCATTCACCGGCTCATTTTCATGCGTATTACGGCGATCATACGGCAGCTATTGAAATTGCAACATTGCGCGTTATGAAGGGCAAATTGCCTCAACGTGTTTTAGGCTTGGTTTTGGAATGGGCTTCACTGCATCGGGATGAATTGTTGCAAGACTGGTCTCTGGCAGAAAGCCACAAACCTTTGAAGGATATTACTCCCTTAGAGTAATGGAGGGCATATGGAAAAGGTTACGCAAGTTAAAGTTTTGGATGGGTATCGTCTGGAAGTTTCCTTTGACGATGGGGTCCATGGGGTGGTTTCTTTGTCTGATCGTCTTTTTGGCCCTGTTTTTGAACCACTCAAGGATTTGAAACTTTTTGCGCAGGCTCGGGTTGATGAATTTGGTGTTGTGGCTTGGCCTAATGGCGCTGATTTGGCCCCGGATGCTCTTTATGAGAGTTTTCAAACTTCAAAAGTTAATTGATGGGTTCGTCCTTGTATACTCGTCAATGAGTGTTGCCTTTTCAGCGTCTCGATCAAGAATGATCCTATGAATCCAAGGAGGAAGTCATGTTCTTATTTGCTCTGTTGCTCCTGGTGACAGGCCTTTTATTGGCAGGGTTGAGCGGGAATTTTGTTAATAAGCATGAAGGATATGACTATTCCCTGGGCGCCCGGAATATGGGGATCCTCGGTATTGTCGCGGCGCTGATCCTCGGGGTTTTCAGCCTGGTGCGCGTCGTCCCGGCCGGCAATGTCGGCGTGGTTGACCTGTGGGGCAATGTTGATGAACTGGCCCGCAAATCCGGCGTCAACCTGGTCAATCCCTTTGTCAACCTGGTCATCATGGATGTTCAGACCCAGGAGTTGAAAGAGACCATGCAGGTCCCTTCCAAGGAAGGGTTGACCATGTCCGTGGATATCTCCATTCTTTATCGCCTGAGCCCGGATAAGGCCAGCCTGATCTACAAGACCATCGGCAGGGATTACGATGAGGTGGTCGTTGTTCCGCAGTTCCGTACGGCTGTCCGCGAGGCGACAGTATTTTACGAGGCCAAAGCCCTTTACACCTCCAGCCGTGATGAAATTACCAACAAGATCTTCAATGACCTTGAAAAAATGCTTTCGGAGCGGGGCGTCATCCTTGAAAAAGTCCTGCTGAGGGCCGTTCAGCTGCCCACGACGGTCTCGGCCGCGATCGAGCAGAAGCTGAAGGCGGAACAGGAAAGCGAACAGATGAAGTTCGTGCTGACCAAGGAAAGCCAGGAGGCTGACCGCAAGGTCATTGAGGCCAAGGGTATCGCCGAAGCCCAGGGGATCATCAACAAGACCCTGACCCAGGCGTACCTGCAGCATGAGGCCATCAAGGCCCAGATGATGATGGCCAACAGCCCCACGCACACGACGGTCTATATCCCTTCAGGAGATAACGGCATTCCTCTGGTAAGAACGATCAATGACGGGAATACTAAATGAGTTTCAATGAACAGCGCCATGAAAAACGTGTTAACCACGAGATCCCGGTCCAGATCAGCATCGGCACGCAATTGACCCTGCAGGGAAAGCTGAAGGACATTACCTCCAAGAGCGCTTTTATCATCATCAAGGCGAGTGTTTATCTTAAGCTCAATGACGAGATCGGGTTCGCCATCCTGTGTCCGGGCAAGGCGGGGAATGTTATTGAAGGCCAGGCCCGTATTTCCCGTATCGCGGGAGGTGAAGGGTTCGCTTTTTATTTCACCAAGATGAGCCCATCTTCCGAAGCCCATTTGAAAACTATCCTTTCATAATGAAAAAGTTTATTTTTTGATATTTCATTATAGTTGTTTTGATATACTGTTCGATATCGAAAGGGTCCCAACGTGAAAATACACGAATATCAAGCCAAAGAGATCTTGGGAAGCCACGGGATGCCTGTCCTGTCAGGGCAGGTCGCTGATTCACCTGAGAAGGTCCTTGAAGTTGCCCGCAAGGTGGGCAAGCCGGTTGTCGTGAAAGCCCAGGTCCATGTGGGCGGCCGCGGCAAGGCGGGCGGTATCCAGCTTGCCGCAACCCCCGAACAGGCGCGCGATGTGGCCAGCCGGCTGCTTGGCAAGCCTTTGAAGGGCCTTATTGTGGAGAAGGTCCTGGTCGAGGAACAGAGCAAGATCGAACGGGAGTTCTACCTGGGAATCGCGGTCGATCGCCAGCACAAAAAGAATGTCCTGCTTTTCAGCACCGAGGGCGGTGTCGAGATCGAGGAACTCGCGGTGACGAACCCTGATGCCATCGGGAAGCTCTATCTGGACCCTGTCAGGTTCCTGTCGGACGCGGATATCGATGCGTTCTTGAAGAACAGGAATGTGCCTGATCCCGCGGGCCTGAAGAAGATCATATTCGAACTGGAAAAGATCTACAGAGGGATGGACGCTGAACTGGCGGAGATCAATCCGCTGGCCTGGACCGCGGAGCAGACCTATAAAGTCCTGGACGCGAAGATCAACATCGATGATAACGCGCTTTTCCGTCAGCCTGCCATGGCGGCATTGATGGAAGAAAGCGAGACGGACGATATCGAGAAGGAAGCCCATCGCCGCAAGATCGCGTACGTGAGGCTGGGGGGCGAGGTCGGGATCATCGGCAACGGCGCGGGTCTTGTTATGGGGACCATGGATGAGGTGGGGCGCGCGGGCGGGACGCCGGCTAATTTTCTGGATGTTGGCGGCGGGGCCAAGGCCGAGCTTGTCCGCAATTCACTTGAACTTCTTTTGATGGACCCGAACGTGAAGGGGATATTCATCAATATTTTTGGCGGGATCACGCGCTGTGACGAGGTGGCCCGCGGCATCATTGAAGCGTCCGCAAAGGTGCAGATCCGCATCCCCATGGTCATTCGCCTTGAGGGGACGCGGGTGCAGGAAGGGCAGGCCTTGATCGGCAAGACCAGCCTTATTCCCGCTTCTTCCATGCAGGAAGGTGCTGGCAAGATCGTTGAACTGATCAGGAAGGGAGGCAAATAATGGGTATCCTTGCTGATCGTCAGACGCGGGTCATTGTCCAGGGCATCACCGGCCGCGAGGGAAGTTTTCATACCGAGCAGATGGTGGCCTATGGCACAAAAGTTGTTGGTGGCGTGACGCCCGGTAAAAAGGGCGAGGTTGTCAGTGGAGCGCCGGTCTTTGATACGGTCCGTGACGCTGTTGCCGCGACCCAGGCCGAGGCCAGTATTATTTTTGTTCCGGCCCGGTTCGCGAAAGATGCTATTTGTGAAGCGGCCGAGGCGGGCATCAAGCTCATCCTTTGCATCACCGAGGGCATACCGATCCAGGACATGGTCGTTGCGGCGCATGTGGTCAAGAGCAAGGGCGCCCGGCTGATCGGGCCGAACTGCCCGGGCATTGCCACGGCGGGTGAAGCCAAACTCGGGATCATTCCCGGCAATATTTTTCTCAAGGGCAACATCGGGCTGGCGTCGCGCAGCGGCACCCTCACGTATGAGATCGTCAACGCGCTCACGCACGCCGGGATAGGACAATCGACATGCGTCGGCCTTGGCGGCGACCCCATCCTGGGGACACAGTTCATCGATATCCTGCCGCTTTTTGACAAGGATACTCAGACTGAGGCGGTCATCCTCATTGGCGAGATCGGCGGTGTCGCTGAAGAAGAGGCGGCTCCTTTGATCAGGAAAATGTCCAAGCCCGTGATCGGGTTCATATCGGGCCGCACGGCGCCCGCGGGCAAGCGCATGGGGCATGCGGGAGCCATTATCACCGGCGGGAAGGGGACGGCGGACTCCAAAATGAAAGCCTGGCGTGAGGCGGGTGTTATTGTCGCTGAAACAACGAGCGAAATCCCGCGGATCGTAAAAGAGGCTCTGGCGAAAAAGTGATGAAGATCCCCCTGCATTTTATCCTGAAAAGGCTGCATTCTTTCACCGGATTTCTTCCCATCGCCGCTTTTCTTACAGAGCACATGTTCTCGAATTTTTATATCCTCCAGGGGCCCGAGGCGTATAACGCCCGGATCGAGCTTTTGTCCAACCTTCCTTTTGTTATGTTCATGGAAATCGGCCTGATCGCCTTGCCTATCCTGTATCACGCGGGGTATGGTTTTTATATTGTTTTCACGGGGAAGGATAACCTTGCGTGGTATCCGTACCGGCAGAACTGGTTCTATACCCTCCAGCGCTGGACCGGCCTCTTGGCGTTCGCCTATATCCTTTTTCACCTGTACCAGACGAAGGGGTCGGAATTCCTCTACGGCAAAGAGGTCAATTACGCGCGCATGGCCGAGATCATGCATGTTCCCGGGTTTTTATGGTTCTATCTGGCAAGCTTCACCGCGATCATGTTCCACTTTGCCAACGGCTTGTGGGGGGCTTTGATCGGCTGGGGTGCCGTGACATCCGACGCGGGCCGCAGGGTATCGGGATGGATCTGCGCTTTGGCGGGCGTGACGCTTTACGTGATGGGTGTGAGCGCTTTGCTCACCCTGGCTAAATAAGAGAGACCCATGGGAAAGAACAAGATACTGGTCATTGGCGGCGGTCTGGGCGGGCTCATGACCACCATAAAACTTGCGGAGGCTGGGCTTTCCGTCGACCTCTTTTCGCTGGTGCCGTGCAAAAGGTCGCATTCTGTTTGCGCCCAGGGCGGTATCAACGCCTCTGTTAACACCAAAGGGGAAGGCGACTCTCCCCAGATCCATTTTGAAGAGACGATCCTTGGCGGCGATTTCCTGGCCAACCAGCCGATGGTGCTGGAGATGTGCCAGAATGCTCCGGGTTTTGTTTACATGCTCGACCGTATGGGGGTGCAGTTCAACCGTACGCCCGAGGGTCTTATTGATTTCAGGCGTTTTGGCGGCACGCAGTTCCACCGTACGGCTTTCGCCGGGTCGACGACCGGGCAGCAGATGCTGTACGCGCTCGACGAGCAGGCGCGCCGGTACGAGGTCGAGGGCCTTGTCACGCGTTACGAAGGCTGGGAATTCCTTTCCGCGGTGATCGATGGCCGGGGCGTGGCCCGCGGCATCGTGGCGCAGAATTTGACAACGTTTGAGATCCGCGCTTTCCGCGGGGACGCCGTGGTGATGGCCACCGGCGGTTGCGGCATGATCTTCGGGCGCTCGACGATGTCGGCGATCTCGACGGGCGCGGCCGCGGCGTCGCTGTACCGCCAGGGCGCCTGGTATGCCAACGGCGAGTTCATCCAGGTGCATCCGACCGCTGTTGCCGGCGAGGATAAGAACCGACTCATTTCCGAGGCTGTGCGCGGCGAAGGCGGCAGGCTGTGGACTTATAAGGACGGCCAGCGCTGGTATTTTCTTGAGGAATGGTATCCCAAATACAAGAATCTCGTTCCCCGCGACATTGCCTCGCGCGCGATCTTCAAGGCTGTCAGGGAAATGGGCCTTGGTGTCGACGGCAAGGACGTTGTTTATCTCGATATCTCCCATGTTGACCGCAAGACCCTCCAGGAAAAACTCGGCGGCATCCTCGAGATCTATGAGAAATTCATGAACGAGGACCCGAGCAAGGTCCCGATGCGCGTTTTTCCGTCGGTCCATTATTCGATGGGCGGGCTTTATATCGATTCCCGGCAGATGACCAATATCCCCGGCATCCTTGCCGCCGGTGAATGCGAATACCAGTATCACGGGGCCAATCGCCTGGGCGCGAATTCGCTGCTCTCGTGCCTGCAGGGCGGTTTTGCCGCGGCGCGCACCGCCGGGCAGTATGCGCGGGGCCTGGACCAGGCGGCCGCTGACGTGAAGGCGTCCATCTTTGAGGACAGGGTCAGGGAAGAAACTTCCCGCCGCTCGGAAATACTGAAGATGAACGGCAAAGAGAACCTTTATCAGTTGTGGCAGGAATTGGGTGAGGTCATGACCACGAACGTGACGGTCGTGCGCCATAACAAGAACCTTGCCGCGGCGGATGAAAAGATCCAGGATATCGCGCGTCGCGCCAGGGACATCAATGTGGGTGATCTTTCCACATGGGCGAACCAGACGGCGGTCTTCGCGCGACAGTTCTTTCCCATGCTCGATATCGCGCGTGTCATCACCTTGGGCGCTCTGGCGCGCAATGAAAGCCGCGGGGGACACTACAAGCCGGAATTCCCGGACCGCGACGATGCCAACTGGCTTAAAACGACCGTGGCCAAATATACGCCCAACGGGCCGGAACTCTCGTATGAGGCCGTTGACACATCGCTGTTGAAGCCAAGGGAACGGAAATACTGATGACGACGGAAAACAGGACCATCAAGCTGAAGGTGAAGCGTCAGGAATGCCCGCAGGCCAAACCCCGCTGGGAAGAATTCCAAATGCCTTACCGGCCGTACATGAATATCGTCATCTGCCTGCGCGAGATCCAGAAAGATCCCCGTACCTCTGATGGCAAGCAGACGACCCCGGTGGTATGGGAATGCGGCTGCCTGGAAGAGGTCTGCGGCGTCTGCACGATGCTCGTCAACGGCAAGGTGCGCCAGGCCTGTTCCGCATTGGTTGATGAAATGGGGGATGAGATCACCCTGGAGCCGATGACCAAGTTCCCGATCGTGCGCGACCTTGTGGTCAACCGCTCACGCCTGTTCGCCAGCCTCAAACGCGTCAGCGCGTGGATACCGTTCAACAGCGCCAAAGATATCGGGCCCGGCCCGCGCATCCCGCCGCAGCAGCAGCAAAAGGATTATGTGCTGGCAACGTGCTTTTCTTGCGGTTCATGCCTGGAAGCCTGTCCGCAGGTCAATGAGCGTTCGAATTTTATCGGTGCCATGCCGATCAACCAGGCGCGTCTTTTTAACGACCATCCTCTGGGGAAACCTGATGCCGTGAAAAGGCTGAAGGCGCTGGTTGATGAAGGCGGCATTGAGGATTGCGGCAATACCCAGAATTGCGCGCGCGCCTGCCCCAAGCACATCCCCCTTGTGGATTCTCTCGCTGAGATGAACCGGCAGATCACCAGAAACCTGTTACGCCTGTTCCGCGATTGACAAATCCCTATGCAATCTTTCATCAGGAATATAAAGAACGTGTTCATCGGCCAGGCCAAAAGCCCCCTGGATACGGATGTTTTTCATAAGCTCTCTCTGATCGCGTTCCTGGCGTGGATCGGGCTTGGCGCGGACGGGTTATCTTCGTCCTGCTACGGTCCCGAGGCCGCGTTCGTCGCGTTGCAGGGGCATACGTATCTCGCCATCTTTGTCGCCCTCGCCACTGTGGTCACGGTCTTTTTGATCAGCGCCAGTTATTCCCAGATCATCGAACTTTTTCCTTCGGGCGGTGGCGGCTACCTGGTGGCCAGCAAGCTCCTCAACCCGACAGTGGGGATGATCTCCGGTTGCGCGCTGCTCATCGATTATGTGCTGACCATCGCGCTTTCCGTCGCCAGCGGCGTTGACGCGCTGTTCAGTTTTCTTCCGCCCGACTTGCTGGCTTTCAAGCTTCAAGCGGCGGCGGCTGTCATTATCCTTCTGATCGTCCTGAATATGCGCGGCGTGCGCGAGAGCGTCGAACCGCTCATCCCGATATTCCTGATCTTTGTCCTGAGCCATATTTTTATCATCTGTTACGCGTTCATTTCACGCGCGGGGCAGTTGCCCGTGATCATCGCTGATGCCAGGATGGATGCCCAGGCGGCTTCTTCCCAGATCGGTGTAGTCGGGATGCTCATGCTGATCTTCCGTTCCTACAGCCTCGGGGCGGGTACTTACACTGGTATTGAGGCGGTGAGCAACGGTCTCAATATTTTGCGCGAACCCCGGGTGCAGACCGGTAAACGCACCATGAGCTATATGTCCTGGTCGCTGGCTTTTACGGTCTTCGGGCTCATGGTCGCCTACCTTTTGTTCCATGTCGTGCCGCAATCCGGCAAGACCCTCAATGCCGTGCTTTTCGAGAACATGACCAGGGACTGGGGCGTGTGGGGGAACTGGTTTGTCGTGATCACGCTGCTTTCCGAAACATTCCTGCTGTTCGTTGCCGCCCAGACCGGGTTCCTGGGGGGGCCGAGGGTCATTGCCAACATGGCGATCGACCGCTGGTTCCCGAACAAGTTCGCCAACCTGAGCGACCGGCTGGTCACCCAGAACGGGATACTGATCATGGGAGCGGCCGCCCTTGTCACGCTGATCCTGGCGCACGGCAAGGTCCAGCTGCTCGTCATTTTTTACAGTATCAACGTGTTCATCACGTTCTTCCTGTCCCAGTTGGGCATGGTCCGTCACTGGTGGAGCGTGCGCGCACAACCGGATCAGCGCTGGAAAAGAAGGATATTGGTGAGCGGGGCCGGCCTTATCCTTACGTTCGTGATCCTGCTTTCTGTTGTTATCCTGAAGTTCAATGAGGGCGGATGGATCACTTTATTTGTCACAGGCACACTTATTGTTATCTCTATTTTCATCAAGCGCCATTACTATGAAGTGACAAAAATATTGCATCGGTTGAACACGCTTGTGCACGCGGCGGCGGTCTCGCCTGTGGTTAAGGAAGGTCCCTCGGCGTTCGATCCCAAGTCGCGCACCGCGGTCATCCTGGTGGGCGGGTACAATGGCCTTGGCTTGCACACGTTGTTCAACGTGTCGCGTTTCTTCGGAAAAGAGTTCAGGAACTTTATTTTTGTCCAGATCGGTGTTATTGATGCCGGGAATTTCAAGGGGGCGGCTGAGGTCGTCAATCTTGATGCCCAGGTCAAGAAAGACCTGGCCCGTTATGTTGAATTCATGCAGCACCAGGGTTTTTATGCCGAAGGCCTCGCGTACATGGGCGTGGATGTCCTTGAGGAAGCGGACAAGGTCGTTGAGGTCGTTTCCCGGCGCTTTTCGCACGCGGTCATATTCGGCGGCCAGCTTGTGTTCCCCAACGAGACCATCTGGACCCGCTGGCTTCACAATGACACCGCTTTCGCCCTTCAGAGGAAATTCTACCAGAGCGGCATTCCGTTCGTTGTCCTTCCCATCAGGGTCTGATCCGTAAGGTTTTTCTGTAGCCCCTGCCTTGTTATTATCTATATATATGGTGTAAACTTAATATTGTCTGGGGGGACATTATGTTTTTTTTCGGTTTTAAGGATAATTTCAGGCGCTGCGTGGCCATGGCGTTGGCATTGGCCATGGTGTGCCCGCCTGTGCCCGCGCGGGCGCAGTCTGTGGCCCTGCCGCCAGTTGGCCAAAGGATCGCCCTGACTCAGGCCTTTGACCCGACTGTCCTGAACGCGCTCACCGTTGATCCGAAAAACCCCCTGCGTTTTGATTTCTTTGTGAATGAAGGACAGGATGTTTTGCCGGGCAGTGATCCGAAGGAAGAAGCCCGGCAGGAACAATACCAACTTCTTATCAAGGATTTCCTTACGGCCCTCACGATCCCCGAAAGTCAGTTGTGGGTCAACCTTTCCCCCTATGAAAAAGACCGCATCATCGATGAACGTTTCGGCCTGACTGAAATGGGGCGGGACCTTCTGGCGCAGGACTATTTGCTGAAGCAGATCACGGCGGGGCTGTTATACCCCGAGGAAAATATCGGCAGGGATTTCTGGACGGAGGTTTATCGCCTGGCGCAGGATAAATTCGGAACAACGGACATCCCCGTGGATACGTTCAACAAGGTCTGGATCATGCCGGACACCGCCGAAGTATATCAGCAGGGCACAACGGCCCTTGTTGTCAAACACCATCTTAAGGTCCTGATGGAAGCGGATTATATGGCCATGCAGGGCGCCCTGGTGGACCGGCCCGCGGATAATAACGCGTCGCATGAGATCGCCAGGAAGGTGATGCGCACAATCATTATTCCGATCCTTGAGAAAGAGGTGAATGATGGCAAGAATTTTGCCCGATTGAGGCAGATCTACAACGCGCTGATCCTTGCGGCCTGGTACAAGAAGGCCATGCGTGAAAGTTTTCTGGGTAAAGCCTACGTTGATCAGGGCAAGGTCAAGGGGATCAGCCAACGTGATGCCGGCGAGAACCTGCGGATCTACGCGCAGTACGTTGAAGCGTTCCGCAAAGGGGCTTTCAGTTATATCAAGGAGGAAGTGGATCATTACAGCGGTGAGGTGATCCCGCGGAAGTATTTCTCGGGTGGGTTCACCGAAGCAGATTTCTCGCAGAGGCTTGTTGTGACCAACGGACTAGTCGGCTTAGATAAAGAACAGCTAATTCGTGACGCGGCTGCAAAGAAGGGCTACAGGATCAATGTTGACCTGGCGCAGTCTGTTGATGCCGCGCAAAAAAAGGAGCCTGTTTACAAGGCTGTCCTCCCCAAGGAAAGCGTGCAGGCACAGCACGGTGAAGATGTCCCGGCTATGCCTGATATCAAGAAACTTGCCGATGAGATCCACGCGTTGCAGCCCTATGAAGAATATCCTATCTTCTCAAGAACGACCGAAGTGAGAAAAATGAAGATAAAGTTACGGTCGATGATCATGGACGCTTTCAGAAAGTATATGGAGGGGGAGGATCATTATGAGGAACTTGTGGAAACTTTTCATCAGGTTATTTACGGCGAAGAGACTGGCTTGAGATCACTGGCAATGAGCGGCACGTACACGTTGAATGTATTCCGGCTGTTTCGGGGGGTGGCCTTGTTCGCCCGCGCAAAGTCGAAGATCCCCATGGATGAGGTCCTTGACATCCTTGGGTTGGACGCCGAACTTAAACCGTTCTTCAGGAACGCGCTGACGAAGATCAATAGCGAAAAGGGTTACGCAAAGTTTTATGCCGATCTGCTCACATATCTTCCGGCGGCCAATACCTCAGCCATAGACAATGTTTTTACTCAAGACGCGAAGGATGATCAGGATCCCTTCAATGAGGAGCGTAATAAATCCTGGAAAAATCCGGAGGCTGATAATGACCAGGAGAAGTGGGTGGCAAAAAAGATCCTTGAGGCCAAAGACAAGTTTGCTTCCGGCTACCGCTTTCTTGAGACTGTTACCGGAGGCACTGTGAGCGACGCGGATAATCTGATGTTCTTGCGGGCCAAGAAGGAAATGAGCGCTCTTGAAAAAGTCACCGATGGGGATACACAGTATTATTTGATCAAGGACCTGATCGCGGGACGTGAAGCTTTCCCTGATATCGCGAAACTTGGAGAGGCCGCTGACAGGATCGATAAAGATGGGATCATGTTTTCAAATTATAGAGCCAAGATCGACCAGGATAGGAAACTTCTTCTCGCGAAGAAACCTTTGCTTAAGGGGAGAGAACTTAAGAAGGTCATTCACCAACTGCTGTTACTTGAAAATATCGCGGAAAACTATAAGTATAAGCAGCGTGTGGTCGTTGTTAAGAAAAATTATTTTGCCAGTGGCGCCAAGGACTGGTACAGGGCGATGCATTATGTTTTTATGCTGGGTGAAGGGCTGTGGACGATCGAGGTTCAGTTAAAAACATTGCGGGCAACGATCCTTCATGATTTTGAACATAAGGTGAAGTACAAGCGCAAGGTGTCAAAAGAATTTGAGAACTATGGGGCGCTTGTGAATCTGATCTGGTTGCTGGATGCGGTTGAAGCGGCAAATTATTGTCATTCAAAGGATAAGGGATTAACAATTAAGGCTATGGAAAAATATTTTGGCGAAGATGCTGCCCAGGTGAACGGCGGTATCGATGTCCGCAACGTCGAGGAAGGCTTAACAGTCGCGGGGCAGGGAAGCCTGATCAATGTGGACGGCGTCAATATCCCTGACGGCATGATCGAAGGATTTATCCCTTTGATCCGTTCTATTGTCCCCGTTCAGGGGATATTGCTGAAAAATATACCGCTTTCATCCCGGGAAAAAGATTCAGAGCTGGTCAGGCTTTAAAGCTCAAGACGGAGATAGTGAAATAAAAAAGGGAGCCGTTTGGCTCCCTTTTTTTGTGTCGTGCGGTGAACTTATTCGATCGGGATGATGATGACCGTTCCCTTTTTCAACTTGTTGGGATTCTTGATCCGGTCCTTGTTGATCTCGTAAAGGTTCTTCCAGCGGTTGCCATTGCCCATCTCGTGCTGGGCGATCTTCCAGAGCGAATCATTCGGCTGGATCGTGTATTCACGGGTCGACGCCTTGGGCGCTGATTCCACGCTTTCTTTCTGCTCCTGGACATATTTGCCTTCGTCCATCTTCTGGACATTCGCGTCCTGGGGGATCTGGTCGGCGGGGACGTTGAATTCCTCGACTTCCGCGACCATGAACTGGGCGTTGCGGTCCTTCTGCATCCCGGCGATATCCTTGACCGGGGCGACGGCGTCGAGCTTGCCGCGCGACACGATCTTGATGCGGGATTCGGTGATGCCGTTCTCGAGCATGTACGACTTGACCGCGTCACTGCGCTTGCCGCCGAGCTTCAAATTATATTCATCGGTCCCGCGCGCGTCGCAGTTGCCCGTGATGAGGATCGACGCGTTGGGGTTCTTTTCCAGCGACTTGACGGCCTTCTGCAGGATCGGGATGTGGTCGTCGCGCAGGGCGGCCTTGTTGTAGTCGAAATAGATCTTCACGTTGCGGATGATCTTCTTGATCAGGAGCGACGCTTTCGGGGCTTTTGGCTCCTCCTTGACGGGCGCGGGGGCCTGGTTGTTCTGCTCATCCGAGGCCTTGTAGTCGTAGATCACCTTCAGGACATAGACATAGCCGCGGTTGCCCCAGTCTTTCGTGACGGAACCGGGAGCGTCGGGCCACCACCAGTAGCCGCCGCGTTCGTCTTTGACCGGCGCGGGTTTCGCGTCCGTGGGCCACCAGCTGAAACGCTGCTGGAGGTCTTTCGTCTGTTGTTCACGCCGGGCTTCGCGCGTGGCTTTGTCGATATACTGTGCGTGGGCGGTGGCCGGCATGGTGAAGGATAAGGCCAGGGCCGTGATGGTCATGTGCAGGATGTTCTTTGAGAAGCGCGCTGTGTTGTTCATAAAAACCTCTGTGATTTTTTTGGGATTTGAAAATTGATTTACTATAATAGCACAATTGAAAAAAAGAGGAATAAAAGTTTCCTGTTTCGTGGTATAAGAGGGGTCATGGATTTTCAGCAGGCCTGGGAACGGGCGCTCAAAGAGACGGACATCATTCGCGGCCGCGTGTCGCTGCTGCACACCTTCGACGACACCCGGGTGCCCTATGTGTTCCTTTCGCCGTCTTTGATCAATGACGGGGATACGGTCGTGCGCAAGGGCGAGGTCGTGGTGCAGAAGCCTTCCCTTATCCTGCCGCCCAATATCCCGCGGTTCGACGGGTTTGAGTTCGACCCGGCCGAGGGTGTTGACCCCGGTTCCGTCATTAATTTCCTGCTCGTGCGCGGCATCAATGTGCCCTCAATGAAGTACAATAACAAAACATTTTCTCTCGATGTGTTCGAGGGAGGTGTCAGCAAGGCCGTGTCGCATTTCGCCAACCAGCTGGAACGGGAAGAGGATGTTACCTGCGGCTTGGTGGCCGGCCATGAGGAAATATGGCAGTTCTCGGTCCTTATTTTCATTTGCGCGCAGGTCGCGCGCAATACCAATGTGGATATCAGGCGTCTGATGGATGAATACCGCCGTCGGGAACTCAACTAGGAGCGGATATGAAACGTACTTTACGCCTGAACGTCGTTGCCGTGGCGCTTTTCGGGATGTTCTGCGGCACGGCTTATGCCGCGCCACAGAAATTTACTCTTGATAATGGCCTGACCGTCCTGGTGAGCGAGATGCCCTCTTCGCCCGTGGCGGCCGTCAACCTGTGGGTCAGGACCGGTTCCGCGAACGAGGGGCGGTGGATGGACAGCGGGATCACTCATTTCATCGAACATATGCTTTTCAAGGGGACGGCCCGCCGCGGCGCCGGCGTCATTCCCCAGGAGGCCAGGGCCATGGGAGGGTCGATCAATGCCTCGACCGGCTACGACCAGACAGCGTATGTCCTGGCTGTTCCCAAAGAGAATCTGTCCAAAGCTGTCGACCTTCTGGCCGACATGGTCGTGAGCCCCTCCTTTGATGCCGCGGAAATGGAGCGCGAGCGCGAGGTCATCGTCAAGGAAATGCACATGATCAATGACAGGCCGGGCCGCAAGCTCGACGATCTTGTTGCCCGGACGGTGTATCACACGCATCCGTACCAATATCCTATTATCGGCAGGGAAGATGTTTTTCGCCGCCTCAAGCGTGATGACCTGGTGGCCTATCATACGATGTACTATATGCCCAACAACATGATCCTTTCCGTCGCGGGCGGGATCAAGGCCGAAGAAGTGCTGGCCATCGCGAAGGAAAAATTCAAGGCGTTCGAAGCGCGTTCATTCGTCCTGCGCAATGTTCCCCAGGAGCAGGAGCAGATATTCCCGCGCCGCCTGGAAGAATATTACGCCACGGATCTGACGCGCCTGAGCCTGGCATGGCAGGGGGCAGCGTTGCTGGATCCCGATCTCTACGCGCTGGACGTGCTGGCCATGGCCCTGGGGCAGGGCGAAAGTTCCCGTTTTTTTGTTGAACTGTACAAAAAGAAGCATCTGCTCGAGAGCGTTTCAGCCGCGGATTATACGCCGCAGGACCGCGGTTATTTTGAGGTTTCCTGCCTGATCAGTAAGCAGGACCCGGAGCAGGTCATTGCCGCGGTCAAGGGCATGATCACCCGGATCAAAGACAAGGGCCTTGACGCTGATGAGCTTGCCAAGGTCAAGCGCCAGGTCATGGTGGAAAACATAGTTGAGCGGCAAACGGCAGAAGGCATGGCCGACAAGGCGGCGGCCGACGAGGGCTTTACAGGTGACCCTGAATTCTCGGACAGGTATCTGGACGGGATACGCGCGGTCACCCAGGATGACATCAAGCGTGTGGCGCGGCGTTATCTTGTTGACCAGCGCCTGAGCGTCGTCCTGTTAAAGCCGAAGAAAGACGCGCCTGTGCCTGTGGCCAGCGCGCCCGCGTTATCGGCCGCCATCGAAAGGACGGTCCTGTCCAACGGACTTGTCCTGCTTTTGAAGGAAGACCATGCCCTGCCGCTTGTGTCCGTCAGTGTGGCGTTCCGGGGAGGGATGGAGCAGGACCCTCCTGAGTTGAACGGATTGTCCGCTTTGACAGGTTCGGTGTGGACCAAGGGCCTGCCTGGAGAGTCCGCGGATGATATCGCCCGTATTACGGAATCACGCGGAGCCGGGGTCTCGAGTTCCGCTGGCGAGAATAGCATCGGCCTGGGCATGTCCTTCCTGCCTGAAGACAGTTCTTTCATGTTCGATCACCTGGAAAAGTTCCTGACGGTCCCCGTATTCCCCGAGGATGAGATCGCGCGTGACAAGGAAGAAATGCGCACGGCCCTGGCCGCCCGCCGGGACAGTGTCGCGCAGATGTCGTCGCGGGCACTAACGGAAACCCTTTTCAGGACGCACCCGGTACGCCGGGACCCTCTGGGGAGCGAGGCAACCCTTGCGCGGATCCAGCGCAAGGATATCACGGCGTGTTTCCAGCGTTATGTCCGCCCGGACAACGGGGTGATCGCCGTGTTCGGTGATATCGACAAGGCGTATGTCCGCGCGCAACTGCAACAGCGCCTTGGAAAATTAAAACCCGGAAAACCCTTGATAAATACTTTCTCGGAAGAGAGGCCTGATGCCCCGCGGTTGAGTGAATTGACCATGGATAAGGAGCAGGCCGCGGTATTGTTCGCTTTTCGCGGCCCTTTGATGGCTGAGAAGGATGTGCCCGCGGTCGAGGTGCTGGTCAATGTGCTCAGCTCTTCACTGGGAGGGCGTTTGTTCAAGCGTGTCCGCGATGAGCTCGGCAATGCTTACGCCGTCAGGGGCGGGGCTTCGCCGGGAGTTGACGCGGGGGTTATCAGTTTTATCGCCCTTACGACGGCAGAAGGCCTGCCGAAGGTGCGCGCGATCTTTGAAGAGGAATTCGCGAAGGTGCGCGCGGAGCTCATCAGTGAACAGGAACTCGCGGATGTCAGGATATACCTTGTCAGCGGCATGGCCAGGTCATTGCAGACGATCGGCGCCCAGGCGGGAACGCGCGCGGGGGATGAGCTGCTGGGGCTGGGGTATGCGTATGTGGATGGCTACGCTGCCCGCGTCAACGCCGTGACACGCGAGGACGTGCGGCAGGCAGCGGTAAAATATCTGGATGCCGCGCACGCGGCTGTTGTCCTGACTCGCCCCCCGGAAAAAATCCGGGTTAAAAAGACGGGAGAATAGGGTTTACACGGCGCTATTTCAGTGTAAAATTATTCTGGTTCAACTTATGATCGGCAAGAGCCCCCTATGAATAAGAATATCGCGCTGGAACTGGAAGAACAACTCCTCGACAAGCTCAAAGGCCGACTGCAAGTCCTGCAGCTTGACCATGACCGCGAAGAACTCGCCCTGGCCGCGCTTGAAAGCGTCCTGGCCAATGACAAGACCCGCATGTTCTCAAGCGAGTTCCGCACGCCTGAGGCCAAGGTGTCTTTTGTCCGCGAATTCCTTTCCTACGGGATCATTGAGCCTCTTTTGTGCGACAGCGATGTCGAGGACATCGTGATCCACGGCCTGCAGCCCATTTATATGCATCACGCGGAAAAGGGCTTCGTATCCGCCGAGAGGAAATTCGACCACACCCGCGAACTTGATATCTTTATCAAGAAACTCCTGGTGTTCGCCAACCGTGACGGCATGGACCGGATCATTGACCTGGAACTGGCCAACATGGGCGGGCGCGCCAATATCATCACGTCGCCCTTCGGCGCGCAGATCACCATCACCAAGGCCAAGGTCGATCCCGTCAGCATCCTCGACCTTGTCGCGTGGGGCAGCCTTTCTTACGAGGTGGCGGCCCAGCTGTGGCTTTACGTGGACGGGTTTTCCATCCGTCCCGCGAACATCCTTCTGGCCGGCGGACCGGGGACCGGCAAGACAACATTATTGAACGCCCTTTTCAGTTTCTTTTCCGAGAAGGAGCACACGATCATCATTGAAGATACGCTGGAGTTGAACACGTTCCTGCTGGATACGGTCTCCCGCCTCGAGAGCGACGACAAGCTCACGCTCGCCGATCTTATCCGCAACAGCCTGCGCATGCGCCCGGAACGCATTGTTGTCGGCGAGGTGCGCGGGGTCGAGGCGCGCGACATGATCACGGCCATGAACGTGGGCAAATACTGCATGTGCACCATCCACGCATTGTCGGCGCGCGAGGCCATCATCCGTTTGCAGAATGACCCCATGAACATCCCCGAGACGCTGGTGAACCTCATTGACGTTTTCGTGGTCCTGAAGCGTTTTCATATTGAGGACAAGGTTTTCCGTGTCGTCGATGAAGTGAGCGAGACCGGCGGGATGGAGCAGAAGAAGATACTCCTTTCACCGGTGTACAAGTACAATTACGAGCAGAACAGGGTCCTCATGATGTCGCCCAGCACGATCTACCGCGACAAGCTCGCCCGCGAGGCCGGCCTCAAACCGCGCGACGTCATCAATGAAACCTTTGTCCGCGCTATTGTGCTGAAAGAACTTCACGGCAAAGGCGTCCATACCCTTAAGGACGTCACCACGTTCTGCCGCGCCTACCGCCAGGATCCCGCCGACGCGATGAACCGCATCGGCCTTAACCGCAAGACACTTCTTAAGGAAGTCGAAAAGCTCTGATACCGCGGGGCTAAGTCTGTCTTTTCAGCATTTTATAAGCTATACTTCAAGTGGTGAAGTGCGGCCACGATACCGCAAACCGTCAGCAATGGCGGGACGCAAAGCCACGGGTCCTTATGATGGGGATAGCCGGGTTGCCGAAAGGGTCGCACGCCAGGCTTGGCCTTAAGCTATGCCCGGTTCATATTGTTGTTTAAAGCCTGTCCCCATCAAGACAGGCTTTTTTTCATCCCTTCCGGGGATGTGGCGTATAATGAATGAAATACGTCCAACAGCCCGGATGGTCAGAGAGGAATGTTATGGGATATCGGTCACGAAGAAGTTCCGGATTGACCCTTATTGAGGTGCTTGTCGCCGCGGGTGTTTTTTTGGTCGCCGCCACAGGCATTTTATCCAGTTTTTCCCAATGCGTGGAACTCAACCAGATGGGAATGCGTTCGACCATCGCGGTCCAGGGCGTGAAGAATAAGGTCGAGGAGATCAAGTCCTCAACTTTCGCCAATATTTTTACGAATTACAATAACAGGACTTTCACGATCCCCGGGCTAGACGGGATTGGCGTGATCTATGTGGACACCGCGAATACGAAGCTTGTCGAGGTCAAGGTAGTGTTCTGCTGGAGGCTGGCGGACGGCCGCGTGGCCGGGGAAGACACCAACCTGAACGGGATCCTTAATACCGGAGAAGATAAAAATGGCAACGGACAGCTTGATTCCTATGTCCAGGTTATCACGAGGATATATGGATAGGCGCCGGCACGCTTTCACGCTTGCCGAAATGCTTATTTCCGTCGCTATCCTTGTGGCGTTGATGGGCATTGTTTTCGGGTTCGTGCTTTCGGCGCAGGCCGCGTTCAATAATGCCGACGCCGGGATCCAGTTGCGGAATATTTTCAGGACCGCCAACGACAAGATGGCCTGGGAGCTCTCGCACACGGGGCATGACGGTGGCGGCAACGCGCAGTACATCATTTCGACCGGGACCGGCGTCAACGGTTCGGATACCATCCGTTTTTCGGTCCCCGTGGTGTGCGATGCCGTGACCCCTTTCCTTGACGCGACGGGTAATCCCGCGCACTGGGGGGCGTATTTGACATGGGGTTGTGACAGTGTTACCTGCGCCGATGCCAATGGGGCGTGCGCGACCGTGGAATACAAATATGTGCAGTACGCGCTCAGCGCGACTGGAGTCATTGTGCGCAGCGTGCTGGGGCCGATGTTAAATGTTGTTAGCAGCGCGTCCATTGCGGACGGCATCACGAACATGCATTTTTCCGTGGCGGGGAACCAGCTGACATTCTCCCTTAGCGGGCAGAGAAGGTCTCTTTCAGGGGCGATGTTGACGGCCGCGACGAGCCGAAGCGTACGCTTTATGAATTAAAGGAGGCATTTATGAAAAGGAATCGTGGTGTTGCCCTCGCGATCTCGTTATTTTCGATGATGATGGTCACGGCTCTTTCCGCGGTCTACGTGACCAGGGCTGTCCAGGAAAAGACCATGTCCGGGATCGAGGTCAACGCGTTGAAAGCTTCTTACGCGGGGGAGTCCGGCGGTAACGACGGGCTCTTGACGCTTTACAACCTCATTAATTTCTATTTGCTCAACACCGTGAGCGCCACGCCGGCAACAACAGTGTCCACCCAGGCCGCCAATTACGCGACAGCTGACAACGGCATTGGGTTCCTGATCGCTTACGTCAAGCATGACGGAGTAGCGCTCATGGCCCAAAATGGCACCGGCGCCAGCGCAGAAGCTGTTTATACCGCGACGACCACGGCCATCGATAACGGCAGGTATGTTTATACTATCCGCGTTACGCGCAAGTCGGCGGCGTCGTCACCGATGACCAATGTGTGGGATTTTCCTTTCAATTTCAAGATCCAGACCACGGCAACGGTCGCCGGCCTGAATAAAAAGCTGACGCTCCACGGGGATTTCACCGTGCGCGTTCAGCGTGATAATTTCGCGCGCTATTCGCTGTTCACCGCCCACCAGACCATGTCCAACGGGACCACCGTCTGGTTCACGGGCTCGACCAATTTTACCGGTCCGCTTTTCACGGACACGAAGTTCAGTTTCGCGTATAATCCCGGCGGGACTTTTGACGGGCTGGTGAAGCAGGTGGACCAGACCGCGCAGTTTTATAACAACGGCAATCCTGTCCTGCTCGACGCGGATTCCAACGGGACCAGGGATATCCCGGATTTTACGACAGGATTTCAGAGGGGGTTGACGGCCATTTCCATGCCAACAAGCGCTGATGAAACTACCATGGCCACCGAAGCGTCGGGAGGCGTCACCTATGCCTCCAACGGGATATATGTTCCTCTAACGGGAACGACCCTGAAAGGCGGCATTTACGTGTACGGTGACGCGACAGTGACGATGGGGGTTGATAGCCATAGCCGCCAGACATTGAACATTGTCAGGGGAGCGACCACCGATCTGATTACGATCGACAGGGAGGCCAACCAGACCCTTGTCACCAGCGGCGGCACCACCACAACCTATACCGGCCTTCCCGACGGGACGCATAAAGTAGGGACCGTGGTTTATGTGAACGGGAACATCACTTCTATCAGCGGGACCGTGCAGGGCGATAACCAGATGACGATCGCCAGCAAGAACGACCTGGTCATCTCAGGCAATATCCATTACGAGCATTATACGGCGCAGGTCGGCACGCCGGGGACGACGGGGTACGTGGCCCCGACAGCGGCAGGGGCGACCAATTTGCTGGGCCTGATGAGCTGGCAGGGGAACGTCCGTGTCGGCACAACGGCACCGAACAATCTTGATATCCACGCGACCGTCATGGCCAAGACCGGCCAGTTTCAGGTCGACAATTATGACACCGGATCTGCCAGGGGCACGGTGACGGTGCTCGGGGGCGTCATCACCAATTATTACGGCGCGTTTGGGACGTTCAATTCCTCAACAGGGCAGTTTATTTCAGGGTACGGGCGTAATTTTGTCTACGACGACCGCATGCAGACGTCCATGTCGCCGCCTTATTTTCCGACGACGAATACTTTCATCGCTTTCGCGAACGATATAGATGATAAATTGTTCTGGCAGCAGGGAGGGTTCTAACATGTGGAAATGGTTTGCGGGCGCGTGCCTTTTGATCATTGTGCTTTCGTGCCTCGTGACGTATTGGCTGGGGCAGGGCGTTCCGGCGGAAGTTGCCGCCAACACATCCCGTCCTCGAGCTCAGGCGGCGGCCGTGGTTGAGGCTGAAGGCGCCGGGGAGCAGGGGGGGGGTGCTGCCAAAGTAGGGACTTTGAGCCATGCCCAGGAACATCTGACGCGCAGGGTCCGTCCCGTCAAGCAGGAGCCGATGACGCAAGGCATTTTGCCGCAATGAGCATTCGTTCCAATGAATCCCAATACGTCATGTTATTTAAGTTTGACAAATAACATACACATGTTATTCGAAAATCCGGGGAAAATCTGTGTCCCCAGATTTCCCAGATTTATTGTATGTGCTTAAAACGTGCTTTTCTCTTGACAAAATCTGTGAATATTGTATATTTTAGTACAACGTAATGTACAGAAGCGTACATATAAATGTATTTAATGGTACAATCTTATGGAATATCGTTTAAACAAAGAAGATCTTTTGAAAACCCTGGCAGGGTGGAATGGCTTTCTCAACAAGAAGGTTCATTTGATCGCCTGCGGTGGAACGGCGCTTACGCTGTTGGGTATTAAGCCATCCACCAAAGATGTTGATTTTATTGTGCCTGAACCCGGTGAACACAAATATCTTGTTGGTGTTTTGGATCAGCTGGGCTACAAGCCCGTGACAGGCGCGGGTTGGAAGCGAGAAGGTGAAGTTTATATTTTTGATCTTTTTAAGGGCAAGAGGGTTCATACGACAGAACTTTTGCAATCGCCCTTAAGGCCGGAAGGGCATTCGCTGATCAAAGAGTTTTCTCATTTGTACATAGGGGTTCTTAATCCTTATGATCTTATTGTCAGCAAGCTTTTTCGGTGTTCGAGTGTTGACGTTGATGATTGTCTAATGCTTGTTCGCGTCCGTCTGAAAGAGATCGATGTCAAGGTGTTGGCTGAGCGTTTTAAAGAAACCGCGAGGTTTGATATTTCGGAAGATCGGATGATGTTGAATTGGGAACATTTTCTGCGAGTCTTAAAGAAAGAAGGCCTCTATGGAAAATAAACAATTTCTGGAAAAGCTGAGTCGCCTGGGATTCCCGCTCTTTGAGCCGACGGAAGAATTTGACACGAATGAGGTTCTGGCAGAGGTTGTGAAGACGGAAAATGTTCGCTATTGGGAAGGATTCCCGGTTCTGTTAGTTAATGCCAGGAAATATGGGCTTTTCGATTATTCCAAGGTGGAAGCATCTTTGAAGACGAAGGAGTTAAAAGAGCGTTTAAAAGCATTGTTTCTGCTTTCATTGGCTGTTTACAGTCTGAATGGGATGGGATTCGAGTGGAGTCGTAGCTATGGCCGGCAATTGACACAGAAAGATAAAGACACCTTTAAGAAGCTTGAAATCTACCTGAAAGGTGGCTCCGAGTTTGACTTGGCCGGATATCGTTTTAGTCCCGATCGTATCAAGAAGGCTTTTTTGTATTATTCGACAGACGATGCTAATGAAACAAGAGCAATGATGGAAAGGCATGATGAGTTGTCTTTGGAATTTTCGCTGTCAAAGGTCTTTTCTCCGAAGCAGAAAGAGCTTTTTAAAAAGAAGCTGAAAGGCGAGCTTTTGACCAAGACGGAAAGAGAGTATTTCTCACGTTCTGTGAAGAAAACCGTGACGGCCTTGGCAAATCCCGAATTACATCGTTTGGCGCAAAAGGTGGCCGGGCTTTAACGACGTTTTTGTTGGAAAGCATATTAATAAGTCTGATATTTTATTTATTCCGGAGGTAGGCTGATTCGGGAATGAAGAAGAAATCCGGGGCAATGATGATTTATCGCTTGTAAGAAGCGACTTTTTGTGTAGAATTGATGGACATTTGAATGAGCGGTATAGTAGTGTTTTGCGCCCGGCCTCAGCCTGCAGGGCTTCGGCACCTGGCGCAAAAATGTTCTAATAAGGTATCATTTAATTTTCGCCCGTCCTTCGGCCTCTAGGGCCTCAGGACTTGGCGCAAAGATGTTCTAACAAGGTATTATGGTATTTTGCGCCCGTAGCTCAATTGGATAGAGCATCTGACTACGGATCAGAAGGTTACAGGTTCGACTCCTGTCGGGCGCGTTTTTTTTCATAGTTTCTTTCCTTCCCCTATGGATCAAATTTTCCACGAAATGATGATGCGTGAGGCCCTCAAGGAGGCGCGCAAGGCCGCGGCGGCCGACGAGGTCCCGGTGGGGGCTGTGATCGTCCACGGCAGGCAGGTCATTGCCCGCGCGCACGATCAGGTGGAGCTTTTGAAAGACCCTACGGCCCACGCGGAAATGATCGCGATCACCCAGGCGTCGAATTTTCTCGGGTCCAAGTGGTTGCAGGATTGTGTGCTGTATGTTACAATCGAGCCTTGTTCGATGTGCGCCGGGGCGCTGGTCCTGTCGCGTTTGAAAAAGATATTTTTTGGCGCCAGGGCTCCCAAGACCGGGGCGTGCGGGTCGGTGCTGGATATCCCCGGGAACACGAAGCTCAATCACGAGGTCGAGGTTGATGACGGGGTTCTCGCTGATGAATGCGCGGCGGTAATGAAAGAGTTTTTCAGGAAGAAAAGAAAATAGTAGTGGGGCGCGATATATAAGTAGTTGATTATATTTTTTTATGGAACTCAGGTTTGTTCCTCGCCCCGTAGGGGCGTGGCAACAAACCTGAGTCTCCAAAATTCGCGGAGCGTTTAAGGAACATCGAACGGCGCGTCAAACTGTTGGTTTGACGTCGGCGTTCGATGTCTCCAAAAAATTCGTAGAAATTTTTGGAGAGGTGGCAGAGTGGCCGATTGCAACTTCCTGCTAAGAAGTTGACTGGGGTGACCTGGTCCGAGGGTTCGAATCCCTCCCTCTCCGTTTTCTATTCTCCCGTCGGTGTCCGACGAGAGATACAAAATCCTCTGAATAGCGCGGCTGTTCAGGGGATTTTCTATGTCCGCACGTGTCAAAGGGTTGCGCGATAATTTCTCGACGGCATTCTGTATTCCTGAAATTTTCATTATCTCTCTTCCGACGGTCGTCGTAATTTCCCATAAATTGCTTTGTGTTTTATCTCTTTATCTCTCAATGGCGGCTTAGTAAAGGAGCCCTAGTAAAGGGATAATGGCGCGTTTTATTGGGTATTATCGACGAGCAAGAAAGTCCTTTACTAGGAATTGGCTTTCTAGGGGTGAGTTAGCCAGAGATGCTTTTAGGAGAGAGAGGTTTTGATCTCTTGCCAGAGGACGGCCTGTTTTGTCCAGTCCATTTCGGATGAGATGTCGCGGAGTTTGTATTCGGGAATAGTGGAGAGGGTTGTGGCAGTTTCTGTCATTATTTCTGTCTGGATCGACGGAGATAAGTGTAAGAGCCCCAGTATATGGCTTAGACTGGTTTGGCTAAAGCCCAGCCAGGCAGAGGCCTGATTCAGGTCTTTTATTTTACCATCAGAAAGATTGCGGTTCAGATGGTGGGCCAGTAGAAGCTGTTTTCTAATCGTAGGCTCCTGATCAAGCTGTCGCTGCTTTCCTTTAAGTTCATTGGCGTGGATCTTTTTGATGTTTGAATCAAATTCATGACACTCAGTCGTTCCGTTCAGGACGATGTAAATCTTTTTGGCGGTTGAATCATAGTCTGCTGTCTTAATGAGTGTTTGGATAATCCGTCGCTTTTCTTCAAAGAATAATGAATCCCAGATGGGCGAGAGGATGGCTTCTGCTTCTGCCTTGTGCGGAGAATTCTTGAGGGTTTTAACTTCACCACGCAGGATCTGTTCGATCCGTTCCTCCATGAGCTGGGCGTTAACGTAACGGACGGGACATTCAGAATAGCCGCGCTTTTGAGCGTTTGAGCAAAGATAATAGCGGTATTTATGGCGGCCTTTTTTGAGAGTGTAGGTGTGCACCATGGCGCTGCCGCAGGCTTTGCATTTGAGGACTTTGGATAAAAGTCCTGAACAGTCTTTATTTTTATAGGGCTTTCGATCAAGCCGGTGATGCGCCAGTCGTTCCTGAACTTTATTGAATGTGTCCTCGTCGATGGTGGCGGGTTGGAGTCCGGTATAGATCTGACCGTTATAGTTGACCTTGCCGATGTAGGTGTGGTTCTTGAGTATGCGCACCACCGTCATAATGCTGAATTTCTTGTTTCCGAAAGTTCTGCCGGTCTTTGTTGGCCAAGAGGGCGTGCGGTAGCCGGTGGCATTGATCGTTTGCGCGACTTCCAACGCAGAATTCTTCTCCAGATAAAGGGCATAGACTTTTCGCACCATATCAACCTCGTCGGGGTTGATAATGATCTTGCGATTCTCTTTGGGGTCGCGCATGTAGCCGAAAGGCGGGTGACCGCCGAGCCACTGGCCGCGTTTGCGAGCAGCGCTAAGTTTATCTTTTGTGCGTTCGCTGATTATTTCACGCTCAAACTGAGCGAAGGAAAGAAGGATGTTGAGGGTTAGCCGTCCCATGGACGTATTGGTATTGAAATGCTGGGTAATGGAAACAAAGACAACATTGTTTTTATCGAAGAATTCAAGAAGCTGGCTGAAATCAAGCAATGATCTGGAGAGTCGATCAACCTTGTAGACCACCACGCAATTAATTTTTCCTTCCTTGATATGCGTAAGAAGCTTTTGCAGTCCGGGTCTTTCGACATTGGCTCCCGTGAAACCTCCGTCGTCATAAAGTTCATTGGAGGCCGTCCAGCCTTCATGTTGCTGGCTTTTGATGTAGCTTGCGGCTGATTCGCGCTGGTTATCAAGAGAGCTGAACTCCTGATCCAATCCTTCGGACGAGGATTTACGGGTGTAAATGGCGCATACAAGATGTCTTTTTTGTTCGGGTTCGGTTGTCATGGCTTGAAAAAAGTATATCCATTTAAGTGATCTCCGGTCACCGCCGTGGCGACCGCCGAGAGTGTTTTATAACTTTTCCCCTGATATTCAAATCCATTCTCCAGAACTTTGACCTCAATGAGCTGATCCTTGTATTCCTTCCTTATGATGGCTCCGGGGATGGGGAGTCGTCTATCTCGTCCGTTATTGCTATTTCTTTCCATTACTGTTTTGGGTCGCAGGGTTTTGTTGTTGACCGGATCATAGCGCTCGATAAGTTCGTTGATCCTGTTCTTGGTGTCATCAGGCAAACCGCCGTATTCGAGCTCCTGAAGGCGATAGGCGATCTTACGCCACAGGAAGATCTTGTTGCTGGATGAAGGGCTGTCTTGGCCGTACAGTGCGGCGTATTTGGCCTTTATAGCCTCCAACGGGGCATTCTTAAGGGTCATGATCTCGGTTATAAGGCTGTTATCGGGCGCTTGGGCCATGGGCTGTGCTCCTTTCGTTAGTCCAATGTAGCCATAGGTTTTAGCTAATAGCAAGTCCGTTCAGAGATATATCTTCCGTCGGGATTTCGACTTGCTATTGCTCGAGATGTATGGGCATATTCACATGATGAAGACGAGGCCGAAGCCACTCAACATGAAGGAAGAGCTTTACATGGACATCCTGCGGGAGAGTGTCATTTACTGCATCCCTGCCGGGCTTCATGATTGGGCTATTAAAGCTCGACGATCCGCCACAACTGCCGATTCGAAGATCGACGCGCTGGAGACCTTATTAAAGGTATGTGCCGCAGAAGGCTGTTTTTGGGAGGGGATAAACGTGATTGATCAGGTGATCAGCGATCCCGATATGACTGAGCATCGGTCACGCCTTTTGTTTTTGGCAGGCGAGATGAGCGCGGGGCTTTACGAATATGACAAGGCGACGGGTTATTATGCCCGCAGTCTTGCCTGTGCGATCAGGACAAAGGATCAGCACATTGCTACCGTGACCAAGTTGGGATTCTGCAATCTCTATCGGCAGGATTTTAACCAAGCTGAGGAGTGGTCACGTTGGGCGATCAAGTTGGGCCCGCATTCATGGGAAGCATGGAAAAACCTGGGTGTAAGCCTTGAGCATCAGGGTCAAATTGAGGAGGCGTTTCTTGCGTATTTCAAAGCAGTGTTCTTAAGCCGTGGCCGAGTAATCACGGTCATGCACATGATCCGCCTTAGCCAGCGGCATCCGGGGATCGTGCCAGATGTCGGCAGTCTGAAGGCACAAGTTTACAGGGAGTACGATTTTATAAGACCTGTAAGTTCTTCCACTGCATAGCGATGAATATTTGTCCGAGTAGAAAATGTAGGGAATTTAGAGATTGATTTGACAGGTTACTCTGGTACAATGACTTCAATATGAAAAATAAAAACACCACCACCCTCCTTATAATTTTATTTCTTTTATTATTTTCAAAGGCATCAACTCAGGCGGCGATTACTCCCGAGCAGGAAATGAGGGCCAGAGAACTCCAGAAGAAAGAAGAGAAATTACGAGAGAAAATCGAAACGCCCAAGAAAGTTCCTGAAAAAGAAGCATTGCCAGAATTACCAACTGTTCCTGAGTCTGCCGAAAAAGTTCTCATCACAAAGATCAATGTATCTGGTTTTACCATTCTCTCAGAAAAGCAAATTAACGATATTATTTTGCCTTTTGAGAATAAGGAGCTTTCAATAAAAGAGATGCAGAAGATCGCCAATCTGATCACTGATGCTTATCGGCAAAAAGGCTATGTTAATTCGACAGCTTATTTGCCACCGCAAGATATCAAGCAGGGGATATTGGAAATCAAGATTGTAGAAGTTCTTACTGGTGAGGTTGAAATAAAAGGGAACCGATATTTCAAGACTTCACTGCTAAGAGGAAAGATCCCTTTAAAGAAAGGGGAGCCTTTCAATTACAATTCTTTGAAAAAAGGTTTAACAGAAATCAATAAACAGCCAGACAGAAATGCCCGCGCTGTACTTGTTCCGGGCAAAGAGCCGCGCACTACTGATTTGGTTTTAGAAGTAAAGGATCGTTTGCCGATACATGCGGGCTTTACTTATGACAATCTTGGTTCGCGCTACATTAATAAAAATCGTTATGGTGTTAATCTTTCGCACAATAATCTTTTAGGCTTTGATGATAAATTGAGCACTCAATTTCAATTAGGGCAGTCAGGCAGATATTTTTTAGAAGGCTTTAATTACGGGTTGCCAGTAGGAAGAAGTTGGGAAGTTGGCGGCTCTGCGTTTCTTAGCCAAGTCAAATTAGGCAAGGAATTAGCCGAGTATAATGTGCGTGGCAAATCCAAAACCTATGGCCTTTATGCGAAGAATGCATTTATTGATAAAGACAATTTTGATCTCAGTTTTAATTTCGGATTTGATTACAAAGACATGCTTAATTCTTCACAGGGCGCGGTAACCAGCCATGATCGTTTAAGTGTAGTCAAGTTGGGTTCCGATATTGATATGGCGGATCAATTTGGCCGCACGTTATCTACATATGAGGTTGATGGCGGAATACCAAATTTTATGGGAAGTATGAATTCCAAAGACACTGATGCCAGCACTCGTGGTGCAGGTGGGAAGTTCGTAAAACATACGGTTAATATTTTGAGATTGCAGAGGCTGCCGTTCGGTACCAATTTATTATGGAAAAATCAGATGCAGATAAGTCCTTATACATTGCCATCTGTGGAGCAATTTCAGATTGGCGGCATGGCCAATGTGCGTGGTTATGCTCCAGCGGAAGCGGTAGGAGATAGCGGTTATGCTACAACTTTTGAGTGGTCTTTACCTGTGTATCCTATTCCAAAACAGATAAGAGTGCCGTATTCGAAAGCGACTTTATATGATGCTTTACGCGTGGCTGTATTTTATGATGCCGCGAACAGTCATTTGCGGCAGCCAGCTGCGGGAGCTAAAAAGAACACAACATTAAGCTCTGTTGGTTGTGGGGTACGGTTTAACTTACCTGAAGACTTTTCCATGAGGGTTGACTTTGCTTGGCCTTTGGATAAAACACCCTCCGACGGTAATAATCTCCATACTTGGGTACAGGTTTCGAAAAGCTTCTAGCGCCATGCGGTTACGTTGACAAGTGGTGCTTTATAGGTTATATTTAAGCACATCAAAATTACATCAGAGCCGAAACATCAATAAATAGAGCAGTTTACATTTACTTCTAAGAGAGTTTAATGGCGTTTCCCCGGAAAACAAATCTCGTTATTTTGACAGCCGCAATAGCAGCAATATTGTGCTGCCCTTCTTTGTCTTACGCCAACCCGGAAGGGGCCAGCGTAGTTGAAGGATCTGCTGTCATTAGTGCTGATGCAAACAATCCCAATATTTTAAACATCAATGTGGCTTCAGAAAAAGTTGTCATTGATTGGAGTAGTTTTAGTATTGCCGCAAATCAGATCGTTAATTTCTTCCAGCCTTCCCAGAATTCAACAGCCCTCAATCGTGTTACAGGTAATAGCATTTCGGATATCTTTGGTTCTCTTTTTGCCAATGGCAGAATTATTTTATCTAATCCCAATGGCATAAATATTGGCGCTTCCGCAAATATTAATGCTGCAAGTTTTATTGCTTCCACATTGTATATTGATAAAAATGATTTTATGAACGGCCATTATAATTTTTATAAAGTGGCTGGTAAAGATGGATACATTGTAAACAAAGGCAGGATTACAACTAATGTTGCTGGCGGTTATATTTGTTTGCTTTCGCCACAAATAGACAATCAATATATTGTTGAGGCCAATTTAGGAACTGTTGTTTTGGCTTCTGGCAATAAAATGACTTTGGCTTTGGATGATCTGAATCAGATCTCAGTGGTTGTGGCTGAAGCGGCTCAGGATGGTTTGGTTGGTGCGGATGGCAAAAAGGTCGCTATCAGAAATAGCGGCACAATTACAGCAGATGGCGGCAAAGTCATAGTAACCGCTAAAGTGCTGAACAATGTTTTTGATTACTCCTTTAACAACACTGGTGTTATCAGGGCCAAGTCATTGGCCAATCATGATGGCAAAGTCAGTTTAGAGGTTGAGGGTGCTCCGGCCCTTAATATAGGGAAGATAGAGGCAGGGGATGTCTCGATCAAAGCTAAAGGTACAAGTTTTATCAATAAGGGTGAAGTCCTTAGCAAAAGCTATTTAGGGTTGCCTTATGTTAGCAAGATCAATATTGAAGCCGCAACGCTGATTCAGGATGGTCTGATTTCTGCTGAAAAAGGCACTGTAACGATTGATGCGGATACTGTTAAGACCACATTGGATTCAAGTTCCACTGATCCGGTCAATGCCACAACGTTGGTTATTCGTGCCAATCAGGTTTCAATAACAACCAAAGATGGCGGTGCAACCGGATTCCCGCTGCCTATTGATGCGCCGAATATTTATTTTAATCAAACGTTAGGTAACATCGATTTACTTCAGAGCTTGGGTATCGGAACAAGTATTTTGTTGCGCGGGCCTCCGATGGCTTTTGGTTCGATCCTTTACAACCGCAATTCAAACCTTACCCTTAAGGCAAGCTCCGGATCTATAAATATTGGTAGTGGAGTACGCCTAACTTCAAATAATCTCACGTTACTATCCAAGAACGGCATCTATTCATTGGGCTCATTAATAACGCCCAATCTCCTGACATTGATATCCGATGGCGTTATCTCTTCACTTGGTGTGTTGGAGTCGTCTTCTCTAATAGAGCGCGGCAGTGCCTTCAAGGTTGGCGGTATTTTTCATCCCGGTCAGGCCGATGTTGAGAATGCAGACAATGCCATAACGTATTCAGCGAATACGAATGTTTCGGGTACGATCACGGATGCTGCCAATATTATAGTAGATCCTGGGGTTATCCTGACCATGGATGCGGACACCGCCTTTGTTGCTGGGAACGCTTTTATTATGGATGCCACTTCGGTTATCAATGGCGGAGGGTATGATCTTTCGATATCGGCAAAGAGCGCTTCCACATTGGGCAATATTAATAATGTAGATCTGCTCACATTGAGCTCAGGATCGAGTTCCAATGTAACCTTTACATCAAATGCCAGTTCTACATTCCAGGTTAATACGGTAAAGACCAACTATCACGCCATCCTTTCAAGAAGCGTGGGTGCTGGAACATTAGCAGATCCAATTATGATCTATTCTGTTTCCAATGCGCTTGGTGGGTTGCAATATATACCAACATCCGGTCTCGGCCTTTATTACAAGTTAGCCAATAATATTGACGCTTCGGAAACAGTCAGTTGGAACGCAGGCGCGGGGTTTAGCCCGGTTGGAACTACCCTTGGGAATTATGATGCTCCTTTGACCCATCCATTTACGGGCAGTTTTAATGGCAATGGTTATATTATCACAGGCCTTACCATTAATCGTCCTACAGGGATTTCCCCTTGGGGTGTCGGTTTGTTTGGGGCTGTAGGATCAGCTGCTTCTATTAGCAATGTAGGTCTTGTTAATTTGAATTTTACAGGCTATGGGACACCTTACAGCGGTGGTCTTGTTGGCATAAATTATGGAACTATTTCTAATGTTTATGTTACAGGCAGTGTCACAGACGGCGGAGGTCTTGCGGGGTGTAATTATGGAACTATTCTAAACTCATACACTAAAGGCACTGTAACTGGAAGCAGTTCTGTTGGTGGTCTTGTTGGAAACAACTTTACAGCAGGCTCCATTATTAGTTCTTATTCATTTAGTGCTGTGAATGGAGGGCCTTATCTTGGTGGTCTTGTTGGATCGAATGATGGGAATATTTCTAGTTCTTATGCTACAGGCAACGTAAGCGGAGGGGCTGGAAGTTATTTTATCGGTGGTCTTGTGGGGCACGCTGGCAGCACAAGCACAATTTCTAATTCCTATGCCACAGGTACTGTAAATGGCAGCGATTATGTGGGTGGTCTTGTTGGAGAGAACTACGGTACTGTTACAAAATCTTACGCCACAGGCACTATCAGTGGAGGCTCCTCTATTGGCGGTTTAGTTGGAAAGAATTATGCTAGTTCTGGTATCCCTGGCATCATTTCTAATTCTTATGCCACGGGAATTGTAAGTGGAAGCTTTAATATTGGTGGTCTTGTTGGGAGTAATACTGGTTTTATTACCAACTCTGGATGGTGGACAGGCGCTGCTAGTCAAGCCATAGGAAGTGGCGGAGTTATTACCTATAATGAAGCCACTAAAGCCGCCTTCATGAATACAAGCCATGGTGTCTATACAGCGGGATCATCCACTTGGGACATTTCCAACAACACCGGTCATGTTTGGATCATGTTGGGGAATCCACATCTTCAAGCGGAATGGGCAACAACTATAACAAATGTTTATCAGTTACAGATGATGGCATTTAATTTATCGTCAATTTACACGCTTGCCAATAACATTGATGCATCTGAAACAATAAATTGGAATGGTGGGCAAGGGTTTATTCCGGTTGGCAGTACCGCAGCTTTATTTACGGGATCATTCAATGGTAATTTCAAGACAATTTCTGGTTTGTATATCAATCGACCCTCAACAGATGATGTTGGTCTCTTTGGGCGTGTAAGCACTAGCGCGAATATCAATTATGTTGGTTTGGAAAACAGCAACATAACAGGGCATTATTCTGTGGGCAGTCTTGTGGGGCGTAATTTCGGCAATGTTTCCAATTCTTATGTTACAGGAGCTGTGAGCGGGATATGGGATATTGGCGGGCTTGTCGGCCTGAATTTGGGCACAGTTTCTAATTCCTATGCTGCAGGGACAGTTAGTGGAAGCGATAACAGTGATTCTGTTGGCGGACTTGTTGGCAGGAATTATCTTGATGGGGTGTCTGGTCATTCCGGGGCCATTTCTAATTCTTACGCAATTGCGATTGTTAGTGCAGGCGTTGGGAGTTCACATATTGGAGGGCTTCTTGGCGGGAATGATGGTTCTGGTACGGTCGTTTCTAATTCCTATGCTACGGGTAATGTAAGTGGTGGTACTGGGAGTTCATATATTGGTGGTCTTATGGGTTATAACAGCGGTACTGTTGCCAATTCAGGTTGGTGGACTGGATCATCTGCTGCTCCCATAGGAAACGGAGGCACTGTTACTTATAACGAGGCGAACAAAAGCGCCTTTATGAACGCAAGCCATGGCATTTACACTGTTGGTTTAGATCCTTGGGATATTTCAAATAGTGCTGGTCATATCTGGATTATGATTGGGTATCCGCATTTACAGATGGAATGGACTACTTCAATTTCTAATGTATACCAATTGCAGATGATGTCTTTAAATCTTGCCGCAGTATACGCACTTGCCAATAACATTGACGCATCGGAAACTGTGAATTGGAATGGGGGACAAGGTTTTACTCCAGTAGGGACTTGGACAACAAAATTCACTGGAACATTTGATGGAACCAATCACACGATTACGGGCTTGAATGTTAATCCGATAAGCGATGAGGCTGGTTTATTTGGTTGTACAGGTAATGATGCAGTAATAAAGAATGTTGGTCTTTTAAATATGGCTCTTTAGCAGAATCTGTGGGTAAGAAAGAGCATTCTTGATCAACGGGTTAGTGTGGATCGCCCGATACATACTCCCATTAGCAAGCTCAACTGATCAGGACTTTTGCATAACCCTTATCCGGCGCGATGAACAAGGA
>CAIUQE010000047.1 GCA_903901225.1 Candidatus Omnitrophota bacterium
CATTCGGGTAGAGGTTTTTCAGGCTTAACTATTTCCGAGACCCTGGAAAGAATCCTTTCCAGGGTCCGTTTTTCTGTTCTGAAAAGCATAAAAACCTCTCCCATTCGGGTAGAGGTTTTTATGCGCTAGGGAAGAAAAACGGAGAGACAGGGATTTGAACCCTGGATATCCTTACGGATATAACGGTTTTCGAGACCGTCCCTTTCAGCCACTCAGGCATCTCTCCAAATGTCATAACACTATCAAAGCACGCCATCTGCAACAAAACTATCATTGGCCAATTTTTTCGACCAAAATGCTTGGTGTCCAAAAAGTATCTAATATATCGCAAATTTTTACAGCAGATCATAAAAACAGAAATTGTTTATAACAGAATTCTCTACGGCAGTAAAGAAGGAAGTTTCAATAGATCCCGGGAGCCGTATGTAAAACTTGCTCGTTTATCGGATGTTTTTATCGTGAAGCATCCGGTCAATACCGGGAATCCGATCAATCCAGGATATCGCCCCGCAGGGAGATCGTGCGTTCCTTGAGCACAATTCCCTTGCCACTGCGGCGCACGGCTTCTTCGACGATCTGGACGGTCCCGCCGCAACACGGAACTTCCATCCGCAGGATCGTGACCGAACGGATCGCGTTGACCCTGAAGATCTCGGCCAGCTTTTCAACATAGGCATCGAGATCTTCATCAAGCTTGGGACAGAACATGACCAGCACCTTGTCCTTGAGGAATTTGCGGTGAAAATCCGCGAAGGTGAACGGCACGCAGTCAGCGCTCACCAGAAGTTCCGCGTCCTTAAAGAATGGCGCGTTCGGATTGAGCAGGCGCAGCTGGATCGGCCACTGCCGCAATTCCGATGTTACGGGTTCCGTCGCCAACGCGGCAGCGGGCGATGCCTTTGCCTGGCCGCGAAAATCCTGCGTCATGCTGCCCGGGCACCCGCACGCCATGGGTTTATCCTGATGTTTGTCATTCATTGCCGCCTCCTTTGTCTTCAAGTATGCCTGCGCCTGGCGCAGATATTCCATCTGATGATGATCTTCCAAATGCTTCAGATGTCCCTGCACCGCCGCAGGACCTTCCTGCATGATATTTTTCAAAGCTTCGATCTCGTTGTACTCGTCCGCCTCGCGTGTTTCGATGGTAATGGCTCCTTGCGGACATTCCTTAAGGCACGCGCCAAGCCCGTCGCACAGCACATCCCCCGTCAACCGGGCCTTGCCGTTGACCACCTTGATCGCGCCTTCGTGGCACGACGGCACACAGACCCCGCAGCCGTTGCACTTGTCTTCATCGATCCTGATAATATTGCGTTGCATCAATGCCACCTTCCATATATTAATGATACCACTGTTGTACCATTATAAGATAAAAAAAACTACGCCCCCGTCAACGACGCGAGCGTTACCGACTTCAAACGCGCCAGCGCCATCGCCTCGATCCCCTTGATCACCCGGCGCAGCGGGCACCCATCAGCACAGTCGCATAATTTCTTCCTGAACAAGCAATCTCCCATCGAGACAGGGCCCTGAAAAAGAGCGATCAGTTCCGTCAGATGGATCCTTGACGGAACCTTGGCAAGAGTGAAGCCACCGTTCTTCCCTTTAACAGAAGCGAGGTATCCCGCTTTCTGGAGTATCTGCAGGATCTTGCGCATGAACGGACGCGGCAAATGGAGGTCGCGGTCAAGGTCTGCCGTCGAAACACGCTCGGGATGTTTCCCGGACATATAGATCAATGCGCGCACGGCATAATCGGTGTTACGCGTAAGAAGGTTCATGGTTGTAATGATACCATATAAGTATCATTTGTCAAATAAAACAACCGATAAGAAATTTTCTCGGTAGCGCCGTAAAGAAGAAGGATCAAACATTCTTTTCCTTTTGCTCGATCGCCTTGTCGACCGCGGCCTGCAGTTCCTCCGGCTCACTGTACTCAATGAAAACAGGGCTTTTCTCCGCCAGCTTTTCCATGACAGGGCGCGAATGGGAATCCTTCCTTGACGTGAACAAAACAAATCCCACGTTAGACGTCTTCGCCATGTGGCGCAGCCTGGCGATGACCACATCCCCCGCGATATCGCGCAGGCCCAGCTTGATCAGGGCAAAATCGGGCACATCCCCGCAAGCCCTTTCAATGGCATCCGTTCCGGTCGATGCCGAATTCACCTTGTAGCCGGCATTGAGGAACGCGATCGCCATCCTGTTGAGCACCACCTGGTCATCCTCGGCAATAAGGACGTGCCGCGAGACACCCGCCTTGATGCCCGTGCGATCAATTTTCGCGATACGCTGATGCTTGATGATAATGGACTGGACATCCTTCGCCAGAAGGTCAATATCGAACGGCTTTGTCATGAACCCGTCGATGGCAAATTCCTTGAAAAGGTTCTCCAGGTTGGCGCGCGCCGTCAAGACCAGGACGGGATAACGGGGCTTTAAGCTGTTGTCGCATATCTTGTTGTAAAACTCCAACCCGCCCATCTTGGGCATGTTCATATCCAGGATGATAAGGTCCGGTGTCATGGTCTTGAGTTTTTCAAGCCCTTCAAGGCCGTTCGACGCCACGTCGACCGTGTAACCTTCGGCCTCGAATTTGAACTGCAGCATTTCGCGCAAGTCCGGCTCATCATCAATGATCAGGATCACCCCTTTTGTGTTCATGCTTTCTCCTCCCTTTTTCCATGGATCGGGAGGGTGAAATAAAAACAGCTCCCCTCACCGTAAGTTGACTCCACCCATATGCGGCCGCCGTGACGGGTGACGATCTCCAGACAGATCGCCAGCCCGAGGCCGGTCCCGCCCGTCTTGCGCTCGCCGGCATCGCCCAATTGCTGGAATTTCTGGAATAATTTCGGAAAATCCTCTTTCAAAATACCGACACCCGTGTCCCTGATCCCCACCCGGATCTCATCCTTGTCCGCGAGGAGTTCCGTGACAACAGTGACTCCGCCCTTGTCAGTGAATTTCAGTGAATTGGAAACAAGGTTGCTCAGGACCTGGATAAGCCGGTCTTTATCCAGGGGGACCGCCGGAACATCCTGGGCCAGTTCCATCTTGAGAAAAACCCCTTTCTCCGCGGCTACCGCGCCATGGATCTCGACCACTCCCTGGATGATCTCTCCGACGTTGACATGCTCAAGTTTCAGCGACATCCGCCCGGACTCCAGCTTGGTCAGGTCAAGGATGTCGTTGATCAGGCGGTTAAGGCGGTCGACATTGTCCTTGGCCCTGGACAGGAATTTCTTCTGATTATCATTGAGGGTCCCTGCCGTCCCGGCCATGACCATGTCCACCGCCATCTTGATCGACGCCAGCGGCGTGCGCAGCTCGTGCGATACCGTTGATGTAAAGGCCTTCTGGGCATCATACATGCCCTGCAATTTATTGTTAAGGATCTCGAGCTGCTCGTTCTTGCGTTCAGAAGCCTCAAAGAGCAGCCGGTTGGCCTGGACCATGTCATACTGCGCGATGGCGTGCAGGATGCTGGCCTTCAGGAACGGGGTTTTCCACGGTTTCGTGATGAAACGGTAAACCTCACCGAGATTGATCGCCTCCTCCGCCGTCACAAAATCCACATACCCCGAAAGCAGTATCCTGACCTTGTCCGGATACGCCTCCTTGACCTTGCGCAGAAAAGCGACGCCGACGATCTTCGGCATCCGCTGGTCGCTGATCACGACCTTGATCGGATTGCAGGCAATGAGCTCCATGGCCTTGTCCGGGTCCGTGGTCGTCACGACGCCATAACTCTCGGCCATGAGCAAACGGTCGGCGGCGAATAAAATGTACTCTTCGTCATCAAGGAATAAAACATTGATCTCTTTGGCCATAAAAACCCCTATATTTCCTTGTCCGGTTTCCCGACGGGAAGCGGCAACACGACGGTGAACACGGCCCCTTTGCCGACCTCGGATGACACCCTGATCTCGCCACCCCGCTTCTTGACGATCTCATAACTGATGCTCAAGCCCAGTCCGGTGCCCTGACCCGCCGGCCGCGTCGTAAAGAACGGATCGAATATCCTCTTGAGTATCTGCGGAGGGATCCCGGGCCCCGTATCAGCGACCTGCGCGTAAACACAACCCGACACGACCGATGTCTTAAGGTCAATGCGCCCGCTTTCGGCCACCGCCTGCATGGCATTGCGGATGATGCTGGAAAGAACACGCTCGATCTTTTTCGCGTCAAACCTTACCGGTGGAGTTTTCGTATAATCCTTACGCGTCTCGACCGCACGCGGGAACTCTGCCTGGACGGCGGCCAGGACCTTATCCATGACCGCCTCGACCTCGACCTCTTCTTCCAGCCACAGGGTCTCCTCACGCTCAAAGGCCCTCAGGTCCGTGATGATCTTCTGGATACGATCAACACCTTCGCGCGACTGGGTGATCAGCGTGTTCACATCCCGCACCATGAAATTGAAATTGACCCTTTCTTCGAATTTCCTGATCTCGGCCAGGATGACGTCCGCCTCTTCCCAGGACCGCTTCACAGCGGCACTTTCAAGCCTGGACATCATTTCAAGGATGTCCTGATAAGCGGCCACATAACTGCTAAGGACCTCCAGGTTACTGGCGATAAAACCCACCGGATTATTGATCTCATGGGCCACTCCCGCCGCCAGTTCACCGACAGAAGCCATCTTTTCCGACTGGATCAGCTGGTCCTGAAGGCTCTTAAGGTCATCATAAGCTTTTTTCAGGGAATCCTCGGCCTTGATGCGCTCGACGATCTCTTCCTGGATCTTTTTGTTCGTTACGACCAGCTGCTGCGTCCGCTTCGCCACTTCCTCTTCAAGACGCTCGTGATGGTGCTGGACCTGTTCGATCATGGCGTTGAACCCCCGTCCCAGCAGCCCCAGTTCATCGCGCGAACGGATATCAACACGCAGGGTATAGTCCTTCTTGCGCGATACCCGCGTCATGACCCTGAACAGTTCAAGCACAGGATTGATGATAATGCCCTGGAACCATAAAAACAAGAGGAACGCGATAAAGAGCGACAATAGATTCCCAAGGACTATCCCCTCGCGGGTGCGCCGCATGCCCTCCTGGACATTATCCTGCGACAACATGATCCCGACACGGCCGAGGGATTCGTGGCCCATCACCACCGGGACCGATACTTCACAAATCCCGAGACGTTCACGGATGCGCGAAAGGATAGCGGCAAGATCCGTGCCGATGGGAGTTTCCACCACGATCGTTTTAACAACAGGGTTCTTCAGGTTAAGGCTGGCGAACAGGCCCGTCAGCAACCTCCCGTGGCCGTCATAAATGACGGCACTAACGATCTCGGGGTCGTTGTTGATCTTTTTGACGATATTGTCCAGCTGGATCCTGTCGCCGCTGAGTATCTGCTCCTTGCTGACATCCGCGATATAGGAAGCCAGGCTGTAGGCCTTGTCCTGAAGGAACCTGTTCCATTGGCCTGCCTCACTATGGCTGATGATCAAAGCTGACGCCAGCGTGCTCACGCACACGATGACAAGCCCCAGGCCGAAGAATTTCACCCGCAAACTTTTATCAAGCCATTGTCTGAGCATGCCTGTTCTTTTGTCCGGCAAACTGTCCATACCCGCCTCGCGCCTCATTCAACGATCTTGAGCGCTTCTTTACGCAGCTCATCCGGGACATTGAACCCGATGGCCTTGGCCGTCCTCAAATTAAGGTATATCACGATCTTTTTCGGCCCTTCGACAGGGATGTCCGTCGGAAGAGCGCCTTTGAGGATCGCCTCCACCTTCGCGGCCGCTGTTTGCCCGAGTTCCCGCATATCAGCACCCACACTTAAAAACACGCCCTGATCCACATAGTCCGGCAAATGCGATACCGGCACGATCTTTTCCTTGATGGCGGATCCGATGATAGGGCCGATCGCGGTACCCACATAACCGCTTCCGGTCAGGAAAACAGCCTCAACCTTGCCTTTGAGCAGCGGCATGATCGAGACCGCCTCTTCAGAACTGGAGAGCGGCACCGGGATAACATTGACCCCGCATTGCTTCTCGACCTTCTGGAGGTCCCTGAGCTGGGACTCGGAATTCTTCTGGTCCGGCGTATAAAGAACAGCCAGGTTCTTCAAGGGAACGATCCCTTTCACGCGCTCAAGGATATCCGCCATGGGAAGAAAATTACTGACGCCGGTCACATTGTTCTTCGAGCGCTGCCAGCTGTCGACAAAGCCGGCCGTGACCGGGTCATAAACAACATTGAACACGATCGGCGCGCTTTTTATCTCTTTCAGCAAAGCCGCCATGCCGTTCGTCCCCAGCCCGACATAAACATCCATGTTCGCCGCGGAAAAATCCTGGGCCAGGTGCATGGCTGTCGCCTTATTGGCCCCGGCCGATTCCTGGCGGACCTCAAGGTCGGAAAACCCGTCCGCCTTCAGCTGTTCAAGCATGGCCCGCGCGCTCTCCTTATAACGGGACTCATCGCTCCACAGGAGGATGCCGATCTTCTTCGTCGCCGCGAAAGCCTGCCGGGACAACGGCCCCGCCATCACAACCACAAGGAAAACCGCAATAAAGAAATATTTCATTTTCTGCCCCATCCGCCCTCTTTTGGACATGATCCTTTGCTTCTCACGCCGGCGCGTCTTTTTCCGCACTCTGCGGCCCGGACGACAGGACCACCGTGAACGTGGTCCCCTGGCCGGGGACCGAATGGACCCGGATCTCGCCGCCCTGCCGCTTGACGATCTCATAACTGATGCTCAATCCCAGCCCCGTTCCCTTGCCCGCCGGCTTCGTCGTATAGAACGGATCGAATATCCTGGCAATATTTTCCGGAGGTATCCCGCAACCGGTGTCACTGATATCCACGCCAACACGTCCGTCCGTCACATACGTCCTGATCCCAATAGTGCCTTTATCGGGAATGGACTGCGCCGCGTTCATGATAAGGTTCAAAAAAACCTGGCCTATCTTCTGGGCATTGCACTTTACCAGCGGCGTATCGCCGTATTCCTTGCGCAGGTCGATGCGGTACTTGATCTCGCTGCGGGCGAAATTAAGCGCCATCTCGAGGATGTCCTCGACCTTGACAAGCTCGTCCAGCCACTGCGTTTCCTCATGCGCAAAAATATTCAGGTCTGAAACGATCTTCACGATACGGTCGACCCCCTGCCTTGACTGCGCCAGCAGCTTCCCGCTGTCGTCGATGATATACTTGAAGTTGGCCGATGCCTCGAACTCCTTCATCTTTTCCATCACCGCGTCGGCTTCTTCCCGGGTCCCCGTCTTCAACACACCTGTAAGCTCATTCGTCAGAGCGAACATCCGCAGGTAGCCCGCGATATAGGTCTCAAGGACCTCCAGGTTAGTTCCGACAAAATTGGCCGGATTATTGATCTCATGCGCCACTCCCGCCGCAAGCTGGCCAATGGACGCCATCTTCTCCGACTGGAGCAACTGGGCCTGGGTGGCCACAAGCTGGGCGTAAGCCTTGTCGCGTTCCTTGGCGGTGCGCTTGATCTCGGAAATATCCTTGGCAATATGGACGGCGCCGATCAATTTCCCGGAATCATCGTGTACCGGCGAAACGGTCATCAGGAAGGGAATATTATCCTGGCCGGTAACCTCGCTCGTATGCGCTTTCCCGTCTTTGCAAAGCTCCTGAAAAGGGCACCCGGTGGCATGCGTGTCAAACTTGTGCATGACCTCATAACACTTCTTTCCGAGCATTTCCTGCGGCCTGACGCCAAAAGCATCCGAAAGCGCCCGGTTCAACCGCACGATCCTGGAATCCATATCCATCAGGAACACAAAGTCCGTGATGCTGTCAAAGGTCCGGCGCCATTCAGAAGCCGCCTGCTCGAGCCTTTCCTGTACCTTTTTACGTTCGGAAATATCCGTAAAGATCACCACAGCGCCAACCAGCCGGTCTTGCGCGCGGATAGGCGTGCTCGAATACTCGACGGGAAAACTGGTGCCGTCCTTTCTCCAGAACACTTCGGTCACAACGCGATGCACAACCCCGTCACGGTAAGCGGCATATATCTGGCACGCTTCCTTCGGATAAGGGCTTCCATCCACCCTGGTATGATGCCAGATGGCATGGGAAGGGCGGCCCAGAAGCTCTTCGACCTCATACCCCAGCATCCGCGCGGCCGCGGGGTTGACAAAGGTGTGCCGGCCCTGATCGTCCAGCCCCAGTATCCCGTCCGCCGACGAATCCAGGATCAGCCTGTTCTGGCGGTTCAGGCGCTGCAACTCCTCTTCGACCCGCTTGCGCTCGGTGATGTCCTCGATCGTGCCGTCAAAAAAGATCTGGCCATGCTCGTCCTGTTTCCTGATCGCGCTCACGGAAGCCAGGAAAAGGCGTCCTTTCAATGTCTTCAACCATATCTCTTCATCACGGACAACCCCGAACGTGAGGATCTTCTCGCTGAAATTTTTGCGCGTTAACGGTGCCAGATAAAAATCGCTGACATTATGCCGCAGCAATTCCTCTTTGGAATCAGCCTCAAGCATGCTGACAACGGCAGGATTGACCTCAAGAAAAAGGCCCTGGGTTCCTGGCGTATTACGATAAACTCCTATGTGCAGGTTATTCACCAACCCGGCATATTTTTCTTTCTCGATCCGCAAGGCTTCGGCTTCCCGCAGCAATTCCTCGGTCGTCCTGGCCACCGTGATATCCCGGTCCACGCCGCGATAACCAACCAGCCCGCCGTTCTCATCCAGGATGGGGATCGCGTTGGTCAATAGGAGGACCTCGCGCCCGTCACGATGGATGATAGGACTGAAAAAGTCGACGAGCGGCTGTTTCTTCTCGACAGCGGTAAACAGTTCTGTCATGAGCTTGTCCTTGTCACGGGGAAGGAAAAAATCATAAAAATGTTTCTTGCCCACCATTTCCCCGGGGCTGTAACCATACATCTTTTCGACGACCGGGCTGGCATAGGTGTAGACGCAGTCCCTGTCCACCTCCCAGATGAACTCCCCTGCCACGTCGGCGATCTGGCGAAAACGCTCTTCACTCCTGGAGAGGGAATCTTTTTCCCGGAGCAACTCCCGTGTCCGCGAGCGCACGAGCCTTTCCATCCGGTAACGCGCGGTCATCAGCACGTTCAACAGCAGCGCCGCCAGCCCCGTCAGCACGATCCCCGTCGGAAGGACCCATCGGTATCCCAGCGGCATGTTGGCATCAACGAAAGCGCTGCCTGGCGCGATGGTCATGCGCCACTCACGGGTGCCTACCAGCAGCGGGACCTCATATTTGGTCCTGACCCTGTCCCAATCAATGGCCCCGAGCCGCACCCTGTGCCGGTAAAGGACACGGGATCCCGGCGGGGCTTGAGGGTCCTCGATGAGGCAGGAAAGCCCTTCGGCCGGCATCATCGAAAAAATGCTTTTCAGGAATTCAGGCCCGTTATAGACCCCCAGGACAAAGCCCCGCAGGTCGCGGCGCCGTTCTTCGACCGTGCGCGGGCCGGAGCCTTTCGCGTAAACGGGCAGGAAAGCGAGCAGGCCGCTACGGTCCCCCTGATCCTGAAGCAACCGAAGGGCCGGTGTGAGGACCGCCCGGCCGCCATCGCAACTCTTCTGCATCGTTGCCTTGCGCAAGGCATCCGAGAACAGGTCAAACCCCAGGACCATTTCATTGCCCTTCAGCGGTTCGGCAAAATAAACCGGAAAATATTCATCCCTTTCTCTGGCGGAGATCATTTTCCCGTCGGCAGTCACCTCGCGGATCTCAAACCCCGCGAGGCCGTCCTTCCGGGCCCGGTCCTGGTAATCGGCGCGCTCCACCCCGCGGACGCGGGGAGCCCATCCCATGGACCGTAAAAAAGATTCTTCCATGGCCGGTCGCGCGTATTGCATGAACTCATCGCGCTGTAACGCCGGCGAGTTCTCAAAAAAACGACGAACCCCCTCCAGCTTTTCCGCCTCAAGCGCCAAGGCCTGGGACACGACTTGCGCGCGGATACTGGCCCTCTGAAGGAATATTGTCTGGAACGTCTCCTGGGCGCGGTCAAACTCCCTGATGACAACATACCCCGTCAGGACAAGGCCCGAGAACAATACGATCCCGAGCGTCCCCCACTGCAGAAAAGGGTCCCTGGCATCAGCCTGTTCCAAAGCATCCATGAAGCGACGGGAATAGACCAGCGCGAGGCTGGCGACAAGGCACAAGAGGCCGAGGATCAGCATCGCGCCGAACCTTTCCGCGGCGATATCGCGGTTGTAATTGCGGGCATCCTGATCCACCCCCAGGATGGCTATGGCTTCCCCCGTACGCTTGTCGTTCAATGGCGTATACGCGGAAAGCCAGTCACCCCACCTGTCCGCGCTCGGCCCTTCGATCACGGTCTTGTCAAAAGAAAAAGCGGCCATCAGCTCGGGTGGGGCTTCAGCAAGGACCTGCCCCGGCGGCGATTCGTCCTTGCTCCCGGGAATTTCGGAATCAACGAGAAAGACAGCCTTCCCTTCCACCTTGCGCATGAGATAAACAAAACGAATGCTGGCCACATTCCTGCGCAACGACTGCAACTGGTCCTTCAGGTATTGATACACCAGTGAGTCCGCGTCCTGGGGCGAGGCCTTCAACGTCTGGATCTGGCGATAATCCACGGCAAGGGCGATCTGCTCTGACAAGTGCACAAGGCCCTTGCGTTTTTGGACAGCCGCCTGCTCCCCCGCCCAATTGACAAGGAACCAGCCCGCCACAAGAAAGAACAAAAGCGCCACTGAGGCGGCGGCCACGAACTTTCCCTTCCGTCGCACCTTCAGCTGGTCACTTTCAGGCAAACGGCCCGTTTGGCCATAGGCCCCTATGGCAAAAGCGATCACCGTGGCTAACACGGCACGCAGGATCTGCACCGGAAAACCCGTGGCATTCAGGAAAGATCCATGATTAAGGAAGGAGGCAGGAAAAAAAGTTGCCCCGGGCACGACAAGGCCCGCGGCAACAGCATAAAGCCCGAATCCCGTCGCGGCCAGTTTGAGCGACCTTTTCCCATGGGTGTGCTGGCCGGAGAGCCGGTAAAGCGCGCACGCCGCTGCAATGGCTCCGCAAAAACCGAATGTGTACCGCGCCCCGGCATTGAAGCCGGACATACCTGACAACCCCGCCAGTGCTGCCGCGGCCAGCAGGGGGATATGGATCCATCGGCCAACCACACAACACTTTAAACGCTGGCAGGAGGCCCTTCCGAATTCCAGGAGGCAAACGAACGACACCGTCATGAGGCCAAGCCGGACCCATGCCAACACTGTATTATCCTTGAAACTCAACGCGAGGAGGTCTGCCCATTCATTGAGGCCGTGGGTCAAACCGAAGAATGCCAGCCAATGCCAGGGAATACCGGCACGCTGGTTCTTATAAAGGGCCGCGGAGAAAGTGAAAAGCAGGATGAAAGCGAGGCCGTAAATGAAAAATACAAAATCCATCTGTGACAAAAGGAATTCTTTCATAGCGAAGGGCCCCAATGAAACATGTCCAAAGGATCACCGTGTGACGAATATAATTATACAACTAAAGTGGAGTATTCAAATAAGTAAGAAGAAAATGAGAAACGGGAGGTTCACTCGTAGCGCAGGGCTTCGATGGGATTGAGGCGTGAGGCCTGATGCGCGGGCCATAACCCGAAAACAAGGCCGACGATGACGGAAAATACCGTGGCAACGATAACGGACGCCAATGATATCTTCACGGCCCACCCCGCCGCCAACGTGATGATAAAAGACGTCCCCACGCCGACAATGATCCCGGCAATGCCGCCGATCAGGGACATCAGCACCGACTCGATCAAAAATTGCGTCATGATATCCCTGTTGTTCGCGCCCAGGGCCTTGCGCAGGCCGATCTCGCGCGTCCTCTCCGTGACGGACACAAGCATGATGTTCATGATCCCGATGCCCCCCACCAGAAGCGAGATCGCCGCGATGGCGCCCAGCAGCATCCCCATGGTCTGGGTGCTCGATTCCATCGCCTGCTTCATGTCGGACATGTTGCGGACCTGAAAGGAATCCGCGGCTTCCTTCGCGCTCATGTGATGTTCCCTGGCCAGGATATCCCCAATATCCTGCTGGGCCGCGTCGATCGTGTCGGGGCCTTTGGCCTCAACGTAAATGCTGTCGATGTACTGCTTGCCCAGCAAACGGTACATGGCCGTGGTGACAGGGACCAGCACGATATCATCCTGGTCACGGAACGTGCTCGCCCCGCGTGATGGAAGGACGCCGATGACCGTAAAATTGACAAGGTTGATCTTGACCGTCCTGCCGACGGGATCTTCATCCCCGAAAAGCTGCGTCACGACCGTGGTCCCCAATAAGGCCACCTTGCCGCGCGCGGTCACTTCTTCATCCGTGAAGAACCTGCCGGCGATCGGCGTCGCGGCCCGGACCTTTTCATACGCGGGCGATGTTCCCTCGATCTGGGTGCTCCAGTTCTTGCTGCCGAAAACCACCTGGGCGTGACCCGTCACCGACGGCGCGACATTGCCGACAGCGCCGCTTTTCTTCGCGATGGCCGCGACATCCTGGAACGTGAACCGGGTGGACGCGCCCGCCCCGAGCGACACGCCTCCGGCCTGGCTCGACCCCGGCCGCACCATCAGGAGATTTGATCCTAAGGATGATAACTGTTGTTCGATCGACTGCTGGGCGCCGCGCCCCAGCGCGATCATGGCGATGACCGCGGCCACGCCGATCATTATCCCCAGGATGGAAAGGAACGCCCGCATCTTGTGCGACACCATGGCGGATATCGCCTGGCGGGCATAATCCAGGAACCGCATCCCCCCCGGCACGTCGTTATCAGCCGCTGCCGGGACAGGCCGCGTACCCGGCAAACTCTTGACATCCTCCGTCGAAGTCTCATCCTGAAGTTTGTCGGAAATAATATTCCCGTCGCGCATGGTGATAACGCGCCGGGCCTGGGCCGCGATCTCGGGTTCGTGCGTCACGATGACGACGGTCTTGCCCTTGCGGTTCAAGGCCTTGAAAAGGCCCATGATATCCGCCTTGCTTTTGGAATCGAGGTTACCCGTCGGCTCGTCAGCGAGGATGATCAACGGGTCATTGATCAACGCGCGCGCCACAGCCACGCGCTGCTGCTGCCCGCCGGAGAGTTCGTTGGGGTTATGATGTTCGCGGTCGGCCAGGCCGACATCCGCCAGCCGGTCGTGCGCCAAAGACTTGCGATCCGCGTTGCCGCCGTAGATCAGGGGCAAGGCGACATTATCAAGGGCGCTCATGCGCGGAAGCAGGTGGAACTGCTGGAACACAAAGCCGATGTGCCTGTTCCTGAGGACGGCCCACTGCTCGTCCGTCAAATGATGAACCTCGCGGCCATTGAGCAAATACCGGCCGCTGTCAGGGCGATCGAGAAGGCCCAGTGTGTGCATGAGAGTGGATTTACCGGAACCTGACGAGCCGATGATGGCCACGAACTCGCCCTGGTCGATCGTCAACGAAACATCGCGCAAAGCATGCACCTCGTTGTCACCCATGCGGTATGTCTTGTTGATGTTCTTCAATTCGATCATAACGCTCCCGTCAATGGCGGCTGCCGGAAGCCCCGCCCGGGCGCGCCGGAGCGAAAGGATTGGTACCGGTCGAACTTTTGGGCATGGTGAATTTTTTGCGCTGGACGACAACCTGGTCCTCACCGGCCAACCCTGAAACTATCTCAACGCGGATATCATCCGTGATCCCGGTGACCACCGCCCGCCGCGCGGGCTCCTTGCCGCCGGGCACGCTGACCATGACATAAGAGCCATCCTTGTCCTTCTTCACCGCATCAACGGGAAGAGTCAGGATGTTCTCCTTGCCCGCGGCCTTGAAATCCACGGACACGTTCATTCCCGAGCGGCAGAACGCGGGAAGCTCATCCGCCTTCAGGTCCACCGCGTAGATCGTCACGTTATTGACCGTCTTGGATTCATAATAGATATGATCGACCTTGCATTTGATCTTTGTGTCCGCGTAAGCGTCAAGCGTGCCCATGGCTTCCTGCCCCTGCGCGATCTTGCCGATATCCGTCTCATCCACCTGCGCGCGAAAGATCAGGACGTCCGAAAGCACGATGACCGCGTCGGATGTCGTCACCGTCTGCCCCGGCTGCATCGTCGCCACGATCACCTGCCCGTCGATGGGGGCAACGAGGGCAATAGGTTTATAAACATCATTCCAGTACGCCAGCGACGCGTCACTCTTGCCGCGCGCGGCATCGAGCAGCGCCGCGCGGTCCGTCGAGCTCATCCACGCCAGGATCTGTCCGGCCTTCACCATGTCGCCTTCCTGCACCAGTATCTGTTCAACACGGCCGTTGACGGGCGGCCTGACCTCAAGGCGATTGCGGGGAAGGACGGTCCCTGTCGTCGAAATATACGTCTGGATCGTGGCGATCTTGGCATGGATATTCCTGACCCCGGCCGCACTCGCGGCCTTTGACCGCCCCAAGAACAGCCACGACCCCGCGGCCGCCGCCAGGACAAGAAATCCTATGATATAAATTTTATTGGCGCGCATATTCGAGCGTTACTCCTTCCGCGTTGATCCATTGCGCCTGGGCCAGCAAGGCATTGGCCCTGGCATTCAAATACGCCTTCTTGGACTGGACGATATTGTCCTCAATGATCGTCCAGTTGTCGTAAGAAATAAACCCTGTCGAATACTGCGCCCCGGCGATCCTGGCGCGCTCTTCATTCGCCGCGAGCGATTCTTTGGACGATTCCACGGCTTCGACCGCCTCACGGAACGCCTCCCACGCCTGTTCCAAACCAAGGACCGCGCTTTCCCCGGCACTCGTCAACTGGGCCTCGGCCTGCCTCAACGCCGATTCGGCCTGGGATATCTGCGCCTTGCGCAAACCGCCTTCAAACACAGGGACACTCACGACCAGCTGCGCGTTCATCCCCCTGTCCTGGGGCGGCCACTGCGCGCCGTCCTTGTTCACGCCGGCCTGGATGGACACCTGGGGCAAATAACTTCCCCGGCCCGCCCTTAAAGAAAAGTCAGCCGAATTGCGCCGTGCCACAGCCTGCTTGACCGAAGGATGGCCCAGCGCGATCGCCTTAAAATCCGGCTTCTGATGAAATGTTTCTCTAACAAAGATATCCCCATCGACGACGATCGGCACGAATTCTTTGCGCCCCATGGCTTTGCTCAACTGCCGCCCGGCCAGGTCGAGATTGCGCACGGCCTGCTGCAGATCGAATTTAGCCTGTGTCATGCCGGCCTGGGTCGCCAGCAGGGCCCCCTTGTGTTCCAATCCCGCCTTGTAACGCAAGGTGATCAGCTTCAGCGCGTCTTCCCTTATTCTGGCAATATCCTGGGTAACCCGGATCAATTCCTGGGCCTTGAGCAGGCCCACGAACGCGGTCCTGAGCTGGAGGCGCACATCGGCCGACGAGAACCGGTAAGACTCCTGCGCCGCGGCAATGTTGGCCGCGGCAGCCCGGATATTGTTGCTGGACTTTAACCCGTCGAAAATAAGCAATGACCCCGACAAACCATAAGAATAAGAATCTGAAGTGACGGTCTTTTGCGTCCCTGTCCTGGACTTCGACTCCCCCGCGCTCGCGCTGGCATCAAGTTGGGGAAATACCCCGCTGACGGTCATCGCCATCGACGCTTTGGCCTGATAAACCGTTTCGCCGGCGGCGATCAGGTCGGGATTGTTGCGGCTCGCTTCCTTGACGCAGTCTTCCCACGTCAAGGGAGCAGCCCAAACAACACCTGCCCACAGGACAAGCCCGCAACAGAAAACAGCAACACGCGCCATTCTCATGGGAGACCTTATTTTTCCGCCTTCTCGGGCTTCGCGCCGGCGTCTTTACCCTGCCTGGCGCCCTTTTCACGATGATGCTGGAATTTCTCCTTGTTCTTTTCATGCCACTCGCGCAATTTCTTTGCCTGCTCGGGGGTCAATATCTCCCTGACCTTCAGCGCCTGGTCAACACGCGCCAAACCAACCTTTTCCTCAAGCGCGCTGATCTCTTTCACGATGCTTTCGGCTTTTGCCCGGTCCGGCTTTGCGGCGTCAAGCTCCTGGCGCAACGCGGCATCTTTCGCCTTGAGCTGGGCCCTCACCCCTTCCATGGCCGAGCGGTTCTCTTCGCGCAAGGCTTTCATTTTGGCGCTCTGTTCCGGCGTCAAGCCAAGTTCTTTCGCCTCGTTCTTCCAATGCTCTTCACCGCGCGCCTGAGCCTGTCCCTGCATAGGTCCTTGAGGCCCCTGTTCCTTATCCATGGCCATCGAAGCACCTGCCGCCAGCAGGACCATCACCGCGGCCACACCCGTAACCTGAAAAACTTTCTTGCCCTTCATAACCATCCTCCTTTTTAATTTGACCCTTGACCGTATTTTTACAGCAAATTCTCCACGCTCGTGCCGTTACCGACATTCGCAAGGCTGAACACCAGCGCCCCCTCATCAACATACGCGATGGACAAAACTTCTTTATCCGACATTATCCCGGCCTGCGGCCCCCGGGCCACAAGAGGGACCGCCACAACCAGAAGGACGATCAATGCCGAGGCAAAACTCCCGTAGACGAACGTCGGACGCGATCCCCACACCACATCTTCCCACCAGGCCGTGACCTTTTCCCCTATAGAAAGCGGCCGCGCTTCGATCTGCTGACGGATATTTTCCCAAACCTCCGGCGGCGGCAGCACGGGCACCGCGGAGACCGCGAGTTCCGCGTCAACCGCGCGCACGGCTGACAAAAATTCACGGCAGGAAGGGCAAGCCGACAGATGGCTGTCGACCGGCGCCTTTTTATGCGCCGGCAATTCGTCATCCACAAAATCAGCCAGCAATATCGCGCGTATATCAGCACATTTCATAACCCACCTCGTTTTTCTTCATTCACGCTGATCAGTGTCTGCCTCGCCCGCTTGAGCCTGGATCTAACGGTATTCAAATTGATGTTCAGGGCGCGCGCTATCTGTTCATAGCTCAACCCTTCCTGCGCCCGCAGGACCAGGCACGCCCTCTGGTCGGAGTTCAAATGCCCCAGCAGGCGGCTGATCTCGTCCAGGCGGGATTCTTTTTCAATATTCTCCCGCTGGTCATGGCGCGGGTCCTGGGGGTCGAACCCTTCCTCCCAGGGCACCTCATGCTGCCGCCTTCCCTTGATCGCGTTCAAAGAACAGTTCATGGTGATACGGTAGAGCCACGTTCTTAATGACGACCTTCCCGCGAAACTCCCCAGATGCCGGTGCGCGGACAGGAACACCTGCTGTGTCACTTCCTGGGCATCTTCGGCGCTGCGCGTGACACGGATGGCGACCCGGTAAACCATGCCCGCGTAATGCCGGTAGATCATTTCGAAAGCCGCGGTATCATGGCCCAGCGCGCGGCGTATCACATCGTCATCAATATCCTTCATCCTCTGCTCCTACCATTTAGACAGCGACAAAAATGAAAAAGTTCCCGCAAGCCCGCATTTTTCACGCGCGCCGAACCCATGCCTCATGTTTTCGGGGAAAAAAGATCAGGAAGCAACCGCGCCAACGCCGAATTTTGCCGTAAATGATACCTTGTCGATCGCTTTCATGAAAGCAGCTTCCTTGGAAACCTGCCCGTTGCGGACAAGCTCGCCGAGGCATTCATCCATCTGGATCATGCCCATCGCGCGGTTGGTCTGGATCTCGGAAACCAGCTTGGACGCGTCCCCATCCGCCACGATCGCGCTCAACGCAATGCTGCGCAAAAGGACCTCATAGGCGGCAAAACGCCGGGTACCGTCCGCGCTCCTTACCAGCTGCTGCGACACGACCCCCTGCAGCGTGTTGGCCAGGATCGTGCGGACCTGGCTCTTCTGGTCCATGGGGAAAATATCCACCACGCGGTCGATGGTCTTGGCCGCCGAATTAGTATGCAGGGTGCCGAACACGAGGATACCCATTTGCGCCGCGGTGAGCGCGAGCATGGTGGTCTCGCGGTCGCGCATTTCGCCCACCAGGATGATCTCGGCGTCGCTCTTGATGGCGCTGGAAAGCCCCGATGAAAAAGACAGCGTGTCGAGGCCCACCTCGCGGTGCAGGATCACGCTTTTCTGATTCACATGCACGAACTCAACAGGCTCTTCAATGGTCACGATCTTCTTGAACCTGCTGGTATTGATATGGTCGATGAGCGCGGCCAGCGTTGTCGATTTCCCGCTACCGGTCGGGCCCGTGATCAGCACCAGGCCTGAATGCAGATCGGCCAGCTTCTTGAGGGTGTCGGGCATGCCCAATTGTTCCAACGTCAAGACCTTTGACGGGATAAGACGGAAAACAGCGCCCAAACCGAAGAAATGAAAGTAATAATTCACGCGGAAACGCTCTCCGGTGGCCAAGGCGTACGCGAAATCGACATCTCCCGTATGCTGAAAGCGCTCCCAGGCATCGGGTGACGCGATCTCGCCGAGCAACGCATTCATGGCCTCCTGGGTCAGGACAACCTCACCCTCAATGGGGCAAAGGTCTCCGTGCAGGCGTATTTTCGGGAACTGCCCCTGTTCCAGGTGAAGGTCAGAACCTTTGAGGGCGATCATCTTGTGAAAAAAGGCGTCCAGCTTAGGCACGGAGCCCTCCATCGGCGCCGGTATTAGCTCCGGCACCGCCAGTCGCCGCGGCATACGGCGTGAATATCTTGGCGTCAGTGGCCCGGAACATAGCCTCTTCGGCACTGATGACTTTCGCTTTTACCAGTTCCAGCATCGAATAATCCAGAAGGACCATCCCGGCGCTCTTACCCGTGGCCATGACATTGTTGAGCATGCGCGCGCGGCCGGCCTTGATGAGTGAAGACACCGCCGGTGTCACGATCAGGACCTCGTAAGCCGGCACCAACCCGGTACCGTCAAGCCTTGGGATGAGCTGCTGGCAGATGACGCCGCGCAGGGATTCGGCGAGCATGTTGCGGATAATAGGCTGTTCATTAGGCGAAAAAGAATTGATGAGCGAGCTGATGGTCTGGGACGCGTCGTTGGTGTTCATCGTGCAAATAACAAGATGCCCCGTCTCGGCAGCCGTGACCGCGAGCTGGATCATTTCAAGGTCCCTCAACTCGCTGACCACGATAATGTCGGGATCTTCACGCAGGGCGGCCCGCAGGGCGTTGGCCGCGGATAATGTGTGGGTATTGATCGCCCGCTGGCTGATCTGGCACCTCTTGGCCTTAAAGACGACCTCAACGGGATTCTCGATGGTGATGATATGCGCGTCTTGCGTCTGGTTGATCTGCTCGATGAGCGTGGCCAGTGTGCTGGTCTTGCCGCATCCGGCCGGCCCCGCGACAAGCACCAACCCCTGCGCCCATTTTGTCAGGCCCAGGCACGAGGAGGGCATGAGCGACTGCTCGAAGGTGCGGATATGCATATCGACCAGGCGCGCGGCCATGTCCCACCCGAAACGCTGGCGCGTGACGGTCATGCGAAAACGCCCGGCGCCGGGGATCACATGGATATATTCGGCATCGCCCGTCAGCTTGGCCTGTTCCCATTTCCGGGGCGGCATCGCCACCTGCAGCATAACCGCTATCTGCTCACCGTTAAAACGCTCTTCCGTGACGGCCTTGAAAACACCGTACTTGCGGAACATGACGGGCGCGCCGCTGCAAATATGGACATCGGACGCCTTATCGCCGCGGGCGAAGACCAGGACCTCGTTGAGCGTAAGCCCGGTAACGACCTTTGGAGGACACAAGACCTGGCACGCACCCTCACCCGTTTCTTCAAGGGACCTTTCCGGAAGTATCGTTTTTTCTTCGACCAGCATACACCGCAACCTCACATGCAGATCCACATCACCGGCTCAAGAACGCATTATAACACAATATCTACGGACAACTTCCAGGCCGCACGAAGTTCTTCGCGGTGGACGATCAAGAGCCGCATGTAATCCAGTTCCAACGCGATCATCTCCTCATCCTTCTTGCGCAGCCACTCCGAGAGCCAGGCGAAGCGCAGGGCCACGACGAATCCGACAAAGGACCGCCAGCTTTGTGCCGCGAAGACTCCCTCTTCCCGCAGCCGCCCGATAAAAGCGAGGACCAAAGGGCCCGTCAGGCTGGAAGGATGCTCCATCCCGAGGCAACCGACCATATTCGCCGCGTCGTAGATCTCGGGTTTTATCCCCAAAAATTCCCAGTCGATCACGGCCCGGATGTCATCCTTCCCCCAGACGATATTCAACGGATGAAAATCGCCATGGCAGAACGCGACCGGAAGATCGTCATGGACTGCCATGAACTCCTGTTCCAGAAAAGCCAGGACCTCACGGACCTGGGGAACCAACCGCGGCTGGTGCCGTTGGACCTGCGCCTCCAGCTTGCGAATATACCCTTTGATCGAAAAAACTTCGTCGCCGGAGAACGCCGGCATCCCCCTCGCCTTATCCCTGAGGGCCTTGAGGAAGGACGCAAGGACATCGCCGCGCCAGGCCTCGTAAAGATACGTTTCCCGGTCGAGGCGCACGCCCGGCGTGAACGGGACCACCTGCCAGAGGTCTTCGCCGTGTTTGACAAGGGACTGACCCTCCCGGTCGCGGCAATAAGGGACGATCGCCGGCAAACCTCTTTCCGACAACAACGCCAATGTCCTGATGATCTTCATTTTGGTGTGGAAAACCGCGGGATCGACCTGTTCGACGATAAAAAGAAAGCCCCTGTCATCCTCGACGACGGCCCTGAAAACGGTCCGTTCGGGGCTGCCTTCAGGCGTCAGATGGGGCCGCAGAGACCGGTAAGTTATTCCCCAGTGAGCAAGGACCTGACGAAGTTCCTCCGCGCCATGCGCGGCGCGCGGCCCGCCGGGAACGAGCCTAGTTCCGGAGCCTAACTCGGCTCCTTTGAGGACCGACCTGGCAAAAGCCAACCCCTTGTCGCACTGGTTGCCCCTGATCTCCACAGCTCCATCAGAGCGGCTATGCCGGGAAAGGTGGCATCCATTGGGGCACATCAGGCAGATGAAGTCGCGCGGCAAGGCTAGTCTCTTTCGAGATGTTCGTCAACGTAAGCGGCCAGGAGTTCGGCCACTTTACCCGGAGGCGGAACCGTAAAATAATGGTCGATCACGGCGTGCCCCAGTTCATGGGCAACAATGGAATCAATGATGTCCTGCTCCGAAGAAAAGATCGTGCGCAGGTCATGCGCGTAGAATGATTTGTAGTCTTCCCGGGAATGGGTCAGATTGGCGCACTGGTCCTGAAGTTCTTTGCGGGTCCGTAGGACCTTAAGGTCGACCCTGGCGATCATCGGCTTCATGCCCAGGACATCCTCGACGCGCATGAGCATGAACTGCAGCCGGGCGCTGATGCGGCTTTCCACCGGATAGGACGGGTTGACGAAAAGGTCACGGTATTGGGGCGCCACCGGCAGGTCGCGGGTCCGCAACCTGGCTTCGATCTTGCGCAGGTTCGTCCCGGGCAGATAATAAAGATTGACCGTGTTGCCCTTGACCTCCAGGAATCCCTCTATGTCCGCCGGAACGACCACAGCCTGGACCGCAGCCTGGGGCTGAAGCCCGACCGTGGCGGAAAGCGTGGCGGAGGGCTCGCCGCTGTTAACAGCAGCAGGCACGGGACGCCGGAGCTCCGCGCCATGGCCGGCGCACGCCAGGGACAACATCATGGCCCCTAAGCACAAAAAGAACAAGCGTTCCCTAGACCTGGTAAGCATCCAAAACCTTCTTGATATTCTTCAGTCGTTCCTTCAGGGGCATCGCAAGCCCATCGGAACTCTTCCCGAGTGCTTCGGTCTCGGCCTTGAGGACGGTGATATCCTGCTGGACCCTGCGCGCCATTTCATTGAGCGCGAGCGCCAGGGGCTTCATTTCGTCGTGGTCGCGCAGGCGGAATATCTGCTTCAGGTTGCCGGCATGCATGCTCAGGACATCCTTATGCAGGCGGTAAACCGGCCCCGCGATGCGGTGTGAGACATAAAGCGCCATAAACACCGTGGCGAGCCCCACCACCAGAATCACCACCAGGGAACTCAAAAGGAGCCCGGGCAGGATAAAATCCGTCGTGCTCATGACCTTCAGTCGCGAATTGATGAAAACGGTCGTCAACGTGCGCCCGCAAAAGAAATAAACGATCCCGCCCGTCACCACCGAACCGATAGCGACCATGGCAAAAAACCTGGCAATGAATTTGTTCTGGAAATCCCTGTCGACGATAAGAATCTTGCGGCGGTTAGCCCATGCCCCATTATCTGCCATCACGGCCCCCTTCCTGCGTTTGCCCGAGATCCACACGATCGATCGCCGACTGGTCCCTGACAACGATCGCCTTCGCCCGCAATCCGGCGATCCAACGGTCCATCAACCCCTGGACGGCTTGCGCGGTGAAGCGCTTGCGCAAGGCACCCCGCATCTCCGCGAAAGGTTTCTGCGGCAGCGGTTCTTTCGCCATGACCTTCACCACCGACCAGCCATCTTCGGGGGTGAAGAACGGACGGCTCACCCCGCCAACCTTCAGAGGCCATACGGCATCTTCCATGCCCCACGAGAGGTCACCCGACAACCACCAGCCCGTGTCCTGGCGCACAAGCCTGGCGCCAAGCTTTTTAACAGCCTCCTCAAAATCCTCACCCGCGCTGGATAATTCCCTGGCCGCGGCCTCGTCAGCAACAAAAACGCTCGTCAATTCAAGCTGCACGCCCGAACGGTCATACAGCTCGCGCAATTTGGCGTCCGTGATACCGGCGGCATCCATGATCTGTTTGTTCCTTTTCTGAATGACCGCTTTCAGCAAAGCCTGGCGCCAGTAACCCTCAACCTCGGCAAGAAATTCAGACTGCTTGTCAAAATTAAGTTTTTGCGCCTCCTCAAGGAGCAGCTGATTGGCGATCATCTCATCAAGCACCTTTTCTTTGACCATCGCGGGCGTAAGGCCGGGATAATTTCGAAAGCCGGCCGGCGCCGCGTCGAGCGCGCGCCTGAACTCGTCAGCCGTGATCATGTAATTGTTAACCCGCGCCACAACATCCTTGGGCAAAGCCTGAGGCTGGCCGCATCCGGCGCACAGCAACATGGCTATAACCAACAGTCTTCGCATAATAAGTCTCCTTTATTGTTCCTTATTATACCCACACAGCCGTGTCTGAGAAAGCAAATATCCAAAATCAGGAAGCCGGTAAAACTAGCTGTTTCCCGTCTCAACGATCTCGTTGAGGATACGGATAACAGCAGGTTCGTCCATGCAACGCGCGGCATGATGCAGGCGCCTGAGGTCGCGATGCAGGACCGCCCTGTTGAATTTGACGCCGCTGTGGCTCATGAAGATCTTCTCGTTTTTCGTCACAGCGTCAACCTCCTTGTCGAGCAGCAGTTCCTCTTCAAGCTTTTCGCCGGGTCGCAGGCCGGTGAATTTTATGTCGATATCCCCGCCGAGCCTCATCCCCGAGAACGCAATCAGGTTCTTAGCCAGGTCGACGACCTTGATCTGCTCTCCCATATCCAGGATGAACAACTCGCCGCCCTTGCCCAGGGCCCCCGGCCTGGAGCACAAGCATGCACGCTTCCCTGATGCTCATGAAATAACGCTTCACATCAGGGTGCGTCACGGTGACCGGGCCGCCGTTCTCGATCTGCGCCTTGAACAGCGGCACGACCGAGCCCGCGGAACCAAGCACATTGCCGAAGCGCACGGCCATGAACCGCGTCTTGCTGCGGATCGCGCGCGCCTGCAGGACCATTTCGGCCACCCGCTTGGACCTGCCCATGATATTCGCCGGATTGACCGCCTTGTCCGTCGATATCATGACGAAGCGTTCAACGCCGTAATGATGGCTGGCATAGATCATGTTGCGCGTGCCAAAAATATTGTTCTTCACCGCCGCCACGGGGCTGTCTTCCATCAGCGGCACATGCTTGTGCGCCGCCGCGTGAAAAACAACCTGCGGACAGGCGCGGGTGAACATGTGTTTGAGCAGCCCAACGTCGCGGACATCGCCGACGATACTGCGCACGGACAGCCCGGGGTATTTGTCGCGCAATTCCAGCAGAAGGAAATATAGGGAATTCTCGTAGTGGTCGAACAGGAGAAGCTCTTTAGGCTGGAACGACGCCACCTGGCGCGCGATCTCTGAACCGATCGAACCGCCCGCGCCCGTCACCAGCACGACCCTCCCCCTGATATACCGAAAAATATCGTCCGTCTGCGTGTACACGGCCTCGCGGCCCAAAAGGTCCTCCGGACGAACCTCGCGCGCCTTGAGCACCATCTCACCGCTGATGATCTTGTCCAGCCCCGGCACGACCCTGACTTTGGCCGTCGTCTGTTCACAGTATGCCAAAACCCCGCGCACGGTCTCACCCGTTGCTGAAGGGATCGCAAGAATGATCTCGTCGACCTTGAGGTCGGCGGCCAGGCGCGGGATATCATGCCGGAGCCCAAGGATACCGACCCCGTTGATAAACTCGTTCATCTTGCTGCGATCATCGTCTACAAACGCCACGACCCGCCCCATGCTCGGGTTACGGTTGATCTCATTGAGCAGCAAAAACCCCGCCTCGCCAGCGCCGACGATCAGGATATTATGGTCACGCCGCTGCCCCTGACGACGACGATGCCTGAATTCCTTGAAAATACGGACCGCGAACCTCATTCCCGCCATGAACATGACGCACAGGACAAGGTCAAAGATCACCACGCTGCGCGGGAACCCCGTCAACCCAAAAAGGATCCTGGCGATAACAACAAAAATCGCCGTTGCCAGCACGTTAGCCAGGAGGATATTCCAGATATCGTTGGAATCAACGAACTTCCACATCCCCGCGAAAAGCCCGAAGTAATAGAACAGCGTCATCTTGACCGGCATATAAATGGTCAGCCCGATAATAAGCACGGGAAAATACCGCGCAGGAATGCTGAATTCGAACCTCAACGCGAAAGCGGCAAGCAACGACGCCACAACAAGCGCCATATGCGCCAGCACGATCAGCGGCCGGCGTAAATCCAGGATCAGGTCCAATGTTCTTTGTTTCATCTTTTATGCCCGCCCATCGTCAATGCTGAACACCCTCTTTCCGCATCACTTTGAGCGCGGTCAGAAAAAGGATATGGATATCAAACCAGAAAGACCTGCGCCGCAGGTAGGCGGCGTCAAAAGAAACCTTATCGGGGATCGAAAGGTCGTCGCGACCATTGACCTGGGCCCAGCCCGTAATGCCGGGGAGCAGCGCGTGCACCCCCCGTGCCGTGCGCAGCGCCACCAGGTCGTCCTGGTTGAACAGCGCCGGGCGCGGGCCAACAAAACTCATGTCGCCTTTGAGCACATTGTAAAGCTGAGGCAATTCATCCAGGCTGCTCTTGCGCAAGAATTCTGCGCCGGGTATATGCCAGGCCCCGGGATCTTTCATCAGATGCGTGGCCACCTGGGGCGTCCCGGTCTTCATGGTCCTGAACTTGGCCATCCTGAAAATAACGTTATTGATCCCGACGCGATCCGTCCAGAAGATGACGGGCCCGTCGGATACCGCCTTAATAAAAGCCGCGACAAGCAGCATCGGCAATCCCAAAAGGATCATTAAAACCACCGCCAGGACGACATCAAAACCACGTTTGATCATGATCGGCATCCTGTTGTCATTCCTGCCATTTCACGCCCCTTTTGTCCGGCCCAGATCCCGCGAGAGCGATCAACGGGTCAAAGGCATATCTGTTATCTTGCGCCCCGTATGTTTCTTAAGGACCCAGAAATCAAGGACGCCGCGCAAATAATTGTATCCATAAGAAACATGGATCAAAAAGAATGCAACAAACAATAACGGGAACATTCTGACACCATTTTTCAAAGCTGATCTGGCTGAAAACAAAATATCGGCCAGAGCATAAGCCGCCAAGTCACATAAAAATATCCAGAAAAAAAAAGGATAAACACATGACAGTGTCAACAATACCCACAACGAACCCACGAAGATCCCCGGGATGAACTGCCGCACCGTGAAGACCCCGCCCAGTTTAACCGCTGTGAATGCCTTAAAGTAACCATATTGCGCATACGATGTCGCGAGCTTCAGGAAATTCTCTCTCGCGTAATAATACGAAATGATCTCGGGTATCAATACTATCTTTCCGCCGTTCTTGATGATCCTGTGATTCAGTTCGCAATCCTGGGCGCGCACCAGATCCTCGTCAAACAACCCGACCTTGTCAAACACCCCTCGCCGAAAACAGCCAAATGGCACCGTATCAACGGACGTCGGGACATTGACCCCGGTGCGGAACAACGCATCTCCCATGCCAAAACGGCACGACAAGGCCAGAGAGATCGCCCTGGCTGTCAACGTATCAGCGCCGGGCAAAGTAACACAAACACCGCCGACATTATCCGCGCCCGTCTCGATCAAATACCCCACGCATTTGGATATGTAATTTTGAGGGTACCTGGCGTGCGCATCAAGCCGTATGATGATCTCACCCCTGGCCTGGCGGATAAGGATATTCAATCCGCAGGGAGAGGTCTTTCCCGGATTGTCAAACCAGCGCACCAGGGGGAAACTTTTCGTATAACTCTCAAGTATCTTGCGCGTGCCATCCGCGCTCCCGCCTTCAGCCACAAGGATCTCCATCCGGGCCCGCGGATAGTCCTGTTCGAGGACACAATCCAGGCACTTGGCGATAAATTGCGCCTCATTGCGGCAGGGAATAATAACCGAAACAAATTTCAACATAATTGCTCATTCATTTAATACCGTCAAAGGTGCCTATTGATCTGCGAACTGAACAACCCGCCGGAGAATCAAAGAACTTCCTGATCCTTTACAGGAGCAATGCCAGCAGGACTTCCTACATAATAGGGCTGCACCTGGATAAAGTCCCAAACTATTTCATCATGCTCCCGTGCCGCCTTATCGGTCAACCTAACCTCAATCTGGGGCTGTTCCGGTCTAAAAACCATATAAATTTGAGCCCAATTATACGTATTCTCTTTTTTGGTTTGGCCGTTCTTTCCTTTGATCGGGACAAATTTCTTGTCAGAAGAAATTATCGCGGCATTCTTTATACTCACATCACCCGGGATAATGGCGTTAGAATTATCCTTATACCGGACAAAAGCTTCGAGTGAATACACCTTCCCGGGGTCCAGGGTCATGGACTGTGACACCACGCTCGGCGAAGCACCGCGTGTCATTGATAAAACGCGCGCCGTCCACGACACCCCCCCTTTATCGAGCGTGCGTGATGGCTGAGGGACCTTGCCATGGGTCGTTTCATATCGGGGGATCGCAATATTCGCGTCTTCGTTTGACTGAACACGCAATGCCCCGCCACGGCCTGTTTCACACCGCCATCCAAACCGCGGATCCAAAATGCTTTGCGCATCTTCAAAACTGGGGTTCTTTAATAACAAATCCGTATCATCTTTAGGTGAACCGGCGCCGATCCAGTTCACATTGCCTTTTACTACGTAATGATCCAGCAACTCGACCATCCACCTGACTTCATCCTGTTTCAATAACCTCGCGTTATAGACAGCTACGCCACAATGCCGTGTATCAGTATCTTCCGCATTTTCTTCATCATACCGGTGATTTTGAATGGCCCACAACTGCTTTTCCATGTGGATCTTGTAATCTTTATTGGGAAGATCATCCAATGAAGTTTCCGGTGCCGTGAAAAAACCAAGCCCAATGATCACTTTTGAAGCGACGCGCGTATGATGGGCGCCATCGAATCTTTTATAAAAACGCAAGGATGACAGTATCCTTGATTCCACCTTGTTAAATTCGACTTCATGAATATAAATTTCCGGTATGTAATAATCAACATAAGGCGAAACAACTTCCTGGAATACCCTGTCAAACTTGTCATTCAACTGGGAGACGCCCCACATAAATACAACCTTATCCGGATAATCCTTCTTGAACACTTTTAGCGCGTCCCGCAACACATCGATCTTCCTGTTCTCTTGGCCGCGTGATCCATCTTCACGAAAAACGGCACTAAGCTCATCAAGCTTGATGCCGGAAAACACCAATCCCTGCCTGCTCCAGGCAGCATCTTTCTTGAAAGGAGCCTCCAAATACCTGACCAAATTCTCGCGCATGGCCTCTTTCGAATCCCCCTTGAAAGGAATACCCATGCAAGCAAGAAAAATTTTGCCATCCGCCTGGGCTTTTTGAATGATCGGGTTATGAGACACATCCGGCACGACATCCTGCAAACCAAAAACATCGAACACACCGAAAACGCCCAATTTTGCGTAAGCCTCGATGGACCGGTCCCTTGCGGGATCCAGGGCAAAAAACACCAGGTGGGGGCGCTTGCTTTGAAGGATTCCGCCTTGCGATGCCGCCAGCGCGTCCCATGAGAACAGAACAAACAGCGCCATGAACGCCATCAAAAAAGATTTTTTATTATTCTTCATATGACTGATACTCCTTGGCTGTCAAAAACAACCTTGATCATGATGACAATAAACTTTCTATATGCCGCGCGTAACTTCGTGCCGCCTGACGCCAGGTCAAGTGTTGTCGCGCGTACGCCTGCGCCGCCCCCCCGCGCGTGACGACCTCCTCACGATGCCCCGCCATATATATCAATTTGTCGGCAATGGCGCGGGACGTGGCATCTACTACCCAGCCTCCCTGGGACTCCGCCACGATCTGCCCCATATTGGTCCCAGGCGTCACCAAACACGGTTTTCCCACCGCCATAGCTTCAAGAACGGCATTGGGCATCCCCTCAAATCTGCTCGTATGGACAAAAGCGTCGCTCCGCAGCAAATATGACCATTTTTGATCCCCGATCATGGTCCCCAAGAAGGTAACACGCTCGGGATGCTTCAACCCCGCGGCCATTTTCCTCATTATCTTTTCATCCGCGGGTGTATTGAACGGCCCAATGAATAAAACACGAACATCGAGCTGAGGATGCCTCTCTTCAATGATCTTCAACGCGCCCAATAAAAGGTCCAGCCCCTTGACCCACACATACATCCTTCCAATAAAACATAAAACAAACGTGCGCGAAGATGCTGCGTCAAGGGGGGCAACGGGCTGGATTGATCTTGAAACGTCAAAAAGATCTTCTGAAACGCCATTGGGAGCGATAAAAACTTTAGCCCTTGGGAAATATCTCAGGATATCATCCGCTTCCTCCTGGGCCAAAGTATGGATAGCAGAAGCCATGCGCATCAATGCATTCGCGAAAAGGAGATTCCCGATCACTTTTTTTAATGGCTTGATCTTCTGCGCGAGGATCCTGAAAGAACCTCGCGGCGTAACGATATAAGGCCATTTTTTCTTACGCGCCGCCTGCATCGCAAAAGCAACCTGAAAAGGAATATAGATCCCGTTCACGCTCACAACATCCGGGCGTCCGAATTTTTCTTCCACGACAGAGAACCAGGCGTCGGAAATAGCCCAGGGATTCCTTGAGGGTTTTTCAGGAGCCGGCAGGACCACCACCCTGGAACTGGCGGTTTTCAAGGGCCCGGTAAAAGAATAGGATGATAATATTCCAACCCGATGGCCTTCTTCCACCAAAGAATTGCACAAATTGACCACGCTGGCTGAGGGACCGTTAGGGCGATGCGTCAGGATCGGGGCAAGATGTAAAATATTCATCGAACGTCTCCAAACTATTCCCGCACCCACAATCTGATCAAATTATACAAGAAAACACAAACTGTCCCGGCCATGCAAAAAGAAAAGATCCTTGACCATCTGATTTCGGTTTCAATGATTCCATACGCCATAATGATCATAAATAATTCAATGAGAAAAAGTTTATGGCGCGGATATGCCACGAACCCGGTTGCGATCAGCAAAGCATAAAAAATAACTGACATAATAAAAACAATATCCATGCCAGGATGCCTTGCCTTACGGAATGCGGCTATGACAGAAAGAGCGATAATGGAAGTAAAAAATATCTCGAAATATGTGGGTATTTTAAATATATCTATGGAATAAACGATGCCGGGGTCAGGGTTGGCCAACTTAAGCAATGTCGGCAACGGAAGAAAAAAACCGATGGTGCTCGTGATGACCGGGACCACAGGCCCCAACACGCGTGACACCTGCCATTTTTCGTAGCGCGAAAACTGTTGTTCAATATTATTTTCGCTTAATCTGTCCACGTTTGAGGATATCCGGGAAAAAGCCAGGAAAACGACCATTCCGACCACAAGGGCCATGACGCACAGGACCAGTATTTTATGAGAATTGACCGATGTCCCGTGAAGAAATCTTTTGAACATGAAAATGAAGAAAAACAACGTGAAAAGAAAAAAGAACTGCGCTCTCATGAACAAGAACAGGAAATTGACCGCGAAATACAGGATGGTTATTAAAAGAACTTTTAAGCCGCTCGACGTCCTCATTAAAACTGAACCTAAATACGCCAGAAAAAAACACAATAATAAAAGCAGGGAGTCCTTCAGTTGTACGGAATTAAATAAAACAATGTTGGCTGAAAAAACATAAAAACACGCCGCTAATTTTGCCGTCTCCTGTTTCATTCCCAAATTACGAATGAACGCGAAAAATGGGATCACGCAAACCGCGCCGATGATCGCGTTCAGGAACCTGGCCACCAGCGTGTGCGCTCCAAATAATTTATAGGCAAACCCGACAAGATAAGGGTAAAGGCCGTAATTTTCGGATAACCCGAAAAACTGCACGTCGCTCAGGGGTGCCTGCTGATCTTTCGCGAAATACAAAGATATTGTGTGATAAACAAATTCATCTTTATACCCTTCCAAATAGGGATTCCCCTGCAATTCGATCAATAAATAATAAAGCGCCACAACTGCCACAACCCGAAAGATCAAGGCGGCAAGGAAAACCTGCCAAAGAAATGCGCCATCATTCTTTATATTGAATGTCATCCAAAAGAAAAGGACACTGGCGGCGACCAGGAAGAAATAACCCATGACCTGAATGAACAAAAACAGGTCGCACTCCCCCGTGATTACGGCCAATCCGCACGCCATCACCAGGCATATAACGGATGTCACAAAAATGACAGTGACCAGATTGCTTAACTTGAGACCTATACTTCTTTGCATAAGCACGACGGGATCCTAATGGGTCGCGGGATCTATATTGCCTTTAAAGACATCCCTGATGCCGCTCATTTTTCTTGAAAGCAGAAAAATACTCAATACGGCCTGTGTGGCATACCCGCCCACCATCCCCCACGCCGCCCCTTCCAATCCAAACCTGGGTGTCAGGAAATAGCACAGTGCCGCGTTCACCAGAATGACCGCCAGAAACACGGGTATCTGTTCCACATAACATTTAATGGCTGTTAACGCGTACCCCAGCATTGACGCCACAGAAAAGACCACGGAAGACAACAGGATCAATATAAGAACAGAGTTATATGCCGCGTAATCTTTGGTATACGCTATCGATAATAATTTTTGCCCAAAGAACGACACCACCACCAGGCCTGCCGATCCGTAGATCACAACAACGATAATATTTCGGAATAGCACCTTTAAAAAACCAGCTTTATCCCCGTCAATAAAATGCCTGGCCAATCGGGGCAAGGTGGCCTGTCCGACGGCCACCACGAACATGTAGATCGCGACAGACGTGTAGGCCATGGCCGCGAAGAAACCCAGGTCCCGTGAACCAAGGAGCCTGTCAACAATATATCTCGGGGTGCTGGTATTTAACGATATTAACCCCATGACCATCCCCAAACACGCGCCGTTCGCAAGGATCTCTTTTAAGAACACTTTGCGATCAACGTAACTTTTCAGGATCCTCCCCAGGAAATTGCCGGCCCCGTGATAGATGTACCGCCCGGATTCGAAACGCGCAAGGGCCGGGAAATCAAAGAACAACATCCGGCCTAACCAGACCAGGGTAAGCGCGGCCAGACTGAGTGACAAATTTTTTGAAATATGGAATATAACGGCAACGATCGCCAGCGACGAAACACCTTTGATGGCCATGGATCGCGCAATGAACCCCATCCGTTCATGCTTCTGAAAATAACCATAAAGGACATCATTCAGCGCTTCGATCCCCTTGGCCAGCGCAAGGACAAAAAGCACCGGCAAAACCCCGTTCTCTCGATAGAAAAGCACACCCACCACGGCAACCAGGCAGAAAAAGATCCCCAAAGAAACCATCCTGATCGCCATAAAATCATCCAGGGAATACTTGTCAGCCGCATCTGTCGCCTGGATCGCGCGCAGTTGCAGATTGGCGAACATCACCATCGGCACAAGGATGGCCGAAGCCAGTGAGAACTGGCCAACGACCTCAGGAGAGCCGAGCTTGGCATAAACAACAAGCATGCCCCACTGGCAAACGGCATAAACAAGATTGCCGATAAAAAGGAAACTGGAATTTGTTTTTATTTTAGACATGTCATTAACGGGAACGGAAAAACAGCAACACCTGTCACGCGCAGGGCAGGGATACGGCAGCGCGCGTCCAGGCCCGGTCACTTTCTTTCATAATCATCTTCAAAACGCTCAATATCATCCTCACCGAAATATTCGCCCGTCTGGATCTCGATGAAAACAAGTTCGCCCTTGCCGACATTCTCGATACGGTGGACGCACGCGCGCGGGATATCGATATATTGCCCGACCGTCAGTTCGTGCCTGACGTCATTGATGGTGACCTGCGCCATGCCCCGGTGGATGAACCAGTGCTCCTCGCGTTTCTGATGCCGCTGGAGGCTCAGTCGCTGGCCGGGCATGACCGTGATCTCCTTGACCTTGTGGTCTTCACCGTTGAGCAGCACGGTGTATTTCCCCCAGGGCCGCTCGCCTATGGCAACCAGGTATTCCCGCTGGTATTCCTGTTTATTATTATCCATGATACTTGCCTTTTGTTACAGTTATGGGCGCTGCGAAATTATAGCATAAACTGGGACATACTGTTTTGGCTATACCTTGACCTTCGACACCCATGCCTTGTTGGCCAGATACCACGCCACCGTCCGCTTGATCCCCTGCGCCAGGGTAACTTTGGGCGACCACTTCAGTGTCTTTTGCGCTTCGCCGATATCTGCCCAGGTGGCTTTCATGTCGGTCTTATGAAAGTCATACTGCCGGATCATTGCTTTCTTGCCCACGTACTTCTCGATCAGCGCGATCATGGCATTGATGTCATACGGGTCGTTGCCGCCAAGATTGATGATCTTGTACCCGACATTCTTCAGCGCCTTGACGGAACCCGCGGCGATATCGTCCACATAAGTAAAGTCGCGGCTTTGCGAACCGTCACCGAACAACTGCAGTGGCTTGCCTTCATCGATCCATTTGATAAAGCGAAACACGCTCATGTCAGGCCGCCCCGCGGGACCATAGACGGTAAAATAACGGACCACGCTCACATCGATGCCGTAAAGATAATGATAGGTATAGGCCATAACTTCCGCGGCTTTCTTGCTGGCCGCGTAGGGTGAAATGGGCGTATTCACCGGCAGATCCTCGCGAAAAGGCATGGCCTGGCCCGCGTAAAGCGATGATGTCGACGCCAGCAGGAATTTCCTGATCTTGTGCGCGCGGCACTGCTCCAACAGGTTGAGGGTGCCGTTGGCGTTGGTCCTCATGTAAACAAAAGGATTTTCCATGCTGTAACGCACGCCCGCACGCGCGGCGAGATTCATCACGGCGTCAAACTTGTACTTGCCAAAAACACGCTTGAGGGCCCGGGGATCCTCGATGTCGCACGTGTGGAATGAAAATCCAGGAACAGCCTTCAGTGCCTTGAGCCGGAATTCTTTCATCCGCACATCGTAATAATCGTTCATGTTATCCAGTCCGACGACACGGACGCCCTGCTGCAGCAACAATTGACTGACGCGGGCACCGATAAATCCGGCGGCGCCGGTAACTAAAATCGTCTTCATGGGTTTTATCCCTTCACGTTGGCATACCTGTTAAAAGTTACGGCAGGATCACGGCCTTGTACTGGCCACATATCCTGGCGTATTCCTTGCTGTAAGGCTTGAGCTCCGCGGCCTTGCATATTTCGACGAGGGCCTGCCTGTCGCCCGCGCGCGTGCGCGGGACCTGCTTGAGAATGACAAGGCCGTAATACATATGATAGGCCGGCTTGATGGGTTCCCGGCGAATAGCCGCTTTCAACGCGTCGATACGGCCCGAAAGACGGTATTCTTCATAGAAATATTCCGACACCAGCGGGTTGAGCCGTTGAGCCTGCCGAATAAGCCCCGTATCATTCAACGCCTGCCCCCTCGCACACAGGAACTCCGCGCCTCCAGCCATCAAGATCAGGATCATGAAAACAACGCTGAAAACAATGACCGCGATACGCATGTTGATCTCTCTCCTACCCGCGCCCGTCCATGCCATAAAGTACGGATGTGGCATCAGACTGCCAGTATTCCTTCGTGTCCACGTCCATGATGGACAACTTGCCTGACCAGCCCGCGCCTGTGTCCATCGCCCAGATATTGCACAGGTGCAGCGGCACCGCGCTGCCGAAGCGCGTCGTTGGCGTATGGCCCAAAAAGATCTCCTTATAGCAACCTATCTGCCCCGTGCCCTGCGCTTTGGCCATGCCTAGCAGGTCACGGTCCCATGTCAGGCGCCGCAAGCCCTGCTCCTTCAAGGGGCTGCGGGGATCAAAGCCGGCGTGCACATACACCCGCCCGTCCACCTCCAGCCAGGGTAGCGCCTTGTTCAACAGATCGATGTGGGCTTGCGGCATGAACCTTCCGTCGTAAGACGCGATCGTTGCCGCGCCGCCTTGCTCAAGCCACATCTCGGGCTTAAGGCCCGAGGTAGCCCAATCCAGCGACCACAGGTCATGATTACCAATGATAAGGTCGCAATGGCACAGGGTCAGCAGCTTGTCAAAGCACGCGCGCACATCCGGAAAAACATCACACACATCACCCAGAACGATCAACCTGTCCACGGCAGGATCAAAGGGCGCGCGCGCCAGGCATTGTTCCAGCGCCTTGTACGCCCCGTGGATATCGCCCATCACAAAAGTCCTCATGTGAGCCTGCGCACAACACGGACCACCGTGCCGGTATAATAGATAAGGAAACCAAGAAGAAAGATCACGCCACCCGACCCCGCCTCGGTAACAAGTTGTGGCTCTTTAGCAGAATCTGTGGGTAAGAAAGAGCATTCTTGATCAACGGGTTAGTGTGGATCGCCCGATACATACTCCCATTAGCAAGCTCAACTGATCAGGACTTTTGCATAACCCTTATCCGGCGCGATGAACAAGGA
>CAIUQE010000048.1 GCA_903901225.1 Candidatus Omnitrophota bacterium
GTCTTTGATAAACCAAGGATCTTGAATATTAAGAGCAAGTTCAAATAATTGCTGGGTAAACATCGGTTTCCTCCTGGTTGAAAGCCTCCCAGGATTATAACCGACAAAAACGGACTACCCATTCAAAACTTCAAAGAGGCTGTTTTTATGGATCAGCGTGACCTTAAAAAAGGCGCTTATGGGGAATCGGTCAACATATTCGTGTCTGTTTTGCCTGAAACAGGGATGCGCGCGTTGGTCAATAGGGCCGTTCACGGGGATCGTCAGTCCTTGAATATCCTGATGAAGCTTCTTTTGCTGGCGAGGAATACCGTGACCATTGACCTTGTCCGCAAGGCTGATCTTGGGGCTTTAAAGCCGTTGTTCGTATCGGAGATCAGGCAGGGCAATGCCGACGCGCTATTTTCTCTTATTGAGCTGGTCCAGTGTGATCCGTCGATCCCTTCCCTGATAAGCACGCTGGACCTGAAAAAGTTGATCGACAAGGGGGACCCTGATATTTTAAAGGCGATCATTGCTTCGGGGAACAGGACCCGGCTTTATAATGACCATGCGTATGCCCTTGCGGCGCAGAGATTTTTCCGCTTGGGTGGTTTGCAAAAAGACCATCGCGTGCTGACCTTCTGGGCGAGTGGGGTCATGAACGGGCTGCGTCGGGCTCATTTGGAAAGGAACGTGTCGGAACTGGTCCTTGGTAAAATGCTCAGCAGGATGACCATGGATGATCCGGCGTTATTGTATCTGGCCTATTTGCCGTCCGAGAACTTCAATGTCATGAACAAAATGATCCTCCAGCGCCTGAAAACCGCGGCGGCAAAAGATGGCTGTGACCTCAATGAGTTCCTGTTAAAGATCGATCCCCGTGAGGTCCTATACAAAAGATTCCTTTTCCAGGCCGCCAATTTCGGGCATTTGAGCGAGTTCCTGTCGCTGCCCCGCTCCTTTGACAAGGTGATGGGCCGTGTTTTCGGGGGGTTGTCAGATGATGATCTGCGCGCGTCCGGCCTGATGCTTTCCGTTGCTGTTGAAGGTATTGTCAAGGACGGTACTTTCGGCGAACAAAAGAAGTTCCAGGCGTATTTGATGGGCGCGTATTCCAGGACGGGCGGGATGAACAAAAAGTTCCTGGCTTTGTTGCTGGGGCTTTACCGGCAGGATATGGTGTTCCTGGACAGGGACATGATCTCCCGGATCGTCAGGCAGGAAAAGGTCGACGTGCCATCGGCGTCGCGGATCCCTTACGCAAAATTTGTTAATAGGAACAACGACATTGTTTTTCACGTGATTTTTTCCGACAAGGACGCGGTGAACGGCTATTTTTACCAGACGGCTCTTTTGTTCCAGGGGAAAACGCGGTTCACGTCCATGGGTGGGTACCGGCTTGTGCCGTCGGAATCAACTGCCGGCCGGTTGACATTAAGGAAAGGGAATATTGTTCTGGTGCTGATCAACGGACTTAAGCAGCCTTATGCCATTGACCAGGAGATCGGCAATATTGCCGGCGTGATGTCGCGCGGCCATTCCGGTTCGGCCAGGGAGAAAGTTTTTGTGGCATTACCCCTTGGTATGAACGTAAAGGATAAAATGTTCCTTCTTTCGGAATGCCGGAGCCTGATAGATTTTGGGCATATGATCAAATATTATCCCGGTGCCGCGTTCATTGCCGGCAAGGGAGATGTTCGCGGAGACAGGAGCAATGCCGTGTTGTATTGGCTCATGGAGGCTTTTTCATCAAGAGTGCCAACGTACGAGGGGATCCGCGGTTTTATGGCACAGCATGCGGGCAAAAATGTCATGGATGGTTATGTTTTTCCCGGTGACACTTCTGCCAAAGGGAATGTATGGCTCCAGGGCAGGCTTCCGGTAAAGGCTGTTCCTCCCGGCGGGAGCCTTGGTGATCCAGAGGCCTCTGACAGTGATTTTGCCCAGGATGTGGGCGGGATCGACTTTGATCCTTCCCGGATGGCCTTTGAGCTCAGGGGTGATGGCGCGGCGGGTGTCCCTGTCGCGGATATGGCGTTAGGGGACAGTTCGCGTGAACTGACCGGGCTGGTCCCGGTCATTATTAGCATTCATAACAGCGGGTCCGGGTTTTAATCGCCGGCGATAAGGTCTCTGACGACAACCGAGGCGGCGATGAGGCCGGAGACCGAAGGGATGAAGGAGATCGTCCCGGGGATATCGCGCCGGTCGGCGCAGGTACGGATGCTGCTGCCTTTGGGGCAGACGCATGACTTTTTGCAGGCAGGATCTTCTGTCACGAATGGCTCCATGAGCGGTTCTTTTGAATAGACGACCTTGAGCCTGTCGATGCCGCGTTTGCGCAGTTCGATGCGCATGACCCGGCATAACGGGCATACGGATGTGTCAAAGAGGTCGGCCACTTCAAAACGTGTGGGGTCGAGTTTTTTCCCTGAGCCCATGCAGCTGATCACGGGGATCCCGAGGGCTTTGGCCCGGATGACAATGTCGATCTTCGCCGTCACGGTATCCAAAGCATCCACGACATAATCGTAATCGCCATGCATAAGCTCCGCGCCGTTGGCGGGCAGGTAGAATTTCTGGTGGATCTCAACCTTCGCTTTGGGGTTGATGTCGAGGATGCGTTCTTTCATGACCTCGACCTTCGGCCTGCCGATGGTCGTGTGCGTGGCGTGCAGCTGGCGGTTGATATTGGTCAGGCAGATCAGGTCGTCGTCGATCAAGATGATGCGGCCAATGCCGCAGCGCGCGAAGGCCTCGGCCGCGTAGCTGCCGACACCGCCGATGCCAAACACGGCGACCGTCGCGTTGTGCAGTTTTTCCAGGGAGCGCTTACCTATCAGAAGTTCTGTGCGTGCGAATTGTTTTTTCATGTGAATTTTATCCAGACAGGATAGCACATCCCAGGGAGCCTTTCAGTAAAGTTTTGATGATTTTTTGAACATTAAATTCAGAAAAGCGTTGAATTACCTATGTTTACGAGTATATTTAATTATATGAATTTATGGCATCTTTGGTCCGTATATTCTCTTTTTTTGTTCCTTTTGACAGCTGCCTGTCTTGCCTTGGCCGTTTTTTTATTCCGCGCCAGGCGCACTGCTGAGCGTGCCCATAAACTTTTTCGATCTAAAGTTTTGGAACTTGAGCGAAGCCAGGTGGATCAGAAGATGCTTACGGAGCGCCTGATCGACCTGGAGAATTTTACCTCCCTGGCCGAGCTGACATCCGGCATTGCCCATGAGTTGAACCAGCCGCTGAACGTTACCAAGATGATCTGCCAGGGGATATTGCACGATATCCAGAAGAACAGGTTTTCCCTGGAAGACGCCAAAAGGGACCTGCCCGAGATCGTCAACCAGATGAACAGGCTCGCCGGGATCGTCACCCATATGCGTGTCCTGTCCCGGCCGAAGGCCAGGATATCCATCGAAAAGATGGATATCATGACACCCGTTAATAACGCCCTGCAATTCATCACACAGCAGTATAAAAGTCACGGGATCGAGCTTCAGTTGGCCCTGGCGGCAGGGCTTCCTTACATCATGGCGGAGCCGGTCCGGCTTGAGCAGACGGTCCTTAATCTTTTGAACCAGGCCCGTTGCCGGATCGAATCTTCCGGGACTAAAGTCCATAAGATAACGGTAAGAACGCTTGCCGGTGCCGGGGACCGCGAGGTTGTCCTGGAGGTCGCGGATAACGTTCCTTTCTCTTCGTCGCAACAGCGGCCGGGGCCGCTGGCTGATCTTTTCGTGGCGGGATGCCAGAAAACGCTGGCCGCCATCGAGGGCCGGCTGGAGCTTGAGGCCAGGACCGATGAAGGCAGGGTTTTTAAAGTTGTTTTCCCGGCTGTTATCAAACCGCCTGCCACAGAGGCAGGGCCAAAGGAGATGCCAAGTTGAGCAAAGTCCTTATTGTCAATGATACGCCGATCATCAATAAGCTTCTCAAGCGAGGGCTGGAATCGGCGGATTTTATCGTCGATACGGTCATCCTGGGGCAGGAAGGCGTCATGAAAGCCCAGGCTGAGCCCTACGACATCATCCTTCTGGATTACAACCTGCCGGATATCAACGGGGATGTGGTGTGCAAGGCGATCAGGGCGGATTCGTGCAACAAGGGAACGCCAGTGTACTATATTTCTTCACAGGACAAAGAGACCCTTGACCAGGTCATCGCCGCTACCGGTGCGTCGGGATTTCTCGATATTGCGGTTGATGTGGATGAATTATGCGCCCGGATCAAAGTTTTGCCGGAGGCTCGTCCATGGTGCCCGGTTTTATCGATGTCGTCAAGGAAGAGATGAAGACCGCGCGTTTCGGATTTTCCATCGGAAAAGTCCTTCACGCCCGGGAGCCGTTCACAAGCGTGGTGCGCGGGTGCCTGTTCAACGCGATCGGAGCGGAAAGAAAAAGATGAGCCAGGAAGCCCTGAATCTTCAGGATGACCCCGTGGCTGTCCTGCCGCAGTTGTCACGGCGGCTGGATGATATCCGCGCGTCCCGCAATGCGCTCGATGAAGATGTCATGCGCGCGGAACTGTCACTCAATGATTTTATCGCCTCGATGGATGGTGTCGGCCAGCGCCTGAGAAGGATGAGGGCTGTGCCCGCGAGACCTGCCCCGTTCTATCAGCCGCCACCACCGCCCGTGATCGTTTCGCCCGCGGCAGTGGCATCGCCGGCCGGCATGACGCTCGATGAGTTCAAGACACACATGGGCACGTTGTTGCAGGGCTCCCTCGACGCGGTCAGCGACAAACTGTCTGGCAAGATCCAGGGCATGCTCCGTGATGTCAGGGGCCTTTCCGGTGTGGCGCGCGATGTCAAAATGCAGGAGATCAAGGAAGCGGCTGAATATGAAATGGTCGACTTTTCTTCGATGTACGCGCATGAGAAGCTGCAAAGCAATCTGGGTGAAGTGGGCGTGGAAGAAAAAGAATCCAAGGGGATCGACGCGAATCTTGAGCGTTTGCGAAAGCTTCGCGGAATGAAGACGAAGCCCGGGGAGAAATAATATGATCATGATGATTATGCTGGGGGTCTATTTTCTTGCGTTTGCTTACGCGCTTTATCTCGGATTTTCAAGCCCTTCAGACGGGGATAAGGAAGTGGTCAAATTGAAGAACTCTCTGTTGACCGTTGAGCATGACGCGCTGGAGGCCAGGAACACTCATGAAAAGCTGCGCCTTCAACTGCTGAAACTGGAAAGCGAGCTTGAAAAGAAGACAGCGGAACTGAATGCCAGGGAGCCGTTGATGCAGTCCCTGAAAGCGGATATGGTAACGTTCCAGACAAGCGCGGCGACAAAAACAGCGGAAGCCGAAGTCAGGGAAAAAGAAATTTCACGTTTGACGGTAGAACTTGAACGCGCTGGCGCCGCCGCGCGCGAGTCGGCAAAATTAAAGGAAGCGCTCAACGCGGTCAATGCCCAGGCGCAAGCGTATAAGAACGACCTGGAAAATATGTCCGGTGAGATCGCTCAAAAGAACAACGACCTGCGGCAGTCCGCCGATGTTGCCGCTGAGTTGAGAAAGGCCATGGAGGAATTGCAGGCCAAGGCTCTCCTGATAACTGCGGCCCAGCAGGAAATTAAGGCGCTGACGGCTGATCTTGAGAAGGCTCGTTCCCAGTCACAGGGCGAGGATAATGCCCGGCAGGAAGAAATATTCAGGTTAACGGCTGAGCTTGGTCAAAAGTCCGGCGAGATCGCTCACAAGAATATTGACCTCCAGCAGGCCGCTGGTGTTGCCGCTGAGTTGAAAAAGGCCAGGGAGGAATTGCAGGCGAAGTCCCTCCTGGTAACGACGGCCCAACAGGAAATACTGGCGCTGACGGCTGATCTTGAGAAGGTCCGTTCCCGGTCACAGGGAGATGACAAGGCCAGGCAGGAAGCTGCGGATGCCGCTGCGGCCGCTCAGCAGAAAATACTGCAGCTCACGGTGGATCTTGAGCAAGCGCGGAGTCAGTCGGGTACTGCGGATGCGCAAGGCGAAGAGTTCCAGAAGATTTCCACGGAACTCAAGGACATGAAGGATGTCCTGCAGATAAAGATCTTCGAATTGACGGCACGGGACCGGGAGATCAAGAAACTGAAGGCTGACGTTGAAAAGGCCCGGAGCGGCGCCGGCAACTCCGACCAGGCTGACTATGGGGCGCGGTTGGCCAGGCTCAAGGCTTCCGAGGCCGACATCCTCCAGATAGAAAAGTCGCTGGATGAGGAGAAGCAGGCCTTGCGGGCCATGAAGCTGCGTGTTTCCGAAGGCAAAATGAAGCTCCAGTTGTTGAATGAAAAGACCAAAGAGACCGTGGAGCTGATCGCCCAGTTCGCCGAAGGGAAGGAATTCGAGGAGTTCCGTAAAGCCATCCATATGGACGACACCATTTCAAAATACGAAGACGAGATCAAGAGCCTGCAGATCAAGGTGATGGACCTTGAAAAAAAGGACCGGTAATGACGGCCATGGGAGAGCGTTGTGCGTGAATTCCTGGTAAGCCAGATGGATTATATTTTCTTTATTTATGGCCTCGCGTTCATCTTTCTGGCCATGAACGCGTATTTTATTTCCCGTCGCGACAAGGCGCAACCTTTCTGGAAGCTGGTCGCCTTGTTCGGCCTGTTGCACGGGATATTGGAGTGGATGAACATGGCTTCCTTCAGTGTCGGGGAAGCCTTTCTTTTCAAGCTTGTCAGGCTGGTGTTCCTTGTTCTTTCATTCCTGTGCCTGTGTGAAGTTGCCCGCGGTGCCGCCGTAAAAAGTTCCGGCGCTCTTTGGGGCAGGTGGGTTTACGTCCCCTTGTTATTGTTGATAGTCGTGTCTGGCTGGGGATTGGGCGGGCTGACGGGGATCAATATTCTTTCACGGTATATCCTGGGGTTTGCCGGCGGCTTGCTGGCGGCGAGGGTCATCGCGGTGTCGGCGCCGGCCCGCGCCTTGAACGTGTTCGCCTGGGTCCTGGTGTGTTACGTGGCCACACAGTTGTTCCCTCCCGCGGGGTCGTTCTTTCCGGCCTCAATGTTCAATCAGGATGTTTTCCTGGCAACGACAAGTATCCCGATCCAGTTGGTACGCACGTTGCTGGCGCTTTTTCTGGCGGGGTTGCTGTGGCACCAGAATTTTCGTGATGATATCAGGGCCCTGTCTCTATCCCTGGCCCCTGTTTATTGGAGAAATGCTGTTTTTTTTGTAGCGGGCCTTGTTGTTGTGCTCGTGGCCGGATGGGGGATCACTGATTTTATTGGCAGAAACGGAGAGCTACGGGAGCGCCGTGAACTCTTTGACGAGGTCCAGATAGCGGCCGCGATCATGGACCCCTCCAGGGTCAAAGCTCTTTCCGGGACAACGGCGGACCTTGACACGGATAATTACAAATTCATCCAGCGCCAGTTCCTGAATGTTTTCAGGAGTGACCCGGCGGTCCTTTACGTTTATTTGTTTGGAAGGAAGGACGGGAAGAATATTTTTCTTCTCGATACACAGCCGCCAGGAAAGAAAAGGAATGCCGAACCTTTGGCGGCGCCTGGCGAAGTCTATGAGGAAGATGCTGAGCTTCTAGGACGGATGTTCGCTTCCGGTGGGGCCGTGACAGTCGGCCCGGAGACTGACAAGTGGGGCACCTTTGTTTCCGGCATGGCCGCGGTCCGAAGCCATGCTGATGACAGTGTCGTCGGTATTTTAGGTATTGATTATGATGCCAGTGAATGGCACGCGAAGGTCCATGCCTATCGCCTGGGGCCGATCCTTGTGACGCTGTTGCTGTCGATCATGTTATTGCTGTTCTTTGTGATCTATATCCGCGAACAGGAGACAGGTGTGCTGGCGTTGGAAAAGGGCCGTATCCTCAAACAGCTTTTGTCCCAGCTGGAGGGCGAGCACAAGAACTTGCAGACGATCTTTGATTCGACCCAGGTCGGGCTGTTGCTCCTTGATGGGGAGTTCAGGGTTAAGCGGTTGAACCAGGTCCTTCTTGATATCGGCACTCAGGATGCTTTCACCATCATAGACCATCAGATCGGGGTCGCCCTCAGTTGTGTGCATGCTCAAGGGGTCAATGCCGGCTGCGGCACTGCTGAACATTGCAAGCATTGTCTTATAAGGAACATGGCCGGTCAGGTTTTGAGGACCGGGCAGAAGATCAGGGAGGCGGAGGTTTGCCATGAAGTCCGGACGGCGGCAGGACAGAGATCTATATGGCTTGAGGTCAATGCCTGCCCGATCCAGATCGATGGCGGGACGCACATTCTTTTTTCTCTGGCCGATATTACCCGCCGCAAGGTGCTTGAGCAGGAGTTGGTCCAGAGTGAGGAGAGGCACCGCGAACTTTTTGAACGCATGCTCAGCTGTTTTGTTTCCATTGAAGTTGTTCCTGGGCCGGACGGCAAGCCGGTCGACCTTCGTATCCTCGAGGTTAACAGGGAATGTGAGCGCCTGACGGGAATGTCAAAGGACCTTCTTGTCGGGAAGACAATTTATGAGCTGATCCCCGGACTTGAAAAAAAATGGCTGGATATCCTGGGCGGGGTCGCGCGTGGTGGTGAACCCTGCCATTTTACCGAATACGCGTCTGGCCTTGAAAAATGGTTTGAGGGCTCAGCTTTCAGCGTCAAACGCGGTTTCGTCGCGGTAACGTTTGTTGATATTACTGGGCAGAAGAAGGCCCAGGAAGAGAATGTGCGGCACACGAAAGAACTTGAAGTCTTTTACAAGGCCAGCATCGGGAGGGAAGAGCGCATCCTTGAATTGAAGAAACAGTTGGAGAAGTTGAAGAAGGAGCAGTATGAAGCTGGCGCATAAGATAGGGCTCTGCTTTATATTCGTGGCGTTCGTTTGCATGGCCATTGCCCTGGGTGTTGTTTATGTCACTACCAGGCAGGACATTTCCAACGCCATATTCCAGGACCTTGAGGCCAGCGTGTATTTCCGCGCTCAGCATATCAAGACGTATCTGCGGATGTCCAGGATGGCCCTGATCCAGACATCGCGTAGTGTTGTCCTTCCCAAGGCCTTGAAAACACCCAAAGACGACGCGGGGTATCAGGACGCGCTGGAAAATGCCGGAAAACTGTTGAAGAACAAGAAAACCGGTGATGATTCGTTCCTGGACTATATGCTCCTTGACGCCACAGGCATGGTTGTGGCTTCCAGCGACGATATCAATGTCGGGCTGGATAATTCCAATGACCTTTATTTTCTGAATGCCCGCAAGCAGGTGTTCGTCAAAGATGCCTATTTTTCCGATGAAAAGAAGATACCCTTGATGGGGATTGCCACGCCGCTGTTTGATGGCCAGGGCGGTGGTTTCCTTGGCATCCTCGTCGGAAGGGTAAAGCTGGATGAGCTTTATGGCATCCTTACCGACAGGACCAACCTGGGAGAAACGGGTGAGATATTCCTGGTCAATCAGTCCGGGTACGCGATCTCGCCGCTGCGATACTCAAGAGGTCTTTTTCTTGAACAAAAGATCGATCCGAAGTATCCCAAGCTTACGTCGGTGGACAAATCGGCCCGCGAGACAACAATTTACAGGAACTATCACGGGGTCAGTGTCCTTGGGACGCGGGGCTTCATTTCCGGGATGCAGTGGACCGTCATGGGAGAGATCGGCGCGAAAGAAGCTTTTCGCGCCATGGATAAAATGAAGGATGTTTTTCTCCTGGTTTTGTTCCTTGGGAGTATCATGGCCATGCTTTTGGGCCAGTTTATTGCCAGGATGATCACGGTCCCCCTCCGCAAACTGTACCGCGGCGCGCAGATCGTCGGTGAAGGCAACCTTGATTATAAAGTGGCCATTGCCGCGCAGGATGAGGTGGGAGACCTTTCGCGGGCGTTCGATGTGATGACCGCAAACCTGAAAAAGACAACGGCGTCCATTGATATTTTCAACAATGAAGCCAAGGCGCGGCAGAAAGCGGAAGAGGACCTCAAGGAATCCGAGGCCAGGTATTTTAAGATATTGTACGGTTCAGACGACCCGACTTTCCTCATCAGCGGGAATGTGTTCATTGATGCCAACGATGCTGCCGCCCGCATGCTAGGATGCCCTTCAAAGAGAGAGCTGCTTAACGCGCACCCTTCCTCCTTTTCCCCGGCAGTGCAGCCGGACGGGAGCAATTCATTCGAGAAGGCCAATGAAATGATCGCTCTCGCCGTCAAGAAAGGCGTGCACCAGTTTGAATGGGTCCACCGCAGGGTCAATGGTGAGCTTTTTCCGGTCGATATCTCTCTCACGCCTATCATCCTGCGGGGCAAGCCGCTTATCCAATGCGTTTTGGTGGATCTGACGGAAAAGAAACAGAATGAACATCGGCTTCTGGAAACGCAGCGGCGCCTGCAGGAACAGACCTCTCAGTTGACAGAAGCCCTTGACGAGTCGCGCAAGTCGCATGAGATACTCTCGAGCATGCTGGATGATATCAACCAGATGAGGTTTAACTTTGAACAGTCATCCAAAAAGCTGGAACTGATCCTGGCATCTACCGGTGAAGGCATATTCGGGTTAGACAAAGAAAGCCGGCACACGTTCGTCAATGCCCAGGCGCAGAGATTGCTGGGGTATTCCGAACAGGAATTGATCGGAGGCGACAGCCATGCCCTTTGGCATCATTCTTATCCCGACGGCAGCCCGTATCCGCCCGAGCTTTGCCCGAATTTTGTTGCGCTGCGTGATGGTAAGACGATCCATGGGGAGGAATATTACTGGCGCAAGGACGGGTTCGTTTTTCCGGTCGAATTCACCGCGGTGCCTGTTTTTCAGGATAATAAGGTTACCGGCCTTGTTGTTTCGTTCCGCGACATTACGGAACGCAGAAAAAACCAGGAGAACATCAGCAGGCTGACCCAGGCCATTGAACAAAGCCCGGCTTCAGTTGTTATCACCAATCTTAAAGGTGAGATGGAATACGCGAACTCAAAGTTTTATAAGGTCAGCGGCTATGCGCCGGAAGATGTCATCGGCAAGAATCCGCGCGTACTGAAGTCCGGCGAAATGACCCGGGAGCAGTACAAAGATCTGTGGGATACCATCAGTCAGGGGCATGAATGGCGCGGTGAGTTCCACAACAGGAAAAAAAGCGGTGAGCTTTACTGGGAATCCGCCTTGATCTCTCCGATCCGCAACGCGCAGGGCGCGCGGACCCACTATCTTGCCGTCAAGGAGGATATCACAGAATTAAAGAAGGCTGAAGACGAGGTGAACAAGGTCAAGTCCCAGCTGGTCCAGCGCGACAAGCTTTCCACGCTTGGCGAAATGGCTACCGGGATGGCCCATGAGATCAACCAGCCGCTCAACGGCATCGCGCTGGTCATGGCGACCTTCCGTAAACTTATGGCCAAAAAGCTCCTGAATGACGAGAATCTTACCAATGGCATGAAGGATATCGAAACCTGCATCAAGCGGATGACCCAGACGATCACCCATATCCGTGTTTATGCCCGTCAGGAAACGCTGGCGTTCGCCGCGGTCGATCTTCCCGTCACCATTGACTCGGCGCTGATGTTGATGGGCGAGCAATTAAGGATGCACGAGATCAAGGTTGTGACGAAGGTTGAGCCGGGGCTTCCCAAAATTCAGGGTGAGCCGCATCAGCTTGAACAGGTATGGATCAACCTGATCTCCAACGCCCGTGACGCGCTTGAAGAGAAGCAAAAGCAGGTCGCTTCGGGCGAGAGCGCTGCCGCGGGTTATGAAAAATGCCTCACGATCGAGCTAGTCCACCTCAAGGAGTCGAATGCCGTGCGCGTGGTGTTCGGGGATAATGGTGTTGGCATGACCGAACAGCAGCGTAAAAAAGCGCTTGAGCCGTTTTTCACGACCAAGGAAGTCGGGAAAGGGACGGGGCTTGGCTTGTCGATCAGTTACGGGATCATCCAAAATCATAAAGGGAAGATCGAGATCGCGAGTGAACCGGGACAGGGGGCGTCATTTATTATTGAACTGCCCGTTTTTACAGGTAACGTTGACGTTCCGCAATAACATAGGAGTTGTTATGGCATCAGACACGAATAAAGGCTGTGTCCTTCTGGTCGATGATGAAGACGCGATACGCGAGTCCCTGGGGGAGCTGCTTGAAGCGTGCGGTTTTGTCACCCACCGGGCCAACTGCGTCGATAACGCGATTAAACTGCTCGATAAACAGTTTGATGTCGAAGCGATCGTGAGCGACATGAAAATGCCGGGCAAGACAGGCATTGACCTGCTGCATTATCTCAATGAACATGACCGTAAGATCCCTGTCATTTTCCTGACGGGTTACGGGACCCTTGAAACGTGCCAGGAAGCGGTGCGTTCCGGCGCGTTCGACTACATCCTCAAGCCTCTTGACGACAAGGACAAGGTCCTTATGCCGTTGAGCCATGCGGTGGAGCAGTTCCGCCTGCGCCAGAATAACGAGGAGCTCAAACGCGACATCCTGCTCATGGCCGAGGAGCATGAGAAGCTCCTGGACGCGATCCTCAATGACGTCGAGACCAAGGACCTGGTGCAGGAAAAGATCAGCTCGATCGTTAAAAAATGGGACAAAAAATAGAAGTTAGCGATGCCTTTGATCATCGTCGGTATAGCAGCGGGCGTTCTCCTTGGGCTTATTCTTGGGCCCCGCGCCGCCATCCTGAAGCCTTTCGGTGATATTTTCCTGAATCTTCTGTTCACCGCGGTTGTCCCTCTCGTATTTTTTTCCATTTCTTCCGCCATTGCTTCGATGAACGATGCCCGCCGGCTTGGCCGGATCATGGGCTGGATGATGTTCTTCTTCGTGCTGACCGGCATTTTTTCCTCCGCGCTCATGATCGCCGTGGTAAGGGTGTTCCCGCCGTTCGCGGGTCATCCCTGGGCCCTGCCGGGGGGTGTCGCGCCCAACGCCATGAGCACGGCCGACGCGCTGGTCAGGACATTCACCACGGCTGACTTCTCGGATATTCTCTCCAAAAAGAACATGTTGCCCATGATCATTTTTGCTCTCCTGGTCGGCGCCGGGGCATCGGCAGCCGGGGAGAAAGGCTCTGCGTTCGCCCGTTTTCTTGTCGCGGGCAACGAGGTGATGGGGCGTGTCATCCGGCTGATCATGCTGTACGCGCCGGTGGGGTTGGGCGCTTACATCGCGTACCTGCTGGGCACCATGGGCCCGCAGTTGATGGGTTCTTACGCGAGGGTTGTCTTTCTGTATTATCCCGCCGCGCTCTTCTATTTCATGGCAGCTTTTTCCATTTACGTGTTTTGGGCCGCGGGCCGCCAGGGCTTAAAAAAGTTCTGGTGGAATATCCCTTCAACGGCGTTCACCGCGTTTGCCACAGGCAGCAGTGTCGCGGCCATTCCCGTCAACCTTGAAGCGTCACGAAAAATGGGGGTTGACGACGAGATCCGTGAGGTGATCATCCCCCTGGGCGCCACGATCCATATGGAAGGCTCATGCCTGGCGGCCATTGTCAAGATCGCGTTTCTGTTCGGGCTTTTTCAAATGCCGTTCACGGGCTGGGATGTATGGCTTACGGCGATCGGTATTGCCGTGCTGGCCGGGACCGTGATCAGCGGTATTCCCGCGGGCGGCATGATCGGCGAGCTTCTGATCGTCACGCTCTACGGGTTTCCGCTCGCGGCGCTGCCGCTTATCACGATGATCGGGACGATCGTCGATCCGCCGGCCACCATGCTCAATTCTGTCGGTGATAACGTCACGTGCCTGATGGTGTCACGCTGTATGAACGGCGCTGATCGCCAGAAAAGGAAGGATATCCCATGAGAACGATAGCGGCGGCTTTTTTGCTGGGTGCGTTTGTTTTTCTTTCTGTTTCCTGTTCGAGTGTGCCGCCGAGGCCATTGTGCGCGGGGGAATTTGATTATGACTCCGAAGCGGCGCGCCAGGTCATTGAAGTGCTCCCGTCCCGCAGGGGTGGTTTCAGGGCTGAACTGACGGCGTGGGTGGCGGCTGAAGGCGAGTGGCGCAAGGTCCTTGGCCCGTGGCCGGTTGTCGTGGGGCGCAACGGTTTTGCCGCGCCCGGAGAAAAGATCGAAGGCGACGGAAAAACGCCATCGGGAATATTCCCTATCGGCATCGCCTTTGGAAAAGCGCCTAAACTTGCCACCGGGTTGCCCTACCGGCAGTCAACAACGGAGGATGTCTGGGTCGATGACAGCGCTTCAGCTCAATACAATACCTGGGTAAAGATGCCCGCGCAAGCGACGTCCTACGAAAAAATGCTGCGCCCAGACGGGTTATACGATATGGGCGCGGTCATAGGGTACAACATGGCCCCTGTTGTCCCCGGCAAGGGTAGCGCGATCTTCCTTCACATCTGGCGTGATGACGGCAGGCGGCCTACGGCTGGTTGCGTGGCGCTTCATGAGGACAGGTTGCGGCGCCTGTTATCCTGGTTGAAGAAGGACAGGGAACCGGTCATTGCTCTTGGGGTTTCTGGGGCAAAAGGTCGAAGTGCTGGTAAATGAGCATCTTGATGTCTTCCATCGAAACGGGTTTGACTAGAAAACGCGCGCCCTTGGAGCGGGAGAGGACTTCATGGTCCGCGCTGGCCGTGATGATGATCACGATCACGCGGGGGTATAACTTGATGATCTCTGCCGCCACCTCGAAGCCATTGATCCCTGGCATGCTGATATCCAGCAGGACCGCGTCAAAAGGGTGCATGGAAAGCATCCCCAGCGCCGTGTAGCCGTTCTCGGCAGTCCAGACATCAATGGGGTAATAACGTTCAATAAAGCGCTTGAGCCTGAAGATGATATCAGGTTCGTCGTCAACACAAAGTACCTGGCGTCGTTCTGTCATGCGGGTCAGTATTTCTTTGCTTTGGCGACACGTTCAACGACCTTGCCGATGATCCCGTAGCGCTTCTGACGGTCAAAAACAATATCCTTAAAATGGGCGTTCAAAGGATGCAGGACGCAGGTTGTGGCGTAATTCTTGAACTGGCGCAGGACCGGTTCTGTTTCCCGAGTATCCGAGGCCAGGACAAAATCCCCGTCTTTGGGTGAGGGGCATTCATCGATCACAACGATATCGCCCGGTTGGAACTCCGGGGCCATGGACGTGTCTTTGATCCTGAGCGCAAAAGCATTGCTCTTGACTTTTGTTTCTATCTTTATCCCTTCCAGCCCGATAGGGATGTCATCTTCCGTGACCTTCCTGTTCGCGTTCTCCCAGGGTAATATGGCGACTTTGTCCGGCCTGTCGATCGGCGGCAGGGGCGCGGGCGCCTGCTTTCCCTTGGAAAACCTGTTCTTGATCGTCTCAAGATCCGCTGATTTCATCCGCTCAAGGACCGCGAGTTCCAGCAGCTCCTTGCGGTCGTGTTCATTGAGCGTGAGGGCATCGGCCAGTTTGGCGCAGGTTTCACGTGTCGGGGGTTTTTGCCGCCCCGCTTCGAGGCTGGCGATGTAGGTCAAAGAGACGTCGATCTTGCGCGCCAGATCGGCCTTCTTGATGCCAGCTTTTTCCCTATAGTGTGTCAGGACCTTGTTGAACATGCTAGAAGTATACACTAAACCGGTATGCTTGTAAATATTTTTCTGCAACTTGACAACTGAAGTGATTTGGTTTATACTTCAAATGCTTCACACCGGATAACACGCGCAATATCACAATAAAGGAGGCCCTGGACATGGAAGCCTATCTGAAGTTTAACAAGGAAAAAGGCAGCGGCGGGGTTGTTGTGAGATTGGATGAACGCTCGGCCAGAAACAGGGTGTTGTTGCTCCTGGAGAGGAAGAAACTGAAAGAAGCGTTTGAATTGTTCAGGGACGAGGCGCAGGTCTTGTCCTATGTGCCGCCTGAAACGCCTTTGCCGTCAGGGGCGTGGATAAGCCTGAACGAAGACCATCTTTAGATCAAGTACGGTTCAAGCAGCGTGCTGCGGTCCTTCTTGGCAGCCTTGGCTGTGATCCCTCTCAATGTCTCATCGTAGCGCGGCTTATTCTTGTTCTGATAAAATAGGCCGAAAAAGCGGCGTTCATCACCGGCAAATTTAAATGCCGTGACAATATCGCGCGGATCATGTTCGAGTGACTCTGTTTTAGCGGCCAGGCGTCCGTCAGGCGTGATCCCGCTGGCGTGTGTCAGGAAAGAGTACCAGCTTGAAGATTTCAGGTCAAAATTTGTTGGGTCGAAATGAACGCAACGCTGGCAGATATGGACAAACGCGAAGCCCGGATGGTCATAGGCGGCTTTTATCGTATTGGCCAGATGGTCCGGCATCCAGTCCGCGGTTGACGCAACAAATGAGGCCCCAAGGCCCAGTGCCACCGTCAGCGGGTTGAGCGCATTTAAAACGCTCCCGAACGGCTGTGTGCTGGTGGGATGATCCTTGCGCGTGGTGGGTGAGGTCTGGTTCTTGGTCAAGGCGTAGATCTCATTATCGTACATCAGGAACACACAATTGAAATTCTTGTTGATCCCGTGCACCAGGTGGTTGCCGCCGATGCTCATGGAATCGCCGTCACCTGAATGGATGAAAATGTTAAGGTCAGGGCGGGTCAGCGCCAGCCCGGTAGCAACGGTAATGGCGCGGCCATGGATGGAGTGGATACCATAGGTGTTGAGGTAATTCGGCGCCCGGCCGGAGCAGCCTATCCCCGAAACATTGATGATCGATTCGGGTTTCAACTGGCGTTCGACGATAAAATGCTTGAGGGCGTTGAGTATCCCGAAGTCGCCGCAACCGGGGCACCAGCGCGGATTTTCCGTGTTGAGGTCTTTGAGCGTGAACGCCTCGGCGAGGGCCGGGGAAATATTAGTGGGCGATGTCATTTTAAAACCTCCTTAACGCGTTCAACGATCACTTTGGGGCGAACGGGACGGCCTGTGGCCTCGGCCATGAGTGGCTGGATATCCACCAGGGCTTCGCTCCTTAACAGGAGGGCCAGGGGCGATGGTTTTAACGCGTCACCGTAGGCCACTTCGACGGACATGACCTTTTTGAATTTAGCGAAAACTTCTTTCAGCATCAGCGGCAAAGGATAAACGACACGCAGGTGCATGCCGGAAACTTTTAAGCCCTGTTTCTGCGCCAGGCCGACGGCTTCTTCGATGGCCCCGCGGGTCGAACCCCAGCCGACGATGAGCAGGTCATTGGTTTCAGGCCCGAAAATTTCGGGGGCTGTTAACGCGCGCTGGACATGGTGCAGTTTTTCGTTGCGGACCACATGCGCCCGCTGGCTGGCTTTCGAGAAGGTGCTGACATGGCCCTGGATGTCCGTGGTAAGCCCCGTGGCCCGACGCATACCGCCCGGTGTCCCTGGAGTGCTTTGGAGCGACAAGACCATTTCGATGTCCTTGGGGAGCCGTTTCAGATGGAAGCGCTCCAGGACAAAGTCGGGAATGGTGTCGACGTTGTCCAATTGGACGAGCTTGGGCTTGGAAATGACCTTGTAACTGTTGGCTGTCTGGAAGTCACTCATAATAAAGACCGGCAGCCGCAGTTTTTCAGTCAGGTAGCGGGCAACATGCGGCGCGTAAAAGCAGTCGATCACGTTGGACACGCTGATAACGATCTTGGTGTGGTCGCCGTGGGAACCGAACGCCGCGGCCAGGAGGTCGGACTGTTCGGTCTTGGTCGGCATCCCTGTCGAGGGGCCGCCGCGCTGGACATCAAGGATGACGATCGGGATCTCCGCGGCCTGGGCGAAGCCGATGAATTCTTGTTTCAGTGAAAGCCCCGGGCCGGAGGTCGCGGTGATGGACGGTGTGCCGCCGAAATAGGCGCCGATGGCCGCGCCAATGGCCGCGATCTCGTCCTCAGCCTGGTGGACGTGCCCGCCGTACGCGGGGAGTTCCCTGGCGAGCGTGTGCATCACCGAAGAAGCGGGGGTGATGGGATAACCGGAGAAAAGCTTAAAACCCGCGTCGATCACGCCGAGGCTCAGCGCCGTGTTGCCGTCAATGAGGATCTTTTCGCCCTCGCGCGGGGTCGTGTCGATCTGGTAGCGGAGAAGGTCAAGCCCCTTCGCCAGCTGGTAGCCGTTATGGTAAAGGCTGATGTTCTTTTCCATCACCTCTGGCTTGAGTTTTTTCCCGAAAGTCTTTTCGATCTCCTGTTTGACGATGTCCTCGTCCATGTTGTAGATGTAGGAGAGCATGCCAAGGTAATAAATATTCTGCCCTTTTCCAGATGTGCTTTGGAGGATGTCTTTGGAGGCCTGGTCGATGTCGAAGGTGATGACCTTAAGCCCGTCCTTGGCGCAGCGCTTGAGCACCGCGTCATATGATTCCGGATTCTTTTCGCGGTCGCCGGTGTCGAGCAGGAACACGCCTTGCTGGTTATATTCACCGTCATCAAGACGGCGGCTGAGGACGATCTCATGCGAAGCGATGGTCAGGTCCGTGTTGTTACCTATGTTCGTGATATCAAAATCGGCGAGGCGGATGATGACGCCGGAAAGGGCGGGTTTGCTGCGCGGCAAGGGGGATATTTCGGCCGGGATCATCGGCTCGACATAAACGTATTTGCCCATGGCGACAAACGCGCTCAGAAGGATATCGCCGGACTTCTGGGCACCAAAACCAGCATCCATCAAAAGTTCAAAACGCGTGACCGAACGTTTTTCAATTGCCATGCGGACCTCGTTATTTGTTTGATTTGAGCGGCGTCTGTTAACCCAATTTTTCAATATAGCACCTATTCTTCGTTTGGCAATGGAAAGAAGATTTAACATATCCGCAACTGATCTTGAATCGCCCCTTTACTTGCGTTTGAATGTATTTTATACTTTGTTTGTTCTAATGAGTTGTCGCCTTTAACCGGAGAGTGTCCCATGTTCCCCAACAATGACCTGAGAAAAGAACCGCGTTTAAAATTCAAGAATACCATTCAGTATGAAAAGATAAAGCGGAACGATGTTTACGGTTATGGCGCGCCTATTTCCACCACTGCCGTTGATATCGGCAGCCGTGGGATCGGTTTTTACGCCAACGAGGAATTTGACCTTAATTCCAACCTGCGCATCACCTGCAACATCGCTTCGAATGTCCTTGTTTCTTTCCAGGTGCGGGTTGTCAGGATGCAGATATTCACTGGCGGGATCATGAAGTTCATTGTGGGGACCGAGATCAAGGACATCACTGAGGACACCAGGGCCAAGCTTGATGCTTTCCTGGGGCGCATTAACATTTATCCGATCCTGGAATCAGGCATCCTCGACAATGTTTCCGACATGCATTTCATGGCCGGACAGCCTCTCATTGTGAAGAAAAAAGGCACCCTTCTGCGCGTTGGCGAATCGCTCGACGAGTACACTGTAAAGAACCTGTTGCTGAACACGCTCGATGAAGACCGTTATGAAAAACTCATGAAGGAAAAAGACGTCAATTTTGTGTTCCATTATCATAACAAACGGTTCCGGGGCAATATCCATTTTCAGCAGGGGCGGCTGGAAGGCCTCTTCCGCGTCAGCAATTCCGCCGTCGAATCGCTTCAGCGCCTCGGCCTGCCGCCCGCCCTCGGGAATCTTGTCAGTAAGGCCAAAAAAGGCCTTGTGCTCATCGCCGGCAGGACGGGTGCCGGCAAGACCACGACATTGTCGTCGCTGATCAGCCACCTGGGGAAGGAAAGGTCGGACGTCATCGTCACCATCGAAGACCCGATCGAATATATCCATGACGCGGGCAAATGCATTATCAAGCAGCGCGAACTGGGGAGAGACACCCTTTCCTACGCGTCCGCGATAAGTAACGCGTTAAAGCAAAACCCTGACATCCTGGTTATCGGCGAGATCCTCGATGCCGAGACCATGGCCCTGGTCCTGACCGCCGCCGAATCAGGCATCCTGGTCTTCGCGACGATCAACGCGACAAGTACCATCCACGCTTTGGATCGCGTGGCATCGTTCTTCCCGGCCGACGCGCAAAAACATTTCCTCAACCGACTGTCCCTTGTCTTAAAAGGCATCATTGTCCAGGAAATATTCCCCAAAGCCATGGATGACGGATTTATCCCAGCCGTCGAGGTGTTCCTTCCCGATGAATCGACCCAGGCGATGCTGGCGGAAGGCGACTGGGAGAATATCCCTGCATTCATCCAGGCCGGAAAAAGCCGTGGTATGCGGTCCATAAAAGACTCCGTGGAAGAGCTTACATGCTGCGGGGCTATCGATATGGCTTATCTGAATGAATATGTCTAGCGCGGGGGCTGGCCAGTTACAAGGGAGAAATCGCTCTCAAATAAGCGACTGGTAAAGAGAATATGTTTTTTTGGCGATCGAAGGCCAGCTGAAATTGGCGATGGCGCGCTGGCGTCCCGCGGCGCCCATCCTGCGGCGCAGAGGTTCATCCCGCATCAGAAGGTTGATCTTCGCGGCCAGGTCCCGGGCGAACTGCCCGGGGTCAACGGGCTCGAACGACCCGCCGTTGTGCTGGGCGACCGGCACCAGAAACCCTGTTTCTCCGTCGACAACAACTTCCTTGATCCCTCCCACGGCCGCGGCGACCACCGGTGTTTCGCACGCCATGGCTTCGAGGTTGATGATCCCAAAGGGTTCGTAGATCGAAGGGCAGCAGAAAAGGGCGGCATGAGAATATAGGGCGATCTTCGTCCTTTCATCGAGCATTTCCCCGATCCAGATGATATCGTCACGTTCTTTTTTTGCCGCCGCGACATGGGACTGCATTTCAGCGGCAATTTCTTGCGTGTCGGGAGCCCCGGCGCACAGCACGACCTGAAACCCCTTTGACATATGCCGGATCGCGTTCACAAGGTGGATGATCCCTTTTTGACGCGTGATGCGTCCGACAAAAAGGATATAAGGCCTTTGCGGGTCAACACCGACGTGTTTCAGGATATCGGGCGCGGCTATAGGACGGTATTCATCGAGATCGATCCCGTTGTGGATCACGTGGATCCTGGCGGGGTCGACCTTGTAATATTTGAGGACATCATCTTTGGTATCCCCGGATACGGCGATGACGGCGTCAGCCATTTCGAGCGCCGTCTTTTCGACCCAAAGGCTGAAATCATAGCCGCCGGCGAGCTGTTCGCGCTTCCAGGGGCGCAGGGGCTCAAGGGAATGGGTGGTGATGACCAGGGGCAGCCCGTAGTTGAGCTTGGCCAGTATCCCGCCGAGATGGGTATACCATGTGTGGCAATGGACCACGTCCGCGTCAATATTCGTCGTGTTGAAATCAAGGCTGCGCTGGATGGCGCTGAAAACAGAGGCTAGCGGCTTTGGGGACGTGAACGTCTTGTCGCCGGGAGGGAAGCCGGTCGCGGATAAATTCCCGTTGTGGAGGGCCTGGGTCCCGAAGCAGCGGACATCGACCGGGCCAAGTTTGGCCAGTTCGCGGCTGAGATAGTCGACATGGATACCGGCCCCGCCATAGATCGCGGGAGGGTATTCGTTGGTCAGGAGTAAGACTTTCACACCACAATATTACTTCATGGCGTGGAATTAGCAAGGCGAAACTCCTCAAGTTATGGTTTTAATATTTTCAACTCGATGTTAAAATGCATGACATCATTGTTCCGTCAACAGCAAAGGAATCCCATGGCGAAGCGCATCAGGATCGTAGCGTCCCCAACACCTCCCAGGATCGTCATCGAAAATGTCACGCCCGAGATCGATGGCGGGAATTTTCCGGTCAAGCGCATCGTCGGCGAACAGGTCGTTGTCCGGGCCAATGTTTTCGCGGACGGCCACGATGAGGTCAAGGCTGACCTCCTTTTCCGTAAAGCCGGTGATACGCAATGGCATGCTGTGGGCATGAAAGCCACTGGTAACGATGGCTGGGTTGGGGCTTTCCGGGTGACGGAACAGGTGGATCATTTTTATACTGTGCGCGGGTATATTTGTGAATTTTCCTCCTGGTGCCATGACTTGAAGAAGAGAGTGGATGCCGGCAATGACGTGAGTGTTGACCTGAAGATCGGCAGCCTTCTTGTGCGTGACGCGGCGCAACGCGCGGATGCCGACGAGGCCAAGACCCTCCTCGCGTGGGCTGATGTGGTGGCGGATGCCGGGGACAGGGAAAACGCCCTCAAGCGCGCGTTCAGCGATGAACTCTACAGGTTGATGGAGGCGCACATTGATCCGGCCCGTTGTCATGTTTATGAACGGGAGTTGAGGGTCAGTGTGGAACGAAAAAAAGCCGGCTTCAGCAGCTGGTATGAATTTTTCCCGCGTTCCTGGGGCCAGGTGCCGGGCAAGCACGGCACGTTCAAGGATTGCGAACGTATCCTTCCCGAGATCGCGCGCATGGGCTTCGACGTTATCTATTTGCCGCCGATCCACCCGATCGGGGAAGCGTTCAGAAAAGGCCGGAATAACGCGACCCGCTGCGCGGCTGATGATCCGGGTTCGCCGTGGGCCATCGGCGGCCGGGCCGGCGGGCATAAAGATATCAACCCCTTGCTGGGGACGCCGGAAGATCTCCGCTCATTTATAAAAACGGCCCGGGTGCACGGACTGGAACTCGCGCTGGATATCGCGTTCCAGTGTTCGCCGGACCATCCCTATTTGAAGGAACATCCGGACTGGTTCAAATGGCGTCCCGACGGCACCGTGCAGTACGCCGAGAATCCGCCTAAAAAATATGAGGACATCGTCCCTTTCAATTACGACACCCAGGACCGCGAAGCCCTCTGGCAGGAATTGAAGGACGTCGTCCTCTTCTGGGCGGGGCAGGGGGTCCATATTTTTCGCGTGGATAATCCGCATACCAAGCCTTTCCTTTTTTGGGACTGGATGATCGCCGAGGTCAGAAAAATTTATCCTGATACGATCTTTCTTGCCGAGGCTTTCACGCGGCCGCATATCATGTACCGTCTGGCCAAGGGCGGCTTTACCCATTCGTACACGTATTTCACCTGGCGGAATACCAAGAAAGAATTCCAGGATTACCTGGGCGAATTGACCCGTACAGAGGTGGCGGAATTCTTCCGCCCGAATTTCTGGCCCAATACACCCGATATCCTGGCGGAACACCTTCAGCATGCCGGGAGGACGGCCTTCACCATGCGCGCGGTGCTGGCCGCCACGTTGTCGTCGAATTTCGGCATCTACGGCCCTGCGTTCGAGCTTTGCGAGAATGAGCCTTTTCCTGGGAAAGAAGAATATAACCATTCTGAAAAGTACGAGATCAAGGCCTGGGACTGGGACCGTCCGGGGAACATCAAGGAACTCCTCGCGCGGCTCAACAAGATCCGGCGGGAGAATCCGGCCCTGCAGATGACCCGTAATATTCGTTTTTGCGGGATCAGCAATGAACAGCTCCTGGCGTATTACAAGGCCACGGGGGATTTTTCCAACATCATTATTGTCGTCGTTAACCTTGATCCGCGCCAGGCGCAGGGCGGGCTGATCGAACTGCCGTTGCATGAATTCGGGATAGCCCCAGACCGTTCTTACGCGGCGGAAGACCTCCTGAGCGGCGAGAAGTTCACCTGGAACGGCGATAAGAATTTCGTTAAACTCGACCCCGCGCGATCCCCGGCCCACATCATCCGCGTGACACGGCAGTCGCGGCAGGAACTCGAGTTTGACTACTTCCTATGACAAGAGCACGGATCAATCTTAAACGGATGTTTCTTTGCACTGTGTTCAGCCTCGCGATGTTATTGACGGTGGCCGAGCGCTCTTTTGCCGACCAGTCCGCTCCTCGCGGGATATTCGTCACGCTCATTGATAAAGAGCCGGTGCTGGCCAGCAAGAGCCAGATCAATGAACTTGTCGCTTTCGCCCAGAAAGCGAAGGTCACGACGCTTTTTGTCCAGATCTACCGCGCCAACCGGGCCTGGTTCCCGTCCAGGATGGCCGAGCAGGAGCAGTACAGAAGAGCATTGAAGAGCGTTGGAGAAGACCCGTTCGCTCTCCTGATCCGGCTGGCTCATGCCAGGAATATCCAGGTTCATGCCTGGCTCAACGTGCTGAGCCTCAGCAAGAATACCCAGTCGCCGCTGCTGAAGAAATACGGCCCAAGTATCCTGACAAGGAATTTAGAGCCCAAAGTTTCTCTCAAGGACTATGAGATCGACGGCCAGTATTTCCTTGAGCCGGGGGACTTGCGCGTACGCAAGGAACTGGCCAATATGGTCGAGGAAGTTGTGCGGTCGTATCCCGAGCTCGACGGCATTCAGTTCGATTATATCCGTTATCCAGATTCACATCCGGCTTATGGTTACACCGAGATGAATGTCGGGCGATTCAAGAAGGCCACTAAACTTCAGGTGTTCAACGAAAATACCCCGGCGTGGCGCGAATGGAAAAGGGATCAGGTTACTGAGCTCCTGCGCAAACTGGTGCGCCGGGCGCGATCCCTCAACGATAACCTGCATCTTTCAACGACAGGGTGCATGTCTTATTCCCGCGCCTACAACGAAGCGTTCCAGGACTGGCCGTCATGGATCGACAAGGGCTACGCGGAATTCGTGACGGCCATGAGTTATCCGGAAACGGTTGAAGAATTCAGCAAGGACATCGAGGACGCCAGGAAAAGGGTGCGGGACTTCAGAAAAATATACCTGGCCACGCCCGCGTACAAGTTCCCGAAAACATCAGATGTTTATATCCGGCAGTTCAACCTTTGCAAGGATTCGGGAGCGGGCGCCTGTATTGTGTTCCATTACGGGAGCCTGATCGTCAATCCGGCTTTAAAACAATATATCAGGAACATTCCCAGGACGGAATGAACCACGAATCCGGGGGCTTGTATGCAAGTTGAGATCTTTTCCATCAGCGATGCCGCGACGAGCGAGAATGGAAAGCTGAACATCCTTGGGGCGTTTGACACCATCTGGGTCAGGCAATTCCCGGCCCTGTATCCGCACTGCGCGGTGGCGGTGAGGATGCGATTTTTATCGCTGGAGCAGGGCGATCATGCTTTGGTGGTCCGGTTCATGGACGCGGACGGCGTGAATGTCCTGCCGCCGGCCAGCGGGTCATTTTCCATTACGATGCCCGAAACCCAGCGCACGGCCTCTGCCGATATCGTGCTTAACATCCAGGCATTGAACCTTATCAAGCCGGGGGAGTATTCGCTGGAATTGCTGGTCGATGGTGAGAATATCCGTTCCCTGCCTCTTTTCGTTAAGGATGCCCCCAGGCCCTAGCTATGCTCCAGGACGCGCACATCCATATCCAGGACCTGAAGAACAGTGCATTTATTGATGATTTTTTGAACGCGGCATCGGCGCAGGCCATTGACCGTTTCTTTGGTTGCGCGATCACGCCGGCCGATTGGCCTATGGTCGAGTCCCTGGCTTCCCGTTGCCATGGCTTAGTCCCGTTCTTCGGGATACATCCCTGGTTTGCGGACATGCCGACACCTGGCTGGGAGAATGACCTGCGCGCCCTTCTTGAGAAATATCCCGGTGCCGGCGTGGGCGAGACCGGGCTGGACAGAACCCGCAAGAACATCGACATGGATGTCCAGAAAGATATATTCCGGCGTCATCTGGTGATCGCCCGTGAGTTTTCAAGGCCCTTCGCCCTTCATTGCGTCAGGGCATGGCCGGATACGCTGGCGTTGATCAAAGAGAATGCCGGGGGCCTCGCGTTCTGCGCGCATTCCTTCTACGGGACCCCGGAGATCCTTGCTGAGGTTCTGTCTCTTGGCGGGTACGCCAGTTTCTCAGCCAAACAATTGCTCAAACCCGATGACATCTTAAAGCCTCTTGTGGCGGCAACACCTGTTGACCGAATTCTCATTGAGACCGATTTTCCTTATCAGACAAAATGGACCACATCCGCGGATTACGTCAGCACCCTGCGCTTGGCCTATGAGGTGGCGGCCGGGATCAAGGGGCTGAAGCTACAAGAATTCACGGAAGCAGTTTTTAAGACCGGGGCTGTACTTAGTAAATTCGTGCCCAGTTAACTGCAAACAATAAGTGAATTTATGTTTAGTGGGCGTAGGGGAGGCCCTTGTGTCCTCCCGTTAGTGAATGCGGTTATTTATAATACTCGTTAGGTTTATTGGGCCGACACAAGGTCGGCCCCTACGTTCTACGATATCCTCTCTGACTGTTAAGCATTATATTTTCCCCCTACCCTTGACGCAGCCCTCTTTTATAGTATATATTTATTCTGTCGTCTTTCATTCGTTGACATTTTGGACTATATTTAAAAACCTGAAAACAGGAGTTTTTATGGTACGTTCTATTGAAGAATTATCTTGTAAGGCCTTGGTAAGAAAGTCGTTAAGCCTGTTTGTAATGGCCGCTTTCATCTTAACAAGCCTTGTGCCGCCAACCTATGCCCAGGCCGTATTCAACCTGCCCCAACCGGGTGAGATGATCGGTTTGTCCGGGGTTTATACGCCGGTCGTGCTCAAAGGCGTCTCCATTCATCCCGAAGACCCCCTTTTATTCGATTTTATCGTTGATAACGGCAATTCTGATCTCAAAGGTCAGGCTTTGACCGATGAGACCACCAAGCTTGTGAAATATTTCCTGACCGGCCTCGCTGTGCCGGAAAAGGAGCTGTGGGTCAACCTTTCGCCGGTTGAGAACAACCGTATCATGGCCGATGATCTCAGTCATACGGACGCGGGTCGCGACATGCTGGCGCAGGACTATATCCTCAAGCAGATAACGTCCACTTTGATGTATCCGGAAAAAGACCTTGGCCGCAAGTTCTGGGATGAGATCTACAGCCGCGTGAACGCGAAATTCGGCACGACCGATATCCCGGTGGACACCTTCAACAAGGTGTGGATCACGCCTGACGTGGCTGAAGTGTACCAGCACGATGGGAATGCTTTTGTGACCAAGGCGCATTTGAAGGTTATGCTCGAGGCTGATTACAATGCGCTTAACGGTGCCGCGGCCCCCATGGCTGACGCGGGGAATTCCCAGACCATCGACCTGGCGCGGGATGTGGTGCGTGAGGTGATACTGCCCGTGTTGGAGAAGGAAGTCAACGAGGGCAAGAATTTCGCGGCCCTGCGGCAGATATTCAATTCCCTGATCCTGGCCGGATGGTACAAGCATGCGTTGAAAGACAGCCTGTTGAACCAGGTTTACGCGGGTACCAACAAGGTGGCAGGCATCGATATTGCTGAAAAGAACGCGCGGGAACAGGTTTATGCCCAGTACCTGCAGGCCTACCAGAAGGGTGTTTACAACTATATTAAGGAAGAGTTCGACAGCACGACAAAGGAGTCCCTGCCGCGTAAGTATTTTTCGGGTGGAGCCGTTCTTGATCGGGCGATGAATCCTGATATAAAAAATAAAATTGAACTTGGGTTTGATTTTTTTAGAAAATTAGGGAAAGCACTAACCGTGGTCCCTTTTCAACTTGTTCTTAAGCAGGCACAGAACGCTGTTGAACGTACGAAAAATAATATTGCCGGAAATAAGACTTCCAAATATTTCGATCTTCCTGAGTTAAGCTCTGACGAGAACAAAGATCTTATCTCGGCTATGAATAGCCCTTTAGGAATGTCAAGATTTCTGAATTTTGATGGTGTTACATCTGCGTGGGTTATGCCGACAGTGTTGGGTATTTTAGGAATTGTGGCTGAGACAGCGGTTGTCACATTAGGACAAATACCAATGGATTATAAGTTAGTTGTTAAGAGTGTTCTGCCTTTATACAGTGGTTCGGCTTTGTATACTGCATTATATGCGTATTATCGTAGTGCCGCACTTAATGTTGTTCAGGACGATGAAAGAAGTCGTTTGGAAAAACTTCGTGCGGTAATCTTCCTTCGCAAAATTAAAGCTAGGGAGGCTCTGTGGGATGTTTCCAATAGGGCGAAGTCTGTCGTCACTAAAGTTGCCGGATGGCTTGCCATGGATGATCGAACGCTGCGAGAAATGATCCAGACCGGGGTATCCTCTTTTGGAGTACTAAATTATTCACGTATGACCAATCAAGAGAGGGACGCTTTGGCAGGCCAATTGGCCGCAAACAACAATTTTGAAGCCTTGGCGTTTCTTGCGATTGATCCTCCGACAAGAACCCAAGCGTTGGCATTTTTTCATGGTTGGAGCAATAGTAAAGAAGATGTTCTTGCTATAGGGAAAAATTCTATTTTTTCGATAGCTGAGTTCTCGGGTGGGCAAAAAGAACAATTGTTCACAACATTCAGGGCTGTCGTCAACGCTGATTACGCACAGGGAGATACATTGCAAAAAATGTATTCGAAGAATCTTGACCATGTCCGCAGCGTTCAGATGCTTATCGACAATTTTAAGAAGAAAGACTGGGTACGGATTGAGTTAAATGCTTTGCGTGATGCGATACGGGATCAGATTGGTTTTGAAGGTTCTTCGGGTAATCTTTCCGGAAATCCTGAACTAACAGCAATGATATTGGAGTTGCAAAAATTAGTTGATGATAAGGAATTTGAATTATCAACAGGCGTGCAGGAGGATGGCGCGCAGGAGAGCAGGAAACCAGCTAGTCTGGAAGAGGTCAGGTTAGATAAGATCTTCTCGAAATACTCTTTAAGTGCCGCTGCTTTTTGGGATGCATATTTCTATTATGTTGAAAAGGTCATTTATCAGGAGACAAAGAACCAGTCATTTGATCGCGTTACAAAGTTTAAATCCGTGGGTCTGCGATTGTTAACTCCGATCATTGAAAAAGTAGCCGGTATAGACTCCGGCGTAAGTATTAAAAAGCCGGGAGAAATACAAAGCTTCTTGGATGAAAAAATCAAGGAATTCAATAAAGACCGGTCACAAACGACGGATTTCGCGGCATCGCCGATCACCCTTTTATTCACGGCATTGAGTGCTGCCGAACAACGTGAGGCTGCATTTATTATCGATAACGTAAAACACGGGCTTTTTGGTGATGCGATGGCAGCGGTGGTTTCAAGTGATTCGAGATTTTCGCCTGCAATTAAACAATTGGCTCTTTGGTTATTAATTCAGCGTTCCTGGAAAGATCCTTATTCTGACCTGGCAACTGACCTTATTAAACAAGAGATCCGTTATACAATGCCAGAGTTGCGTGCGGTTAACAAAGATGATTTTTCGCCAAAGGATTGGAATGTGATGTTAACCAATAAGTGGATCGATGAGCTTGGCGTGATCCAGGATGAATTTAAGAAAATCACTGACTATTCAAAGGTGCATTTGGATGGTGTGGAGGACGTAGATGTGCAAAACATTTGTCAGACATTGAACGATGAAATTGTCGCGCCAATGTACGATACAGATCTTGTCGTTGCGCATAAAGAGTTGCATTTTAAAAAAGAAGACAGAAAGAAATGGGAAGATGTGGTCTTTCTTAACGAAACTTCATTGTTCAAACGATATATTGAATTAAGCGGCTCTCAGGAAGAATTTATGGCATTTGTTGATCGTTTTAATGTTAAAAATTTTAGCAAGAAGCGGTTGGCGCGTTTATTAAATGAGATCAACGCGCAGGTTAATTCCAATCAATATGATGAGGAAAAAAAGATTTTTCTTACAGGATGGAGAGGGCTGATCGAGCAATTTATTGAGAGTAAGCCCGTGAATGAAGTTTCTGCCCAAGTTAAAATAACAGAACGAGATGATTTTGTGCCTCCATACAGGAGGAGGATCGATGAGCTCATGCGTGAATCCTTTCCTTCGGGTCAAGATGTTAAGACAGATTCTGGCGAACCTCTTTATAGAAGGCAAATCAATAAACTTATGCAGAAGAAGAATCTCCCAGGCAGTGATAGTGCCGGGACAGTCGGGACTTCCCAAAAGGATATACAAGGCGGTATCGACCTCGGCCAGGGGGATTATCTCAAGGTCATTGGCACGGACGCGTCCGGTATGCCGAAGTTCGACCCGGCTCAGCTTATCCAGTTACAGAAGGACCTGCGCGGGATCGTTCCTGTGCCGGTTGGAGTTCCTCAGCCTGTGAATTTAAAGCCGCTCCTGGGGCTTGACCCCAACAGCGGCAACGAGAACCTCCAGACCGGCCAGCTTGACCCGGTGAAGGTTGAGGCTGAAGAGGGGGTTCCTTCCTGAGCCATGGTTTATTAAAAAATATTGGCAATCTGTCCGGGTATAGTGTATATTGTAGGTACTTAAGGCAGTAAGTTAGTTCAATGACGCTTATATTTTCGTAACAATCAGGAAAGGCAGGTATATTATGGCTGAATGGAAAGAAGACAAGCCGATCAAGATCAACCAGGCTCAGCGCGAGATCTTCGGTTGGGATAATATCGATATTCTCATCTGAAGATATTTTGATCTCGATCCTAAAGCCCTGTAAGGAAAAAACTTACGGGGTTTTTTCATTTCAGGATCGAGTACTCACAGCCGCAGTATTTTTGCCGGTAGAAGTCCTCTCTCTTTGAAACAGCCTGCATCCGTTCAATGCCTTTGCCCTTGCGCCAGTCCCTATCAAGGAAGGCAAGCCCCGCATAGGGGGCCACGGCATTAACCCCGGCCAGCCGTACCTGCCGGGGGTCTTTCCAGCGGGAAATGCCATTGGTCGTGGCCAGCGCCTTAAAGCCGTTATCATGGGCATATAATGCAGCCCGTTCAAGGCGCATATCAAAGCAAACCTGACAACGGCGGCCGCGTTCCTTTTCATCTTCAAGCCCTTTGACCCGCAGCATCCATTTATCCGGGTCGTGGTCCGCGTCAATGAAAGGGACGCCTTTTTTGACAGAAAAGCGCTTTACCTCAGCTTTACGGCGTTCATATTCTTCGAACGGGTGGATATTGGGGTTATAGAAATAGAGGGTCAGTCCCTGGCCTTCATCCAGCAGGGTCTCGATGATCCCGGCTGAGCATGGCGCGCAACAAACGTGCAGGAGAAGGTCGGTGGATGGCATTTATATTTGAAGTTGCGATTGACGTCTATACGGCTATGTTATACTTAAAAAGTATTCTAATTTATGAAACCATTAAAAGCTATTATTTTTGATATGGACGGCGTGATCACGATGAGCATGCCGTTGCACTACCGCGCCTGGGCCAAGGTTTTCGCGGATATTGGCATCAAGGTGTCGCGCTTTGAGATTTACCGGCGTGAAGGCCAGAAAGGCCTCGACAGCGTGATGGAGATATCGGCCAAATACGGCAAACCTGTTGGTGTGGCTGTGGCGAAAGAGCTTTTATTGAAGAAAGAGCGTTTGTTCAAGCGTATCGTCCGTACGCGCTTTGTGCCCGGGGCCAGACGTTTTATTAAACAATGCCATCATGACGGGCTTAAGACGGGCCTTGTTACCGGAACGGCACGGCATGAGGTTGAAAAGATACTTCCGGATGCCCTCATCAAGGCGTTCGATGTGATCGTCTGCGGCAGTGATGTCAGGAATGGTAAGCCGCATCCGGAGCCGTATCTCAAGGCGCTTGGATCCTTGAAGATCACCGGGGGAGAGGCGCTTGTGATCGAGAACGCCCCTTTTGGGATCACTTCCGCGGTCAAGGCGGGGGTGAAATGCGTGGCCATTGAAACATCCCTGCCACGGCGCTATCTTAAGGATGCTGACCATGTGGTACGGAATTACACGGAATTAAGGAAGTTTCTTAAAAAGATCTGACATTTCTATGAAAAAACCCAGGGTCCTTCTTATCTATAAGCGTAGTGCTTTGGCGATGGCTGGAAAAATTTCAGGCCGGCACCATAACACCCGCAAGTTCCTGCATAACCATCTGGCCCATTATGAAGCCCTAAGCTCCATTGAAAAGATCCTGAAAAAGTACGATGTCCCGTACCGGAAATACGCCCGGGGCAAGTTCAAGGATTACAGCCCGTATGACGTGATCGTCACGGTCGGCGGCGACGGGACGGTCCTGCAGGCCGCGCGCTGGGTCAACCGGCGCCAGGTCATCCTTGGCGTCAATTCCGATCCTGCCTGGAGTATCGGTGAATTCTGTTGTACCGACGCGGCGCATTTTGAACTTAAACTAAAGCAGCTGCTCGGATCAAAGCTGAAGACCTGCCGTTTGTACAAGCTTCAGATACGCCTCAAGGATGCCGGCAGGACCCGTCGTGTCGAATGCCTCAATGATATCCTGATCTGCCACGCCAATCCCGCGGCCATGAGCCGCTACGCGTTGACCATCGGGGGAGTCAGGGAGGACCAGAGGGATTCCGGGATATGGTTCTCGACGGCAGCGGGGTCCACGGGGGCCATGCTTTCGGCTGGCGGGAAGGCCATGCCTTTGTCTTCTACTGATTTCCAGTACCATCCGCGGGAGCTTTACCAGGTCAAGGGCGTGCCGTACCGCCTGAGCGGCGGCCTTGTCAAGCGCCCTCAGAAAGCCGTCCTGGTGTCCTTCATGCCGCACGGGCGGGTTTTTGTCGACGGGGCGCACATCAAGTTCCCGTTCACCTACGGCAGCCGCGCTGAAATATCCCTTTCATCCAACTATGTCCAGTTGGTCCATGCCTGATAAATTATTTTCAAAAAAACTCCTGAAATGGTATGACGCGCACGCGCGTTCGCTGCCGTGGCGCGGCACCAAAGACCCCTATAAAATATGGGTCTCGGAGGCCATGCTGCAGCAGACAACGGTCAAGACCGTGCTGGGCTATTATGACCGGTGGCTGGGGATTTTTCCTGACATTAACAGCCTTGCGTCGGCGCCTATTGAAAAGGTCCTTAAGGCCTGGCAGGGGCTTGGTTATTACAATCGTGCCAGGAATTTTCACAGGTCAGCGCAGATCGTTATGGCCGAACATCGGGGTGTTTTACCGTCCGACCCGGAAACTTTGCGGAAATTGCCGGGGTTCGGGCCTTACATGACGGCATCCGTGGCCAGCATCGCGTTCGATGCGCGCGTGCCGCTGGTGGATGCCAATGTGCGACGGATCGTGATGCGGTTGTTAAATATCCATGGGCCGGCTGTGGCGTCGCTGGACAATGAATTATTGCTATTCTTGAATAATGTTTTACCGCTTAAGCGCTGTGGCGATTTTAACCAGGCGTTGATGGAGCTTGGGTCCCAGGCATGCACCACGAATGAACCAGGATGTGACGCATGTCCGCTCAAGAGTTATTGCAAGGCATTCAAGGAAGGCTGTCAGGAGCAGATCCCGACCCCGAAAAAGGTCGAGATCAGCCAGATAACGGCTGTTATTGGCCTGATCCGCAGGAATGGCAAATACCTGATCCAGCAAAGGCCTGCGGGCGGCCTTTTGGCTGGTTTATGGGAGTTTCCTGGTGGCAAGGTCGAAAAGACCGATAAAAGCCTTCAAGAGGCCCTTGCACGGGAGCTTTTAGAGGAACTGGAGTGTTCCTGCCTTGTAGGGGAGGAATTCTGCCGTGTGCGGCATTATTACACGACCAACAAAGTCCATCTGATAGCTTTCCAGGCGGCGCTGGGTGCAGGTCAGTTCAAGCTAAAGAAGCACCAACGATGGGTCGGCGTGAAAGAACTTCAGGAATACGCCATGCCATCAGGCAACGCCAGGATACTCGAAAAGCTTTTGCAGCCCCTATAAACAACTTCCTATAATATACGTTATGTTAACTTCGCACACAGGAAAGCAGGTTTTGAGCGGCTTGCACGCTCACCAGCTTTCTTGTGACCAATAACGTATTATTCTCCAGGAAATTATTCTTCCCACGCGATATTATCAGGGCTCACCGCTCCAGATGACTCAGCCTCTGAGCCATCCTGAGGCCCGCGTCCGGAGCCTTCTCTCTTGGGCATGAAGTGGACGCTGTTCGCCGCTATCCTGACGCGGCTTTGGGTCTTGCCATCTTTTTCCCAGCGGTCCTGCTTGAGGCGGCCTTCAACAATGATGCCGCTGCCTTTTTTGAGGTACTTGGCGCAATTTTCGCCCATAGGCCCCCAGACATCGATATCAAAGTATGAAACTTCCGTGACCTTCTCATTGTTCTTGGTATAAACACGGTTATTGGCGATCGAGATGCCGCAGACAGATTTGCCGGACGCGAGTATTTTTAGTTCCGGATCCCTTGTCAGGTTCCCCATGATGTTGACGCTGTTCAGGCTCATGTAACGATCCTTTCTGTAATGATCATTTTCTTGTTCGGGGTTATTTTAAGCTACCACACACATTTGCGGTGGTCAAGGATGTTTTTCAATACCTGTTCACGGAAAGGACATGAAGCACGACCGTAAAAATAAAAATGAACGTCAACGGCAGATGAAGCACGTGCCATAAATAAAAAACACGTTCATAGAAATTGAATTCCGCGACGGTAACCGCTTGCCGTAAAAAGCCATGGCTTTTGCGTTCCATCTGGGTAAGGATCAGTTGCCGGCGGCGGAGCGACCAGTGGCGCTTGAGGGCATGTTCCTGGAGGTAGGCGTCGATCGCGCGGCGTATCTCGTGCCGGGTCACGCGCGCCTCGTGGCTGACTTCCAGCGCCCTCCTGAAACTGACCGACAGCACCTTCGTCGGCGTGATGACTTTTGCCAGAAAAGAATCCAGTTCCTGCTTGATAAGGGGAATGTAAGTAAAATGATGATATGTTATTTCCTTTGATTGCGCGAAAGATTTTTGAAGGTTGACCAGTGTCGTCCTCTCCCCGTTCAAGCTTTGGCAGATCTTGATGTAAATATGTTTGCCCACCACCCCGCTGGCGGACACGATCAGGAGCGAGAACAAAGCGATGTTGCTGTTGAAGGCGCCGAGATGGAAATTGCAATGGTAAAGGATGAGCAACGGCCCGAGTAATCCCAGCGTCATGTGCAACTGGAACCACTGTTTCATTGTGCCGATAACAGTCAGCGTTTTGACGCGTTTGCGTAATGGGTAGACAAATAACAGGAGCATCATGCCGGTACCGACAAACCCGTAGATGAGGCCCTGGCCATGTGTCGGTGTGATGAGCTCATGGCGGCTTAACCGCCACCCCGCGACCACCGCGACGACGAGGAATAAATTAAAAAGCGAAGGGCTTAATGCGTCATAGCGCTTAACGCCCCTGGCCCAGGCGGGCGCAAATCTCAGTGTCAAATTTTTAATGATATCCGGCATATGGTCCTACTAATAAATGATGTTCATCAGGAATTTCAAGAGGGTCATGTGCCTGGCAAGGAGGCGCTTCATTTCGGACGGGGCGGCATCCATGATCCTGACAGGCAAAAACGGGTTCGCTCCTTGCTTTAGAAGAGTCTTGACAATAACGCTGTTGTTGCGTTTGACGGCCAAAGCGAGCGCCGAGTTCCCCGCTTTGTTCATCGGTGTGACGTCCGCCCGATGGCCCAGTAACAGAGCGACCACATCCGCGGCGTCCGCGTCGACGGCCAGCATGAGGGGCGTATTGCCATCGTTGCTGGCCACATTGACAAGGGCTCCTGAGCTGACCAGCAACAAAGCACACTCAATGCTGCCGGCGTGCGCGGCGAAAGACAAGGCCGTATGGCCTTCGTTGTTGCGGCGCGTTGTATCAGCTTTGCGCCCAAGAAGGAATTTAACGGCCTCCTGGTGACCGTTCTCGGCGGCGATCATGAGCGCGGTGCGGCCCGACGCGTCGCTGGTGTTGATATCCATTTTTCGCGCGAGGAAGATATCGATGAGATCAACGTCTCCCATCTTGACAGCGGCCAGGAACGGCCCCAATGCGCCGCCAGATGTCATGTCCCAGCTGGCCCCGGCATTTAAAAGCAACTTGGCAACGGGGCCGTGGCCGTTGGCAATGGCCTCAGCCAGGGCCTTGTCAAAAACGCGCGGGAATTTTTCGTGGCTGCCATATTCCTGGATAAGGCGGTTGACCACGGCTTCATGGCCATTACCCGCCGCAAGGATCAAGGGCGAAGTTTTTTCCGGGTTGAGCCCGTCATTCACGCGTGCTCCGGCTTTGAGCAGGCGCGCGACAATATCCAGGTTGCCACGCCATGCGGCCCGGCTTAGCGGTGTCTGACCTTCTGTATCAGTCGCGTTGACATCAGCCCCCTGGAGGATCAAAAGGTCGACGATATCCTTTTCCCCTCGCCATACGGCCAGGATGAGGGGCGTTCTTGTCGCCGTGGTTTTTAAAAGAGAAGGATCGACCCCGGTAGACGGCAACATAACTTTACCTGTGGCCAGGAGGGCCTCACTGACATCTTTATACCCTTTCAGTAAAGCGATGGATAAGGCATTCTCGTGGTTGCTGGTGGTCCGGGTGACATCCGCTCCCTGGTTGATGAGGAACTTGACCATGGGAAGGTCGTCCTGCCAGGCTGCCAGCATCAAAGGTGTCAGGCCTTTAGTATTGGGGAAATCGATCTTGCTGCCGGCTTTTAGCAGCATTTCGGCTGACGTGAAGTCTTTCTTTTGCACCGCAAGCAGCAGCGCGTTGTCACCGTCATTACTGAGGATGTCGGGGTCAGCTCCTTTTCGGATGACGTCGGGAAGCCATGCCGTCAGGCCGCGCGCCACGGTTTCCATGAGAGCCGTGCGTCCGTTGCGGTCTTTGTAATTGATGTTCAGGCCAGCCGCGATGATCCGGTCAAAATCATCTTTGCGCGCGTTCCTGATCGCTGATAAGAAAAGTTCTTCGCGCGGCAGGTCAGGGTCGTTCTGGCCCCACCGGGCCTGCTGTTGTATTGTTTTTAGCCTTTCGATCGCCGGACTGAACCCCTTACCCGCGGCTCTTGTGTACCAGGACAAGGCGTCCTGATAGCTTGAAGCGGTCCCTTTGCCAGTTTCGATGAGCTGTCCCAGCCGGTATTCAGATTCAAGGTCCCCTTGATCAGCAAGGGTTTTATAGAGGTTCACGGCTAGCGCGAAGTCTTTGTTGTTGACGGCTTGCATGGCCCTGTCATGCAGTTGTTGCTGCGATGAAAGTATGGCCGATGGCTTGAGGGCATTTATGGTTTCAGAGGAAGATGTTTCTTTGATCCGAAGAGATGTCGTGCCGTTAATCTTGATATCCGCCAGGCGGTCGACAGCGGGGGTGTAATTCTGGCCGGCTGATTTTTTATACCAGGATAAGGCTTCGGGAATACCCTGAAGCACTCCCCGGCCGGATTCGAGCATGGAGGCGACATTGAATTGGGCTTTGGCGTTGCCTTTTTCAGCAGCCTTTTTATACCATGAAAAAGCCGTCGGGTAGTCTTTGGGAACTCCCTTCCCTGTCTCGTAAAGAGCGCCGAGTTGGTATAGCGCGTCGGGATCGCCCTGATCGGCCAGGCCGGAATATAGCGTAAGCGCAAGTGTGTAATCTCTCGCGCGGATCGCACGCCTGGCTTCATCCATTGGCGATGGCCTGGAGGGAATATCCTGGGCGCGGGCATCGAGCCCAACGCCCAGGATAAGTAACGGGATAACGGCGGATACACAACGCCGCCATGACCGAGCATGCGACATTCCTGGATCTCCCATAAAAAGCACAATGCTATTACTAAAAGATCAGCCTGTACCCGGTAGTAATGAACATTTCACGCGATTTGGACTTAATGCCCGACGCGATCTCGCTGACCCACTCTGTTCCGCCGTCAATTTCCAGTGTCGCGAACTTTGTCAGGCTGTACTCCAGGCGCATTTCGGGACGATAAGCCCAGCGTTCGTCGGCTGACGCTTTCGTGTCTTTAAAGTCCGTATGAAAACGCGGATTGATCCTGGTTTTGGCCGTCAGCGGGTAACGCGCGTTGAGGTTGAACGCGTAATCATAATATGTTTGCGCGTCGGTGAACACCAGGCCCGGGATCAAAGAGTCCTGCTCTTTGATAAGGTTGCTGATGTTCAGTTCGGTTGAATAGGTCCAGTCCGGCCCTGTTGAATTGGAGCCTTCAACCCCGCCGGACGTGATCATACCTTCGAGCGCGGAGACCGAGACTTCACCCGTCCACTGGAGATTTTCCCTGATGTCCTGGCTCACACCGGCCGTGGCCGACTTGCTGTTCGTCGAGCGGTCAATGGCCAGTTGGCGCAGCTCTTTTCTGGTATAAGTGGACTTAAGGTCGGATATATTCGCGACACCCATCCCCTGGATCGCGTTGTTCGTTGTGATCAAAGGCGACTTGCGGTAGTCTGCCGTCAAGCTGAGCGTGGTCTTTGTCGGCAAGGTGTAACGCATGTTGGTGGACGCGATATTGAGCCTCTGGAAATATGTATCATAATCGACAAGTGTGAAGAGCGATTTTTTCCGGTCAAAATACCTGACCTCGCCGCCCACCGCCTGGCGGTCCGTCAAGCCTGAATTCTGCTGGGCAATGGCAAAGGTATTGAATGTCCAGCGCGCTTTGGGGATCCCCCAGTCGATGTTGATCCCTTCGAACAGTTTCTGCGTGATCACCCGTGATATTTTCACGCTATCAACCGGATAACCGCTGACAACGTTGAGCTTTATCCCTGGGGTTATCTGCTTGGACACATGGACACCGTCAAAACGACCCAATACGCCGCCCGTTGAGAGTGTCTGGCGTCCGGCGCGCGCGTAGAAACCGAGTTTTTTGGACTTGATATCAACGGCCATGGCGCTCAAGCGATTCTCATTCTTGCTGCCGCTGAGGTAATTCTGTGTTTTTCCACCGCTGAAACGCGCCTTGATCTCGAGGTCCCGGCTCTTCCACCGCCCGTTGATATCAACGTCGCTGGCAAGGTTGTTCAACGTGTCGTTTTGTTTGCTTCCTTTGATCTTTAACATGTCCCTGTAATAGTACTGGGACGCGCTGCCGAAATACTGCGATGACCACACGGACTCGGCGATCTTTCTGCTGGCGCCGGCAGGTTCCTTGAGAGGGGCCTGGGCGGCCTGGGTGGAGGTAACAACACCCGCCAGGCGTTGACGGACACGGTCGGCGTCGGGGCCTTCGGGATATTCTTTAAGGTACTGGCTGTATTCAGCGGCCGCGTGGGCCAGTTGCTTGTTGCGTTCCCGCGCGACACCCAACAATTCCCGCGCCTGTTTTTTCAATTCTCCTTGAGCTGTCAGAAGGACTTTCAAATATAGCTGGACCGCGGCGTCATAATCAGGCTTCACCAGCGCATCTTTGGCTTCCCGCATGAGCGAAGATTCAGGCTGGTCTAGAGGGGCTTCAGGCAATGCCAATTCCCCTGCTTTCCTGGCTTCGAGCCCGGCCCCCTGCGGCGGCTGGGCTGTAGTTACCCTGATGGTCACGGTTTTCATATCCGCGCTGTCATGCACATCGATCGTAACATCTTCGTTAAAATCGAGGATGATCTGCGGGTTTTCCGTGTCATTGCCATCGAAAGTGATATTGTTCAACGGGATGCCTGAGGAGTGATCCCAGGAAGGGATCAGGTTCGAATGGATGATGTCGAGATCCTCCTGGTCCAGTTTTGAATGGTCGACGGTCTTTAACTGGATGTAGAACTTGCTCGCTTTCCCGGAGGGTGACGCATTCTTGAAGCGGTAGGAATAGAGCGAGTTCATCTCGATCTTGTAACCTTCGGAAATTGTCTGGATCTTGATATCTTCCATGGCGCCGGCATAAGCAGGTACGACGGAAAGTAACCAAATGCTTAGGAAGACTGTTAATGATCTGACGCCGTTGGCCAGTGTTTCTTGAAGAAAAGTTTTATTCACGAACGTTGAGCCGGATATATTTTTTATAGTGAGCACGATAGTCTTTCTTACTTGTTGAATGTTCTTGTTGAGTGACACGCGCCACAGTCTTGTGTGGTACGCGGATGATCATGCGACTTTCCAGTGATCTGGATGCCGTCATGCGATTGTCCATCATGGCAGCTGGAACAAGTTCCGGATGCATCTGAATGGTTGAATTTGCTGCTTGAAACATTCCAACTTGAGGTCAAATGGCAATTGCCGCAATTATTGGTGGTATTTAAATGGGAAGCTCCTTTTCCTGTAGCTTTTGATCCGTTATGGCACGAGGAACATGTTCCCGTGACCGCTGTATGATCAACGCGTGCTACCGGTGTCCAGGCCACGGTCGAGTGGCAACTGTTGCAGGTGCTCGCGGAACTGATGTGGTTAGCCGATTTGCCTGTAGCGGATGATCCGTTGTGGCAGGTGGAACATGCCGCAGAAACGCCGCCATGGTCAAAAACCGCGGGGGTCCAGGCATTGGTGTTGTGGCAGGCGTCACAGCTCGTCGATGTCGGGATGTGCGTGGCGTTCTTACCCGGAGCCGTCGAGCCGTTATGGCAACTGGAGCATGACCCTGTCACCGAGGTGTGGTCTACCCTTGAGACAGAGCTCCAGGAAACGGTCGTATGGCAGTTATTGCAAATATTGTTCGTCGTGATATGGGTCGGAGGCTTACCGCTCGCGCTTGTGCCATTATGGCAATTCGCGCATGAACCGCTCACCGCGTTGTGGTCCATCCGCGTCACGGGGGTCCAGGCCGAGGTCGAATGACAGCTGTCGCAGGTCGTTGCCGAAGCAATATGGTTTGGCGATTTCCCGGTGGCCGTGGTGCCATTATGGCAGCTTGAACAAGAGCCGCTGACCCGCGAGTGATCCAGGCGTGACACGGCCCAGCTCGATGTTGTGTGGCAGGAGTCACAGGACGCTGATGTTGCGATATGGTTCCCCGGCTTCCCTGTCGCCGTTGAGCCATTGTGACAGTTCGCGCAGGTGCCGGTCGCCGCGGCATGGTCCATGCGGGTGACGGGCGACCAGGCTGAGGTTGAATGGCAACTGTCGCAGGTTGTTGCGGAGGCGATATGATTGGCCGGCTTCCCCGAGGCGGTCGTGCCGTTATGGCAGCTGGAACATGTGCCGCTGACCTTGGAGTGGTCCAGACGTGACACGGTCCAGCTCGACGTTGTATGGCAGGCGTCACAGGCCGCGGATGTGGTGATGTGATTTGCAGGTTTTCCTGTCGCCGCCGACCCGTTGTGGCAGTTGGCACATGTGCCGGTCACCGCGGCATGGTCCATGCGGGTGACGGGCGTCCAGGCTGTGGTCGAATGACAGCTGTCGCAGGTCGTCGCGGAGGCGATGTGGTTCGCCGATTTTCCCGGTGCCGTTGTGCCGTTATGGCAGCTGGAACACGTCCCGCTGAGCTTGGAATGGTCCAGCCGGGACACGGTCCACGATGATGTCGTATGGCAGGCGTCACAGGCGGCGCTTGTGGCAATGTGCGTGCCCGGCTTGCCTGTGGCGGCTGATCCATTATGGCACGCGGCGCACGCTCCTGTCACCGCCGCGTGATCAAGCCTCATCACGGGTGACCACGCCGTTGTCGAATGGCAACTGTTACATGTTGCCGCGGAACTTATGTGCGTGGGAGATTTTCCGGTCGCGGTCGTTCCGTTGTGGCAGCTTGAACAACTGCCGCTTACCTTGCTGTGGTCCAGCGATGTCACGGCCCAGTTGTTGGTGCCATGGCAGGCGTCACAGCTGGCGCTCGTGGCGATATGTGTGGGCGATCTTCCCGTAGCGGCAGACCCGTTGTGGCAGCTCGCGCAGGTTCCTGTCGCCGCCGTATGGTCCATCCTTGCCAGCGGGGTCCAGGCTGATGTGGTGTGACAACTGTTGCAGGTTGTTGCGGCAGCGATGTGCGTTGGCGATTTTCCTGTCGCTGTAGTACCGTTATGACAACTCGCGCAGGTCCCGCTGGCCTTGGTGTGGTCAAATGAAGATACCGCCCAACTGTTGATGCTGTGGCATGAATCACAGCTGGCGCTTGTGGCAATGTGGGTGGCGGTCTTGCCCGGCGCCGTTGATCCGTTGTGGCATGATGCGCATGTTCCGCTAACGGACGCATGGTCCATTTTTGTCAAGGGGGTCCAGGCCGAGGTTGAATGGCAACTGTTACAGGTCGTCGCGGAACTGATATGCGTCGCGGACTTGCCCGTCGCGGACGTCCCGTTATGGCAGCTCGCGCAGGTCCCGGTGACCTTGTTATGGTCAAGTGAGGCCGCTGCCCAAGTGGTTGTGCTGTGACAGGAATCACACGTGGCACTGGTGGCGACATGTTTGGCAGGCTTGCCTGTGGAGATGGTCCCGTTATGGCAGCTTGCGCAGGTCCCGGTCACGGCCGCGTGGTCCATTTTTGTCAACGGCGTCCAGGCTGATGTGGCGTGGCAACTGTTACAGGTCGTCGCGGTGCTGATATGTGTGGCTGACTTACCTGCCGCGGACGTCCCGTTATGGCAACTGGCGCACGCGCCGCCGCCGGTCTTGTTGTGGTCAAATGATGATACAGCCCAGCTGTTGACGCTGTGGCAGGCATCGCAGCCGGTTGATGTGGCAATATGCCGGGCCGGCTTCCCTGTCGCGGCGCGCCCGTTATGGCAATTCGCGCACGTGCCGATACCGGCCGCATGATCCATCTTGGTCAGGGGTGTCCAGCCGGTTGTCGTATGGCAACTGTTGCAGGTTGCCGTCGAACTTATGTGTGACGGAGATTTTCCCTGCGCGGTCGTCCCGTTGTGGCAACTGGCGCATGTCCCGGATGCTCTTTTGTGGTCGAAAGAAGCCACGGCCCAGCTGTTGGTGGTGTGACACGTGTCGCAGGCATCGTTGGTCAGGATGTGACGGGACGGTTTTCCTGTCGCGGTCGTCGTATTGTGGCAACTGGCACATGTCCCTGATGCCCTGGAGTGATCGAACTTTTTGACGGCCCAGCTGTTGGTGGTATGGCACACTTCACAGCCATCGGTCGTGACAATATGGCTTATCGGCCGGCCCGTGGCATTCTGGCCGTTATGGCAGCGGGCACAAACGCCGATGACCTTACTGTGATCAAATTTAACCTTGGTCCAGCTGGAAGTGACATGGCAGGTGTCACAGTTGGCAACTGTCGGGACGTGCCCGATGTCCTTCCCGCCCGCTGTTGTCCCGTTGTGGCAGTTGAGGCATGAGCCGATCACCGCGTTATGGTCAACCGAAACATTGCTGCTGAAATTTGTTGATGAATGGCAATCCTGGCAGCGTTCGCTGCTCCTGATGTGGTTGACAGGCTTTGACATGGCCTGGATGCCCGCGCCTGAAGTGTGGCAGCCGTCACAGGTGTTGGGCGTGTTCTTGAAGCGGCCTTGCGCGTGGCACGTCTCACATGTCAGCCCGGCATGGGCCCCGGTGATGGCAAAGCCCGTCGTGTTGTGGTCGAACGTTCCGGTATCAGCCTGTGCTCCTGCAGGAAGCAGCGCCAGGACGAAAGCCAGCGCCCATGTCATGAAAGCCAAAAGGTTTATTCGTTTATCGCTCATTTACTATCCCTGATGAAATATTTCTTGAACGTATCAACGGCATGACACAGGCCGCAATTCTCGCCGAATTGTCCTTTATGGACGTCATCGTTCTCATGGCACGCGAAACAATCCGATGAAGTATGCCGGCCTTTTGCGAGGGGTTTGTTATGGCACGCTGCGCATTTGATCCCCGCGTGCGGCCCCTCAAGTTTGTATTTGGTCTGTCGGTCATGGTCGAATTGCCACAACTTCCAGCCGTTGGGATTGTGGCATTGGCCGCAATCCGTCCCCAAAGCGCTTTTATGCGTATCTTGCCTGGCGTGACATGAACCACAATCAGGCTGGGTGTCTTGATAAGCGGCCGAATGATGACATTCTGTGCATGCCAGGACAGCATGCTGGCCAATGAGCGGAAAATGAGTCAGGTCATGGTCGAATTTTGACACATCCTGCCATTTCCCGGCATTATGGCAACGCTGACAATCGCGCGCGGACGCGCTTTTGTGGACATCATCTTTTTGATGACAACTGGCGCAATCTGTCGGCAGCCTCGTCCCGTGTTCCAGCGGGGCGTTATGGCAAGCGCGGCATTTTAACGTTTCGTGTGCTTCAGTCAACAAAAATTTTGTCATAATATTGTGCTTAAAATCCCACTGTTTCCAGCTGTCAGCCGTATGGCATTGCGCGCAATCTTCACCGAGGGCACCTTTATGCGTGTCGTCTTTTTCATGGCAGGAAGAACACGCGCGTTTAGCGTCTTTGAACGCCGCGCTAAGATGGCATGTGTTACAAGCCAGAACAATATGCGGGCCTTTTAACTGGAAACGAGTCCTGTCGTGGTCAAATTTAACGTTAACTTTCCAGCCCGCATCGTTGTGGCAGGACTGGCAGTCCTTCCCTTCCTGCCCTTTGTGCACATCCTGCGCCTGATGGCAGGACAGGCAAGCCTTGTCGATTTTCATATCAGCCGAAGCTATCCTGTGACAGGCCTCACAATCGGCAGCCCTATGTTTCCCTGACAACAAGAAATGCGTGTCGCGGTCATGGTCAAAGGTGACCTTTTTCCATCCGGATGTGGTGTGGCACTGTTCGCATTTGGTCCCGTTCTTGGCTTTATGGGTGTCGTCCAGTTTATGGCACGCCAGACAATTTGTCGGAGTGGTTGTCGTAAAAACATTCGCGGCATGGCAGGCCGCGCATGCCGTCTGGAGGTGCTTTCCCGTCAAGGCGAACTTGGTCCCTTTGTCATGGTCAAAAGAGATGTTCTTCCATCCACGGGTTGAATGGCACTGTTCACAACGGGCATCACGGGGGCTGTTATGGACATCATTGATCAGATGGCACGCCACGCAAGCCACGGCTGTTTTGGTGTATTTTTCATTAACATGGCAGATATTGCAGGCGACGTTCACATGCTTCCCGTTCAGTGGGAAATTTGTTTTGGCATGAACAAAGAGCGCGTTTTTCCAGCCGGTGTCATTGTGGCATCGGGCGCAATCTTTACCAAGTTCTTCATGATGATGATCATTCTTGGCGTGACAGCTGTAACAATCTTCGGGAGCAGCCCGGTAAGGGCGTCCGGGTTGATGGCATGAGCGGCATGTCACGCTCGAAAGAGCGTGGGCCCCATGGAGCGCGAAGTCTGTCCGGTCATGCTTGAAGGTTTCTTTATCCAGACGGACAATGTCATACGCGCGGCCTTTATGTTCCGTGTGGCAGGCCTTGCAAGCCTTATCTTCCTCGCCCGCGCGCCGGCCGTGGAGGCCTTGATGGAGCGTGATGTCAGAGGCCACATCCTTGTGGCAGTCCAGGCATATCAGATCCTGTTTGTTCTTGTCGAAAGCAGAATGGCATTTTGGACACTGCCCTTCGTAGGCCGCGTGGGCCCTGGTCAATGGCCCGGGCATGACGAACAGTTCGATGAGATTAACGCGATAAAGTTGGAACAGCGCTATCAGTATGAGCACGACCAGAGCGCTGATCACCAGGTTAAAACTTTTTTTCTTTCCTGCGGATTCGATAATAACTCCTTTTCGAAAAAAATATCTGTGTAAAAGATACTATATATAATTAACAAAGCAAATTTATTTTATGAAATTTTGGGATCAAAACAACGAAGAGGAGCTACTGTCTGGTCAGGGTTTAGAATGATCGGCCGGGCCGGTGTTGTGAAGGATATAACCAAGATTTTGTCCGGTCCTGGAATAATCCAGGGCGGTCATTTTTTTGATGCTTTGGATCACATTGTTGTCGCGCGTGTAGTCGATCCTCACCCTGTCCCCCGTTTGATAACCGGGTGAGTTGTCCAGGTAAATGAAACTCCTGACGGTACGCGTGTTCTCATCATAAATATCAATGCGGTTGCGACCCATGGCCCTGATCGTGCCAAAGATCATGTCGGTACTTTTGAGTTGTTGGAAGGTTTGGTCTGTTGTTGCTGCCTGGCCGGGGAAAACAAGAGCAGCTGAAAACAAGAGGACGCAAAAAACCCCGGACCTTGCATGTTTTGGCAGAACAGCGTCAAGAAGAACGTGTGCTGTAAGTTCCATGCAAGACCCGGGGGTTGAATTGCCTATTTGCCGTACACTGTCTGTAATTGCGCGACTTTGGGGAACTCCGCGTAGAATTCACCCTGGGGACCCACGAAGCCGGCCCCTGACCTCTTGATCGTTACCGCCGTATACCCGCCACTTTTGGTGTTGGGGATATTGATCGTGAACACCTCATCGGCCGCGGGAGTTGCCGCTGATGCCGTTACAGATGCCGCTGGGGCTGTTGCAACCGGCTGGGGCTGTGTTATCGATGCCTGAACGATGACAGGGGCCGGCGCGGGTTGTGTGACAATGACCGGTGCCTGTGTCATTGTCGCAGGTTGCTGAACGACCTGGTATCCATAACGCGTGTAAATGTAATAAGTGCCGTTATCGACGTAGTACGTGATACCGTTGATCACAATGGGCCGGTATTCCGGAGGGATCGCGGCCACCACGGCGCCGATCGGCGGGGTTACAAGGACAAAGTCACCGCCTATTTTGGTGTAATAAAGCCCATCATAATAGTAATATCTCGCTTCCCTTGTCCGCACAACAAAGGCGTCGTCGGGAACAAAGGTCAAATGAAGGCCAAACGAAGGGCGCTCGTGATAGCGATAATAATGATGGTCTTCGTGACGACCATTGTCCCTGGCGAATGACAACGAAGGCGGTGCCAATAATGACAATCCCATAATTAGCGCCGACACCTTCGATATTTCTTTTATACTGAACATGGCGAACCTCTTGTTTTGAGCTGGCAGGTCCAGTCCTGTTACCTGGTCTGCATGGTTTCAATGACCCGCTGACTTACACCTTCCCTGCGCAGATAACTTATGTCATCAGCCGTGAGGGCATACGTTGAATTAGTGGTCCTGATTCTGGCAATGATCTCATCCCCCGACAAGCCCTGCTGTGTCCAATCAACGATCTGCTGCATCGTTATTTGGGAGATCGGAGTGGCGCGTGACGCGACCGGGACCTGTCTGGGCGTAGCGTTCTTGTTCTCGATCTGTGACCCCGCAATGCCACCCGCGGCCGCGCCCAAAGCACCGCCGATCAAAGCGCCGCCGATGGCATGGTCGCCTTTTTGCTGATGCCCCACTACGCCGCCGACAACAGCGCCGAGTATGCCGCCGATCCCGGCGCCCTCAGCGACCTTGGTCTGGTTCTCGGCGCAGCCGGACAATGCCAGCGCGTAGACCGCAATGATTAGTAGATAGACTTGATTCTTCATTCCCTGCCTCCATGTTTGATGATTTAATTATCAAAGGCCGCCATGTGACCTGATGGGCCGCATTTTAGCACTTTTTTCATTTTGTATACATAACACGTAATTGCTCGACCTTGGGAAATTCATTATAAAATTCTCCCTGGGGTCCGATAAACCCGCTGCCTGACCGCGTGAGATTTACAGCCGTGAACCCGCCCTGGGAATTTGGCACATTGACGGTAATGGCTCCCTGGGCGCTGGCAGGAGCAGTTGCCGGGGTGATCACTGTAGGCGGCGCGACAACAACAGCGGGCTGATAAATGACCGGTTGAGGAACGACCTGATAACCGCCCGCGACGGGAACATAATAAGTCCCGTTATACTCAAAATATGCGGTGCCGTTGACAATGTACTGCCGGGATCCGGCGGGAATAGCGTAAACGATCGCGTTAACAGGGGCCGTTTCAACGATATAGGTGTAAGAAACGGGTGTGTAATAACGGGGCGGATAATACCTGTGGGCATAATAGTCCCTCCAGGGGTCATAATCCCTGAAAGAGCCCCTTCCACGATGGTCCGCGACGCCGATATCTATCCCCCATGAAACACCGGCATGGGCTGTTGTTGGCGTGAAGGACAAGATTAGGAAGGCCAGGATGCTCACACACAAGGACACGGGAAAATTCAATTTGTTCGAGCTATACATAGGTACCTCCACAGGATCGTTTGCGTTCCTGTTAATTAGACAACAACACACCTAAAAAAGTTCCCATAAAATAGATCATCAGGAGAATGCCTGCTCCATCTTTTTCAGGATCGCGCGTTCCGCTGGAGATGTTTTCAGGGCAACACCCAGGATACCACCGGACGCTTCGGCAACTTTTTTGGCCCGCTCCAGAAGGTCGGACCTGAATGAATGGCGGTCCGCGGTTGTCATTGTTTCACATACGCCCTCAATGTAATGCAACCAGGCTTCAAGCAACTTGGCAGGAGGCTGGTGCTTGAGCCAATTCTCAAGTAAGAGATATTCACTTGAACCGGCTGTGATCCCGTTGGCCGCGGCGGCTTCGAGGACAGCGGTACGTTCCTTGTCATCAATTTTACCGTCTGCCCAGGCGATCTCAATGAGCGGCACAACGGCTATCGACGTCAGAATATGAGGGGCTATGTCCAGTTCAATGAGTTTGTCAAGGACCTTGGGATTATGGATACCGGAAACTTCCGACAATGCCTCGCGTGTGCTTTTGATGGCTTCCAACTTTCGCTGCAAGGCGATCAGCTCAGCGTCTTTTCTCCTGAAGAAAGCTTCTTCCAGCGATAAGCTACTGTCAAAAAACTCATTGGCCATACTTTCCCTCCGTTATTATCATTCGGCTGTTTTTAGTGATAGTAAATATATGGTTGCCGCGATACCGATAAGGCCCATCAGCACCCTTCCCGGTAAATTATGGACAAAAAATATCGAGGATGTAATTATACCCGCCCACTGGGAAACGACAAGGATCACCTTGACCTTTAGTTTGATCCCGTTATTTTCATGATAGTTCCTGATATGCGGTCCTATCAACCGGTTATCCATGAGCATGGCATGGAATTTCTGCGAACTTTTCGAGAAACATACCGAGGCGATGATAAAAAAAGGCAGCGATGGTACTACAGGCAAAAGCGCGCCAAGGATCCCAAGGGCCACAAAAAAGAACCCGGTACACAAGAGGAACACGCGTTTAATTTCATTCATAGCGAATATTATACATTAAATATCACGCGACATCCCGGGCATGCGCGCGGGTGAAATCAATGACCTGGCGCATCATGGTGACCGTTTCGACAGGATATTTCCCTGCCGCGGTTTCGGCGGATAGCATCAGAAAATCCGAGCCATCGAGCATCGCGTTGGCGACATCCGTCACCTCAGCGCGCGTGGGCCTGTAGTGCTCGGTCATGCTTTCCAGCATCTGGGTCGCGGTGATCACGAGCTTCTTCGCGCGATTGCATTTATGGATGATCTTCTTCTGGATCACGGCTATCTCGTAGATGGGCAACGACACGCCCATGTCGCCGCGGGCGACCATGATCCCGTCGCTGACCGCGAGGATCTCGTCAATATTCCTGATCCCCTCCCTGTTCTCGATCTTGGCAATGATCTTGCAGGCAGGGCTCCTGTCTTTGACAGATTCTTTGAAATTAAGGATATCCTCCTTGCGCCGGACAAAGGACTGCGCGATATAATCCGCCTTGTTCCTGACGCAGAACTCGATATTTTCCTTGTCCCTGCCGGTCAAGCCGTCAAAACCCAGATCTACATCGGGTATATTGATCCCCTTATGCTCCTTCAGGACACCGGGAACGAGAACTTCCGTCTTAAGGATGTTGCGGTTACCCGAAAGGACTCTTAGCGCGATATTGCCGTCGTCAATATAAATGAGCGACCCCTTGCCGATAGCCGTCAGGTCGCCTTGATAGTCAAAAGGGACCGCGTTCTCGATGCAAGGCGCCGCGGCATTGCTCAGAACGAGCGACTGGTTTTTCCTTAAGAGGATATCCTGATCAAGTTTTCCTATCCTGATCCTGTAGCCCTCGAGATCCCCCAGGAACCGCAATCGCCTAGAGTATTGCTTATTTAGGGCGCGGATACGCTCGATGACCTTCGCGTGACCGGCAAGATTGCCATGAGAGAAGTTCAGGCGGGCAACATCCATCCCGGCCAGCAACATTCGTTTCAAGACCGAAAGAGTGTTACTCATCGGCCCGATCGTGCAAATAATGCCTGTTTTACCCATAACACCCCACTCGTTTCATAAAAGAGTAACTGAAGAAAGGCTTGCTGTCCCTGATTTTTCAATTTTTTTAACGGTTATTATCGGATATTGGTGTGGCACTGCTCATCGTTGTGTTTGGCCGCTGGGTCGCGTCGTTGGTATAGTGCGCGGCATCATTGGGGCGCAGTGTGGCGTCATTGCTGTTCAATGAACCGTCATTAGGATGGTCCAGCGCGTTGTTCTGGTTAGACGACGCGTCATTGGGTGAATTAGTAGCATCATTGGCCTGGCCGCTGAGATCGTTTGACGTGAAATTTGAATCTCGCGATCGTTGCTGACTGACGTTTATCGTTGCAATGTTATCGCGCAGAGAATCCATGCTCAGCCTGAAGGCTTCATCCTCATCCGCCCGCCTGCTCTTTTGGTCAGCGCGGGGTGAACTTTGGGGATGAAACGCCAGAAAGCATAGCACTAACGCTCCGAAGAGGATCTTCAGCGCGTTGGATCTGCTGATCACTTGCAGGAATGTATGACTTTTCATGTATAAACCATCTAACGTTAAGGAAAGCCGGATATAGGCGCGTCAATGATCATCAAGTTTTTCCGGGCCGGTTTGAGCAAGAACTTCTTGGGCACGCGCGATCTCATCGCCGGTGCCATGCGCGATCAGGATGAATTTTCCGGCTTTCAGCGCTGTTTCATAATGCCGTATGGTTTCCTGAGGGATGCCCAGGGTGTAGAGGCCGGCCCCGAGCGCGCTCAAGCCACCCACCACGACCGCCCCTTCAAGCGCCCCGACGATCCAGCCGACCAGGGGGCCTGCGACGAGCAAAGGCCCGACGGTCGGAACCCAAAAGAACGCGGAACCGAACAGCAGTCCCCATAATCCGCCCCAAAAAGCGCCTGTTTTTCCCCACATCGTCATGCGTTCGCCGATATTGTAATAACCGACCGCGTGTTCATCCGTGTGGTAATCACGTCCGACGGCCGACAGTTTCTTCATGTCAAAGCCGGAGTGCTCCAGTTTCCTGATGGCCGCTTCGGCTTCAGTGTGCGACGGATAGATCGCGATGGTCGTATTGGTGGTCTTCATGCGGGCTCCTTTGGGCAAGTTACAAATCGTACTTACGGTCTTGTGGTTATTATTTTATCGAAGCGCGGGATGTACGCAATTGTACTAAGGTGTAACAGGGCCGGCCTTGTGGTCCGTCGCCAGCATCATGTACATGGCGGGAACAACAAAGAGGGTGAAGAGCGTGCCTATGGCGATGCCGGTGGATATCACCAGCCCCATATTGAACCGTCCGGCAGCGCCCGCGCCCGACGCAAGGACCAGCGGCATGACGCCAAAGACCATGGCCGCGGTGGTCATCAGGATGGGCCGCAGGCGTATCGCGGCCGCCATTTCGACGGCATCGCGTTTGGAGCGGCCCTCTTTGCGCAGGTCATTGGCGAACTGCACGATCAGTATCCCGTGTTTGCTGATGAGCCCGATCAACGTCACGAGACCGACCTGGGTGAATATATTCAGGCTGGCACCGCCGATGCCAAGGCTGATGAAGATCAACGCGCCGCAGATCGACATCGGGACGCTCACCAGCACGATGAGCGGGTCACGGAAACTTTCGAACTGCGCGGCAAGGGCCAGAAAAATGATCAGCAGGGCGAAAAAGAACGTGATGATCAAAGCGCTGGATTCCTTGACGAACTGGCGGGACTGCCCGGCATGATCAAAGGTATAGCCCTGCGGCAGGACTTCCTGGCCTATCTGCTTGAGTTTCGCCAGTGCTGTCCCGAGCGGGATGCCGGGCATCTGGACCCCGGAAATGGTCGCTGAATTAAGCTGCTGGAAATGGTTCAGCGACTGGGGCACAACGCTTGTCTTAAAGCTGATGATCGTCGAGATGGGCACGGATGCCCCGCTGGCGGTCGTGATGTAATAATCTTTCAACTGGTCAGGGTTAAGCCGTTCGCGGCGCATGACCTGCGGGATGACCTTGTAGGACCGCCCTGAAAGGCTGAAATAGTTGACGTACCCGCCCCCCAGCATGGCGCCGAGGACGCCACCCACGTCGCGCATGGACAAACCTATCTGTGCCGCTTTTTCCCGGTCGATCTGTATCTCGGTCTGCGGCTTGTCGATCTTAAGGTCGGTATCAATGAACATGAACAAGCCGCTGGCCCGCGCCTTGTCGAGAAAGGCGGACGAAACTTCGTTGAGCCTGGCGGAAGTATCCGTCGTCCCTATGACGAATTGCACCGGGAGGCCTTCCCCGCCGCCGGGCAAAGGCGGCGGCAGGAATGCCACCCCGTTAACGCCGGCAATGCCGGCCAGCTTAGCTTGAAGGCCCTGCTGGAATTGCACGGATGACCGCTTGCGTTCTTCCCAGGGTTTGAGAACAATACCGGCCAATCCGGCATTGAGCCCGCCCAGACCATCGATCTGAAAGATATGTTCGGTCTCGGGGTAAGCCTTGATGATGTTATATACTTCTTTTGAATAGATCGCGGTCTGTTCCAATGAAGCATTCGGAGCGCCGGTATACATTGAAATGATAAACCCCTGATCCTCTTGCGGTGCCAGCTCGCTGTTCGATTTTAAGTACAAAAAGCAGGTGCTGGTCAGGACAATGAGCGCGAAAACAGCTACCACGGGCAGGTAATTCAAAGTCCCGTGCAGCGTTCTCCGGTAAGCCCCCTGCACGCGTTCGAACTGTTGGTCAATGACCTCCGTGAATGATCTTTTCGCGCCGTGGTCATGGTGCCGGAGCATCCTGGAACACATCATGGGTGACAATGTCAGGGCTACGGCGGCGGATACGACGACAGCGCCTACCAGCGTGAACGCGAATTCAGTGAACAAAGCGCCCGTCAATCCGCCCATGAAACCGATGGGGACATAAACGGCCACGAGGACAATGGTCATGGCGATGATGGCGCCTGAAAGTTCACGCGCGCCCCGCAGCGAGGCTTCCAGCGGCGCGATCCCGTCCTCGATATGCCGGTGGATGTTCTCCACGACAATGATCGCGTCGTCGACCACCAGCCCGATGGCCAGGATCAGCGCCAGCAGCGTCAGCAGGTTGATCGTGTAGCCGAAAACAAGCATCATGAACAAAGCGCCGATCAGGGACAGCGGCATCGCTATGGCCGGTATCACGACGGAACGGATCGACCCAAGGAAAAGGAAAATAACAAGCGTCACGATCAGCAGTGATTCGACCAGGGTCTTGAGGACCTCGTGGATCGAGCTGTTGATATAATTGGTCGCGTCATAAATGATCCGTCCTTCGAGCCCTTCGGGTAATTGCGCCTCGACATCGGGGAACGCTTTGCGCACGCCGGCAATGACCGTTAGCAGGTTCGCGCTCGGGGCCACCTTGATGCCGATGAACACCGCGTTCTCACCGTCAAAAGCGACCGTGGTGTCATAATCCTCGGACCCCAGGGTCACATTGGCGACATCCCCCAGCCGGACCATGGCGCCGCCGGCCGACTTGATGATGAGCTCCCTGAATTGCTCCACCGAATGCAGGCCGGTGCCCGCGGTAAGGTCTGCCGTTACCATAAGGCCTCTGGTACGGCCCACTGCCGCGATAAAATCGTTCGCCGCCAGCGCGTTGCTCACATCGACAGCAGTGATACCGCGTGACGCCATTTTTTGCGGGTCCAGCCAGGCCCGCAGCGCGAACTGGCGCCCGCCCAGGATCTCGGCGGTCTGCACACCTTCAACTGTTTGCAGTTTGGGCTGGACGACCCTGATCAGGTAGTCGGTGATCTTGTTCGTTTCCAGGATCTTGCTGTAAAAACCGATATACATCGAATCCGTAGACTCGCCGACCGCCACCGTGATCGCCGGCTGCTGGGCTTCTTTGGGCAGCTGGTTGAGCACCGCGTTCACCTTGGTGTTGATCTCGGTCAAGGCCTTGTTAGCGTCGTAATTAAGGCGCAGGTTGGCCTTGATCACGCTAACGTTCGAGGTGCTTGAGGACGTGAGATAATCGATGCCGCTCGCCTGGGCGATCGAATTTTCCAGCGGCGTGGTGATGAACCCGGCCACCAGCGCGGGATCCGCCCCGGTGTAGACCGTGGTGACCGTGACGACCGCGTTCTGGGTCTCGGGATATTCTCGCACGCTCAGCAAACTCGCGGCCCTCAAGCCCAGCACGAAGATGAACAGGCTGACCACCGTTGCCAGGACCGGGCGTTTGACGAAAATATCGGTAAAATTCATGCGGCCGTTCTCCGTGATAAAACTTATTGGTCGACCGGTTCCGGAGCCGGATCATTCCCCGGCTGGACCTTGTCATTGATGATAACGACACTGCCATTTTTAAGCTTGTGCTGCCCGCTTGAAACGACCGTGTCCCCTTCCTTGATGCCCTTGAGGACGCTCAGCTGGTCTCCCCGCGTTTCCCCCACTGTGATAAATGTTTGCCTGGCCTTCAATAGGACGGCGCCCTTGACGTCTTTCTCTATTGTGTCGACGATATAGACCGTCTCGCCGTAGGGATTGAACGTCACCGCGGTCTGGGGCAATGTCAAATACGGCTTGGCATCCCCGGCCTGCACTTCAACGGCGGCGAACATGCCTGGCAGGAGTTCGTGCCCGGAATTAGGGACCGAGGCCTGCACATGGATATTACGCGTGTCCTGTTCGACTTTGGTATTGATGGCCGTTATCGTTCCGGTAAAAACGCGCCCTGGAAAAGCGTCCGTGGAAACGGTGACTTCCTGACCTATGGCCAGGCGCGAGAGTTCCTGCTGCGGTAGAAAGAAGTCCGCGTAGATAATATCCAGGGACTGGAGCGACACGATCTTTGTCCCGGCATCCAGATACTGTCCGGGATTGACCGTGCTTATGCCGAGTTTGCCGCTGAAAGGGGCTTTGATCTTTTTCTTGGCAACGAGCGCGGCCTGCTGGGCCTGCTGGGCCACGCGGCCTTTCAAGTCCGCCGCATCAGCGTCTACCACCGCCTGGCTCACCGCCTGGATCTCAAATTGTTTCTTGTCGCGTTCATAGACGGACCTGGCGAGTTCCGCCCCGGCTTCAAGGACCTGAAGCTGGGCGGTATCCGCTGCCGCGTTCAGGTCAAGCAAAGCATCGCCCGCCGCGACATCCTCGCCGGACCTGAAATGAACCGCCTCCACGACACCCGCGATCTCATTGGCCACGTCAACGCCCTGCGCGGCGCGCAGGTTACCCACGGCCTTGATGCGCGGTTGCCAGAGCTGCGTCGCGGCCTTGACCGTCGATACGACAACACCCGGAGCCTGCATTGTGGCAAAATGCTGGTTCATCATGTAATTACCGAAAGCAAGGTAGCCAAAAATGCCGCCGAAGATGACACCGGCGATCAAAAGCATAAGGAACATTTTTTTAGCCATAGCACTACTCCTTTAATGTTGCCGCTGAGCCCTGGTCGAACGGGTCCCACCAGCCGCCGCCAAGGGCCTGAAAAAGTGCGGCTGTGTCGGACAGGCGCGCGGCCCGGGCCTGGATCAAGCTGATGCGGGACTGCTGGTACTGGCGTTGCGCGTTCAATAAAAAGATGTAATTAACGGCCCCGGCGACAAGTTGTTGGCGGCTCATTTCCAGGGATGCCGCCGCCGCTGATTGCGCGTCAGCCTGGGCTCTGAGGGTCCGGGCGTCAGTCTCAAGCGCCCGCAGGACATCAGCCACGTTCGCGTAGGCGGCCAGGACCGTCTGTCTGAATTGAGCGTTGGCCGCCTCGAACGCGGCCACGGAAGCCCGGCGTTGGGCGCGCAGCCGGCCGCCGTTGAAGAGCGGCTGGATAACACCCCCGGCAATGTTCCATACCGTGCTGTTGGGATCGAATAGGTCCGCCGGCCGGCCGGATTGAAGGCCGTAACTTCCGCTGAGGGTGATCTGCGGATAAAGGCCCGCGCTTGCCACACCGACCCTGGCACTGGCCGCCCGCACCATCGCTTCCGCGGCGCGGATATCCGGCCGCTGATGCGCCAGGCTGGAAGGCAATGTGACCGGCAGGTCTTCGGGTAACGTAAGCATGGACAGCGTGAAAATAGGCATAGCGCTCTCATCAGCGGGAAATTTGCCGGCCAGAAGCATCAACTGATGACGGGCCTGGGAAAGTTCCTTTTCAACGGGAGGCACGGACGCCCTGGTTTGTTCAAGTTGCGCGCGTTGGGCCAACACTTCCGCGCGCGAGGTGCCACCCAATACAACTTGCCGATCAAGCAGGCTTAACTGTTTTTCCTCTGAAATGACAATATCGTTCAAAGCGGCCAACTGTTCACGTAATGATGCTTCTTTGACCACGGTGGTGACGATATTGGCCGTGAGCGAAAGATAAGCCGCCTCCAACTGGAAGCGCTGATGGTCGACCTGGGCTTTGAGCGCGTCAAGTTCCCTTTGCCCCCCTCCGAAAATATCGAACGCGTACGTCACGTCCACCGAAGCGTTATGCAGGTCAAAGATACTGCTTTTTGTGCCCGACGGCTGTCCCGCCGCGGCCGGAGAACTTTTCATCCTTTTCGATGACAAATTCGCGGCGACATCCGGATAATATTCACTTCCTGTGCGGGTATTGTAATTCTCTAAAGATTCCCGCAGCGTGGCTTCGGCAGCCGACAATGTAGGGTTGCGGGCCATGGCAGTCCTGATAACGAGGTCAAGGTCCTTCGATCGGAAGACCTTCCACCATTGTGCCTGGATGTTCCCTCCGGATACGAATTTTTGCGTGCCGCCAGTCAGCGCGTCGGTCGTGCCGGGTATCGTTGACAAAGGTGTCGACAAGTACGCCACGGGATATCGCAGGTCAGCCGTCCCCTGCGAGGGGCCCGTGACACACCCGCCCAACGCCAGCATCACCGGCAGCATCAGGGATAACCCCGCGTGGTTGCTGAAATTCTTCACGCGGCAGACTCCAGTTCTTCGATCATCCTGATCATCGTGTCCTTGATGTTCTTCTTTTGCGCCAGGCTGTAAGGCGAAAAACCAAGCATCTCAGAAAGCATTAACCCGTCAGATGCCAATGAAATGACCGCCGCGCGCTCTAACGTGAGGCCCGATCCGGTCAGCTCATTCAAATGGTCGCGATGGGCGTCCTTGAGGCTCTTGAGCAGTTCGGGGTCGTGCGCCGCGACAACGAGAATGGATAGCCCCATCCGGTCGCGTTTCTTGTCGGGCGCCAGCGCCGTCAGGATACCGGCTTTAAGCAGGCGGCCCTTCCCTTCCTTGATCTTCTCCAGAACGACGGCACGGTCCTTGTAGTACTGTTTGACCAGCCGTTCGATCATGGCCTTCAGGAGGCTTTTTTTGGTGGTGAAATGGTACATCAGCCCGCCTTTGCTGACACGGGCTTTCCTGGCGACAACGTCGAGCGACATATGGACGGCGCCCATTTCCATGACCACGGCTTCAGCGGCGTCGAGAATAACTTCCTTGCAATTCGGTTTCCTGACCATAGTGCCTGTTCTCCATGCATGTCGTGCCTGTTCACGTTCCCGGCACCCGTCAACAAGTATACCGACCGGTCGGTATAGTGTCAAGGGCGAAAAAAGATCACAGGCACGGCTTTTCCGCTGCCGGGACCCTGTGAACATTGGTCCTGTTATTTCGTCGCTTCCCCCATGATCTCGATCATTCTTTTCACAAAATCCGCCCGTGATGGCAATTCCCCGTCCATCAATTGTGCGCTCTCGTAAAGCTGAAGGGCGCATTTCTTCAGGAGATCATCAGAGGCATTGGCAAGAAAGCGCCGGGAGAGGTTCTGGATGATCGGATGGTCCACGTTGACCTCCATGATCCGTTTGGATGACCCGACATCCTGCCCCATGAGCTTCATCATGCGCTCCATCTGGCGGTCCATGCCCTTGTCACTCGAAACCAGTGTCACGGCTGAGTCCACCAAACGCTTTGAAACCCGCACATCCTCGACCTGGTCTTTCAAAGTTTCTTTGAAAAACCCTATCAGCGATTTGGAAAGGGCATCTTCTTCTTTCTTGTCGGCGCCTTCAAGCTCAATATCGCCCTTGTCGACGGCCTTAAGAGGCTTCTTTTCATACTCGGTGATCGAGGGCATGTTGTAGACATCCACGGGTTCAAAGAGGAAAAGCACTTCCATGCTGTGTTTCTTGAAATATTCGAGGTTGGGATTGCCTTCAATTTGAAGCCGGCTCTCGCCGGTCAGATAATAAATTTCTTTCTGCCCTTCCCGCATCCTTCCAACGTAGCTCTTGAGGGACGTCATCTCCCCGGCCTTATGGAGGGAACTTTCGAAGCGCAACAGGTCGATCAGCTTGTCGCGATTGGCAAAATCGGCGTTGATCCCCATTTTGAACAGGGGCCCGAACGCTTTATAGAACGTCAAATATTCCTCTTCATTCTTGTTCGCCATCCGCTGGAGCCACTGGATGATCTTTGTCGTCAACGCGGCCCTGATCTTTGTCATCACCGGCGACGCCTGCACCACCTCGCGGGAAACATTCAACGGCAGGTCCCCGGTATCGATCACGCCCCGGATGAATTGCAGGTGCTCCGGCAGCAGTTCCTTGCAGTCATCCATGATCATGATCTTGCGGGCGTATAACTGCACCGTCTTGTGCTGGTGGGTGCGCATCAGCTCAAAGGGAGCTTTTTTGGGAATGAACAACAGGGCCTTGAATTCCGCTCCCGCGCCTTCAACTGACAAATGCAGGGATGCCAGAGGGTCCTCATAGTCATTGGTAACGAACTTGTAGAACTCGTTACGCTCCTCATCCTTCACATCGGCCTCGTTCTTGCGCCACAAAGCCTCGACCGTATTGACCTTGTCTTTGCCGACGAATATGGGAAAATCAGCGAAGTTGGAATACTTTTTTATGACCTGTTTGATCTTATGTTCTTCAGCGAACTCTTTGGCGTTCTCCTTAAGCTTGAAGGAGATATTGGTCCCGCGTTCTTTTTTATCGATCGCTTCAATCGTGTAGTTGCCTTCGCCCGTGGATGTCCAGCGATACCCCTGGGATCCGCTGGCGGCATGACGGGTTTCAATGTTCACCTCGTCAGCAACCATGAACACCGAGTAGAAGCCAACGCCGAACTGCCCGATAAGGTCACCCGCGTCCTTGCCTTCTTCCTTCATTTTCTTAAAGAAATCCAGGGTTCCTGAGCGGGCAACGGTCCCGATGTTCTCTGTGAGGTCTTCCCTGGTCATGCCTATGCCATTGTCCTTGATGGAGAAGGTATTCTCCTTGGCGTCGACCAGGATCCTGATCTCCAGCTCCTGTCCCTTGTCGAGGATGGCCTCATCGGTCAACTGACGGTAGCGCGCCTTGTTCAAGGCATCGGATGCGTTTGAGATCAATTCCCTCAAAAACACTTCGGGATGCGTGTAAAGGGAATGAATGATCAACTGTAACAATTGTTTCATCTCGGCTTTGTATTCGAATTTTTCCACTGAGCTGCCTTCCATAGATACTGACTCCCTTTTGTGTTGAATAATTTTAATCCGTGGTTTCCTGATGAATGACCATCATAAATTACAGGCAGAATATATCACCGATGAAATTGAGAGGCAAAAGAAAAGATCTAAAAGCTTTCACCGAATATCCCAAGCAAGGCTTCTTTGACAAGCGGCTGCTGGAACTTAAAACCGGCAGCCAATAATTTTTTCGGGACGACGCGCTGGCTCGACAGGACAACACCGGCCATCTCCCCCAATGCCGCGCGCAGGACAAATGAAGGGCAGCGTATCCAGGACGGCCGGCGTAAAGCGGCCCCCAGCGCCACGCAAAAACCATTCATGGTCAACAGATCAGGCGCAACGCAATTGACCGGGCCTGACATATCGTTATGTGTGATCATGAAAGAACAGGCTGCGGCCAGGTCTTTACGTGAGATCCAGGGCATCCATTGACGGCCCGACCCCAGCGGCCCGCCGACGTAGGAACGAAAAGGAATGATGAGTTTGTTCAAAACTCCGCCGCGCCCAAGGACCACGCCCATCCTGGCCGCAATGACGCGTACGCCATACTCCTTTGCTTCCAAGGCCGCCCGTTCCCATGAGACGCACAGGTCCGCGAGAAAACCTTTTCCGGGTAACGATGTTTCATCAAGAATAGAGTCGCCCGCATCCCCATAGTAGCCGACCGCGGAAGCGTTGACAAAAACTCGCGGAGGCTTGCGGCACGCGGCGATCGCGTTAACGATCGCCCGGGTTGGATCCAGGCGGCTGTCACGCAAGATTTGTTTATACGCCGAGGTCCACTCTCGCGCGCTGATATTTTCACCGGAGAAATTGATCACGGCATCGGCATCTTCAAGGACCGAAACCCACTTGCCCGATGTTTTTCCGTCCCAGGAGACCACGGCCGCTTTGCGGGGCCATGTGGACCTGTTTGGCGATGAACTCCGGCTCAACACAAAGATATCATGCTCCTGTGAAAGGAGGAGCTCAACAACAGCTTTCCCGATGAATCCTGTCCCGCCCGCGATAACGATCTTCATATTGCCTTATGCCTCCTGAAAGGAGTTACCACAGACAGGTCTTTACGGAGGCGAAGTACGGCCAGCTCTTTCGCCTTGGCCTCAACTTCAACTGTAACATCAAGGGAACGCCATTCAACCGGAAAGTCCTTCTTATCAATGTAGTCGTGGTGCCAGCCAGGCTGTTTGGCGCCCCACCCCGACCTGGGACTGGAGATATGGAACAACGGCTCTCTGTCCCACGTTTGAATGGCCTCAGCCGTTGCCTGCTGGACGCTGAGGCCGTCAGGCAGGCAGCGATGATGATGGGCATCATAAACCATGGGGATGCCATTGGCGCGGCAGAAAGGCAATAAGTCCGCCGGTGAATAGGTCCGGTCATCATTCTCAATGGTCAGACGGGAACGCACGGGTATTTTCAAGCGACGGAGCACCTTTCCCATTCTTTTGAGGGCCGCAGCCTTGTCACCATAGCCGCCGCCCGCGTGGATATTAATCACATCAGCGCCGATCATCGAGGCAACCTCGGCCTGATAATCAAGCTCCTGGACCGATCCTGCCACAACATCAGCCCTGGGTGAACTTAAAAGGACAAATTGGTCAGGATGGAACGTTAAGCGTACATCCAGTTCTGCCGCCTTTTGCCGGCATTGGGAAAGGACCGCTTTAATTTCCTTGACCTCAGGCAGGTCAGCGATCTTATAACCGGCTTCAGGATGAGTTTTTAACGGCCATAACCGGCTGTTGACGCGAAAACAGCCGATCTTGTTCGCTCCACAAAATATGATCGCCGCGAACAACGCGCGCGCGTTCGCCAGGCAAAGGGCTGATAATCTGGCAAGCTGTTGCGCTCGCGGCAACTTCCCGATATATGTCGCCGTCGTCGTCCTGAATTTTATGGGTTGGTCGATAAAGAGACAGCACAGGCCCAGCCTTACCATGGTTTACCTTTCCGGTTTATACAATATGGGCCGGTCCGCAAAAAGATACCCCCGTTCGGCAGCTTTTCGTTCGAGCACGCTCAGCGCGTTGATGTACGCCGCCTTGCCCGTCCTCTCCGACGGCGCCTGGACATCAATGAATTTCAGGCCGAAAACTTTCCTGTAATGCGCCACATGCTTGACCATCACCGACTGGATACGTTGTAACGTTGATGGCCGCCGCAGGAGACCCATGACCCGCTCCCGCCAGAGTTCCGTATCCGTCACCACAGGCTTCCTTGAAAATGAGGACAATGACCTGCCGATATCATCTGCCGCCGCCCGGTCGACCTCCTGACAGATGAACTTGAGCGCATGCCAGGCTTCGTAAAGGTCTTTCTTCAGGAATATCTTGAGCCGCTTGGTCCACACGAACGCATGCAAACGACGCCTATGGTCCCACCACTTCCATGGGCTGTCAAGATCAAGCGCGGAGATAAGGAAAAACTTTTCCTTTAAAAGCAGTGAACCGAATGCGCCGGGAGGTTTTCCTAAATTCTTATTCTTCAAAGTGGTGCGCTGAATGCCGCACGTGGGGCTGCCTTCCATGTACAGGAAAGCGTCCACTTTCGCCCGGCGCAATGCCTCGAGTGATGCCAAAGAAGCCGCTTTGACGGCCACTGACACGTCATGGCCCGATCGATCCTTGACTTTGCCAGTGCCTGCCCACAGATCATCCCCATTGCCACCCGTGAGCCGTATCGTGGCGCGGGGGATACCGAGACCGGCCAGCACTTCAGGGCAGACCGGGGTCCAGGCGTAATCACTCATTTCGCGCCCAAGGTTTCCGACACGATCCCAGCCCGCGTGATCATACCGGAACCTCGCGCCGAAGTTACAGGCGCTGATACCAACGTTGATATGTTCCTTAATGATGAAATCCACGGGAACTTCACTCTCTGTGATTTATGCTGCCAGATAATCGTGAACCACTTCGCCCACGTCAAGTGTCAGATCCGCTATAAAATGGAGGGCAGATTCGACCTTTAACACCGGCAGGTCGGCTACCGGCGCGAGCGCGTGCGGGTGCAATTCCAGCGATCCAGGCCCGGTCCAGGCGCCCTTGAGCGTTACCTCTGTTGTGAAATAGCGCACCAGCTCGCAGATCCTCGCTGATCCGTCAACATGCGGGATGATCTTTAACAAATAATTTGGCGCGGCCAATGCTGCCAGTACCATAGCATGGTCCGCTTCCCTGTGCTTGAATCCCATCGTCGCCTGCGCGATGCGGACTTTCCCATAATCCAGCGTGCCCACCAGCGTATCAACCTGGACACCTAACTGAGGAGAGCCGCTCTTTTTCGGGAACCCCCATAGCTCCCTCCCGCCGGCAATGGCCAGTTGATCATTAAGATACATCCCATGGACATAACTGCCGCGCATGCCATTGAAAATCACCGGAACGCTCTGTCCGGATTCGGTATAATCCCCGAACCCGGATGAGTCGGGCATGCGGATAAATTCGAACTTCACGATCGGATCCATTAACTGTAATGGTTCCGGGATAACCGCCCTTAACGCGTCTGGGTCTGTGCGATACGTAATGATCAGGAATTCACGATTTATAAAATGATATGGCCCGCGCGGGAAAGCCGGGCTGGTGAACGGCATCGTGAAGGCATTGGCCTTGATATCTGCCATGTTCATGATCATCCTCCGGAAAGATATTCCAGGCCTTACTTTAAACGACGCAGGACCGAGACACAATTGGTCACGGCGGAACCTCCCACATTGAAGGTGACACCGATCTCCGGTCGCTTTTGGGAAGGGGTCGCCCCGATGGGCTCACCCGTTAATTGCTTGTAGATCAGCGCGTGCATGGAAACACCCGTGGCACCGACAGGATGCCCTTTGGCTTTCAATCCGCCGGACAAATTTACAGGGCAGCGGTCATCGCGCGTGAAACGCCCTTCCATGTAATCAAATCCCGCCCGTCCGTCAACGGAGAGCCCCAGGGCTTCCGTGCATAGAAGCTGATTGATGGTAAAACAATCGTGAAGCTCAACGATGTCCACATCCGCAATACCGACCTTCGCCTCGCTGAAGGCCCTGCGCACCGCTTCCTTGCCTGCCATAAGATCGTACATGTTCGGGCGCACGGAAACAGGCAATCGTTCGTTCACGTGGCCGATGCCGGCGATCTCGACAACTTTCTTTCCGGCTTTCAGCGCGTCATTTGTTTTCATGATAACAACAGCCGCGGCCCCGTCGGTCACTAGCGAACAATCGTGAAGTCGCAAAGGGTCCGCGATCACGGGGTTCTTATCCGCGGTCAACTTCAGGATCGCGTCAGCCGTTAAAAGTCCCAGTTTATCCGCATGACCGCCTTTGCTGAACTGTGCCAGTGGATTGTCAATGCCATTCTTATAGGCCAGGGCCGACACTGTCGCCAGCATGCGCGCAAACTCGGTCGTAGTTAATTTATAATGATCCCTGTAACATTTCGCGTACGCGGCAAAAAGAACCGGAAAATTCATCGACCTGGCGCCTTCTCCCGGCCAATAGGAACAAGTAGCGAGCGCATGCGTCACCCCTTTTGTGTCCAGCAGGTGCATTTTTTCCACACCCACCACCAAAGCAATGTTCATCCGCCCGGATTCAACCGCGTAAAGAGCGTCATAAAGAGCCACCGAACCGGAGGCGCACGCGGCTTCACACCGGGTCATGGGCTTGAAGCGCAGCCCGACAGGATCGATCTCAACGGCGAAAGACGCCAGGTGTTCCTGGTTGGCGAACAATCCGGGCGCGAAACTGCCAAGCCATACCCCATCCACATCCTTGCCGCTGATACCCGCGTCTGAAAGAGCTCCCTGTCCCGCCTCGATAATAAGTTCATAAATAGATTTGTGATCCGTAAACACGCCCGTCTCATGATTACGCGTCACAAAAGAACCGAATTTCGAATTATAGGCACCGATAATGCTGATGGCACTCATGGCGTTACCTTTCCGACAGCGCTTCAACTGTTACGACAGGGCAATCATTCTTCACGATGATGTCCGCGTCGGTGCGTTCCAGGATAAATGCGGGAGTGTAGGGCGCAAAACATTCTGTCAGGTGAAACCGGCCCCCGAAGACTTCAAATACCCCCAGGTCGGTAATGACCGTATTAACTTCATGGATGGCTGTCAGTGGCAACGTGCAGCGACGCATCAGGCGTGCGGCACCCGATGGCTGAAAGTGCAGGGTGGCCGCGATCACTACGCGTGCTCCCGTGGTTAGGTCCATGGCCCCGCCCATACCGGGTATCATCTTGCCCGGTACCTTGTAGTTGGCGAGATCACCCTCCTGATCGACTTGCAAAACACCCAGTACCGTGTAATCCACATGACCACCCCGGATAATGCCGAAACTTACCGCGGAATCAAAGAAGCAGCCGCCGGGCCTGACACTTGCTGGAGCTCCGCCGGCATCATTTACATCCTTGTCCACACATCCCTTGCCAGGAGATGGCCCCAGGCCCAGGATGCCATTTTCAGACTGAAGGATGATATTGACTTCGCTAGGTATGAACTTTTGCACCAGAGTGGGCAGGCCGATGCCCAGATTCACCACTTCGCCCGTTTTAAAGATCCGGGCGATCCGCCGGGCAATGATCTCTTTGTTGGGAACATATTCCACGATCTCACCTTATCAAACAAGCTGTTGCGCTTTTACCAGAAAGTCTACAAAGATCGAGGGTGTATGCACATCATCAGGCCCGATCTGCCCGATCTCGACGATCTCCTCCACCTCGGCGATAACCAGCGCCGCGGCCGTTGCCATCAGCGGGTTAAAATTCCGGGCAGTCCCTTTGTAAACGAGATTTCCGGCCTTGTCCGCCTTGTGGGCCTTGATGATCGCCACATCAGCTTTGAGCGGCAATTCAAGTAGAAAAGGCTTGTGCGCCACCAGAATGATCTGTTTGCCTTTTACCACTTCAGTCCCTACTCCCGTGGGTGTAAGGAACCCGCCCAGCCCCGTGCCTGCCGCCCGTACCTGCTCCGCCAGTGTCCCCTGCGGCACAAGTTCGATCTCGGTTTCACCGGCATTCATTTGCCGCTGGGCTTCCTGGTTAGTCCCGATATGACTGGCAATGATCTTTTTGAAAAGCCTGGCTTGCACCAGATGTCCGACGCCGGCAACCTTCCCGTTCTTCAGGTCGTGCAGTCCGGCATCGTTAGATATAAGGGTCAGGTTCTTTGTGCCATTCACTTTTATGGCGGCAATGATCGTATGCGGTGACCCGCACCCCAGGAATCCGCCCACCATCAAAGACGCGCCTTCTTTGATCTTACCGGCGGCATCCGCCGGAGATATCAGTGGTTTTACGATCACCTGGCGCTCCTTTATGTTACGATGTGGAACAGGCTGACTTATCGCATAGCGGCGGGGTCTTTGTCTGTTTGCATCCGCAGAAATCAACCGACTTGGTTTCCTTGGCATCGTACTTTAACGGCGTAAAGCCCGTCCCCGCGTGTGACCCGTCACACAGAGGCTGTTTCTTGCTGCGGCCACACGCGCACCAATAATACGATTTACCGGCTTCAACGGGCGTGACGTACGGAGTGTTCGAGGCTTTGACTGGCTTATCCATGATATTTCCCCCAGATTCTTGTTGGTTAATTAACAATGGCATTCTAGAGGATGAAGGCAGGCTGAAGCAATGGTACCGAGGTATAACAGGGTATTCTACGGAAGGGGAAATCGAACTAGATCCGACGGCTCACTGGGTCAGGATGCTCGCGATCTCAGTGGTGCTCCTGGACCTGAAGAGGCTTTCCTTCCTGTCGACATTCTTGACCGCTTTCAGGATCATTCCCAAAAGACCAAGGTAAGCCTTCTGGTCGTTATCCGGCCCGCCGATCAGAAAGACGATCCTGACGGGATTTTGGTCGGGCGCGTCCCACTCAACGCCGTTACGCATCACCGCCGTTATCACAAAGAACGCCGGGATACCGGGGATCTTGGCGTGCGGGATCGCGATCTCATCACCGATCGCCGTGGCGCAAAGGGCTTCGCGCGCGTCGATCGCCGACCTGAATACCGGGACATCGGTCACAAACCCAAGCTCAACGGCTTTGTCGACGAGAATTTCCAGGACATCGCCTTTGCGCCGTTCTTCCAGAAGCAAGACGGTCGTCCCTTTGATCAGGTCGCGTAATTTCATTGCGGGACTATTCTTTGACTTTTGTTCGTTCGGGGATACTGCCATCATAGATCACCTTCTCCTGTCCGTCGATAGTTACGATCTGGCCATCCTTGAGGTTCGCCATCGCCTTGAAGGCGCCGGCAAGCGCGACCAGTTTTGGGTTCATCGCATAAATATCACTCCAGCTCATGGAAGAGAATTCTTCCAAAATATAACCTCCTACCGCCTTGAGGACCGGCTCAAACGACATATCAATGTATTTCGTGAGCAGGATCTCCGTCCCATCGCCGATGATCCTCCGGCCGGCCTCCTCGAGGCCGCTCACCTTCACGATCCTGCCGGAGAATGTCGTGCCGTAACCGCGAAGCCCTTTTCCGATCACATTCGCGACCATGTGAACGCGGATATTGTTCACCATGATCGGCGAATCGATCGGGATCCCGGAAAGGATAACTAGCTTGTCGAACGGTTTGATCAGTCCTTGCCGCTGCCCGGCCGCGAGAGCCCCCTCAAGCACGGAGTCCGGATCACGCGCGATGTCCGCGATGATCGGGGTCACCCCCCAGTACAGCAACAGCTTCCGGCGGACTTCCTCATACGGCGTTACGGCCAGGATGTCCTGCTCCGGGCGGTATTTGCTGATAAGTTTCGGCGTGTTCCCCCGCAATGTGGGCGTCACGATCGCGTCCGCTTTGATATCGCGCGCCACCAGGAATGCCGACCTGGCGACCGTGTCGGCAATATTGATCTTCTTGAGGTCGGTAAAAAGCTTGCGGTCCTGGACATATTCGCGGGAACCTTCGATCTCAAGCGCGATCCTGTGCATCATTTCAACCGCCTGAACCGGATAGGCGCCGGTTGCCGTTTCACCGGAAAGCATGATCGCGTCCGTCCCGTCAAAGATCGCGTTGGCCACATCCGTCACCTCCGCCCGCGTCGGCATGGGATTGCGGATCATGGATTCCAGCATCTGTGTCGCCGTGATGACCGGCTTGTTGTGCTGATTGCATCTTTCGATGATGCGTTTTTGCGCCAGCGGGATCTCCTCGGGGCGAAGCTGGACGCCCAGATCCCCGCGCGCGACCATCACCCCGTTCGAGACCCGGATGATCTCGTCGATATTCTGAAGGCCTTCCTCATCCTCAACCTTCGCGATGATATCGACATTGCTGTCGGCAATATCGATCGCGGCACGGATCTCCTTGATGTCCTGCGGCCTTCTGATGAATGAGGCCGCGATAAAATCGACACCCTGCGCGATGCCGAACATGATATCGTCCAGGTCGATCCCGGTCACGGCCGGCAACGATGTCTTCACGCCGACAACGTTCACGTTCTTGTAACTCCCGATCCGGGCGCCGCTCCTGATGACGCAGTGTATCCTGTTCCCTTCGATCTTCTCCACTTCCAGGCTGACCTGGCCGTCCGCGATATAGATCTGCTTGCCCGGGGAAACATCACCGGGAAGTTTCTTATGGGAAATGCTGAAGATCTCGTCCGTCCCTTCAACTGTATCTGTCGTGAGGATGACCTTCTTGCCTTTGACAAGCTCGATCATGCCGCCATTCTTGTTCGATCCGGTGCGGATCTCCGGGCCTTTGGTATCAAGCAGCAAGGCGACTGGGATGTCGATCTTGCGGCTCGCGTCCTTGACCATGTCCATCCGTTCTTTATGCTCGGCATGGTTCCCGTGAGAGAAATTGAACCTGGCGATATTCATGCCGGCCTGCAGGAGCTTCTTGACAATCTCAATGTCCTGGCAGGCGGGGCCGATCGTGCAAATGATCTTTGTTTTACGCATATACACTCATTTTATGCATTACGCCCAACGGGAATACCGGCGGGCCAATTGAGCTTTCAACTCTGAATTTAACTGGAGTTAGCGCGCCATTTCACTGCTTTTGATGCGGATCAACTCCTGGCGCTTCGTACAAACCAGATGGGCTTCAATGCCTTGAACATCCATAAGTTTAGTCATTAATAAAGGACAATTCAACTGATATTATCGTCAAATAAAATACCGCCTGGGCAACAGCAACGCCACCACCCCATCAAGGAAAGTTTAAAAATGGCGTTATAGCCCGTCAATGGTCAAATTGACGCTTATCCGGCAGGAGGCCCCGCCGCGGAACGTGCCGGTCACCGGCATTGTAAGAAGAGGGTCGACGGAAGAACTCAAGGCGATATAACGGTGGTCGCAGGCGCCCCCCTGTGCCGGATCGAACCCTTTCCATCCGGCGCCTGGCAGAAAGACCTCAACCCAGGCATGAAGGTCGGCGGGCCCTGAAGCATCATCATTGAGGTAATAGCCGCTCACATAGCGGGCGGCGATCCCCATCCGACGGCAGGCCGCCATCATCAGAACAGAGAAATCACGGCAACAGCCCTGTTTTTCCTGCAGCGTTACAGAGGGGGACTGCGCGGCTCCCTGGTCTCTTTTTTCGTAACGAAAACCCTCATAAACAGTCCGGCACAGCCCCATCACGAAAGCAACGGTATCCCCTTGGCAGGCAGCCGCGGCATCGGACGCGAAAAGGCTGATCGCGGGGATATCCTCCGAGGCCACATAGGGCGCCAGCACAGCAATATGAGAAGCCGGATAGACCATCGGCAGTCGCGCGCATGAGACGGGATGGACAATGAAATCGAACGGATTGACCGTCTCTGGCTGGACAACGGCTTCGCTGCGCACATCCAGATGATCGGACATCCCCTTGAACCAGGCAAATGTGGCACGGTTCCCGTCGACATCAAGAACGCGGCTTGTGCGTGACGGTTCCGGGGAGATCAGTAGTGACTGCGACAGAACAGAACAAGCACCAGGCCGCGGCTCGAGCCTGAAAACATGCGGCTCAAGCACAACCCGGTCCGTGTACCGGTAGCGCGTCTCATGGATGATCCGGAACGACGGCGTGCTCACTGCTGTTGCCCCTGCTCGTAATTTTTGAGCAGTTCGTCCGCCCATTCTTCCGGGAATTCCTCGATCCCCTGCGAGATCTTGGCTTGCCACCAGTTCGAATAACGCATCATCTGCTCGTGGGTCAGTTGCTGTGTCGCCATGAAAAAACTGCCCTTCCGGTAAAGGATCAGGTCCACCGGATAGCCAACGTCATTTGAGCTGACCTGGGTGGCGTTGAACGAAAGAAAACCCACCTTCATGGCAAAATTAAGGCTCGACTCGTAACGTAAAGCGCGGTCAAGGATCGGCTTGCCGTGGCTGGTGTTCCCGATGATGAAATACGGGTTGGCGTCTCCCACTTCCACCCAGTTGCCTTCCGGGAACACCATGAAGAGCTTATGCTCCGGATCGTCCGCGAGCTGACCCGCGATGAGCGCGTGGATATTGAATTCGTAGTGCGCTTCCTCAAGGGCCTTGCGGTCCTCCTGGCTCACCCGGCGGATCTGCGCCCCGAAGGCATTGACCAGCTGGTAAAGCTTGCGATATTCAAAACCGGATTCATCAACGATCTCGTTGAAATAGATCATGGCCTTGTCGCGCAGGGCCCGCAGGCCCGAGGTCATGAAGAAAACGGCGTATTTCCCCTTTTTCTGCTGGATGACGACCTTCTTGGCCGTCAACGTCTGGTTCCCCGACGTGATCCGTGTATCCGAGAGGCCGACCAAACCATCCTTCACCTTGATCCCGAGACAATAGGACATAATGTTCCGCTTTCTTTTATTGGCGCTGATTAAAAAACGAATGGAATATCCCCTCACCGAGGCAATTCAACCTCACCTGGAAATCGTCCAGGTATTCATGAAGGCCATACTTGACCACGTCGTGGATATCATTGAAACTCAGCCGCGCGATGGTCTTCCCCATCTCTTTTTCCGCCGCGTTACCAAAAGCGCCCACCGGTGACCCGGAGATCGCGTGCAGCGAGCGGTCCGCCTCGAGCAGCGAAAAATGGATGGCCCGCGGAAATTCACGGTCGAAGATCAAAAGCTCAAGGATGTTGCGAAAATCCATCCTTCCGTACTTCTTGCGGTACACCTCGTAGGCACTCGTCGACTTCAACAGCGCGGACCACTGCAGGAAGTCGATCGCCGTCCCCACATCCTCGACCCTGGGTAGCAGGTAGAAATACTTCATGTCAATGATGCGGGCTGTCTTGTCGGCCCGCTCGATCAGGCGTCCGAGATTGGCAAAATGATACGACTCGTTGTGCATCAGCGTGGAGTCCATGATACCATTGAACAGGTGCGCCCCGTTCTTTATATCGCGATATAGATCGGACAGGTTCCCGTGCTCGATCATCGTCGTGTCCTTGACCGACAGGAACAGCTCGTTGATCTGGTGCCACATTTCACTGGAGATGATCTCGCGCACGGTGCGCGCGTTCTCACGCGCCTGGATCAGGCAGCTCATGATGGAATTGGGGTTGTTCCTGTTGAACGTCAGGAATTCGACGACCGTTTCGCGGGAATAGGCGTCGTAAAGCGATTCGAACAGCGCGTCGTCACCCGTGATGCGGACGAGAGGCTGCCACTGTTCCGTCAGGTTCTTGGGAAGGTCGATGATCAACGACAGGTTAACGTCCATGAAACGGGCATAATTCTCCGCCCGTTCAATGTAGCGGTTCATCCAGTAGATGGATTCAGCTGCACGGCTAAGCATGGTCGACGCTCCCGTCGGTGCTGCTCAGGACCCAGGTGTCCTTCGAGCCGCCCCCTTGCGAAGAGTTAACGACCAAAGACCCCTGCCTCAGCGCCACACGGGTAAGCCCGCCGGTCAAAACCTGGGGATCTTTCCCGAACAGGACGAAGGGCCTGAGGTCAACATGCCGGCCTTTGAGCCCCTCCCCGACCAAAGTCGGCACGCGCGACAAAGCCATTACCGGTTGCGCGATGTAGTTGCGCGGGTCTTTATTGATCTTGCCGATGAACGCCTCCCGCTCCTCCTTGGTCGATGCCGGCCCCATCAACATCCCGTACCCGCCGGACTGGCAGGACTCTTTGACAACCATCTGGGCAATATTCTCGATGATGTACGCGCGATCTTTGGGGCGTGCGCAGAGATAGGTCGGCACATTGGGCAGGACGGGTTCTTCATCCAGATAATATTTGATGATGTCGGGCACAAAGGAACAGATGACCTTGTCGTCCGCCACTCCCGTGCCGGGAGCATTGGCGAGCACCACGCGGCCCTTGCGGTAGACGTCGAACAATCCCGGGACTCCCAGAAGTGAATCCGGACGGAACACCAGAGGATCAAGGCATTCGTCATCCACCCGCCGGTAGATCACGTCGACCCGTTTCAGGCCCCGTGTCGTCCTCATGCAGCAAAAGCCGTTATCGATAACAAGGTCCTTCCCCTCAACAAGCTCGACACCCATCTGCTGGGCCAGGAATGAATGTTCAAAATACGCCGAATTGTATATCCCCGGCGTTAAGACAACCACATTAGGCTTGTCCACATCCGCCAGGAATTCCAGCATTTCCAGCAGGCGCAACGGGTAATCGTTGACGGGACGCACGTGGGTGCGATCAAAAACCCTGGGGAAAACACGCTTCATGATCTCGCGATTCTCCAGCACGTACGACACCCCGGAAGGGACGCGGCAATTATCTTCCAGGACATAATACCGCCCGTCAGAATGGCGGATGAGGTCGATCCCGCTGATGTTAACCCAGCGGTTTTTGGGCGGATGAACCCCGTCGCAGGCCTTGAGATAACCCGACGAGGATTCGATGATGTCCCGCGGAACGATCTTGTCCTTGATGATGCGCTTCTTGCCGTAGACATCATCCAGGAAGGCATCGAGCGCCCGCACCCGCTGGACAAGCCCCCGGTCGATCACACTCCACTCGTCCGCGGATATGATCCTGGGCAAAAGGTCGAAGGGCATGGTGCGTTCGACACCTTCTCCCTCGGAATAAACATTGAACGTGATGCCGCGGGCAAGGTAGGTCTTCTCGGCCGCCTGCTGCTTGGCCTTCAACTCATCCGTGCGCGTGCCCAGAAGGTCGTTGATGAATGAGCGATAAGCGGGGCGCACTTCGCCGGAAGGCAGGAATACTTCGTCGAAAAATCCGTCGGATTGATAGGACTTCAAAAGATCTTTCATCCCGCCTCCCACAACAATAAAAAAGGCCCGACAAAAAATATTTTTTGCCGGGCCTCATTACCCTTGAAAATAACATCATCATTATTTTCAATGCTTACTGTAACGTGAGATCACGGTATTGTCAAGGAACCTGACGCCGTCGACTGGTCCCTGCGGCTAAAGCATGCTCCACGCGCATTCCAGCAGGACCAGCGCCAGGACGATATTAACCACACGGAAATGTTGCGTATAAGCGCGTTGGAACAGCCCGCCCATGAAGATCCACGAGGCTGTCGCGATAGTCCCGATCGTCGCGATGACCATCTCAAATAACAACAGCATTTCAAAAGAAGAATGAGGAAATTTATGATCGCTTGTGTTCCCACAGTTGTTGCTTTCTTCTTCGTCCGTAGAGATCGTTAAATTCAAAAGCCACCCTGAAAAGGATGGCTTTTAGATAACTCCCGGTACATTGATCACTTTTGTTTTTCGTCATCAAGCTTCTTGTTCGCGTCCTTGACGAAGGGATGATCAATTATCGAATTTGAAGCGCCCAGGCCGCCTTTTGCAATTGACTCATGCGCTTTTTCCTGGTGTATTTCCTGGCTTTTAAAGTCCACCTTGTTTTGCGTCAGGCAACATATCCTGCCTTTATGGTGGCCCTTCCTGTCTGGTTTTGGCATATGACCCGTCTTTCCTTAAATGTTATTCAAGCATCCTTGAATATCATTTTAAGGCAATGTGTAAGCGCATCAATTGTACCAGGGTATAAGCTGCAACATATCGACGGCCCACTTATGGCCGATGATCAGAGTTTCATTGATTCCTTAAACTTAATCTTTTCCACACCCATTTAAGCCCTTCAAACCAGAGCAAGCTCAAGACGCCTCCCGCCAACGCAATACCTGCTCTTGACAGCGATAACGGTGTGAAATGAAACAAAGAACGCAAGAACGGCACACACAATACCGCTACAAGAGCGACTGCCGTTCCTGAAAGCACCCACCACAGGGCCATATTTTTTACCTTTAATATCTCAACGATGTTCTTCGACCATGACAGATTGGTTATGATCAACATCATGTTCGAGAAGACCAGTGTCGTAAACGTCAGCGTTCGACATTCATCCTCGCCTATTTTCGTGAACAACGCATAGAAATAAACCGCGAAAACAACCAGAAGAACGCTCACCCCCTGCAAAAGACTCACTATAAAAGTATTCCTGTTGAACAGGGGTTCTTTAAGTTTCCGCGGCGGGCGATCCATAATGCCATTTTCTTCCGTAACCGATTCGAAGACCGTTGAACAGGCAGGATCAATGATCAGCTCCAGGAACGCGATGTGCGCAGGCATCAGAACGATCGGCATGTTGAACAAGACCGGCAGAAACGACATCCCGGCGATCGGAACGTGAACTGAAAATATATACGCGACCGCCTTCTTGAGATTATCGAAAATGCGACGGCCCAGCCTGACGGCGTTTACAATCGATGAAAAGTCATCATTAAGGAGAACTAACGCGGAAGACTCCCGCGCCACATCCGTGCCGCGCTCGCCCATGGCAATACCGATATTGGCGGACTTTAACGCCGGGGCATCATTGACCCCATCGCCTGTCATGGCCACGATCTCGCCATTGGCCTTAAACGCGTTTACGATCGCCAGCTTCTGTTCCGGTACCACTCGCGCGAAAACATTCACTGTCTTGATCCGTTCACGCAATTCCTCCAAAGACATTTTCTCCAGTTCCATCCCGGTAATAATCTGATCGGGATTAATCAAGCCTATCTCTTTGGCAATATGCGACGCGGTTGCAGGATAGTCTCCCGTGATCATCACGACCCGCATCCCTGCCGTGTGAGCCTCCTTGATCGCCCGCGGAACAGTCTCCCGCACCGGGTCGATGAACCCCAGCAGACCGACAAATTCGAAAATAAAGTCGTGTTGGCCCTGCGGCAATTCGCCCTTCTTGAACACAGCCCTGGCCACGCCCAGAAGGCGCAAGCCGCGCGCAGCCATGGCCTCGATCGCCCGCGTCAATTCCTGCCGTTTCGCATCGTCCAAATGACAAAGATCCGTCACGGCTTCGGGCGCCCCCTTGGCGGCAATGATCAAATTCTCACGATCAGGCGATTCCCAAACATGCGACATCGCAATTAACTGACGTGACAACGCATACTCTTTCACCAGCTTCCAGTGTTGGTGAATATGTTCAGTACCGCGCAAATGCAGATCGCCAACCTTCTTTATCGCCTTTTCAATCGGATCAAAAGGGTCGGACTGACTGGCCAAAATCCCATATTCAACAAGGTCGTGCGCTTCCTCAGCAAGAGGTTCAGATCTCTTTGCGCCAACATCGTAAAACTTCCCCTTGCTGCACAAAACTGCCAGCTGCATCTTGTTGAGCGTGAGCGTGCCAGTCTTGTCCGTACACAATACCGTCGCCGCCCCCAGCGTTTCTACGGCGTAGGCGCGCCGGGTCAAAACCTGGCTTTTCGACATCCGCCACGCGCCCAGTGTCAAAAAGATCATAAGAACCACCGGGAATTCCTCCGGCAGCATCGCCATGCCCAGCGTTAATCCTGAAAGAACACCCTGTATCCAATTACCGCGCGTCAATCCATAGATAAGGACAACGAGCACACACAAGACGAGCCCGATCAAAGAGAAATTCCGCACCAGCCTGCCGGTTTCTTTCTTGAGCAGAGTTTCCTCCTCCGTGATCCCCTGAAGCGCCTTACCGATCTTTCCAATCTCGGTCCGCGCTCCGGTTAACGTCACCTTCGCCAGACCTCGTCCGCTGACCACCATAGTTCCTGAATAAACAAACGGCAGGTCATCGCCGCCCGGACGGCTGCTGACTTCTTTTTCATCCCCTTCCGACTTTCGGACTGAAACAGACTCGCCCGTCAAGAGGGATTCATCCACAGAAAGATTTTCGCAACTGATAACAACTGCGTCTGCCGGCACCCGGTCGCCTTCCCGAAGAACAATAATATCCTCACGCACAACTTCCCGCCCGGGGATGCGCTTCTGCTCACCGTCACGAATGACCAGAGCTCGCGGACTTGACAGATCACGCAACGCATCGAGAGCCTTCTCGGTCTTGTGTTCCTGATAAAACGTGATCCCAACCACAACAATTACAAAGGACATCAACATCATGGCGTCCTTGGGCTCGCCGAGGCATAAGTAAATGAGTCCGCTGCCGATCAGCAGAAGAAGCATCGGCTCGCGCAGAATATCGAACATAATGGCAAAGATATTCTTTTTCTTCTGTGAAGGCAGTTCGTTGGCCCCTTCCAGTCTTAACCGTTCAGCAGCCACCTGCCCGGACACTCCTTTTAACGCCTGAATTTCGTTGTCACTGAGTTTCATAAAAATACACCTTCCATCAATTGATCAACCCTTGGGAAGCTTCCTGTTTCGTATCCATACCACGAGAAAAAGAGTGTCGGACACTATTTATTCGCCTTCTTCTTTTTAGGTTTTGGCTCAGGAAGCGCGTCAACGGTGATCCTTGCCAAACGGCTGATCCATTCCCTGTCTTCAAATTTGTCTTCAATAAGAAAACTCGGCTTTGCTCCCGGATAGGCCGAAGCCTCGAGAACATCCCCGATAAATTCTTTACCGGCGTCTGTAGGCTTGATAAATAGCCGGTCATCACAAATGAGCGCAATAACCTTTCCATCGCAACACATGGCATACTCGCCAAACATTTTCCTGTACGCAATCGATCCTGCCTCTTTCATTTGATCAGCAATAAATTCCACAAACGACAGTTCCGATGCCATGTTTATTTCTCCGTCGCCCACATCAGCTTCATGTCTTCAGCAGACCGCTGGCTGCCCGACCCAAAAACTCCTGATTTATCATGAATTCGTATGGACAAAGTGTGTACATTATGGTATCCTTGAAACGTCAAGCTAGACAATTCGTCTAGCGGAATCCCGCCCGCCCCAAAGGGGCTGGGTGCGGGATAAAAGAAAGGATCACCTATGCCCGTCATACAAAAAGATACCCGGATCGACCTGAGGATTGAAAACTCCCAAAAGGACTTCTTGGTCTATGCCGCCGGCCTCAAAAACATGAAACTCTCCGCTTTCGTCTTAAACAGCGCGATCAAGGAAGCTGAGGATCTGGTGGCCAGTAAGACCCAGTTTGCCCTGCCTGAGGCCCAATGGAAGGCTTTTAGCGCGGCCTTGGACCGCCCTGCGCGTGAGAATGCAAAACTCAAAAAACTATTCAAGGCTGCAGATATTTTTCATGGATAAGCTCAAAAGCCCCATCCTTCTGGACCAGCACCATGATGTCGATGATTTCGACTGCGGTGCCGAGCCTTTAAATAATTACCTCAAGAACTTTGCTCTCACCAACAATCAAAACGGATCGGCCAGGACCTATGTCACGACCAAAGCCGGTAAGGTTGCTGGCTACTATACATTAACCCCTGGCTCGGTCACCAAGGCCACAACACCGCAACGCATCGGCAAAGGTCTCGCCAACCATCCGGTTCCCGTTATCATCATCGCCCGTCTGGCTGTTGATAAAACAGAACAGGGCCACGGCATCGGCACAGCGCTTGTCCGCGACGCGCTATTAAGGATCGTTGACGCTGCCGAAATTATTGGAGGCCGAGCCGTTCTTGTTCACGCGAAAGACGCAGAAGCTAAACGTTTCTACGAGCAGCTTGGTTTTTATCCTTCCCCTATCGACACGCATCATCTGTATCTTCTTATCAAAGACATCAAAAAGACGCTCGAGCTCTAAAATAAACTGTGATCCCTTAAAGAAAGAAGGATTATTGGGAATTCTGGCAGGTTTTCTTCGCTAAGTCAATCTGGACAGATTGTCGATTCAATTGACAATTTGTCCAAATAGTTCCCTTGCAGGAAATTGTCAAAACCGCTTCCGATATGTTTGTTTTTCATGATTACTGTCGTCCCTTAACTTGTCTAAATTAAACAAGCGCCATATTGTGCTGAGCCACCGCTAAATCTCTGGCCGCCTGAAGGTTCATCCAGAATTCAGGAGTCGTCCCCAAGACACGTGACAAAAGAATAGCCGTCTCAGGAGATATATCCCTCTTGCCATTGATGAGTGTATTAACCCTCTGGATCGGTACATGCATCTTCCGGGCCAGTTCGACCTGAGAAACCTTCTTCGGCAGAAGAAAATCCTCGTAGAGAACTTCTCCAGGATGGCTGGGTATACGGTTTTTAGGGATCATAACGCACCTCTCTTAATGATAATCAACAATGTCCACATCGTAAGCGTTCCCGTCATGAAACTCAAAGACAAGACGGTACTGATCGTTTACCCTGATACCGTATTTCTCCTTCATGTTGCCTTTTAGCGCTTCAAGCCGATTGGCCGGAGGTGCCTTAAGGTCTAACAATGAATGGGCTGAATTCAGAAGATCCAATCTTCGCTGTGCAACAGACCAAATGTTCTGCGGAAGGCTTCTTGCCGCCTTTGATTCTTCCCCATCGTAAACATCTCTGGTCGCATCGTTGCGAAAATTAATGATCATCCTCTTCCCTTTCGCTAAAAGATTAACACATTAACGCTATGCGTGCAAGTGTTAACTTACTATCCCATCTCCAACGGCTCTTTTCCATACAAGACAGAATATGCCTTCATCACATCAGCCATTACCGGGCTTTTTCTTTTTAACATTGCGCTGAGAATGACTCTGCCATTAACATCTTTCTTCCAGCTCGCCTCGACATTAAACATAGGCAGAATGATTTTTCGAACGATCCGGTCTTTACGATTTAAAGCATACACATGCTGGTTCCCGAACAACTCCAAGGCATTTACTAAAAATGGGCCCAAACTGATGCAATCAGAGATAAACCCGGATTTTTCATTAGAAAAGTCCGCCCCGCAGGGGCCGCGTGGCAAATCCGGGATAAAGAGATACATGTCCGGTGATGAACGACAATTATAATTACCGAGCAACGACAATTAGAATTACCGATCTGTCTTAACCGCCGTTAGACTGCTCAGACCCAAAAAGGAGGGCTGGATGGTCACGGATGAACAGATCAGGAGATTGTTTATGCTCGTTAA
>CAIUQE010000049.1 GCA_903901225.1 Candidatus Omnitrophota bacterium
CGAGAAATTTGGTTCATGATTTTTCGCCTCCTTGAGGAACAGAATAAACGTTTCTTTGGGGGGAGACAAGCGTAATAATCAGAACTGTCTGAAAAGACAGAAGATAAGAAAATCAAAAGCTAAAACTTTTGACAGAACGCGTAACGCAAAAAGGAGAAAGTTATGGCAAATGTTTACAGTGACATCACTAAAACAGTTGGCCGCACACCGCTGGTAAAGCTTAACCGTATCGCCGCGGGGGCTGTGGCGGAAGTGTACGCCAAGGTCGAATCGTTCAATCCGCTCTCGAGCGTGAAAGACCGCATCGGCCTGGCGATGATCGAGGATGCTGAGAAGCGCGGGGCCTTGAAAAAGGATTCCGTGATCATCGAGCCGACGAGCGGCAATACCGGCATCGCGCTGGCGTTCGTCGCGGCGGCCAAGGGTTATAAATTGATCCTGACCATGCCTGAGACCATGTCGATCGAACGCCGTCAGCTTCTGGGGATATTTGGCGCCCAGCTTGTCCTGACGCCCGGGCCCGAGGGCATGAAAGGCGCGGTGAGGAAGGCTGAAGAACTGGCTGCCGCAACACCCAACGCGGTCCTGCTGCAACAGTTCGCCAATCCCGCGAATCCCGAGATCCATCGCAAGACGACGGCCGAAGAAATATGGAATGATACGGACGGCCAGGTCGATATCCTTATCTCTGGTGTCGGCACGGGTGGTACCATCACGGGCATTTCCGAGGTCATCAAGAAGCGCAAGCCGTCATTCAAGGCGATCGCGGTTGAACCGGTCGATTCGCCCGTCCTTTCCGGCGGGAAGCCCGGCCCGCACAAGATCCAGGGCATCGGCGCCGGATTTGTGCCGGCGGTCCTTAACACCGGGATCATCGACGAGATCATCCAGGTGAAGACCGATGACGCGGGCGCGCAGGCCAAACAACTGGCCCTGCTCGAAGGGATACTGGCCGGCATTTCCTCAGGCGCCGCGGTATGGGCGGCGATCGAGGTCGCGAAGCGCCCCGAGAACAAGGGCAAAAAGATCGTGGTGATCCTGCCGGACACGGGTGAGCGTTACCTTTCAACGTGGCTCTTCCAAGAGGTTAAATGATGAAATTCGAAACTCAGGCGATCCACGTGGGGCAATTGCCCGACCCGACGACCGGTGCTGTCATCGTTCCGGTTTATCAGACGTCGACGTTCCACCAGCACGGGCTGGGGGAGCACAAGGGGTACGAGTATTCACGCACGGGGAACCCGACCCGGACGGCCCTGGAGCAGGTCATCGCGGCGCTGGAAGAGGGCCGTTTCGGCCTCGCTTACGCCTCGGGTATCGCGGCGTCCGCGGCGGTGCTGACCTTGTTCAAGGCCGGCGACAATATTGTCGTTGGTGACGATCTTTACGGCGGGTCGTACCGCCTGTTTGAGAAAGTCTTCAAGAAGTTCGGGCTGACGATCACTTACGCGGACATGGACGATCTTGATTCGTTCAGGAAAGCCATTACGCCTGAAACCCGGCTTGTGTGGGTCGAGACCCCGACGAACCCCTTGCTCAAGCTCATTGACCTCAAGGCCCTGGCGGCGATCACGCGCAAGGCGGGTGTCCTCCTCGCGGTCGACAACACGTTCGCCAGCCCGTATTTCCAGAAGCCTTTGCTGCTGGGCGCGGATATCATCGTCCATTCGACGACCAAGTATATCGCGGGGCACAGTGACCTTATCGGTGGTGCTGTTGTCGTCAGTGACGAGGAGCTTTACAAACAGCTCAAATACTACCAGAACGCCACGGGCGCCACGCCGGGCCCCTGGGACTGCTGGCTTACGATCAGAGGGCTAAGGACGCTGTCGGTGCGGATGAGGGAGCACAACGCGAACGCGGTCTACCTGGCGAAATTCCTCCAGGCGCATCCGCGCGTGAAGAAAGTCCATTATCCCGGGTTGCCGTCGCACCCGCAGCACAAGCTGGCCAAAAAGCAGATGAGCGGCTTTGGCGGCATGATCGGCATCGAGTTGCACGGCGGGTTGAAGGCCGTGAAGCGGTTCGTGAAGCCCTTGCGGATCTTTCGGCTGGGCGAGAGTCTCGGCGGTGTCGAATCGCTGATGACCTATCCCGCGAAAATGTCGCACGGATCCGTGCCGCGTGAAGAGCGCCTCGCGCGCGGCATCACGGATGATTTTCTGCGTATTTCCGTCGGTATCGAGAACAAGGAAGACCTTAAGGAGGACCTGGCTGCGGCACTGGCCGCGATCTGAAGCGCTGATCGTTATATTTCTGGAAAAGCCGGGCATGCCCCGGTTTTTTCTTTGGCTTGACATACCCCCTGGGGGTATGCTATCCTCGGACAGGTGAAAGAAAATCGCATAACAATGGAGGGGTTTATGAAAGTATCGTATAGTATTTTGATCGCTGTATTTACGCTTGTAAGTGGCGTTTCATTGGCGGGAGCGCGGGAGGCGGGTGTCGCGACGGCAGAGCCGGTCAACGTCGGTAACAAGACATGTCCGGTATCGGGCAGGGTTATAGGCAGTTCCGGCATGGCGCCGGCAACGCTGGTGTATAAGGGGAAGGTTTATAATTTTTGTTGCGGAGGGTGCTTGTCCACGTTCTCCGAAGATCCTGAGAAATACGTCAAGATCGTTGAAGACCAGTTGAAACAGGAGCCGGATGCCCATGCCGCGAATTAAACCCCGGACCATGCATCTTGAACAGGTCGTTTTCCTGAAAAAGATCGAAGGGCAGGTTCGTGGCTTGCAGAGGATGATCGAGGACGGGCGTTACTGTGTCGACATCCTCACGCAGATGCATTCCGTGATCGGCGCCATGAAGCGCGTTGAGACCAAGGTGTTCAAAAAGCATCTTGAAGGTTGTGTCAGCGGCACCATGGCGAGCCACAGCGAGGCTGAGGTCCGCCAAAAGGTCGACGAGGTCATCGACCTGATCGTCCGCTTTAAGAAAGGGTAACGGGGGGGTGTCTATGCATAAAGTCCTTATTTTTTTTCTGGGGTGTTCTTTCCTGACACTGGCGCCATGGCAGGACGGTGTCCTTTTGGCCCAGGCAGAGCCTCATCAAAAGGTCCTTTATACATGCCCCATGCATCCGGATTATATTTCCGACAGGCCTGGATCATGCCCGATCTGCGGCATGGACCTGTTCAAGAAAGTCGGTGCCGTCGATGTTAATGCGGCGGTAAAAGCCCCGGATGCTCTCCCCAATGCCGTGCGTATCAGCCCTGACAAACAGCAGAAGATCGGGCTCAGGACACAAAAAGTGACGCGGCAGGACCTGCGGCTTGAGATCCGTTCCGCGGGCCGCGTGGTGCTGGACCAGGAACTTTTTGACGCGCAAAGCACTTACCTTGGCTCGAATTTGTTGTCATCGAAATACTGGAACACCGCCCGCCAGAAGCTGTTGTTCCTTGGCATGAGCGAGGAAGAGGTCGACCAGTTGAAGAAAACGCGCCGGGCTGACCGGACATTGCGCGCTGTCGGCCTGACGGAAGACGCCTGGGTCTATGTGGCTGTTTTCGAGAATGAGATGGCGCTGGTCAGGCCGGGGCAGGCTGCTACCTTGACCGCCGCGGCGTTTCCCGGTGAGGATTTTCAGGGTGTGGTCGCGGGGGTGGGCCAGACGGTCGATCCCCAGACACGGACCGTGCGTGTCCGGCTGAAGGTTGCGGACAAGCTCAAACGCCTGCGCCCTGAAATGTTCATGGCGGCAAGCATAGCGGTTGACCTTGGTGAGAAACTGGCCGTGCCCGTCGAGGCGGTCATGGATACGGGCCGGCGCAAGCTTGTCCATGTCATGACGCAGGAGGAAACTTTCACTCCGCGTGAGGTGACGCTGGGCCGCCAGGCCGGCGGGTATTACGAGGTCATTGGGGGCCTGCGGGAAGGGGACGCGGTTGTCGTGAGCGGCAACTTTCTCGTTGACGCTGAATCGCGGCTAAAGGGATAAGCAAGTCAAGGAACGGGTATGATCGAGAAGATCATTGAATTCTCTGCAAAGAACCGGTTCGTGGTGATCATTTTCACCGCCATGGCCATTGTCGCCGCTGTCTATTTCCTGCGCAATATCCCGCTGGACGCTATCCCCGATCTTTCCGACACCCAGGTCATCATTTATTCCCGCTGGGACCGTTCGCCGGACATCATCGAGGACCAGGTCACGTATCCCATCGTGACGGCCATGCTGGGCGCGCCGCATGTCAAGGCGGTGCGCGGTTTCTCTGATTTCGGTTATTCGTTCATTTATGTCATTTTCGACGAGGGGACCGACCTTTACTGGGCGCGGAGCCGCACGCTGGAGTATCTGAACAAGGTCACGGGCCGTTTGCCGCAGGGCGTGCGCACGGAACTCGGGCCTGATGCTACGTCGGTCGGCTGGGTCTATCAGTACGCGCTGGTGGACAAAACCGGGAAGAACGACCTGGCTTCGATCAGAGGGTTCCAGGACTGGTATTTGCGTTATTGGCTCCAGTCCGTGCCGGGTGTCGCCGAGGTCGCTTCCGTGGGTGGGTTCCAGAAGCAATACCAGGTCAATGTCGATCCGGTGGCCCTCGCCGCGTACAATATTCCCATCAACAAAGTTTCCGACGCGGTGCGCGCGAGCAATAATGACGTCGGGGCGCGCCTTGTCGAATTCGCGGGCACGGAATTCATGGTGCGTGGGCGCGGCTATATCAGGTCCGCGGCTGATATCGAGAATGTTGCCATCGGCACGGACACGCAGGGCCGTTCGGTGCTGGTCAAGAATGTCGCGCGCGTGGTCGCGGGGGCCGATATCCGCCGCGGGGTCGCGGACCTTGACGGGCAGGGTGACGCGGTCGGCGGCATCGTGATGATGCGTTCGGGCGAGAATGCCCTTAACGTGATCGACCGCGTGAAAACCAGGCTGGCGGAGCTTAAAGCTTCGCTGCCGCCGGGTGTCGAGGTTGTTACGACCTATGACCGCTCTGATCTTATCAAGCGCGCCATCGACACGCTCAAGCACCAGCTGGTGGAGGAAATGATCATCGTGAGCCTGGTGATCATGTTCTTCCTGTGGCATTTTCCGTCCGCGAGCGTGCCCATTGTGACCATCCCCGTGGCTGTCCTCTTGTCATTTATCCCGTTGTTCGCCATGAAGGTCACGACGAACATCATGTCACTGGCGGGCATCGCGATCTCCATCGGTGTCCTGGTCGACGGGGCTATCGTTGAGGTTGAGAATGCTTACAAGAATCTCCAGCTCTGGGAGGCGGGGGGGCGCAAAGGTGCCTATCGTGATGTGCTGTTGGGTTCTCTTAAGGAAGTTGGACCGTCGGTGTTCTTTTCGCTGCTGGTCATTGCCGTCGCTTTTCTGCCTATTTTTACGCTCCTTGACCAGGAAGGGCGGCTGTTCCGGCCCCTTGCCTATAGCAAAAATTTTGCCATGGGTATCGCCGCATTGCTGGCGATCACCCTCAATCCGGCGATGCGCATGCTCTTCACCCGCATGGCGCCGGTTGAATTTCGTCCGCGCTGGTTCTCTTCGTTCTTCAATACGATCACGGTCGGCAAGTATTACCCCGAGGAGAAGCATCCGGTCAGCCGTGTCCTGTTCAAGGTTTATGAACCGGTGTGCCGCTGGGTGATCCGTCATTGGAAGGCGACGCTGGTGACGGCGGCGCTCCTGGTGGCGGTGAGCGTCCCGGTCTTCCTGCGCCTGGGTTCGGAGTTCATGCCGCCCTTGAACGAGGGGGCCGTGCTTTACATGCCCACGACCCTGCCGGGGATATCCGTGACCGAGGCGCAAAAGCTCCTGCAGTCCATGGATCAGGCCATCATGACGGTCCCCGAAGTGGAGCGCGTGTTCGGCAAGGCCGGCCGCGCTGAAACTTCGACGGATCCCGCGCCTTTCTCCATGATCGAAACAACGATCATCCTCAAGCCTGAGGCATCCTGGCCGAAGGGGACTACCTACGAGACCATCATTGCCGAACTCGACGGAAAAATGCAGTTTCCCGGCGTGACGAACGCCTGGACCATGCCCATCAAGGCGCGCATTGACATGCTGGCCACCGGCATCCGCACGCCTGTCGGCATCAAGATCTACGGCAAGGACCTTCGGGAGATCGAGCGCGTTGGTATTGATATCGAGAAGGTTGTCAAAAAAGTCCCCGGCACGCGCAGCGCTTACGCGGAGCGGGTGACCGGCGGGTATTTCCTGGATTTTAACATCAAGCGTGACGCCTTGGCCCGTTACGGGCTCACCGTGCAGGATGTGGAAGATACCATCATGGCCGCCATCGGCGGGGAGACCGTCACGACCACGATCGAAGGCCCTGAGCGTTATTCCGTGAATGTCCGTTATCTGCGGGAAACCAGGAGCGATGTCGCTGATCTCAAACGCGTCCTGGTGGCGACGCCTTCGGGGGCCCAGGTGCCGCTGGGGTTCATCGCTGACCTTGAATTTGTCCAGGGCCCTTCGATGATCCGCAACGAGAACGGTATGCTTTCGGGGTATGTGTATGTCGATGTCGCCGGGCGCGATATCGGTCGTTATGTCCAGGAAGCCAAGGAGGCTGTCAGCCAAAGCATCCATCTGCCCCCGGGTTACGCGCTGGCGTGGAGCGGGCAGTACGAGAACATGATCCGCGTCAAAGAACGGCTGAAGGTGGTCGTGCCGTTGACGATCTTTCTTATCTTTATGCTGCTTTACATGAATACGCGTTCCGGTGCCAAGGCGGGGATCGTGATGCTCGCGGTGCCGTTCTCGCTGGTGGGGGCGGTGTGGCTGTTATATATCCTCGGCTACAATGTTTCCATTGCCGTCTGGGTGGGGATGATCGCGCTCATGGGCCTGGATGCCGAGACCGGGGTTTTCATGCTCCTGTTCCTCGACCTGGCCTGCAGGGACGCGGCGCTGCGGGGCAAACTGCGCACGCGGGAAGACCTTGAGGAAGCGGTCGTGCACGGGGCGGTCAAGCGTATCCGTCCGAAGATGATGACGGTCATGGCCATGTTCATGGGCCTCGTGCCCATCATGTGGTCATCGGGGGCGGGCGCTGACATCATGAAACGCATTGCGGCGCCGATGATCGGAGGGATCTTTTCAAGTTTTATCCTCGAATTGCTGGTTTATCCGGCCGTGTACTTCATTTGGAAATGGTATGGCGAGATGAAGAAGGGCACGGTTGACCTTGGTTTATTGCCCGTCGCGGGACCGCATGGGCATTCCTGAAAGGTTTGCCGGGTTCGGGCCCAACAAGCGCCAGGAAATTGCCCGCCTTGTTGTTGAGATCGCCAAACGCGATCGTCTTACACCCGTTACCGTCCTGGAGTGTATTCCCGCGGGTTGCAAGGCCTATCCTGCCGTCAAAGCGCATTTGCTGGCCCGCCGTTTCCCCGAGGCTTCCCGTCGTGGCGATAAAATATCCGAGGCATTCCCCGCTGTTGAGATCGATCCGGCCTGCGCCATGCCGCTGGGCCGCGGGGAAAATATCCCCGCTCCGCGGATGATCTACGTTGAAGAAGCCGTAAAGAATTCTGCCCTCGCGCGCCGTGCCACGCAAAAGTTCCCCGATGCCCGAGTGTCGCTGATCGCTGATTACAAGACCCACACCCGGCGTCAGGCGTTTGACATCCCCGCCTACAACCGCCGGACACAGGACCTGTTTATCATCAGGGAACAGTACGACCATTTCAAGCCGTGCCCGTGCTCACCGGGTGTTGTGCCGTGCGGGTACCATAATGCCAATCTCGGGTTTGGCTGTCCCTTTGAATGCACGTATTGTTTTTTGCAGAGCTACGCGAACGCGCCGGGAATTGTCATTCCCGCCAACATTGAGGATCTTTTTCACACGTTCGATGGTTATCAGGATGGGGTGCGCGTGGGGTCGGGGGAGACCACGGATTCGCTGGTGTTTGACGGCCTGACGGGATTCGCGGGCGATATTGTTGAGCATTTCCGCGCCTTTCCGCGGCGTGTTTTTGAGTTCAAGACCAAAAGCACCAATGTCGCGGGGCTCCTGGCTGTCAAGGCGTCCTCCAATATCGTCGTCGGATGGTCGCTTAATCCGCAGAAGGTGATAGATGCGGAGGAACATTTTACCGCCAGCCTGGCCGGGCGGCTTGAGGCGGCCGCCCGTTGCGCCGCGCATGGTTACCGCACCGCGTTCCATTTTGATCCGGTCATTTATTTTCCGGGTTGGGAGGGGGCGTATGAGGGGGTGGTGCAGCAGCTTTTCAGGGCGGTCCCAGCCCAGAGCATTGCCTGGATCAGCGTGGGGACATTACGGATGACGCCTTCGCAGAAAAAAGTCATTGAAAATCGCTTCCCGGAGAATACAATCCTTGATGCGGAACTGTTCACGGCCGCTGACGGGAAGTTGCGTTACGCGCCCGCGGTGCGCCGTGAGATCTACCGCGCGATGCTCGCGTGGATCGGACGCGTGGCGGCCCCATCGACGAAGGTCTATTTGTGCATGGAGACCGCGTCAATGTGGAAAGAAGCCGGGGCGAGGGTGATTTGGTGATGCGTAGGGGAGGACCTTGTGTCCTCCCGTCAGAGAATATAGTATTTGATACCCGGCCATTTATCACCGATATGAGCCAAGGGTATTTGGGTAGATTGGATGAAAAGAACTATGAGCACAAAAGAAAAGATACACAAAGGCAGTGGCAATATTTTTGCTGATATCGGCGTTGTTCATCCGGAACGGGTGATGGCGCGCGCCCAGGTAATGTCACGGATCACGGAGATCATTAACGAGCGTGATCTCACGCAGAAGGCTGCTGCCGAGCTTTTGGGCATCCCTCAATCTAAAGTCTCGTGCCTGATGAACGGGAAGATCAGCATGTTCTCTCTTGATCATTTATTTGAACTTTTAAACGCGCTTGATAGAGATGTTGAGATCGTTATTCACCCCAAGTTGAAAGGTGAGCGGGTTGCCACGACGTATGTGCTGATGACCGCAGCGGCGTGAATTTTTTTTGCGCGTAGGGGCGGGTCTGTGACCCGCCCACATGACAGATATGTTAAAAAAGGGGCTAGTAAAATGAAAAATTCCCCTCCCCTGCCGGCAGGCAGGCCTTGTGGGAGGGGTTAGGGGAGGGGGTTGAGAGGAGAGGCACAAATCGTAGTAAGGACAGAAGTTAGATGGATTAAAAGCTAAAATTTTTTACAGAACGATTCGTCAGGATGGTGGGTCATATATGAAAGAAATTACGGTTAAAGAGCATCTTCAGGAAAAACTTAAAGACCCATATTTCAGAGAGCTTTACGAACTTGAGCAGCAGAAATTTGGCATCGTCAGGAAAATCATTGATTACAGAATTAAGAACCATTTAAGCCAGACGGATCTGGCGGAGAAAATTGGCGTTTCTCAACAGCATATATCGAAGATTGAGAGTGGAGAGTTCAGCAGTGTCGCAACGTTAGAGAAGGTTTTATTGGGTATTGGCCTGACCGTCAGAATGGAAGCGGTGAAGTTAAGCCACCCGTTACAGGTAAAAAGAGCTTTGGCCTTAGCTTGAGTTTGCACAGTGAATTGATGAGTGAATGTTGATACGCGGCAATAGGATCGCAAAGAACAATGAGATCAGGAAGGAAAAACAGATATGACAGAATACGTAAAACCGGCCTGGAAGGAAGACACCCGGAAGGCTGATCCGAAGGCGGTGGCCAGGATCGTCCTGTTGTCGATCATCGGCGTGCTTGTCCTTGCTGTTGTGACGGCGGGGGTATGGTTCCTGCTGGTGTTCAAGCAATACCGCAATGATGCCGCGAAGGTGCGGTTGTATTATCCGGGCAGCTGGGCGGTCAAGGAAAAGCCCCTGGACAATGTGGTGGCCATTTTTGTTTCCCCCAAGGAGACGGCCCTTGACAGTTTCCAGGAGACGGTCAATGTTTCGATCTATGACATGACCCCCAACATTATTTCCCAGGACGAGTATGTCAGGATGGCCCTTGGCCAGATCACGGCGGTGTTCAAGGACCTGACCGTCACGGAGAAGAAACCGTTCCAGGTGGCGGGACATGACGGTTACCGGGTTGAGCTCAAGGTCAGGGGGGCCCCCGCGATGACCCTCGTCGTCTATCTTTTTACGATCCGCGAAAAAGGGTATAACCTTTTTTACATGGGCACCGAGGACCGTTATCCCAAGGACAAGGCCATGCTTGATCTTATGGCGTGGAGCATGCAGGTGGCCTTTTGAGCCCATCGGCCCCGGCCTGTCCTGTTTTTGGAACTTGCGGCGGATGCCAGTACCAGCATCTTTCCTATGAGGAGGAGCTCGCCGTCAAGGAACGCGCGTTGAAAGACGCTCTTGCCGCCCGCGTCGCGCTTGAGGACCGTGTTTTTTCCCCCATTGAGCCTTCGCCGAAAGTTTACCATTACCGCAACAGGCTTGACCTTAAGCTCATCCACCGGCGCAACGGCGACGTCCACGTCGGATTTTCATCGGCGGAGCGGGGGCCCTTGATCGAGATCGAGGCGTGCCCCATTGCCATGGAGCCGATATCAGATTTCATCCCCCGCCTGCGCGCGGAAGCGGCGGCGAAGATCCCCAAGGACTATCGCATGGCCAATTTGACCGTGCGTTGCGGCGAGGGGGGCAATGTGCGCTGGGGCGGCATTGGCCACAATTCATTGCGGCTTGAGGCACGGGATTATTTTTTCACGGACATTTTCGGGCGCAGGATATATTACGCGCTCGACGCGTTCTTTCAGGCGAACCTCTCGATATTGCCGCAGCTCGTCGGGTTCCTGCGCGCGCGGCCGATGTGGGCCAAAGACACGGTTTTCTTCGACCTTTACGGCGGGGTGGGGCTTTTTGGCCTGTGCCTCAGCGACCTCGTGGCCCGGGTGGTCAATATCGAGGAGAATGTCCACGCGATCCGCCTGGCGAAGTATAATGCTGTTGCCAATGCCGTGAGCAACGCCGAGATCGTCGAGGGACGGATGGAAGATGTCCTCCCCGGCCTTGCGGCCAGGGCATTGCCCGGAGCGCATGTCGTCATGGTCGACCCGCCCAGGGCGGGACTCAGCGACAGCGCGATCGCGCTTTTGAATGGGTTGGCGCAGGCCAAGTATCTGGTCTATCTGTCCTGTGAGCCGGGGAGCCTGGCCGATAATTTGAAGGACCTCCTGACGGGTGGTTGGTCTGTGGAGCTGGTCAAGCCGTTCGATCTTTTCCCCCGCACACGGCACCTGGAAACACTGGTGATCCTCAAAAGGAGTTGATATGGCCGACGATCTTTACATCAGGCAAATGCTCCTGGGCGACCTGGAGAACTTCACGTATATCCTCGCCGACAAGGCCTCGGGCGCGGCGTGCGTGATCGACCCCGCGGCGGACCCCGCGACGATCAAGGCCGTGCTTGAGAAGGAAAAATTCTCCCTGAAGATGATCCTTTTGACCCACGGGCACTATGACCATGTGGTCGGTGTCGATAAATATGACGTCCCTGTTCACCTGTCATCGGCGGAGGCGGTCTTTTACCTCCCGGCGGCCAAACATTTGACGCGCACGCTCGACGGTGAAAAGGTCCGGCTGGGGCCGTTCGTCATTGAAGCCCTCCACACGCCGGGGCACACGCCGGGATGCCAGTGTTTCCTGGTGGAGGGGAATTTGTTCACCGGCGACACGCTGTTCATGGAGGCGGTCGGCCGCACGGATTTTCCGGGGGGGGATGCCAGGCAGCTGTTCAACAGCCTTCAGCGCGTCAAGGCGCTTCCTGACACGACCGTGGTGTGGCCGGGACATAATTACGGCTCTGGTCGCAGCGGCATCCTTGGGGACATGAAACGGAGCAATCCGTATCTCGCGTGCGAGGACATTAAAGAATTTTTATCTTATCTTGGTTAATAGAAAGGGGTTCATATGGCTTTGCTCGAATCTGTCAAGGTCCCGCTCGGAACGCTGATGCCGTCCTTCGCCTTGCGCGATCCGTCGGGAAAAGAATTCCGCGGCGACGACCTTTTCGGCGACCGGGGGCTGCTGGTCATTTTCACCTGCAACCATTGCCCTTATGCCAACGCGGTCTGGCCGCGCCTGGCCCGCCTTGGCGTCTACGCGGCGGGGATGCGGCTGGGGGTTGTCGCGATCAATCCGAACATCAATCCCGACTTTCCCGATGACGCCCCCGGCAAGATGGCGGGGAAGGCCCGTGAACTGGGATTAACGTTCCCTTATCTTGCGGACGAGACCCAGTCCGTGGCCAAGGCGTTCAAGGCGCAGTGCACCCCCGATATTTATCTTTACAATAAAAACAAGGAACTGGTTTATCACGGGCGCATCGACGACAACTGGAAAGACGAGGATGCCGTGACGCGCGAAGAGCTTAAGGAGGCCATGAACAACCTGGCCGCGGGTATTCCGGTTGACAAGAAGCAGATGCCGGCCATGGGCTGTTCGATCAAATGGCGGGGCTGATCCCGGTCCCCGAAGGCGCGGGGTCGTGGCGCAAGTTCCTCGCTTTTTTCGGTCCCGGGCTCATGATCGCTGTGGGGTATATCGACCCCGGCAACTGGGCCACGGACCTTTCGGCGGGGGCGAAGTACGGGTATGAACTTTTGTTCATTATCCTTGGGGCCAATCTTTTTGCCCTCCTGTTCCAGTACCTGGCGTTGAAGCTGGGGATCGTGACGGGCCGCGACCTGGCCCAGGCGTGCGGTGATCGTTTCTCCAGGCCGGTCAGCGTTGCCTTGTGGTTGTTGTGCGAAGTGGCCATCATTTCGTGCGACCTGGCTGAGGTGATCGGTTCCGCGATCGCGCTTAACCTTCTTTTTGGTATTCCGCTTGTCGCGGGGATCATCATCACGGGACTGGATGTTTTCGTGGTCCTGGCAGTTCAGGCCAAGGGGTTCCGCTACCTGGAGTCGTTGGTGGCGGGGCTCATGTTCATCATCGGCGCGGCATTCACCTACGAGATCGTTGTTTCCCATCCGGTCTGGGGCGCTGTGGCGCGGGGATTCCTGCCGCCGTTAAAGACCGTCGTCGATCCCGGCATGCTTTACGCGGCGATCGGCATCATCGGCGCCACGGTCATGCCGCACAATCTTTATCTGCATTCAAGCATTGTTCAGACGCGCGCGTTCAGCCGGGATGATAAAGGAAAGTCGATGGCCGTGAAGTACGCGACGATCGATATCGTCATGGCGCTCACGTTCGCGTTTTTCATCAACGCGGCGATCCTGGTACTGAGCGCGGCGGCCTTCCATGGCACGGGGCACGCGGACATCGCGGATATCAATGACGCCTACCGGCTCCTGGCGCCGACCCTTGGCGCGCCGCTGGCGGGGGTTATTTTCGGGGTCGCACTGCTGGCTTCAGGCCAAAGTTCGACGCTGACCGGGACCCTGGCGGGGCAGATCGTGATGGAAGGTTTCCTGAACCTCCGCGTGAGGCCGTGGGTAAGGCGCGTCATCACGCGGATGCTCGCCATTATCCCCGCGATGGGCGTGGCGATGGCGATGGGGAGCCGGGGGGTTGGCCAGTTGCTCGTTCTCAGCCAGGTGATCCTCTCGTTCCAGCTGGCCTTTGCCGTCGTGCCGCTGGTATGTTTCACGGGCGACGGGCGTTTGATGGGGCGTTTCGTCAACCGCCCGTGGCTGAAGGTCGCGGGTTGGGCCGCGGCCGCGGGCATCATCGGGCTGAACCTATTTCTTATCGGACAATTGGTGGGCTTATGTATAAAAAGATCCTGATCCCGCTGGACAATTCAGCGACGGACGCGGCGATCCTCGCGCATATCCGTCCTCTCGCGCGCGGTTGCGGGGCCGCGCTGGTGTTGGCGCATGTGGCGGACGGTTTCGGGGCGCGCCTGCAGGAACAGCTCGACCTTGCCGATTCCGAGGAGATCGTCCGGGACCGCGCTTACCTTGAAAGGGTGGCGGCGGAACTTGCCGGCGAGGGGTTTGCCGTCACGCGGCACCTGCTCAAAGGCGACCCGGCTGACGGGCTGATCGCGCTCGCATTGAAGGAAGGCTGCGATCTTATCGCCATGGCCACGCACGGCCACCGTTTCTTCATGGACTGGTTCATGGGCAGTGTGGCCGATGAACTGCGCCACAGGGTCAATATCCCCATCCTGATGCTCAAGGGCGGCGGGAGTGAAAATTCACATGGCAAAGGTTGAAAAAGCCGTCTCGGCCGTTATAATGAACAAATCATATAAAAAGGATATTTGATGCTGGATATAAAGTTTATTCGTGAAAATGTTGAGCTCGTCCGCAAAGGCCTTGCGGCCAAGAACGCCGCGGGGCGCCTTGACGAGGTCCTGGGGCTGGATGAGGAACGCCGCCGCCTTTTGGTGAAGGTCGATGAACTGCGCGCGCGCAAGAACGTTGCCAACGACGGGATCACGCAGCTTCTCAAGGAAAAAAAGGACCCGGTGGACGCCATCGCGGCCATGAAGTCCGTGGCTGTTGAGATCGACGCCCTTGAGCCTCCCTTGAAGGAGTTGGAAGATAAGATCACGGGTATTCTCCAGTTCATCCCTAACCTGCCGCATCCGTCCATTCCCGTGGGCGGGCCTGAAAATAACAGGGAGGTCCGCAGCTGGGGCACGCGGCGGGAATTCGATTTCAAGCCCAAAGACCATGTCGCGCTGGTCGAAGCGCTCGACATCATTGATTTCAAGCGCGCCACCAAGATCAGCGGCTCAAATTTCATCCTTTACAAGAAAGCGGGGGCGCTCCTGGAGCGGGCCCTGATCAATTTCATGCTCGACCTTCATGTCCGCGAGCACGGTTATGAGGAGGTTTTTCCGCCGGTGCTGGTGAACGCGGCGTCCATGACCGGGACGGGCCAGCTGCCCAAGATGAAAGACGACATGTACCACTTGCATGAGGACGACCTTTATCTGATCCCCACGGCCGAGGTGCCGGTCACCAATATTTACCGGGACGAGATCCTCGACGCGGCCCGGCTTCCGGTCTACCACACGGCGTATTCGGACTGTTTCCGCCGTGAGGCCGGGTCCTACGGCAAGGACACGCGGGGTTTGATGCGCGTGCACCAGTTCAACAAGGTCGAGCTGGTCAAGTTCGTCAGGCCTGAAACGTCCTACGACGAACTGGAGAAGCTTGTGGCGGACGCGGAAAAGGTGTTCCAGCTCCTGCAGCTGCCTTACCGCGTCCTGGAACTCGCTTCGGGCGACATCAGTTTCGCGGCGGCCAAGTGTTATGACCTGGAGGTTTACGCGCCGGGACTGGACAAATGGCTTGAGGCGTCGAGCTGTTCTAATTTTGAGGATTTTCAGGCCCGGCGGGCGAATATCCGCTACAAGGGCAAGGACATGAAAAAGCCGGCGTTCGTGCACACACTTAATGGCTCGGGTGTGGCCACGCCGCGCACGGTGATCGCCATCATTGAAAATTACCAGCAGGACGACGGTTCCATCGCGGTTCCCGACGTGCTGCAGGGATACATGCACGGCATGAAACGCATCACAAGGTAGGCGCCCATGGCTGAAAAGATCATCATCGTCCTTAAATTCGTTTTCGCGGCCCTGCTCCTCCCTTTGGTCATCGGGACCGTCCTGGCGTTGCGCGGTGAGGTTGCCCAATTCGACGCGGCATTGCAGAACGCCCTTTACGCGGGCACGCTGGCCTATGTGGTGATGAAATTCTTTATCTATGACCTGGACGTTGTTTATAAATTCGGGCAAAGCATTGTCGGTTTCTGTTTCCAGTTCCTCAAGCCCGTGATGAATTTCGCCCCGTATGTCATCCCCGTTTATACGCTCATCGGCATTGTCGTTTACGCCATTATCCACGCAACGGGTGTCATCGGGGGCAGGGAACCGCTGGGGCTTATCCTGATCGGCGCCATCGCCTTTACCTTTGCCATGCACATCATCCTGACCGCGCAGGATCTTTACAAGAAGGATACGATCCCGGCCAAGCCCAATTATTTCTTTGCCATGTCGCTCATCTTCATCGTGGATGTGTTCTTCATGGCCCTTTTGATGGGCCTCGCGGGCAAGGGGTTCTCTTTTGTGAGTTTTTTCCAGAAGCTTGGCGGCGCTTCAGCCCAGATCTATATGGCCGTATTCAAGCAGCTTTTTGGCGTCTGAAGCGGCTGGTTGTTGACATGCCGGCTTGACAGGTATGCCTTTCTTGGGTATATTTAATTTAGTGGATAAACACGAAAAAGGGGAGTTTTATGGCTAATGAGCGTCCTTTAACGACCGGCGAGATCGCTGACCTTTGCCATGTCCATTTGAGGACCGTCCTCCAATGGGTCCATGATGGCAAACTCAAGGCGTATCGCACCCCCGGCAACCACAGCCGCATCAAGATCGATGATTTCCTTGTTTTTCTCAAGCAGTTCAATATGCCCATCCCGGAAAACCTCGAGGGCCGCGGGGTCGCGCGCAAGGTCCTGATCGTGGATGATGACACCAACATGGTCAGCGCGATCCGGCGCCTGTTCAAGAAAGAGCTTAATTTCGAGATCGAGGTGGCTTACGACGGTTTTGAGGCGGGCATCAAGCTGCTTTTGTTCAAGCCCGACCTGGTTGTCCTCGACATGAAGATGCCCGGCATGAACGGTTATGAGGTGGCGCAGAAGATCAAGCGTTCCGGGAACTGCGAGCACACCAAGATCATCGGCGTTTCCGCGTATTTTGAGGAGACCGATAAACAGCGCCTGCGCGATATTGGCGTGGAATACTGTTTCGACAAGCCGTTCAATTCCGCGGAACTCGTTGAAAAAGCAAAACTGGTCCTTGGCGTTTGATCCCTCCCGCGTTCATCGAACGTTTGCGCGCGATCATTCCCGCTGATGACGTCGATGGCGTTATCGGCAGTTTTTCTTCCCCTGACGTTATTGCGATCCGTGTCAATCCCCTGAAAACATCTGTTCATGATCCTTTGACGGTCCTGCGCGAGCAGGGCGCTGTCCTGGACGCTGTTGCCTGGTGCCCGGGGGCTTTTGTTGTCAAAGGCCTCGCGCGTGAGGCGGTGTCACATCATGCCCTTGCCGCACAAGGCGTGATCTACCAGCAAAGCCTTGCGAGCCTGATCCCGGCGATCGTCCTGAACCCTGGCTCCGGGGATATGGTTCTTGATGCTTGCGCCGCTCCCGGAAGCAAAACAGCGCAGATGGCGGGTATGATGAAGAATGACGGTATGATCGTCGCCGTTGAGGCCGTCAAATCAAGGTTCTTTCGTTTGAAAGCTGTTTGCGCGCTGCTGGAGGCGCGGATCGTCACGTCCAAGCTTTGCGATATCCGCCGGTTCCGTTCGCCGGAGGGGATGATGTTCGACCGGGTGCTTGTCGACGCGCCCTGCAGTTCGGAAGGACGCTTCAAGGCCGATGAGCCCGAAAGCGTGGCGTATTGGAGTCCGCGCAAGATCAAGGAAATGAGTTACAAGCAGAAAGGGATTCTGATGAGTGCCTCCCGTCATGTAAAGCCCGGGGGCACTCTTGTTTATTCAACCTGCACCTACGCGCCGGAAGAGAATGAGGAAGTGGTTGACTGGTTTCTTCATAAGAATGAAGGTTCATTCACCCTTGAGGATTGCCACCTTGCGGGCGTGCCGGCGTACCCGTGTTTGACGCGCTGGGGCAGGTCGGAATTCGATCCGGCGGTGCTCAAATGCGTCAGAGTAAAGCCCGTCGACGGGTACACGGGGTTCTTTGTGGCAAAATTCAGGCGTAAGTAAAAACCTACCGTTTTACATTGCTTAACATCCCTTAACAGAGTTTACAAGAAGTTAACTTTTCTGCAGTTTCCTTTTTACAGATGGGCTCTATATTTAGAAAGCCTGAGTTTTTCTGAAAAGAGGAATGTGCCATGTTGAGTGATTGTTTCTCTAAAGAATTATTTTCGTCGCGCCTTATGGCCGGGAGCACTGCGGCGAGTTTCTTGATCTCATTGCTAGTGCCGCCGTTGGTCATGGCGCAAACGCTTGTTCTTCCGGTTCCTGGAATGATGGTGACCCAAAGTCCGGCGTACATGCCGGTCATGACGCGCGGGCTTAAGGTCCATCCTGAAAATCCCCTTCTGTTTGATTTTATTGTGGATGCCGGTGACTCCGGTTTCGTGGTTGAAGGTCCGCAGTTCAAGGCTGAATCCGAAAAACTCATCAAATACTTTCTCGCCTCGCTCGCGGTCAAGGAAGACGACCAGTGGGTGAACCTGTCTCCCTATGAAAAAGACCGCATGATCCCTGAAAACCTGGGGAAGACCGAATTGGGTCACGACATGCTGGCGCAGGACTATATCCTCAAGCAGTTGACGGCTTCGCTGATTTATCCCGAGAAAGAGCTGGGGAAGGAATTCTGGACCAAGGTGTATGAAAAAGCTCAGGCGCAGTTTGGCAGCATTGATGTGCCGGTGGATACGTTCAACAAGGTATGGATCACAGCCGACAAGGCGCGCGTCCTGGAACGCAATAACACGGCGTATGTTGTCGGCGCGCACCTGAAAGTCATGCTTGAGTCAGACTACGAAGCCATGTCCCGCCAGGATACCCTCGCGCGTAGGGGAGAGGCACTGCCTCGCCTCCAGGACTCGGCATCCCGGGAACTGACCAAACAGATCATGCGCGAGGTCATCATACCCCAGATCGAAAAAGAAGTGAACGAAGGCAGGAATTTCAGCCAATTGCGCCAGATATTCTACGCCATGATCCTTTCTACCTGGTACAAGCGTGCCCTGAAAAACTCCCTTTTGAACCATGTCTACAGCAACAAGTCCAAGACCAACGGCGTCGAGAACGCTGACCCGGCGGTGAAGGAAAAGATCTACGCCCGGTATCTGGAAGCCTACCGCAAGGGCGTGTTCAACTATGTCAAGGAAGAGACTAACGCGGCGGGCGAAACGATCCCGCGTAAGTATTTCTCGGGTGGTATTGCCAGGAACCTTGGGCTGAAAGATCATGCGATGGAAGTGGTTGATAAAGCGGCAGTGGGGGATTCTTTTGAACTGAAGAATGCCGCTTTGGTCGATGCTTCGTTAGTTGATGCCGCGGAGGTAACGGGTAAAAATTTTTCAGGCAGAAAGACGCGGTGGGTGCCACCCCGCAAGCTTTTGATGAAAGACGCCGAGAAGTCGCAAGATGCGAGTATGTCAAAGCCAACGCCGATAGGAACGCTTATAAAATTGATCGATCTGTCGGTGGAATATTTGATCAAGTGTATCGAGGTCATTAATGAAAGCGTCACTTCAGGCAATGTTCATGTTCCTGACATAAAAGATGTTACGAAAGTGGCGGCGTTGCCAAAGGATGGATCAGTCGGTCCGCGGGCCAACAGTAAAAAAAATCTGTTGCTGGATCCCACGACGCCGCTCAAGAAAGTCATGTCCGAGGTGCGCCTTGCTTTCGCCAAAGAAGATATGACACCGCAACAGATCCAGGATCTGGCCGTTCAGATAAAGATCTATACGTATCAAAAAAGTAATTTTTGGGATATGGGATCCTCAGCAGGAATTATTGAATACTTTTTAAATTACGGTATCGATGCGTATGAAAAGTTTAAAAATGAACATAAAGATGATCAGGCGCGGTGTATCGCAATTTTTTTGCAGGAATTAAGCAATGGCGCTGTCTATGAAAAGACCGACCATCTTGTTGGACTGGAAGATCACAAGGGAGAGGATCTTGTCAAAGAAGTTTCGTGGAGTGTCTGGGGAGAGATGGCCAGGTCCGGGAAGACAATTCGCCAGGCCAATATTGATCCGGCGGAGGATATCAAACGCGATAGTAAAGCAGTTGATGGTGGTATTGACATCAACGGCAAGAACCTGACGCTGGATGTGACGCGCGAGGGTAAGGGTGCTGAGACGAAATTCGACCCGGCTATGGTCGCGCGTTTCGAACGCGGCGATTTCACGGGGTTCGTCCCGATCATTTTGAAGGTAACGCCGCTGGGTAACATTGGCTTGTCGCCGGGAATGGGAGGCTGATCATGCGCTGTCGCGGCGTTTGTATAATAACAGCTTTCTTCTTCACTACATCCCAACTGGCATTCCTTCCGGCCAGGGGAGATGCCGCGGTTTACACACCGCCTCAAATGGGCTTTTTGACCCCAACGGCGCCCTCCCGGGATATCCTTCTCCACGGTCTTGAATTGGACCCGAATACGACCCGCAGGATGAAATTCATGTTCAGGGCTGGTGAGAAAGAGCTTTTGCCGGCCGATGCCATGCGGCAGATAAAATATTTTTTGACCGCGCTGACCATTCCCGAGAATGACCTGTGGGTCAATTTGTCGCCGTTTGAAGCAGACCGTATCATTTCCTATCCTTTTGGCGTGACGGATATGGGACGAGGGTTTCTGGAGCAGGATTATATTTTAAAACAGTTTTGCGCGTCATTGCTTCACCCGGAAAGCCCCAGTGGCAGGGAATTCTGGGCACGGATCCGCCAGGCCGGGCTTGGATCAGCGGCATTGGACAACAATGGCCAGTTCAAATTTATCGACAAGGTATGGATCACACCGAGGGATGCCATCGTTAAACAGGATCACGGCAGGGTTTATATCCGCAAGAGCCGTCTGCAGGTCATGTTCCGGGAAGATCCCGGAGTTGTTGCCGTTTCATCCGAAAAGATCTCCGGGATCATCAGGGAAGTCCTCTTGCCATATATTGACAGGGAGGTCAACGAAGGAAAGCTTTTTATGACACTGCGTCAGATGTACGCGGCGATGATCCTCGCGGAATGGTTCAAGCGCTACGTTGCCGGAAAGTCTGTATGGCGGCAGGCTTTCATTGGCCAGAAGAAGGTGGGCGGTCTTGATATTGATGACCCTGCTGTTCCCCTAAAGGTTTACGGCAATTATTTAAGAGCGGTTGAAACGGGGGTTTTTAATTATGTCCATGAAGACGTGGATCCGGGGACCGGAGAAGTCATTCCACGGAAATATTTTGCCGGCGGGATCTCGGCCGGTTCAGGCCCGTCCAGCCTGAGGCATATCTTGCGTGTCGAGGACAATGATCTGCCTTCCGATTTCGCGGAAAAATCTCCTGACAAGGACACGGAGATACCGGTGTGGATGCAGGATATCCCGGCGAGGCCTGTGGATGTTAATAGTCAGCTGAAAGACCAGGTCAGGAAAGGCCTTGTCTGCCGGGTTACGCGCAAGGAGGACGGATTTGTTTTTAAACCGGAAGTCCCTTATGGCATAGAACCTGACCTGATCAGGGTGTATTCCATGACCGCGAAAACATTCGTGCTGCAAAAGCAATACGCGGCGTACCTTGAGGCGGCGCGCGCACGCCAGGCACTTTTGGATGCCATGCAACACCATGAGGAAGCGTTCAGGGATTATACGGCTTCCCGGAAGGAGGCGCTTGTGCGTATCGCTTCGGAGATCGACCTGTACCTTGTGAACGGGAGTTTTACTTTGTTCCGTAACGGACCTTTAACACATATTCGCTGGGGAACGTATCGTAGTGACAATGATCTTTCCTATTCCGGCATCTGGCTTGGTGAGCGTGTGTTGTCGGCGTTGGATCAGGATGAATTTTCCGCGTTCCTGTTGCTGGAAGCGCGCAATTTTCTGGATGGGAACAATGAAAAGATGGAAGCCTATCCTTTGTACAGGAAGATCGCGGCGTTGTCAGGATCTTCAGGCGAAACAATACCGCTCATGGAAGGGCAGGATCAGTCCCTGACATCGTTGCGTCAAAGGCCGGAAAACAGCCCCGGTAACAGCGCATTTTTTATTAACAGCACACTGCCTCAGGAACGCCAGCTTTACAAAGAATCTCTGGCGGCTCGTTTTGCCGGTACGGACTTGACAGTGAATGAAAGAATGAAGGTCGTTAACGCGTTGGCGAGGATATCTGATGAAGCGCTGCGCCTGCGCCGTGAAAGCTGGCCTTTTTTGGAGGCGCAGAAGATTTCCCGCCAGGAGGATATTGACGCCGTTGCCATGGCTAAAAACCTTCTTGCGGAAAAGAACAAATACGCGTTGTTGCAAAACGAGGTTTACGAAGCACTCTTCTCCTCTGATGAGGTCGAGTCTTTGTTGTTCAAGAAGCTTATTCCGTATGCCTGGGTCGAGCTTCTTCTTCATGAAGGTGCTTCTACCAAAAGCATCCTTTTCCTTTGCCAGCATAGTGATGATCCGCTCGGCCAATGGGAAAAGATATGCGCTTTCAGGGCAGTTTACGAGAAAGACGGTGTGCCGCCGGCATGGGCGCTTCTTTTGTCTTTTTCGGGGAAGAAGGTCATGGACCTGTGGGAAACCACTTTAAAAAATGAGCGAGAGGATCTGGTTCGTCAGGGACTTGACCCGTTGTGGGCCACGTATCTTGTCCTGATGCATCCACGCGATGCCGTGCGTTACTGGAATGATGACATTGAACCTAAGAAAAGAAAGATCCAGCAGGAACGCGGATTGAGCGACGCCTGGGCAACCTTTTATGCCGTGTTTGACAATGAAAGTTTGAAACACGACGATTCTCCTTTCGCGTTCCTTAGGGGGGCTGATTCCCTGAATTTGCAAGCTCCGGACCTGGCTCTTCTGCAGGATGAGGGGGTTGCGATGGGGCTTGATCTGCCTCACGACGGAAAGGTGCAATGGGAGCAACAGATACAGCACTGGCAAAGCGCCTTGATGAAGAAGGGTTTTGAAGAGCCTCTTTTGACGTACCTTCTGCGCGCTTATCAGAACCCGATGGAGAAAGCGGTCAAGATCGAGGAGCTGGCACTGCTGATCAAGAGGTTCGATCCGCGGGTCAAATGGCAGGAAGCGTTATTGACAGCGTTCAAGCTTTTTCATCCGCGATCTTATGCGGACAAACAGGAGGCGCGCGGTACCGGCGATATCATCAAGCATCTTCTGTTCGGGCGCGGCAAGCGGGGGCACAGGAATTATTATCAGGGATATATTTTCGCTTCAAAGTTCGAACGCGACACAGCCATTATCCTGCGGTATTTCGGATTGATCGGGAATATTCAAATGGGGAAGAACTGGCAGGTGCCGATGGATCAGCTTTGCGTCGATTTCAAGTTCGAATATAAGGGCAGGCAGATCATCATGGAGCCTCACCAGGAGCCGCAGGGCCAGTTGTATCTTGTCAATCGGGCGGATATCGAACATATACTGGGGAATGACCCGCGGACCCTGGAGTATTTGTTCGTTAATCCGAGTATGAGATCGTTGAAATTCCATCCTGATTTTCTGTCCAGAGTGGATCGGCTTTCTTTGGCTGACGTCAGAAAAGATATTCTCAGGAATCTTTGGCAGATCAATATGGGGCGGACCATCTCCAGTTACGCGGCCGACCGTGAAAATACCCTGCGTCAGTTCGAACACACGAATTTTTCCTTGTATGCCTTTGAGTCCACACAGAAACTCTATGGCATCCTTCAGGATTATTTCGATATAACGGTCACTTCAAACGATAAAAAAGCGATCTCTCGGCTTATAACGGAAGCGAATTCCAGGAGTGATTATCATATTGTCAACAGCCTGTTGATGTACTGGACCGGCATGAGCAATTTACAAAAAGCGCTTGAGGGCGAGGGCGTGTTGAAGAAGAGAGCGCGAGATCTTGCCGGCACAACGGTTGGGTCGGAGAACGGCGGTATTGATTTTGATCAGAAATACCTGGATCTGAAAGTTGAGCCTGGAGAAGAAATTCAGGACAGCTTCCATGCGCCATATCCTGCTATTTCGGACAGGGGTCTGGATGGCTTGAGGCCTGTGATCCTTCATGTCAACGCGCGCTTTATCGATATCAGTTTGTAAATATTCCCGAGGGTTATTGGACAACAGACGGATGCATTTTCCGTTGAATGGCTTGAGTGGTTGGGTCACCAGTGGGCAAAGCGCTCAGCATTTGATCCAGGGCGTATTTGAGGTTTTTGACGTCCTCCCGTAAACCGGGAACGTCCTGAGCGGTGATTTGCGCTTTAAAGTTGTTGAGTTGTTCATTGATATCGTCACATTGTTTGTTCAGATCAGGGATCTGATTTCGCGCGGCATCTGTTTTTTCTTCAACCTTGAGCAAGGTTGTCACGTAGTCTTTTTGCCAGCCGTTCATTGTTTTTTTCAGTGCGTCCGTTTCTTCGCGCGTTGTTTTTAAGGCATCATTGGTTGTTGAAAGTATATGCGTGGTTTTGTCAGTCAGTTCTTTCTGGGAAGTCAGCAGGGAGCTTTGCTCGTTGAGCTGTCGTTTCAGGGTTTCGATGTCAGCGCGCAGGGCGCGGGTCTGTTCGTTCTGATCGAGCAGTTTCATGTTGGCGGTCTTAAGGTCGTTGCGTTGCTGGTTGCAGGAAAAGTACAGGTAGAGGAGCATCGACACGGCCGCTATCGCGAGGATCCCGAGCGAGACAGGTCGCGCGGATTTCCGGATATTAGAAAGTAATAGTTGTGGTGTTTGCTTGTCCATGGCTGCCGTTCCAGGTCACGTTTGTTTTGCCAGGAAGTATAAACCATGATTTTTCAATAAACAAGTGTTGGATGAAAATTACCCGGAGATCACCAATGAAAAAGACCATAGCGTTCCTTGTTCTTGTTAGTTTTTTTGTTACAAACATCGGCCAAAGTGCAACGTATGCCCAAAGTTTTCACTTGCCCGCAGCCGGAGGCATGGTCCATCTAAGTTCACCGTTCGACCCGATAATGCTTCAAGGCATTAAAGTTCATCCTGAAGATCCGTTCAGGTTCGATTTTATTGTTGATAAGGGCGATAGCTCACTGGGTCATGATCAGTTCAAAGGGGAATCAGGAAAATTGATCCGGTACTTTCTTGCCAGTCTGACGACGCCGGAAAAAGACCTGTGGGTCAATCTTTCGCCTTACGAAAAGGATCGTGTTATTCCTGATAGTTTTGGTTTGACGGAAATGGGCCGTGACTTGCTGGCGGAAGATTACATTCTTAAACAGGTCACAGCCTCATTGATCTATCCGGAGGATGCCATAGGAAAAGAATTCTGGAAACGTGTTTATGAAGAAGCCGCAAGGAAATTTGGCAGGACAGATATCCCGCTTGATACCTTCAATAAAGTTTGGATCGTTCCCCAAAAGGCTGTGGTGTACGAGAATGTTAAAGCGGGGATAGCTTATGTCGTGGAAGCCAGGCTTAACGTCATGCTTGAGCAGGATTATTTATCTCTCCAGCAACATGTGACAACACGACCTGAACAGGGCACGGCGGAAGAGGCCAATCAGCTGGGAAGCCAGATAGTACGTGAAGTGGTTATCCCTGAATTAACCCAAGAGATCAACCGGAACAGCAACTTTGCCCGTCTGCGACAGGTCTATAATGCATTGATCCTGGCCACATGGTACAAAAAGAAGATCAAAAACAGCATATTGTCCCGGATTTATGTCGACAAAGATAAAACGGCCGGGGTCCAATATGCCTCGACAGTCCTTCCGCCTGCAAAGGGCGTCAGGGCCAAGGATGATGTTGAGGGGATCTATCAGGAATATGTGAAAGCATTTCAAAAGGGTGTTTATAACTATATCAAGGAAAGTGAGGATCCTGTGACGGGGCAGGTTGTCCCCAGGAAATATTTTTCAGGTGGTTTTGGTGCGACAGACCTTTCCCAGGTGACGTTTGAAACGACACAAGATCCCGCGGCGGTTTCATTGGAGAAAAAGCCTCTATGGGACATATCCGTACAGCTTGCCGGTGCCAAAGGCCCGCGCGATGCGTCGATGCTTCCCAGGCCTTTGGGAATGGAACATGTTCGGGAGCTGCTGGATGCTTATATTGCTGATCACAGATCGCGGGATTTATTCCGGGATTTAAAGGGAATGGGGATCGAGCCAAACCAATTTAAAGACGTATTGCACGCGCAATTTCAGGCCATTTACCAGGATTATCCGCACGGGGCTGTGAATCCGGTGCAATTGATCAAGGAGGATCCCCGGTTGAAAGATTTCCTGGTACGTCTTTTCACTCAAAGAAAAGTTCGCGCGGGGATGGATCCTGAGGTGATGAACAAAGTTTTTGACAAATTGATCCAATATGGGGAAGACCCTGAATTGGCAAGGCATAAAGTTTATGAGGAGGTCATTGATTTTGAACGTGATCGGGATTGGCTCAAGTTCAGGGGGAAAAAAGATGTTTCCGACCATGGGTTAGCTCAGATTCTGCCGTTTATTCAGGATATTAACCTGCTTTCTGGGGCTACTGTTGTCAATGTGGGGGCCAATAATTCCGGGTTAGGCGCCATGATCGCTGAAAAGTTCCCGGGTTTAAATATAGTAGATTCTGACATTGAATCAGCCAGGACCGTCGGTTGGGAAAATCCTGCGGGTCTTGCGAATCTCTCCTTTCACCATCAACCTGGCCCCATGCAGACAGGGTTTGATGATAAATCTGTTGATGTCATTATTTTAAGCAGCATGCTCCATCATGTGACGATCCAGGCTTTCGATGGATTCATTAAAGAATTGCGCAGGATCCTTAAGCCTGGAGGGAGGATCATTTTGCGAGAAGACAGTTTTTCATATTCTGAACAGGTGGCTGCAACGGATGGACTCAATGAGGCATTAACGCGCGAATTTTTGAGCCATGATGAACAATTCATCATTAACGCGTTCATTTTTATTGACTGGTTTGCCAATACGGTCATGAACAAGCGCATTATGCCGATGCCGTTTGATTTTCAATCACAGGAGACATGGCAAAAGGTTTTCGCGCATTACGGGTTTTCAGAAGAGAGCGCAACTACCTACGGCATGCCTTATATGCGTTCAATGCAGGAATTCCGGTTGACGTCAAATGCAACGCCGCGTGTGCCGCTCGCCATTCGCGTTGACCCGAACACCAGGTTAAACCTTCTTTTTAGCCTTCTCTTCACACCTGTGCAGCAAAAGAGTCTGCAAATTTCCTATGGGATCAGGGACGTGGAACGTGCTGGTTGGGTGTTCAATAAGATTCTTTCCCCTGAAACAGTTGCCGATCATAGCTGGGGAACAACGCTACTGGCATTGTTGTTGGCACCTTCAACATTGGATGTGAAGCGTGTTATCGCGATGGCCTTAATGCATGATATTGCCGAAGGTCCCATGAAGAAAGATTATCGTCCTGGAGAGATCGATGAGAAAGTAAAGCATGCCATGGAGGAAGCTGTCTTTTCAAAAGTCATACAGCCTTTTTCCCAGCGGGACGAATGGGACAGTATGTTTAAGGAGTTAAATCTGGCTACAACCCCTGAAGCAAGGTTCCTCAAAGTTGTGGACAGATTTGATATGTGGTTACAGGCGAGATTTTATAAGAAAGTGTACGGGGACAGGATCGATTTCGAAAGTTTCTTTAATAATGCCAGAGCCATGTTTGAAAAACAGGGTGACATTGGAAAACATGTCCTGGGTATTGTTGATAATCCTTCAAAAAACAAGGACCTCCTTGACGCGCTGGACAAAATTTATGAATTAAAGCTGTCATCTGAAATGAGGAAGGGATCCCCGGCTTCAGAGGCATGGACAAAAAGCTGGACATACCTGAGCACAACATCGGTAGAAAACGACATTTTACCAGGCCTAGGTTTGTTAACGTTGGCGCCCATACTTGCTCGACCAGATCTCAAGGGCTCTTTAGATGTAATTTTAGAACATTCGTATAATCCCAAGTTTTTACAGAACGTTGTTGAAACAGCCGGGAATGAGCAAAATCGCGGTTTGATCGATGATATCACGCAAATTGTCAACAGGATCTCCAATGACCGTATCAAGGGGGCGGTTCCGCAAGATACATCGATCCTGCTCAAGACAGACAAGGATATACTTCATTTTCTTCTCCTTGCGGCCCAGGATCGTCCGAAGGAATATCCATTGGCCCGGGTTGCCGCAGGGTTTGTGGCGGGCAATGATCGTTTATCGGATGAGATCGGGGTTAATCATTATGGCTCTCATGAACATGCCGAAATAAACCTGATCTTAAGCATACTTGAAAAAGAAGCTGTCAATGTGCAGCCTAAAAGGCAAGGCAAATATGAAAAGTTGCTAAAACAGGTACGGAAGTTTGTAAAAAAGGAGAAATTAGATACTAAGAAAGGATTGTTTTTGATCCGCAAGGTCCTTAGGTTAGCGGACCAGCCGTTCAAGGATGGAAGTTTTTATGTGACACTCATGCCATGCAGTTCTTGCCAGAATATTTTGAAAGAACTCGGCCTTAAAAGGATCATTTATTCTGAAATACATCCTGATTCCCAAAAAGCAGAAAAGTGGCAGCGTCAATTTGAAAAGCTTTCCAAGAAGAATGGGATCAAAATTATTCACGTTGACATGTTGGCGGCCGAAGTTCAGCCCAATCAGCTTTTCGCTTCAATTGTCGCAAAGTCCCCGGAAGGGCATAGCCGGTTTCAGGAAGCATATCACGGGTTCATAGATCGGAACATGGATGAGGATGCCGTTGCATTAATTGACAAATGGTTGTCAGTTCATAAGAGCAAGCTTGTTGATATCATTGCGTTCTTCGGGAATGTGATGCCGGATGACGCTCCGGTTCTTTTTGATATTTTGTTTGGTCGCGTTGTGGATGTCGACAAGTTGAAGGATGTATTTCAGCGATATGGGGATACGGAAGGATTTGCTTCATATCTGAGCGCGGTCCATCGTATCTCGCATAGCACGTATGTTGATCAAGTTATCAATAAAGCGTCCATGAGTGTTATTGAAAGAAGTCCTGATAAGGCCATGCGAACAACAGATGGTGGTATTGATCTGGGTCCGGATAAAATGAATTTGGAACTGCGGCAGGATGATGGGGAAATTCAATTTAATCTGGATCCAGGCATGGTCGAACAATTTCGGGCGGTTCCTGGTTTCGTGCCGGTTATTTTCAATATCCAGCCGATGACGAACCTGAAGATGTTTTTAGGGTTGAAGGAGCAGGGAGATCAGCAGATGATAGGCGCCGTTGCATCGACGCCGCCCGGCATGGCAACCTGAAAACGACAGAGTTCACGCCGATTTCACATTCAGTCATTATTGAGATGTTACACTTTTCCCAAGATCAAGTGTCGAATTAATAATTAGAGAAGCTATGAATCTTCGTAAGAAAACTTTTATGTTTCGCTTGATGGCAGGCTGGATCATTTGCAGTTTTGTGTCTTCTGCCGTGATCCCGTCGGGTGCGCATGCCCAGGCGCTTAATTTGCCGGCGCCCGGCACCCGCATTTCTTTGAGCCCCGGTTTCACGCCGCCGCTTCTTAAGGGCATCAAGGTTTTTCCCGACGATCCGTTCCGTATTGATTTTATCCTTGATAAAGGTGATTCTGCCGGAACAGATGATCAGGTCAAGACAGATTCTAACCGGCTCATCAAGTACTTCCTCGCGTCGCTCACTGTTCCCGAAAAAGACCTTTGGGTTAATCTGTCGCCGTATGAAAAAGACCGTACTGTGCCAGATGCTTTTGGCCGGACCGAGATGGGCCGTGACCTGCTGGCCCAGGATTATATGCTGAAACAGATCACAGCATCTGTTTTCTCCCCGGATGGTGAACTCGGCAGGGCATTTTGGGCCAGGGTTTATGCCGAAGCTCAAAAGCGTTACGGCACAACGGATATTCCGGTGGATACTTTTAACAAGGTCTGGATCATGGCGGACAAAGCCGTTGTTTACGACAACAAAGACACGGCTTTTGTTGCCGAAAGCCGCTTGAAGGTTTTGCTTGAAGAGGATTACCTGGCCTTGAAGCAGGAAGCGGGGGAGGGCCATGGTGACGCCCACACACTGGCTTCCAATGTGATCCGTGAGGTGATAATTCCCGCTCTTGAGAAAGAAGTCAATGAAGGCCGGAATTTCAGCACATTGCGACAGGTGTATCGGTCCCTGATCCTGGCGATATGGTACAGGAAGAAATTGCAAGGTGGGATCCTGACGCGGGCTTATGTTGGCAGGAACAAGGTGGCAGGCATCAATATCCGTGACCCTTTTGAAAACCAGAAGATCTACAGCCGCTATGTGCAGGCATTCCGGGATGGCGCGTTTAATTACATTAAAGAAGAGGTGGACCGTTCTTCCGGGCAGATGATCCCGCGGAAATATTTCTCCGGAGGCTTGGGTTTTATGGACGCGGCGGAGCACGTTGTCAGTTTGCCTATGAGTTACAGCGTTATGCCAGCTGTTGACAAAGGACAGGGATGCTGTCACATCACGACACGGCTACAACCCCTTTCCAGTCCAGAACGGGTACTGGCCGCTGGCCATATTTTGTTGATACCTGACGGGAAGAACAGCACGCGCGTGGAGATGGGGATCCCGCCGGATGTCAGACTCTCTATGGTCGAGAAGATGCGCAAGGCCGAAGATTTTTCCATGACGAGCGATGGTCAGGGATCCAGGCGCCTGAGATTCAGGATCAACAGTTCGGTAGAGAAGATCAGGAGTTTTCTGAATTTTGTTCCCTGGGAGCGGCATGCGGCCAAGGTCCTGGTGGCCGGGACAATGGTCTTTTCGTTTGTTGCGCTTTCATCACAGGTGCCGGAACGCGCCATCACCGTGGTGGACATGGTGCTGGTCGCGTTTATCCTGCTTCTGGAATTGCTGGAGCGCCAGGAAAAGAGATTTCTTTCGGACCATGATTATTGGCTGAAGGTGCTGGAACGTTTCTATGACCAGGGGGTGTTCTCTAACGGTCATTCCGCACAGGAAGTGATGAGATTTTATCGTCGCTATTATCAGGAATTTGTGGACAACCTGGATGATGACCGGGAAGAAGAGACCCTGGAGTTGCTGGTCGGGACTTTGCCTGAGAAGGATATTCTGGATCTGACACACACGCCGCGCACAAAGTTCGAGGAGCGTCTCGGGTGGGCCTGGAGCAGGCGTGCGGAGAAATATAAGGAATTTATGAAGGCCCATCAAGGCTATGGGCACGTATTCCAAGCCAGCGGCCAGGAGAATTTGAAGGGTTTATCCCAGGAATTCGTGACACAGGCGTTGCAATTTTATAATACCCAGGACCATGCGGTCAGGTATTTTCTGAGCAAAACAGAGCGGGACGATCTGGCCAGGTTCCTGGCCGGGCATATACCGGCCATACAAAAGTCCCGGATCATTGATGTGGGACCGCACCAGCCAAGCGTTATTCAGCAGTTGATGTACTGGGATCTTGTCTACCAGGCCGTGGATACGTTTTCATCGTCGTCAAAGGATGATTCCCAATCGACTGAAAAAGAGATGTCGATGAAAATAAGGAATGAGCTGGAAGGATTCGGCTTTGATTGGCGCAACGGGAAAGTCTTCTGGGATCCGCTGAAGAACAGGCATGCTGAATGGGATCCGGACATCTCATGGGTTCCAAAGGATGGTGGGTTGGATGTCAAGGAAATGGGAGACTTGCCATCTCTTGAAATTGAAGGCATGTTGCCTTATACAGCGTCATCACATGCCTTGTTCCTGAGTGTGGTCGACATTAAAGGACGCCGTCTACCCGTGGTTATTAAGCAGTATGATGATGTATCAGGGGGTGTAGGTTATTATGTTATGGCGTTTGTTCCTGGGGAAGCAAGGACATTATCGAGAATCAGTTCTTTGGAGAGGGACGGATTCCTGCCCCTTGATCTGGTAGATAAACGTAAGCAGGTCACCAGGTTCTTTGTTAAAAAATTTTATCATCCTCCTGAGGAATTTATTTATACGCCCAAGGGTAATGTGATCCCCATTGATCCGGAAGAGTTTGATAGCATGGCCGGAACGTTGAAGGTGCCCTCCGTAGAGCCTGCCAAGGCATATATTTGGGGCCAGTTAGGTGGGCCGGAATTCTATGGCCTTGTCAAATTTTCAATAAATGGCAGCGGTCAGACGCATGAGAACGAGGGAGGGGTCGATCTGACCACGGGCACGATAGACTGGCGGGCCCAAGATCAGGGGGGAAGAGAAGGATCGGATACCGACTTTGCCATGTTGCGGGGCCTGGACAGGGTCACAGGTATTTCGCCCATGATCGTGAGTATCCAACCCGTGACGGACATGAAATCATTTTTCCATATAAAATAATTCGTGTTTGCTGCGGATATGTCTGTGCAGAATTATGTTGTCGTTGGCAAGATACAAACATGTTACAACATAAAAGGATATATTTCATATTTTAGGCATGCTCAAAAAGACAGTTTCCTCTTTTTTGTTGTTTGTTTTCTGCCTGACCAGTGTGGCAGCCCCGGACGGCCGTGTGTTCGGCCAGACCGTGGCTGTCCTTCCGGCTCCTGGAATGTTGGTGACCCCAAGTCCGGCGTATATGCCGGTCATGGCGCGCGGGTTAAAAGTCCATCCGGAAAACCCCCTTTTGTTTGATTTTATTGTGGATGTCGGTGATCCCGGTTTCGTCGTTGAAGGATCTCAGTTCAAGGCTGAGTCCGAAAAACTCATCAAATATTTCCTCGCTTCGTTGACAGTTCCCGAAAAAGATCTTTGGGTGAATCTTAGCCCTTACGAAAAAGACAGGATCGTTCCGGAAGCTTTTGGCCGGACAGAAATGGGGCGGGATTTGCTCGCCCAGGACTACATTTTGAAACAGATAACAGCATCGCTCATTTACCCGGATGAGAAGACAGGCAAGGAGTTCTGGGATAAGGTCTACGCCCAGGCGTTGAAACGTTATGGCACTACGGATGTCCCGGTAGACACGTTCAATAAAGTGTGGATCGTCCCCGAGAAAGCCACGGTTTATGAGAACAATGATGCGGCTTATGTCGTTGAATCCGGATTAAAGGTTATGCTGGAGAGTGATTACGTAGCCATGTCCCATCAGAAGGACATGGCGGAGTCCTCGGCACCCGCCGAGGATGTGACCATGTCCCATCAGAAGGACATGGCGGAGTCCTCGGCTCCCGCCATGCAAAATGAGGAAATGGTGCGTAGGGGCGGGTCTCAGACCCGCCCACTTGAGACGGCTACGCAAGAATTAGCCAAACCGGTTCTTCGTGAAATCATCATTCCCATTCTCGAAAAAGAAGTGAACGAGGGCAAGAATTTCACAGCGTTACGCCAGGTCTACAGCTCGCTGATCCTCGCGACATGGTACAAGCGGAAGTTCAAGGCCGGAATTTTCGGCCAGGCCTACGTCGATCAACAGAAGACCGCTGGCGTAGACATTGCTGATAAGAACGAGAAAGAGAAGATCTGGGCGCAGTATGTTGAGGCGTTCCAAAAGGGTACCTATAACCTGATCAGAGAGGAAGTTGACCCAACAACGCAAGCGATAGTGCCAAGAAAGTATTTTTCAGGTGGCTGTGATCTGGCGATGGATGTGTTCAAGACGGCCTCGTCTGCTGTATTACCAGTGTTGGCTGATCGCGCGGCCATTGTTGAGGTGAAGGTCGATTACGCACAGGAGGATCAGGAGGGATCTGACACGCCTCCCAGTTTGACCCGTATTGACGATATTAAGCGGCTTTTTACCGGGCTCAATGATCTGGACGACCGGCTGGGAGTTCCTCATTATAATTCCAGATGGCATCGTGAAGGAGGTTATGACGCCACACTCAAGGATCATTTACAGCGGATATTGAATGTGAAGAATGATATCCTCAGCCATAATTTTCCAGGGAGCGATCAGGATCAGGAGCTGATCTCCCTGGTGAGAGCGTATGCGTCCAGGGACAATGATGAACTGGATGCCATGATCTTGTTGCATGATCATGGGAAAAAAGAAGCGGCTTTCAGGAATAAGCATGGCGATATGGGGTTTAAGGGGCATGAAGAAAAAGCTTATCGTTCGCTCATTAATAACAAGGTGATGTATAAAGGGAAAGCCTTGTCCCATAGGATCAAAATGGCTGTTAAATATCACGATATGCACTGGAAGATCAATTATGCCCATCCGGGAGAGTTTGAAAAAACAATCCACATGATGCGGAAGGATTTTAATGGGTCACTGGATGACTTTGAAGAAGCCTGCGAGTTTATAACAGCATTCTCTGTGATCGATGTTCTGGGATCTTTATGGGAAGGCGATCGTCGGGGTGATCTGGGTAGCGTCAGAACATTCCATGAGCATTTTCTGGCCTGGAAAAAGGCGCGCAAGAAGTTTGACAGGGCGGAGGATCATTCCGTTGTTTTTGGAGGCGGGAAGTTAAATTTGGATCATCCGCTGGTCATATCAGGGCGGATCATTGGCATTGAGGATTACGACAATGTCGGTGGATCAAATTTGGCGGATTATGCCAGGAAGAAAGATGTTAAACGTATTTATTTTGACCTGGACCTGACGGTCTTCCGGTCCATGGGGTATGTTTCTTCCAGCCAGTGGTTTGAGCACGCGTCTAAAGAGTTCGGACTGGAACAGACCTTATGGTGGTGGGGTAACAGGGGTCATGAGGCGCGCCAGATCGATAACGATTTTTTCTTCAGGTTAATGGATCCCGGGATCCCGGCCATGATCGAAGGTTTGAAAGCACAGGGCATTGAATGCGTTGGATTGACCGCGCGCGATAATGACAAGGATGAACCGCGCACGCAGGAGATCCTTGCGAGATTTGGCGTTGAAATGAATGATGTGATCTTTGCGTCCGGCGCGGCGGCCAAGGCCCAGGCTGTGGATGATTATGAGAAAGGTCATGGCCGTTTGCGGGCCTTGTTTGTGGAAGACAGTTTCTTTAATTTGGAGAAATTTTTGCCTGTTCACGCGCATGTGGATGCTATTTTTTACCGGCCTGTGAATGCCAATCAGGAAGATGAATGGGATCATAAGGTCTATCTTGAAAAAGCCCGTGCGGACACGTCCAACGGGCATAAGTTTGAATATTATTTCAATGCCGTGGTCAAGATCCTGGAATTAAAGGGCATTACTCGTGAGATCGCCTATGAGCAGTTGCATCAGATCCATCACGAGCTTCTGCGGTTGCCAGACCCCAAGCCGGCAGGGTATGACAAATTAATTCAGGTCCTGGAGATCAGTAAGAAAGGCCAGTCGTATTTGTTCCATGATCCAGAGGCGCGGGAATTGCGGGAGAAGAGATCCAAAGACAGGGCGATGCTCAGGGATCCCGGCGGTATCGACCTTACCCCCGGCAAGATCGCCCTGAAGACCAGAGATATTGGTGAGGCGATCAAGTTCAACAGTGATCCTGCCATGCTCCAGAGATTACAAAAGGCTTCTGGCGTGACTCCCGTCATTATTGGCATTCATTCATTGGACAGCCTCCGGAAGTTCATGAATGTTGGCCCATGAAGATCTGAGAAATTGTGTAACGTAAAAAAGAGAAGGTTGAAGGAACAGAAACATTTTGCAAAACAGGCCTAATGGGGTATGCTGAAAAAATGGCAGCCATGAAAACAATATTAATTCTTGTTCTGGAGATCTTTTTATCCGGCGCCGTCCACGCCGCAGAGCCGATGATCCTGACAAGCCCCGATTTTCGCCCTGGCGATTATATTGACCGGAAATTCACGTGCCAGGGGGCAAACACGGCGCCGCGGCTTGAGTTCGTGAATATACCTGATGAGGCAAAAACCCTTGTGCTCATCGTGCATGACCCGGACGCGCCTTCGGGCGGCTGGACGCATTGGGTGGTGTTCAACATCGATCCTTCCAAGTTCGAGATCAACGCGTCCGAATTCCCGGGGACGGACGGCAAGAATGATTTTGGCGACAAAGGATGGGGCGGCCCCTGCCCTCCGTCGGGAACGCACCATTATGTTTTTAACGGTTACGCGCTCGATATCCGCCTTGACCTGAAAGAGGGCGCCGCGCGATCCGCGATCGAGAAAGCCATGAGCGGCCATGTCCTGGCCAAAGCCGAGCTCATTGCTTTATATGAGAAATTCTAGCCTCAGCCGCGCGATTTGTACTATAATTCGCCGATATGACAAGACCAGCCTGTTCTCACCAGAACATTTTTCCTCCTTTTGAAGGTTCCCGCAAGGTTTACCGCAAAGGCGTTATCCATCCCGGCCTGCGTGTCCCGTTCCGTGAAGTGGAGCTTGACAAGGGCAAGGCCAATATCCGCTTGTACGACGTCACGGGACCCTGGTCTGATGGTCTTAAAAAGATCGATCTAAAAAATGACCTGCCCCCGGTGCGCGGTTGCGGCAGGAGCCGTCCGGGAGTGACCCAGCGGTCGCTGGCCCGTCGCGGAGAGGTTTCGCCCGAGATGGAATTTGTGGCGATCCGTGAAGGGGTGAAGCCTGAATTTGTATGTAAGGAGGTCGCGGCAGGGCGGGCGATCATTCCCGCCAATGTCAAGCACCCCGAATGCGAGCCCATGGCCATAGGCCGGAATTTCCTTGTTAAGATAAATGCCAATATCGGCAATTCCGCCCTCTCGTCGGGGATCGAGCAGGAGCTGGAGAAAATGCTCTGGTCGATCCGCTGGGGCGCGGATACCGTCATGGACCTCTCGACGGGCAAGAACATCCGTGAAACAAGGGAGCGCATTATCCGTCATTCTCCCGTTCCGGTGGGGACGGTCCCGATCTACCAGGCGCTGGAGAAGTGCGGCGGCAAGGTGAAGGACCTGACCTGGGAAGCTTACAGGGACACGCTTGTTGAGCAATGTGAGCAGGGTGTTGATTATTTCACGGTCCACGCGGGCGTGCTCAGGCGTTTTGTCCCGTTCGCCAAGAAACGTTTGACGGGCATTGTTTCCCGTGGCGGCGCCATCCTCGCGAAGTGGACTGAGATCCACAGGAAAGAGAATTTTCTTTATACCCATTTTGATGAGATCTGTGAGATCCTGCGGACGTATGACGTCGCGTTCTCGCTGGGCGACGGCCTGCGTCCGGGGTCAACGCACGATGCCAATGACAGGGCCCAGTTCGGTGAGTTGCAGGCCCTCGGTGAGCTCACAAAGATCGCGTGGCGGCATGATGTCCAGGTCATGATCGAGGGGCCCGGGCATGTGCCGCTCAACAAGATCAGGGAGAACATGGACCTGCAGCTGAAGATCTGCCACGGCGCGCCGTTTTATACGCTGGGGCCTCTGGTCGTCGACATCGGGGCGGGGTTCGATCATGTGACATCGGCGATCGGGGCGGCCGTGATCGGGAGCCTGGGGACCGCCATGCTCTGTTATGTCACGCCCAAGGAGCACCTGGCGCTCCCGGACAAGGAAGATGTCAAGGAAGGGATCATCGTTCACAAGATCGCGGCCCATGCGGCGGACCTTGCCAAGGGGCATCCGATGGCCGTTGCGCTGAATGACGCCATGTCCAAAGCCAGGTATGAGTTCCGCTGGGAAGACCAGTACAGGTTGACCCTTGATCCCGCGCGCGCGCGACGGTTCCGTGAAGCGTCCCTTGCCAGTAAAGAAGATCCCTCCGCCCGCTGTTGCACGATGTGCGGGCCTGATTTCTGCGCCATGAAGATCACCCAGGAGTAATGTTGCAAAGCCCCCGGCCTTCCAGTAGGTTGCTCTCCAAGGCTATTTAAGTTTTATGAGCGGGTCAGATCAAGGCGAGGCGCCTGGCGCAGGCGTTGAGTTCATTCAGCATTGAGGTCCGGGTGATCTCGGTCTCTTCGGTGATCTGGGGGATGAGCGTGCGGTAGTAAGCGATCCCGTCGGTAATGTTCTGGCGGAATTCTTCGATGGCCGCGTCTTTTGTTTCAGCGGCGCGGGCTTTCTTGTCCGCGCATAAACGCGTGAATTGGTCCAGGTTCAACTTCAGTTCCTTCAGGAACATATGCGGCCTGTTGGGGAACGGCATGATGTTGATACGGCCATAGATATGGTCGATCATTTCTTTGAGGCTGGCGGCCCGGTTGAAATACGCGATGTTCGGCCCGGGGCATACCGCGGGAAAAGTGCCGATCTTCTTGTCCTGGTGGATATTCTTGTAAAACCCGTCGCCAAGCTGGGCGCAGATGCAGGCTTTCGACGTGACCAGGCCGACCTGCCGTTCATATTCTTCCTTCGGTAGACCGAGCGCCTTGAGCGCTTCCAGCTTTAATTTCTGGTATGTCCTTGATGCCGTGCAGATCGGGTTTTTCGTGAACTCGGTATTGGTCGCCAGATGGCCAAGCAGGCAGGGGCTTCCCGGAGCGCCGTCATGGATGAGCTGGCACTTTCTGAGTTCACTTAATGAATTCCTCAAATTGTTGAACGCCACATTCAGAGGGGAAACGTCGCTCAGATAAATGTCGTTCTCGCCGGCGGCCGCAAGCTTGTCCAACGTCACTTTGTCTATCTGGATGGCTTCCGGGACCAGGAGGAAGGGCGAACCCCATCCGGTCGAAGCAACCCCGTAAAAACGTTTGAGGAACGTGTCTTCGTTGAACGTGCCAATCCCGCCCTGCGCGGTCAGGCGGAACGAAGGCGGTATGGCAGGGATGACTTTGCTCTTGAGTTTCAACGCTTCGAGATAGATCGAGGAGAGCTGGTCGGTCAGTTCCTGGCGTTTCTGTTTGAATTCCTCGAGCACGGGGCCCATCAGGTTGCCGGCGCCCGCGAAGGCGTGGCCGCCGCAATTGAGCCCGGATTCGACGCGGAATTCCGATATCCACAAGCCTTTTTTCGCCAGGAATTTTCCCTGGGTGATCGCGGAGCGGTGATCGCTGACCTTGAGGATGATCTCTTTCCGGAAATTTCCCGCCGCGTCAGCGTAGAAATCGTTGAATTCCTCGATATACGTGTAAAGGCGGCGGTTGAATCCCGCGGAAAGTTCAATGGCGGCGTGCAAGGCGCTTTGGGCAAAACCACGCAACGCGGCAAGGGCGTCCGAGAATTGTTCGGGTAAAGGATTGCCTTCGCGGTCGACGTTCGGGCGGTCGAGCTTCGTCATGATATTGACATCAATGCGCCCGGGCACGATACGGGACCGGAGCTCATTCTCGAGTACAGTTCTTTCGGCGGCGTCTTTGGTGGCAAGCATTGTCCTGTAGGACGCTTTCAGCGGCGAATTCTCGGGAAGGAATTCAAAGTACCGGGTGATCTCGGTGCCGGCCGTGAACGCTGTTTTTTTGAGGTCTTCCATCTGTTTTTTGACGATGCGGTCAACTAGGTCGAGGTACGCGGTGATGCGGCGCGCGCGCCAGTCATCGTCAAATTTTTCAATGGGCGTGAAGGGTTCATTGTAACGGTTGGCGTAGAACTTGCGGACATCCTCGATCAGGCTGTCATCGACAAGGGAGATCACCGACGAAATGCCGTAGCGCGCCACGCGGATCGGGGAGTCGATGGTAAAACAGGTCCCCATGACGGGAATATGGAATGTGTGGGCGCTGGACATAAAACTAGGATAGAGGAAATGATATGAAAAGCAAGGCATTTCTGGGCGTTTCTGTTAAAATATCCGCGCTATGGAAATTTATCCACGGATAGAAAAAATGATCGAACGCGATGAGCCTTTAAGCCTGACGGACGCTTTGGCGCTCCTGGATGGCGGGAGCGTTGAATTGCTCCGGCTGCTTGATCTGGCCTACCGGTCGCGAAAAAAATATTTTTCCAACAAGGTGACACTGCATGTCCTGAACAATGTCCAGAACGGGCTTTGTCCCGAGGATTGCCGTTATTGCGCCCAATCATCCGCTTCGTCAGCGGCCATCGAAGCGTATCCCATGAAGCCTGATGAGGAGATACTGGCCGAAGCGGCCGCGGCGCATCAGAATGGCGCGGGCCGCTACTGCATGGTCTTTGCCGGGACCGGCCCTTCGGAAGACAGGGTCCGCCACCTGGCGGGGTTGATCCGGGAGATCAAGCGCCGTTACGCGATCGAAGTTTGTGTTTCCCCCGGTGTGATCAACGCGGCGCAGGCCCGCGCGCTCAAGGAAGCCGGGCTTGACCGTTTGAACCACAATCTCAATACATCCGAGAGATATTACGGCCATATTTGCGGGTCCCACACGTACGCGGACCGCCTGGCGACGCTCGCGGCGGCCCAATCCGTCGGGCTGGATGTGTGTTCGGGCGTGATCATCGGCATGGGCGAGGGGCCGGAGGATGTTTATGCCATGGCAAAAAAAGTAAGGGATCTTAATGTGCGTTCTATCCCCGTTAATTTCTTTATCCCGATCCCGGGTGTCGCGTTGAAAGAAGCGCGGGGACTAACGCCGGAATATTGCCTGAGGGTCCTGTGCCTTTTCCGGCTCATGAATCCCCGCAGCGAGATACGGATGGCCGCGGGGCGGGAGATCCATTTACGCTCGTTGCAGCCGCTGGGGCTTTATCCGGCGAATTCGCTTTTTCTGCAGGGTTATCTCAATGCCCGGGGCTCTTCGGACGCGGCGACCCTGCGCATGATCAGGGACATGGGCTTTGCCATTGAATCAGAGGTCCCGCTGGATGGCTTGCTGGATAATAAGGATGATCTGCCCGGCGGGAACGGGTTAAAGGACCAGGAAGAATTAAGACCATTTCAGGGGAGGGGATAAATGGAAGAACTTATCATTATCGGTTCGGGCCCGTCGGGACATACGGCGGCCATTTACGCGGCGCGCGCTAATCTGAACCCTTTGATGTTAGAGGGCATGATGGCCGGAGGCATCGCGGCGGGCGGGCAGTTGACCACGACGACCGAGATCGAGAATTTTCCGGGATTTCCCGAAGGTGTCAGCGGCCCTGATCTCATGGACCGCATGCGGGCACAGTCCCTGAAGCACGGGACGCGTATCGAGACCCAGACGGTGGAACGGGTCGACCTTTCAAAGAGACCGTGGCGCGTCGTGACCGAAGAAGGCGCTTCCTTCGAGGCCAAAGCGCTGATCATCGCCACGGGCGCGACGGCCCGGCGGATGAATATTCCCGGTGAGGACAAATTTTGGCAGCGGGGCATTTCGGCCTGCGCTGTCTGTGACGGCGCGTTGCCCATCTTTCGCAACAAGGTCGTTGTGGTGGTGGGCGGCGGCGACTCGGCGGTCGAGGAGGCTTGCCACCTGACCAAATTCGCGGCGAAGGTCATCCTCATGCACCGTCGGGGCGAATTGCGCGCGTCCAAGGCCATGCAAAAACGCGCTTTCAGTGACCCGAAGATCGAGATCATGTGGCATACTGTTCCTGCCGAGGCTACGGGTGAAAAATTCCTGTCGGGGCTGAAGGTCAGGGATGTCAGGACTGAAGCGGTGTCTGACCTTCCCTGCAGCGGGCTTTTTTACGCGATCGGGCATCAACCGAACACGGCGTTCCTGGGCGGGCAGCTTGAACTTGATGAACTCGGTTACATTAAAACGGTCCCGGGAACGACCCGGACAACGATTGACGGTGTTTTTGCCTGCGGCGATGTTCAGGACAAGAAATATCGCCAGGCGATCACTTCGGCGGGATCAGGATGCATGGCGGCCCTGGAAGCGGAGAAATTCCTGCATGAGCACTGAGATCTTCAATGCCATCGCCCCTCGATATGACGCGACGAATTACGCGCTTTCGCTGGGCATGGACATCGGTTGGCGCCGGCGGATCACCGACCATCTTCCCGTCGGGGATAGCCTCGCGGCGCTTGATCTGGCCACGGGCACCGCTGATGTGGCGCTCGTTTTGGCCCGTCATCCGCGCGTGGGAAGGGTCGTTGGCATCGATGTGGCCACGGGGATGCTGGACCTGGCCCGCGCGAAGGTCCGCAAGGCAGGGTTTGAGCGCAAGATAGAACTTGCGGCGGGAGATGCGCTGGCCCTGGATTTTCCCGATGAAAGTTTTGACGTTCTTACGGTCGCTTTCGGGATACGTAATTTTTCTGATCTGATGCGTGGCCTGGCTGAAGCTTATCGTGTTTTGAAGCCCGGGGGGTGCTTTATCGTCCTGGAATTCTCGACCCCGCGGGGTTTTGTCCAGAGAGCCGTGCACGGTTTCTATTTGAAACACATGGTCCCGTTCATCGGCATGCTCCTGACGGGCAGGAAAGAGGCGTACGCGTACCTGTCCAGGACCGTGAAGGCGTTCCCGTACGGTGACCGTTTTTCCCGCATCATACGGCAGGCCGGTTTCGGCCATGTGGAACGCGTGGAACTGGCCATGGGCACGGCGACGATCTATGTGGCGAAGAAATGAAATATCCTGAGAAGGGTTGTACATGATGCGTTATGGTCTGGAAGAAGCCAGGAAAAAGTTATTGCGGGATCTTGAAAAAGAAACCTCTGATCCCGCGGCCCCGCCATCGTTCCCGGTTGTCGTCCGGTTGAAACTTCCGGTCGTTGACATCGACCTTCTGCAATGGCTGCGGGGGCAGAAAGATGCCCGCAAGGTCTTCTGGCATTCGCCGGATGAAGTTTTCACGGCGGCAGGTATCGGAGCCGCGTTCGAGGTTTCGGCGGAAGGATGGTCCGGGTTTGAGGAGGCGTGGGGTGATGTCCGGGAGTTCATGGACGCGTGCCCCCAGGCCAGGCTTTTCACGGGGATGAGTTTCGCGCGCTCCATGACGGGGGCCGAGTGGCAGGGCTTTACGGCCCTCAAGTTCATTTGTCCGGCGGTCGAGCTTACGCGGGACCGGGAAGGTTGCTGGTTGGGTGTCAACGCGGTCCGGGGGCGGGATGGCGAGCCTTTTGGGCCGGTATCCCGCGCGACGCTTGAAAACATGCGGTTCACGGAGCAGATATCCGATGAGGACGCGGTCACGCTCTTCCGTGAAGATGTCCCTGATTACGAGGATTGGCTCTGCTCGGCGGACGCTGTCCTCGGCGCGATGGAAAATGAAGGCGTGGAGAAGGTGGTCATGGCCCGCCGTACGACGTTCGGATTGCAGGGGCCGTTCTCACCGGAAAATTCTCTCGCGATGTTCATGGAAGGGCAAAAGAAAGCTTTCATGTTCTCCTTCACGATCGACGGGAGGTCTTTTTTCGGTTCATCGTCAAAACTTTTGTACAGCCGCCGCGGTTTGCGCGTGCAAAGCCGTGCCATTGCCGGAGGCCGTCCGCGCGGGAAAGATCCTGCCGAGGATGATGAATTGCGCGCGGACCTTCTCAAGTCGGGCCAGGACCAGAATGAGCATCGCCTGGTGGCCAAGGCGATCATCGAGGTGTTCCGCGAATTTTGCCGTTCTTACCAGGTGGATTGTGAGCAGGAGGTCATGAAGCTGAAGCGTTATCAGCATTTGCTGATGAAAGTTTCGGGCGTGGCCAATGAAGGGATAACGGACAAAGAATTCCTCCTCGCGCTCCATCCGCCATCCATTGCCTGCGGTGTCCCGGCGGAAAAAGCCCGGATGTTCCTCCAGGAGTACGAGGTTTTTGACCGCGGCTGGTTTTCGGGGTCCGTAGGGTATTTGAGCCGTGAACAGGCCGAGTTCGCGGTCGTGACGCGGGGGTGCCTCCTGGAACAGGGCAAGCTCCATGGTTACGCGGGGGTCCCGTGCGTCAGGGGTGCTGACCCGTTTGCTTTGTGGGAGGCGGCGGCGGGTGAGATGAAGGTCAGCATGAACATTGTCCGGGGCGTCCGGGTTTGAAAGGAAGGAACAATAAATTATGATCTCGCCAGCCATGATCCTTAACGCGCGGATCCTTGTCGTTGAAGACGACAAGATGAGCCGCAAGCTCCTTGTCAGGATACTGACATCGTCAGGGTTCAAGAATGTCCACGCGTTGCCGAATGCCACGCGCCTGCGCTCTTACTACGCGAAGTTCAAGCCCGATCTTCTGATCCTGGACCTTGTGTTGCCCGGCGGGGTGGACGGGTTCCAGGCCATGCAGTATTTGCGCGAGGACCACCCTGAAGATTATCTGCCGATCCTTGTCATATCGGCGGAAGCCCGCGACAAGGTGCATTTGCGCGCCCTGGCGTCCGGAGCCAAGGATTACCTGTCGAAACCCTATGACGCGCCCAAGGTGATCTTGCGCTGCCGCAACCTTATTGAAGTCCGCCTTCTTTATGTGGCGTTGCAGGGCAAGAATGAGGAACTTGATGCCAAAGTGCGTGAACGCACCAGGGAACTGCGGGAGACGCGGCTCGATGTCGTACGGCGCCTGGGTTACGCGGCGGAATGCCGTGATACCGATACGGGGCAGCATATCGTGCGCATGAGCCGTTACTGCGCCTGCCTCGCGCGCGCCATGGGCATGTCGGATGAAGAGTGTGACCTTGTCCTGGCCACCTCGCCACTGCATGACATCGGCAAGATCGCCATCGCGGACAGGATACTTCTCAAGACGGGGCCGCTGACCCCCGAGGAATTCGCCGTCATGAAAACACATACCACGATCGGCGCGGAGATCCTTTCGGGGGGGAATTCGTTGTTCCTGAAGATGGCCGAGGAGATCGCCCGGACGCATCATGAACATTGGGACGGGAAAGGTTATCCTGACGGGCTCAAAGGCGACGAGATCCCCCTTGTCGGAAGGATATGTGCCGTGTCAGACGTGTTCGATGCCCTCACCTCCGCGCGCCCATATAAACAAGCCTGGTCAGTGGACGACGCTGTTAAAGAGATCAAAAAAATGAGCGGCAAAAATTTTGACCCCGCGGTGGTGGATGTTTTTACGGCGATCCTGCCGGATATCTGTTCGATCAAAAAGGACGTGGACGCGATGGTCGGCCGGGTCGCGCGGGAAGTGAAGGCCAAGTTTTTATTGACAGATCCCCGCTGATTCCCTTGCATTAGCAAAAACGTGACTATATAATAAAAAATCGTTGGGATAAATCCGCAAAATTACGGGGAGGTCGCTGATGGAACATCATTCTCAGGCAGGTCAGCCCGCGAAGCTCATCCTTGACGGGAACACGTTCGAGCTTCCCGTGGTGGTGGGGTCCGAGGGCGAAAAAGGGATCGACATCTCCAAACTCAGGGGGCAGACCAATTATGTCACCCTTGACCACGGTTTTGGCAATACCTCCAACTGCGAGAGCGCGATCACTTACCTCGACGGTGACGCTGGCATCCTGCGTTACCGCGGGTATCCCATTGAACAGCTGGCCGAGAACACCAGTTTCCTGGAAGTGGCCCACTTGCTGATCTACGGCGAGCTTCCGACCGCGGATGAGTTGAGCCATCTATCCGAACGTTTCACCGAACATTCCATGCTCCACGAGGACATGAAGAGATTTTTTAACGGGTTCCCTTCTTCGGCGCATCCCATGGCGGTCTTGGCGTCGATGATATGCTCCCTCTCGGCATTCCATCCCGGGATCGACATGACGAACCCGACAGGGGAGGATTTTAACCGCATCGCGGCGCAGCTCATGTCCAAGGTGCGCACGATCGTCGCCTTCGCCCATAAGAAATCGATAGGCGAGCCGTTCATTTATCCGCGCGGCGACCTGGAGTATGTGCCGAACCTCCTGAACATGATGTTCTCCTCACCGACCAAGGAATACAAGATCTACGATGAGGTCGTTCAGGCGATGAAGGTCCTTTTCATCCTGCACGCCGACCATGAGCAGAATTGCTCGACATCGACGGTGCGCCTTGTCGGCAGCGCCAGGACGAACCTTTTTGCCTCGGTCTCCGCCGGTATCTGCGCGTTGTGGGGCCCGTTGCACGGCGGGGCGAACGAGGAGGTTATCCACATGCTGGAGATGATCCACAAGGATGGCGGCGGCATCGACAAATACATCGACATGGCCAAGGATAAGACCAAGAACTTTCGCCTGATGGGCGTCGGCCACCGTGTTTACAAGAGTTACGACCCCCGCGCGAAGATCATCAAGCAGTGCGTCCATGACCTTCTGGGAAAGCTGGGGATCGACGATCCTTTATTGGAGATCGCGATCAAGCTCGAGGAGCGCGTTCTTAAAGATCCGTATTTCGTGGAACGCAATCTTTATCCGAACGTCGATTTCTATAGCGGCCTCATTTATAAGGCCATCGGCATCCCCAAGGACATGTTCACGGTCATGTTCGCCATCGGCCGCATGCCGGGTTGGATCGCCCACTGGAAAGAGATGATGGAAGTTCCCGGCGGCAGCAAGATCGGCCGTCCGCGCCAGATCTATGTCGGGCCAACGAAGCGTGATTATGTGCCTATCATCAAGAGGGGGTTGGCGTGATCAGATTTTCTTCCCATGCGACATTCAGGCATCCCGCGGCGCTTGTCCTGTTGACGGCGTCACAGGCTAAAACGAAAAAGTTCAAGGCGGCCCCGGCGGAAATTGCCGCGGCCGTTACCGAGGCGCTGGCCCAGGAGCGTTTTGAAGGCGGTAAGGGGGAGTTATTCCCTGTGGTGGCCGATAAACGCCTTGTCGTCCTTCTTGGCCTGGGGAAGGAAGAAGAGCTGACACTCTCATCCTTGCGCGTGCTTGTGCGCAGGGCGCTTTTGTCGGCGTATTTCAAGAAAGCCGCGGATATCGAATTGCTGCCGCATCGGGACAGCGTTGAGGTGGTCCAGGCTATCATTGACGCCCAGATCATCGGTACGTATGCCTGGAAGAAATACGTCACAAAGAAAAAGGATGACAAGACCGTTGAAAAAAAGACGGTCCATGTTGTTGCCGCCTCCAATGATGGCTACGCCGAAGCGGTCGCCATCAATGAGGCGGTCAATTTTACGCGTGATCTGATCAATGAGAACGCGGATGTGACGACGGCTGAATTCCTTGAAACCACGGCCCGCGCGCTGATCCACGGCAAGGCAGGCGTCACGATCGAGGTCCTTGACCGCAAGAAACTGCGGCAGAAGAATTTTGGACTTCTGCTTGCGGTCAATAAGGGCAGTGCCCATGAGCCGCGGGTCGTTACTGTCAGGTATAACGGTGGAAAAAAGAACGATCCTTATATCGCTTTTGTCGGCAAGGGGCTCACGTTCGATTCCGGCGGACTTAACTTGAAACCATCAGGGAGCATGGAGACCATGCGTTCCGATATGAGTGGCGCCGCCTCTGTGCTGGGCGCGCTGAAGGCGACCCTGGCGCTCAAGCTGAAAAAGAATGTTATTTTTGCGTTTGGCGCGGCGGAAAACGCTATCGATGCCAATTCCTATAAGCCCGGAGATGTTTTCGTGGGTTATGCCGGTAAATCGGTCGAGATCGGTAATACGGATGCCGAAGGGCGGCTTGTTTTGGCCGACGTCATCGCTTATGTCATCGATGTTCATAAGCCTTCGCGCCTCGTTGATCTTGCCACGCTCACCGGGGCATGCGTCGTCGGTCTGGGGAATGATTACGCGGGGCTTATGTCCAACAATGATGATCTTGCCGCCTTAGTGGCGGCATCCGCCGAGCTGACCGATGACAGGGCCTGGCGTTTGCCTCTTTATCCCGAGTTGAAGGACATGATCAAGTCCAAGATCGCGGATATCAAAAATATCAGCAACCAGCGGGGTTCCGCGGGCGCCATGACCGCGGCGGAATTCCTGCATAGCTTTGTCGGGAAGACCCCGTGGGCGCATCTGGATATCGCGGGGCCTTCGTTCGTTGACGGTGACAGCCGGATGTACTATGGCCACGGGGCCACGGGTTACGGCGTGCGCCTGTGCGTGGACCTGATTAAAAAGAGCTGACATGGAATATCGTATCGAATCCGACAGCATGGGTGAGGTGAAGGTCCCGGCGGATATGTTTTACGGGGCGCAGACCCAAAGGTCCCGCGAGAATTTCCGTATTGGCGGAGAAACCTTTCCTCCAGAGTTCATTAAAGCGCTGGCGCTTGTTAAAAAGGCTTCCGCCCTGGCCAATGCCCGTCTCGGATGCCTTGACCCCAAAATAGCCGACGCCATTGTCGTTGCCGCTGATGAGGTTATCCGCGGGGAACACGCGGCGCATTTTCCGCTGGTCATATGGCAGACCGGCAGCGGGACCCAGACCAACATGAACGTCAATGAGGTCATTGCCAACCGCGCCTGCGCGATCATGGGCGGTGTGATGGGGAAGAAAACGCCGGTCCATCCGAATGACCATGTCAATAAAGGCCAGTCTTCCAACGATGTTTTTCCGACCGCCATGCATATCGCGGCAGCGGAAGCTGTCCATGCGACGTTGATCCCCGCTTTGACAGGATTGTTGGCTGTTGTGGAACACAAGGCGGCGGCTTTTAAGGATATCGTCAAAATAGGGCGGACCCATTTGATGGATGCCACGCCGTTGACCCTGGGGCAGGAGTTCTCGGGTTATGCCCGGCAGGTTGCCAATGGTATTGAGCGGCTGAACGCGGCCTGGCCCCGCCTGATGGAACTGCCGCTGGGCGGGACGGCGGTAGGAACTGGCCTGAACACACACAGAGATTTTTCAGTGATCGCCATTGGCGTGATCGCGGAGGGTTCGCATTTGCCGTTCGTTCCCGGGCGTAACCAGTTTGAGGGGCTTGCCGCGCATGATGCCATGGTCGAGCTTTCCGGCGCGCTCAAGACCATTGCCTGCTCGTTGATGAAGATCGCCAATGATGTGCGCTGGATGGCCTCCGGCCCGCGTTGCGGCATCGGGGAAATTGATATTCCCGAGAATGAGCCGGGGAGTTCCATCATGCCTGGCAAGGTCAACCCCACCCAATGCGAAGCTTTGACCATGGTTTGCGTTCAGGTGATGGGCAATGACACCGCGGTCACCTTTGCCGGCGCGTCGGGGAATTTTGAGCTCAATGTCTATAAGCCGGTCATCATTTCCAATATTTTGCGTTCCATCCGGCTTCTTTCCGACGCCGCACAGAGTTTTACGGAAAATTGTCTTAAGGGTCTTGAGGCCAACGAGGCGCGTATTAACGAGCATTTGCAAAATTCCCTGATGCTTGTGACGGCCCTCGCGCCGCATATCGGTTATGATAAAGCCGCCAAAGTCGCCAAAAAAGCTCACGTTGAGAACAAGACGCTCAAGGCCGCGTCCATTGAGCTTGGTTTTGTCACGGCCGAGGAGTTTGACCGTTTTGTTCAGCCCGCTCAAATGACACGACCCGAGTGATCCCAGAGGCCTTATGCCAAAGAAAACCGCCCAGAAAAAGATCCCTGAACGCCGCGATGGTTGCCGTATCAATCGTATTGTGGCCGTGAGCCATCGCTTGGCTGTCGCCAGGAAGAACAAACCCCTGGCGGCTTGGAGCCTTTCGACGACGAAGAACATGAGCCACAGCGGCCTTTTGTTCGTGAGCGCCGTCCCGTACCGCAAGAATGCTGTCCTTGAGCTTCAGGTCGTCATGTCAGGGATCATCGATCTTTATAACGGGCAGGCCATGGTGATGCGCGTCCAAGAGGTCGGCAATACCTTGTTCGAGATCGGCGTTAAATTCCTTCCATCAAGACAGCCGGCGCGCCGCGCGAAGGCGTATCGTTGATGAAGTTTCCCTCCTTATGAATGTTGATGGGCTGAGGTACTTTTTTCCCTGAAAATATGAAGTTAGGAGGGGAGAGTTTATTTCATATCCCCGTTAGTCGTTCAAAGGGCGTTACCTGACCGGTCGGTATACCTTAAGGGGACGTTTGTGAAAGCAACACATGTGATCCTTGTGCTTACAAGTTTGTTACTAGTGCTTGTATTGGATGAGGTGGTAATAAGAATTTCTAGTAATTTTGTTCCAAAGTACGATATCGAGATGACGCGGCACGCTACTCTCTTAAAGGTAACGAGTTTGGATCAAGATCAAGGTTATTATCATGGAAAAAATGCCAAAGCTCATTTAATGGGAGTGGATATAGTTACGAATTCTTTGGGTTTGCGTGATATTTTTGGGAAAGACAACTGTTTAGTTTATTATAAAAAGCTTTATAAAGATTCAAACCTTGGATGGGCGCGGTGCAAAGGTGCTATGTGGGAATTGTATAATTTCTGCATGAAGAAAAAAGTTCTTGATGATTTTTATCCTGGAGTTTCATGATCTAAGCGATTTTTATTCGTTTTAACGGTAGCATGAGCGGGTTGGGGATTTTATCAATATAAGATCGATAAGGGACTGCTGGAATAAGGTTTTTTGAAATATGTCGACAAAAAGACCGGGACATTTCTCTGGCGAAGTGAAGAAAATATTTTCCGGTGATATTTATCTGGTCTTGATCTTATTCATGGCCGTGGCGCTGCGATTTTATGGCATCCAGAATAAAGGATTGTGGGCGGATGACGCGTATGGCGTAAGCTTTATTTCCTATCCATGGCATGATCTGTGGGGCCATCGTTATCTTAACCGGCCGCTATATTTTGTTTTTTTGAAACTGTGGAGTGGTTTATTTGGTGTTGGGGAATTTTCTCTCCGATTCCCATCTGTTGTTTTCGGTGCGCTTTCCGTGCCTGCCTTATATCGTCTGGGGAATATGCTTTTCGATAGGAAGACCGCTTTGATCGCGGCATTCCTGCTCGCGGTTTCGCCGTTTCATATCTACTGGTCTCAAGAAGTCCGCAATCTTTCGCTCGCCGTCCTCTTATTCCTGGTCAATATGTGTTTTTTCTTTAGTTTGATCAAGTTTAAGGAAAAGAAGCATTATCTTGGACATGCGGTCAGTGGCATTGCTTTATTTTATGCCCATCCGATGGGGTTGTATTTGATGCCTCTCCAATATTTATTTTGCCTGCTGGCGTTCGATAAAACCCGATTGCTCAATGACCTAAAACACTGGATCATTTTATTGGTAGCCATGTTGCCCGTTATTTTTCTTTGTTTGGATGATCACGGCAAAAACATGTTTGTTTATTTGCACAGGTCACTTTTCCAAATATTCGAGGCTTTTAATTTTGGCGGACCTTGTCAGGCGCATGGCCAGTCTGGTTTTTTGATCCCTGCGGGCCAGCTTGTTATTCCCCGGGTGCTTGATGTTCTGTTTTTATGCTTCTTTTTCTTGGGGTTTAAGATCTTGCTCGAGAGAGGAAGGTCGCCTGATAACAAAGATGTTCGTAATAAAACAATATTTTTGTCATTGTGGCTGGCGATCCCGCTCTTGTTCCCGTTTTTTTTATTGAGGCATACTGTTATTGCTTTGCCGGCCTATTATTTGATCGTGGCCTTGGGTTTTGCTTCTATCAGGAACAGGGGAATTTTCATGATGGTTTTTATCATAATATCGGTTCCCTTGGGCTTTGCGTTACGCAATTATTATCATCTTGGGAGTGCAAGGGTTTCTTGGAGAGAGGCGGGGCCCTATGTGCATAGAAATATTCAAAAGAATGATGTGGTTGTATTCGTTCCCACGGATCAGATGCCGCCTTTTTTCTATTATTTTAGTGATAAGCCAGATGGGAAAGTGATCAAGTATATTGACAGAAAAGGATATTGGACAGGAAGTGGTTTTAAGCGTCAGTTTTGGGTCGCAGATAATCTTTATGTAGGGGTTGATCTGTTCGCAGAAAAAGTTTTTATTAATGCAAACCCGTTGGCCCTTTTCGCACAACAGAAACGAAGTGTATGGCTTGTGATATCGCCATACTGGTTTGGCGTGGATCCGGGAGTTATTCAAACGTATTTTGAACAATATTACAGCCAGGATTCACGCATGATCCTGGATTATAATGGTGTCGAAGTGCGTCATTATCAGCCAAAGGCCGGTGTAAATTGAAAAGCATCCTTTTAAAAGTCAGTCTTATTCTTTTGGTTATAATCATTTCATTTCTATGCCTGGAGTGTTGCCTGAGGTTGTTCCCTTTGAAGCGGTCTGCATATCCGATTGATGCTTTTGAGTATGATGCCGCGTGTATGGTGAGTTTCAAGAAAGATCTGAACCGTTTCATAACTACGGATTATCAGCAAGAACTTCATACAAATATGCTGAGGACGGTAAACTTTCAAGAAGATTTCTCCGGTTATCAGGATTTAATATTTGCTTTGGGAGATTCTTACACACATGGGACGGGTTTGCCTGTTGACGCTGCCTATCCCTTTCAGCTAGATCTAATGTTAAATTTTAATAACGGAGTTTATACAAAGAGATACGGCGTTGTAAATTTAGGCCATGATGGGATAGGCGGAAAACAAGCGCTCTGTATCCTTAAGAAATACTCAGCCTGCCTTAAAAACCCAAGATTTATTTTATATCAGGGGTGTGATAATGATTATATTGATGATTTTGTCTATTCAGAATTAGCTCAAGTTATGCCTTTTTCTGGGAATCCTCGTGTCACCGGGGTCCTGCAGTGGTTTGTGGAGCATTCTGAAACCGTTGCTACTTTGTATAAAGTGTATTTTGGTCATTACAGGAATCAAATCGCAAACCATATTCGATTTTCTAATAGGGGGGCCTTGCAGGAGCCTGTGCTTAATGAATTGAAAGCATTGGCGGATACGTTGAATGCCAGGCTCATTATTACATGGGCGGATATTTACTCTGAAGATGCCTATTATTGGGTAAGATCCTGGGCAGAAAAGCATGACGTATTGTTTGCCGACTGGGCAAAGGGCGTTAAGTCAACGGAACATGAGTTATCAGGTATTCCCTTGAAGAACCATCATTCTGCCGGGCATTACAGGACTTGGGTGAACTATATTATTGCAAGATCATTTGAGGATAAGATTAAACAGGTCAATGATCAAGTATTAACTGGTAATAAGGGCCTTTAATGGATCTGAGCGTCATTATTCCTGTTTATAACGAGGCATCAAGCATCCGGCCCCTCTATGAGGAGCTCAACAGGGTGCTCCCAGAGCTCTTCGGGCTTAATTATGAAATTATATTTATCAATGATGGCAGTGAAGACGCGACGGCTTCGCAAGTCGCGGGGGTTATGAAAAACGATAGTCGTGTATATTTAATATCATTTACAAGGCACTTTGGGTTAAGTGCCGGGTTAGCCGCAGGGTTTGAGTTTGCCAAAGGTGAAGTGTTCGTTTCCATGGACGGAGATCTTCAACATGATCCTCAAGATATTCCCAGGTTGTTGCATGAATTGCATAAGGGTTATGATCTGGTGTGCGGCAATAGAAAGATGCCCCGGTACACGTCATTTACAAGAAATTTATGCTCGCTTTCTGCAAACTACATCGGGCGGATATTTTTTGGAGTGCCTATCCATGATCTTAGTACGACGTTCAGGGCTTACAGGTCTGCCACGCTGAAAAGCCTGCTGATATTCAATGGTGCTCACCGGTTTATCCCCGTTCTGGCTTGGATGAATAATTTTAAGATCAGTGAAGTTGTCGTTTCTTATAGATTAAGGCAACACGGATATTCGAAAGTTCGGATCATTCCGCGGTTATTCAAGGTTGTATATGATGCCATCTTGATCAGGATTAGTTTTTTTTGTGTTAAATCTTGCAGGGGCATTTTCTTCAAGAAAGTCCAATATGACATTCAATACAAACATTAAACGGGCTCTGTGAGCGCGCATTGTTTTTTAGTGGTAAATGGGCCAGGTGAATAATGCTAAAGATTGGTTTCTTTTGTCCTGGGTATGAGAGTTTGGGAATCGAGTTTCTTTCCGCCTCGTTATGCCGGCAAGGGTTTGATACGAAACTTTTTTTTGATCCTGTTTTGTTCTCTGAAAGCAACTTCATCGATCAAGCATGGTTAGCGCATTGTTTTTCATTTCGTTGCAAGATCCTTAAGGATTTGAAAGAATATTCTCCTGATATGGTTTGTTTCTCTGTTATCAGTGATAATTATCAATGGGCTTGCCGTTGGGCTAAGGATGTAAAGGCAGCAACAGGGGCGCGTATTATTTTCGGAGGGATACATCCCACATCAGTTCCGGAGAATGTTATTCATGAACAATATGTCGATTATATTTGTCTGGGGGAGGGGGATGGGGCTTTGGTTGAGTTAGCCCGTGCCATGGCTAATGGCGGCGACGATACCGGCATCCGGAATATATGGAAAAAACAGGGACATGAAATTTATCGGAATCCTTTGCGGCCGTTGGTCAGTGATCTGGATTCTTTGCCTTTTCCTGATAAGGGAATCTTTTATAAAGCGTATCCGATCTTTCGTGATGGATATTTAACAATTACCTCGCGGGGCTGTCCATATTCATGCGCGTATTGCTGTAATAATGTCTATCATGAATTGTATAAAAGCGACTCTTCATATTTTCGTCGAAGAAGTGTCGGGCATGTGATGGCGGAATTAGAATTGGCTAAGCAGTGCTATAACCCTCGTTATATTGCTTTCGCCGATGATTGTTTCAATCATCGTGGGCCGTGGTTGCAGGACTTTCTCCAGCACTACCGCCATAAGGTCGCACTGCCGTTTTCTTGTTATTTGTATCCCGACATGGTTGATGAAGATCAAGTGCGCCATTTAAAGGAGGCCGGATGTTTCAAGGTGCAGATGGGGATGCAGGTTATTTCTCAGGAGAAGCGCAACCGCATTCTTGGCAGGCGCTCGTCACAGGATAATATTGCCCGTGCCATCGATCTTTTTCGTCGCTATGATATTTTTGTTGTGTGTGATGCTATTTTTGGATTTCCGGATGAAACCGAAGATGAGCTGGCTCAGCTAGCTCGATTTTATATTGATCATCCACCGGACCATTGCGAGAACTTTTGGCTGCGTTATTATCCGGGGACCGAGATAACACGTTCGGCGCTGGCAAAGGGATATATTGATGAGCAGCGGTATGCCGCCATTGAGTCTGGAGCACTAAAGTTTGGTCTTTGCAAGCGTCCGGAACAGCCTGTTGGCACAACGTATGCATATCAGATCAGGATGCTGTTGATGCTTTATCCGTTTTTTTCTTATAATATGAGGGAATGGTGGCTTGAAAAGAGGCGATATCGTTACATTCCAGTTATTTCTTCGATGTTAATGTATGTTTTTGTTCGTTTGTTGCATCATCCGCCGTTAGATTTGAATTCCCAGAGGACATGGCGACGGTATGTATATTTCATTAAACTGAAGTGTTTTGGCGTATGAAGGATTTATTGTCGTATTACTTGAATTGCAGGATAAACGGGCCGTTTTGTTCTAAACATGTATCGTTTGAAAGTGAGATCGATGGCACGCGATAAAAAAATTGAAGTTGATTTGTTGATCCTGGGGGCGGGGTGGAGTGGACTGCTTGCTGCGTTATTATATTCAAGAGAAAAGAAAGGCAGTGTTCTAATCCTGGAAAAAGAAGCATTGTTTGGCGGTCTGGCGCAGACGATGGATATCCAGGGGTTCAAAGCCGATATCGGTGGGCATGCGCTTTTCTTCAAAAAAAAGGAGAATATTTCCTTTCTTAAGGAAATCATGCGCGAGGATATTTTGATTTTACGCACGAGAAAGGCCAGGATTTATATCGAAGGGAAGTATCTTCATTACCCTCCTAATCTTGATTTTGTTTGGAAATTCAACAAGAAATATTTATTGGGCATCTTGTTTGATTTGTTTAGGTTTAGATCAGGCAAGAAAATATCAAATTTTGAGGATTGGGTCAAATTTCATTACGGTGAGACGCTTTACAGACTAGTATTTAAGGAATATTCTCAGAAAGTTTGGGGCCAGCATTGCGCCGGGCTGTCTTATTCCTGGGCTGAAAACCGCATAGGCAAGGATGGTTTGCTTAATTTCTTTTTGAATTATTTTTTTAAAAAGAGTACCGTAAAAGAAAGAGATAAATGCTTTTATTATCCCCAGCTCGGGATAGGTTCGCTGGTTACGGCTTTGCAATCACGCTTGAGCTGTGATGTACAAATGACGACAGGTGTCAGTCTGGTCGGCTTTTCCATGGATGGCGCTCGGCTTTCTTCCCTGCGATATCTTTCGGAGGGTAATACGCACGAAGTTAACTTTAAGGAGATCATCTCAACGATTCCATTAACTGAGCTGGTGCCGGCTATTCCTGATATTCCTTCGGTCATTGTTGAAGAAGCAAAAAATGGAATAAGGTATCGGAGTTTGATCATGGTTTATCTTATTATCGACAAGCCTATTGTTTCTGACTGGTCCTGGTGCTATTTTCCGTCCGAAAAGTTTATATTTTCTCGAATTCATGAGCCAAAGCTTTGGAGTGAATCTTTGGCTCCGGAAGGAAAAACGCTATTAAGCGTCGAAATATTTTGTGATCATATGGATAGTCGTTGGAATATGGATGACGCGTTGATCATTGGGAAAGTGAAGGATGCCCTGAAAGTAGTCGGATTGCTGAGCGTTGAAGACAGCTTTGTTCATGCACAGATCATGAGAGTCAAATATGCCTACCCTTTGCTATATAGTGGGTTTGAAGTACCGCTTTCCCGTGTGAAGGATTGGTTGAACAATTATATCAATTTGCATCTGGCGGGAAGAAACGGGACGTCTTCGTATTTTGACATGGAAGATTGTCTTGACGATGTCAAGAAGGTAGTGCGCCGGTTAATTGATAAGGGGGCTAATTAAATGATCAGAGGCAGCATGAGAAGAATATTTGTTTTTTTTATTGGAATAATCACGGCGTTGTTCTTGTTGGAGGTTGGCACAAGACTTTTTGGTCATATTTACCAGATGAATCGCAGTATTTCCGTTCGCCCGTTGCTGCAAGGCCAGTCCAAGCCTTTTATTATTTTATGTTTAGGGAATTCTTATACTGCTGGCGATGGTGCGCTTCCTCACATGAGCTATCCGGCACAGTTAGAGCGCATGTTTGCGTCGCGAATAAAGGATAAAGATGTTTTGGTTATTAACGAAGGAGTCGGGAATCAGAATACGGCTGAATTACTAAGGGCCTTGAAGTCAAATATTAAGACATACCACCCTGAACTTATCATTCTTCAAACGGGTCAACCCAATAGTTGGAATTATTTGAAATATACCGACTACTTAAGAAGAGGCAAGAAGGACGTAACTTTTCTTGAACAGCTTAGTTATTATTTGAGTGAATTCTTGCATGAGAGCGTCAGCTACAGGCTTTATAGTTTGTTTCGTTATAATGGAGCCCATGACTTTCTCTCTTTCACTTCGGGGTTTGAGAATGAAAAAAAGTATCAGAAATTCGTAAAATTCAGAAAGGAAAGGGAAAACGCTGGAAACTACGCGGCTGTGGATCACGCGCAGATGGTTGAAGCTTTGGATTTATTTATGAAAGCGATAAAAGCCCACCCGGGGCATCCGCAAAATTATTTTGAAGTAGCGTTCCTTTATAGAATTCAGAATAATTATAAGGAAGCGGTGAAATGGTATTTGAAAGCATATGATGTTGCCTTGGCGAGTGACTGGCGTCCGATGTTATTTCAAGCATCTAAACGTATCAGAGACATTCGCTATATGGATAAAGGTTTGCAAATAAATAAAGAAATCAATGAATTTGTATCTTTAAAACCAAATCAAAGAATTAATTTTATTGGTTTAGAAGAGTCGGATGTTTCTGAATGGGTGATGTCGGATATTAAAGAAGTTGTCAGGATTATTCAACATGAAAAGATCGTGTTAATTATACAAAATTATCCCAGAGCCTTCCCTGTTAATGTGGTTTTGTCAACAATAGCCAAGGACTTAAAGTTGCCTTTTGTGGATAATTATGACATTTTTAATGGAAAAATAGCTCAAGGGATTGCTGAAGAAGAATTGTTCGTTCCCGATAATCATTGTAGTGCCAAAGGTTATGGGGTGATAGCAGAAAATTTGTTTAATAAAATTATGGAAGAGGGATTTCTTAAAGTGGTTGATAAAAAACGATGATGCCTAAGAATTAATGGTGGCGGATTAATACAGCGATGCCGTAGTGTATGAAGAATTATCTGACATTTGATTGGGAAGAATGGAGTGATACAGCTTCGATGGAGGGATGGAATTCTTCTGCCACATCAGTGAAGATACTGCAATCTGCCACAGAGCGTATTCTGGAGATGATAAGGCCTCTTTCGGCAACTTTTTTTGTACTGGCGACCCGCGTAAAAGAGCATGTTGCTTTGATCAGACGAATATCTAAAGATGGACATGAGATTGCCCTGCATGGGCTTGAGCATGTGCCGATGTCGCGGTATTCCCCGGTTAGATTCAGAGAAGATATTTTGACCGCGAAAAATATCGTAGAAGATATTACAGGTGTGCCGGTGATCGGTTTTAGAGCGCCTAATTTTTCAATGACCGTTCAACATCGATGGGCATTGGATATCCTTTTCTCGTGTGGGTTTAAGTATGACTCGAGTATGTCGTTGCGTGTTTTTCGTGATTATTCGCGCAGGGGTTGTCTGCCGATACGGGAGGTTCCCAGGTCCGGTGTTGGGCCTGGAATGCTGCCATTGCCTTTCGGTGGCGGCGTTTTTTTGAGGATATATCCGTATGCCTGGACGCGTTCCTGGATTCGTCAGGCAAACGCATGTGGCGAACGCTCAATGGTTTATGTTCATCCCTGGGAATTAGATGCTTCATGGATGAAAGTGCATCGGCTTCCCTGGCGTGCACGAGCTTTGATGGGATCCGGGGTCGCCGCAGCGAAAGAAAGGCTTTCTAGGCTTTTGAAAGACTTTTTGTTTGGCAGTATTAGAGATATTCTCGATGATGAAAAGGTCAATGATAGATGACAGGCAGGTTATCCTCCAGTGAACCCTCATTTACTATCATTATCCCCGTGTTTAACGAAGAGAGATCGGTGCGTTTGGTTGTTGATCAGGTGTGCAGTTATTATCCGCAGGCGGAGTTGATTGTGGTTGATGACGGCTCGACGGATGCAACAGCGTCCATGCTTGAAGATACGTCTGTCCGTGTCTTAAGGCATGAATATAATCGTGGATACGGCGCGGCCCTTAAAACAGGGATTGCTGCGGCAATGCGCGAGGTCATTGTGACCATTGATGCTGACGGGGAGCATATGCCGGAGGATATCGGTATTTTGATCGGGGCTCTGCCTGGTGTCGATATGGCTGTCGGTTCGCGGAGGGGGGGGGGATTTCCCGGGATGATAAAAGTTTTAGGCCGAATGGTTTTTGTTTGGATTTCATGTTTTTTGGCATCGGCCAGGATACCAGATATTAATTCGGGACTTCGGGCTTTCAGGAAGAAGTCCGTGATGAAATATTTGCATATGTTTCCGGACTCTTTTTCTTTTCACACGACAAGTACAATGGCGATCCTTTTTTCCGGCGGATGTATTAAATATATTCCTGTAAATATTTGCCCAAGGATTGGTGTGAGTAAAGTCCGCCTTCGTGATGGGTTGATCAGCCTGAGGTATGTGATCATGTTGGCCGCTAAATTTCGCCCGTTCCGGGTATGGACGGGTATTTGGGGGGTGCTGATCGTTATCCTTTGTGGCATTTTGATCGTGGTGTCATTGCCCAACATGATCAAGGTCCTAGTAATGATTGGGCTGATTAGCACAGGTGTGATTTCCGAACGATTATCTCAAGACAAGAAAATGACGGAAAAGATTCTCAAGGTGAACAAGTTTGTCTAAAGTCCTCCTATTAAATCCGCCCAATGACTTGCTCTGTATGCGGGATTACTTCTGCAGCAAGATCTCAAAAGGGGCGCATTGTTACCATCCGGTAGATTTTGTTGTGCTGAGCGGGATCCTTTCGGCGCAACATCAACTTTCTCTTGTTGATGCAGTTATCGAACGGCTTGATTTTAAAGGGGCTTTGGATGCTGTTCGGCGCTGTAATCCGGATGTTATTATTTTTCTGACTGGAGTTGTATCTTTTGAAGACGATGGTCCATTCTTATCTGAAGTTGCACGCTTGACGAATGCCCGCATGATAGGTCTCGGGGATGTTTTTTTGGAGTCGCCAGAAAAGATATTTGATCTTTGGCATTGGCTCGATGCCGTATTGCTGGATTTCACCACCGATGATGTTTTACGGTTGGTGGCTGATCAGTTGCAGGCGACGAAAAATGCTATCGTACGGATGGGGGATGGACGGGTGGTTTCATTTCCCATAGTTCATGAGAAAGGTGATTGGGCGTTGATGACGCCTCTGCATGAGCTTTTTTTATCGTTAAATTATTCATTTCCTTTTTCTCGACGAAATAAGTTTGCTACGGTTTTGACAAATTTTGGATGTCCGTACGCGTGCGACTATTGTACGGTAAGCCGATTTGCATACAAGGAAAGAGCTGTTGAAGATTTGCAACTTGAATTTAATAAGTTGCAGGACTTGGGTATTAAAGAGATTTTTTTCAAGGATCAGGCCTTTGGAACAGAACGAAAAAGGATTCTTAAGATTTGTGATGAACTTTCTAATCGCAATGTCCCTTTCGGGTGGACATGTTTTCTAAGACCGGAATTAGCAGATCCAATAATTCTCGAAAAGATGGCTTTGGCGGGATGTCACACAATTATTTTTGGTGTTGAGAGTGGCGACGAAGTTGTTAGGAGTATCTACCGCAGAGAATACACGGATCGGTTGCTGAAAGATATTTTTTCCCTGTGTCGACACTTTGGGATCGAAACCGTTGCGACATTTATGATGGGGTTGCCCGGGGAAACACGCACATCACTTGAGAAAACAATCCGTTTGGCAAAGGCACTGGAATGTGACTATGCCTCCTTTAATGTTTTTGTTCCAGCTTACGGGACTTCGTTGCGTAGGAGGTTGATCGCAGACGGGATAATACCGGGTGGTTTTATGTTTATGGATAGCGGGGTCAGTCGGCCATGTTTTTCAACAGATTCCTTGAATGCTGATGTCGTTTGGAGCATGCGCAACAAGGCATTAGCTGAGTTTTATGCACGGCCATCTTTTTTGATAAAAATGATATTAAAAGCGGGAAGTTTTTCAAGGTTGTTGTGCCATTTAAAAGAAGGTTGGGCGATTATGATGTCAAGGGGAAGCATATGAGTAGGAAGTCAAATGGGATGGCATCGTTTGTTTTTGTTTGTGCCATTGTGCTTTTCTCAGTTTTTATTGTTTTTTATTGTCAATCCGCTGGCTTGGGAAATCCTTACGCGGTCAATGATGATGCGCGGCAGTATTTGTTCCCGTTTTTTAGTTGGTCGGATCCAAGCCTTTTTCAAGCTGACCTGATAGCTAATTATGCCTCGTCGGTTACCCCTTTGGGAGTAAAGGCCGTTTATTGGGGCTTTCTACCCTGGTTGGACGTTGTTAGTATTTCCAAGGTTCTGCCGTTTCTCCTGTGTCCCTTAACAGCCGTTTTTTTGTTTCTGACGGGACGGCGGATATGGTCGGCAACAGCGGGGACGTTTACCGCTGTATGTCTGGTGCTTTATGCGTGGCATATCACCTGTTTCTCCGGCGGATTCCCGCGCGCCTTCGGATTTCCTTTGTGCGCACTTTTTATGTACCTGTGTGCATCCAGGAGGTGGTTTTACGCAGGTGTTGTGTGCCTCTCCCAGGCGTTTTTTTATCCGCCGTTGGCTTTGGTGTGCGGCAGTGTTGTGATCATATGGCGTGTTGCTGAAGAAAAAGAATGTGTAAATTGGGTTAAGGTGTGGATGGTGCTTGTCGTTATGATGTTGGGGTTGGTGGCCGTGGTATTGACCAGCCGTGTTTATGGCAGTCCATGGTTTGGGAAGATGTACACATGGACTGAGATGCGGCATATGCCGGAGTTCTTTCTTGATGGCCGGACGCCGATCTTCGTTGACAATTGGCATCGACTGACAACAGATCTTACGATCCAGGAACGTGTGTGGGGTATCGATGCGGCGTCACCGCTATCTGGTTTGATGGCTGTTCTTTCTGTGATCGGCGTTTACTTGTTCTATCGCGGGGTATTAAAGATGCCGGCGTTCATCATGGCAGGTTTCATGGCTGCCGTGGCGTGGTATTTTTTGGCCTGGTTTCTTTTGCTGGATCTTTTTTTACCTGGGCGAATTCTGAAATTTGTTTTACCAGTGATGTTGGCCCTTGTTTCAGGGGCAGTATGGTCTTGGATGGCCCAACAGTTTAATCGTCTGGGGGCGGTGTTTTTCCATTTGGCGACAGCATATTTACTTTTTTCATTTTCCTGGCCGTTATTGCTGCCGCAAGTCTATGATTACTCTGAGAATAAGGATCTTTACGCGTTTCTTTCTACATTGCCAAAAGATGCAGTGATCGCGGGACATCCTCGTGAAATGGATGGCGTTCCCTTGTTCTCTAAAAGGAGAGCGTATGTTATTGAAGAACTGTCGTTACCGTTCAACCGTTCTTATTACAAGGAGATTCAAAGACGGACGGTAGCGGTATTTTTGATCTATTACGCAACCAACAAGGTTCAGCTAAAAGAGGCTTGCGCTCGGGAGCATATCCGCTTCATTGTGATCAGGTCAGCGGATTTTGAAAAAGCTTATTTAAATCGCGGTGTGTTTTATTTGGAGCCTTATAATGCAATCATTAAGAATCTGATTGCGCGGGAACATGGACAAGGATTTGTGCTTGAGAGCGTTAGAGACAAGGCAGTTGTCTTTAAATCGAAGGATGTTCGTGTTATTGATGTCAGTATGATGTAATGTAAAAAACTCATTATTACCCATAAAAAGCATATAATTTTTTATACTTTAGAGGTGATGAAACATGCGGTTAATTGCTTGTACGTTCGGTTGCTTGACAACCAGCATTAAAAAACTATTCCTGCTTTATAGACTGGGATTAGCCAGGATGACGTTTTTGAAATTGTTTCGTGTGATCGTGTACGTGTATCGGACAAAGATCCTAAGAGTAGAATGTCCCGGAGCTATTATCATAGGTCTTACATACCGCTGTCAATGTAAGTGCGTCCATTGTTCTGTCGGTCTTTATTCTGTTGAACCTGAGCATGAAATGAGCGTTGATAAAATAAAATCATTGTTGAATCAGATTGTGAAACTTAACATCCCTAAAGTTAATTTCTTTGGCGGTGAACCGCTGCTTCGAGGAAGAGATTTAGTGGCGCTTGTTCAATATGGGAACGATTTAGGTCTGCATATTTCCGTAGACACTAATGGAATTGCATTGGCAGAGGGATTTTCCAGAGAATTAAAGGAGGCAGGGATAAACAATATAAATATAAGTGTTGATAGTGCGGACAGGAATATTCATGACAATTTAAGGGGTTTTGAGGGGGCCTTTGACAGCGCGATGACAGCGATAAAGAATTGCCTTAATGAAAGAATTCCCTGTGTAATTTCAACATATGCTTCTAAAAGAGCCATATATTCCGGAGATTTGAACGAGATAATAACTTTGGGCAGAAGAATGAAAGTATCTGCCGTTAAAATATTGCTTCCTATCATGTCCGGCAGATGGGCGCATAGTGAGTGTGAACGATTGAGCCAGGAAGAAAGGAAGAAAGTGAATGACATGCTTGACCCAGGATTTGTGTATTTGGAAAGTCCTTTGTTTAGTGTGAAGTCGGACAAGAAAATATGTGAAGCTTTGGATAAGAAAATGGTTTATATTTCGCCCCATGGGGATGTCCAGGCTTGTTACGCCGTTCCATTTTCCTTTGGTAATATCAATAATGAAGCTCTTCATGCAATACTGGCAAGAATGTGGTCTAGTGAATTCTTTTGTAAAATTGGCAATGATCACGAATGTGTTATGAATAATCCGCATTTCAGGAAAATCGTAGGGCCTGAATTGGATAAAGCCTCCGGCTTTCCTATAAATTATCAAAAGATAGATACGGCCTGCCAGGGTTGTACCAAAATTTAGATCAAAGGTTTGTGGCACACGTTTTGTATATTAATCCTGGGGCAGAATGTTTGGGAGTTGAATATTTTACGGCAGTTCTCAAGAAAGAAGCCGTAAGGTGACAATTCTTTTGGATGCTGATTTTTAGTCATTCGTTTATGTATAGGCGTGGCGTCAGGATAATGCGTTATTGCTGGCTAATACGGCTATTTAAGAGAAGTCGGATCTTATTTGTTACCCCTTCTTGTCTGACCATTGTGGTTGGTCATCTTCCGACATTGTGGACACAATGAGTCGATTTGCTTTTGCATAAAATGAAGAATTAAAAAGAAACGGGAATTATTGTTTTTTGCGCAAAGTGAAATATTAACCGCAGTGTATGAAATGAAAAATTACTAAAATTTTATGTTTTTATCAAAGTCATTAAAAAATTGCGTACAAATTCTTTTTATCTTTTTTGTTGGAGTTATTGCCGCTCTATTTTTATTAGAGATTGGTTTACGATTATGGAGTTTTACATATCAAAAGAGTCGGCGAGTTCCTGTGCATCAGGGTGTAGACATGCACATTGAAAAGCCGTATATAATACTTTGTTTGGGAAATTCTTATACTGTTGGCGTTGGGGCACCTTTGAACAAAAGTTATCCTTCTCAGTTGCAACAGTTATTGAATAACCGGATAAAGGGTAGAGGCATTCTTGTTATAAATAAGGGGGTTGTTGCACAAAATACTGCAGAACTATTGATCGACTTGAAGTTGATTATTCTTGAATATCATCCAGATCTTGTAATTCTTCAATCTGGCCAAGCTAATCAGTTTAATAATTTAAAATATACAAATTATTTGAGGAGAAAAGAAAAAAGCCTATCTTTTTGGAATGCGATCAATTATTTTTGTTTGGAATTTTTCCATGAAAGTCGTGTTTATAAATTAATTAGAATTTTTAATTATGACAAAAAATTGCGCGTAGCGTCTGTTGGTTCTTCATATCAACAAAATGAGAAATATTTAAATGCAGTGGCATTTATTGATACTTTATTAGATCGGGTCGCGTTTTCATATACGGATCAACTGAAGATTCAAGAAGCGCATAAAATATTTAAAGATGGGATTTTAAAAGAACCTGGAAACCCGCAGAATTATGCTGAAATTGCTTTTATTTATGGGATTCAAGGGGACTATGGCAAATCTTTTTACTGGCATAATATGGCACTTAATGTTGCGCGAGCGTCTCATTCAAGGGATTGGATAATTGGAGAATCACGGTGGATCCGAAATATTAAAAAATGCTCACGTTTATATGTTTTCAATCCAATTTTTAAACATTTAGACAATTCTATTTGTAACTATATTTTTAGCGATCTTAAAAGGCCGGATAAAGATTTCTTGCTTGTTCCTTTAGAAGATATCGAAATTATTCAATGGATTGAATTTGATCTTAAGGAAATTATTGGAATTCTTGAAGATAGACATATTAAATTGATTATTCAGGATTATCCTGTATTTGATAATGTAAATGTTGTTTTATCAAATATCGCTAATGAATTTCACTTGCCATTTGTAAATAATTATAAAATTTTTCAAGCAAAATTGCAGAAGGTGTGCCTGTAAATAATTTATTTGTTCATGATAAACATTGCAATGCTGAGGGTTATGGCCTTATGGCTAGAAATGTACTTGATAAGATTGCAGCTGAAGGGTTCCTTAAAAGTCATATTAATTGATTTTTTTGTTATCGCAAAAATATTTTTTCAGAGTGGGTTCTTTTTATTGATTATATAAAATTTTTTTTGCATCTACTGGATATTGCATGAGAAATTATATAATTGCTGGTAACACGCGATGAATATGGTAAGAAGAATTTTTGTATTTTTTGCTGGAGTTTTTTTAGCTCTTTTCTTGTTGGAGGTCGGGCTAAGATTGACGGGGTTTATTGTTCAGCACAAGGCAAATATTTGCAACATGCGTGTAGGTAAGAACATCAGCAATCCGTATGTTGTATTGTGTTTGGGAAATTCGTATACCAAGGGAACTGGAGCGCCGCCGGAGATGAGTTATCCGGCGCAACTGCAGCGCATGTTCATTGAGAAATTTAGGCTTTCAAACATTCTTGTAATTAATAATGGGATTGGGGGGCAAAATTCAACAGAATTATTAAGAGAGTTACCGGAGAATATAAGAAAATTTAATCCCAAGCTTATTGTTCTTCAGACGGGTCAGGTTAATAAATGGGATCATTCGGGCTTTACTGATTATTTAAAAAGAAAAAATAAACAACAATCATTTGCAAGGTTGATTGCTTATCGTTTATCCGAATATATTTATCAATGCCGTGTTTATAAACTTTTTATTTTATTTTGTAGCCAGATAACTACTAAGTTCAATCATCCTGCGGCATCTTTAAGCTATCGATCGGGAAAGGAGTATATTAAAGCTAAGGAATTCGCAGATCATGCATTAGCCAATTTATTATTGAAAAATTCTATAAAGATGGATCAATTAGAAGCTCAGAAAGCGCTTGATATATTTACTAATGCGATGAAGGTTGATCCAGCGTTTTCTGATAATTACATATCGGCGGGCATTATTTATAGATTGCAATCTAATTATGCAGAAGCATTGGAGTGTTTCTTTAAAGGCGTAAGTATTGGATTGCCAAATGATCATTATAAAATTTACGGGTATCAACAGATCCGGGATATTAGAATGATTTTTAAGGGGAAAAACAATTCTGAGATAAATAAGAAAATAGAAATTTTCATTTCAAAATACAATCGGGAGAATCTTAATGAGGATTTTAATCTATTTTTTTTAAGTGATAGTGATGTTTCTGAATGGGTAGAATCAGATATCCGAGAAATTGTCAAAATTATTAGACGGGATAGAATTGGATTAATTTTGCATGATTACCCTTTGTGGGATATAGAGAACGCGACTTTGTTGGCTATTGCAGATGAGTTAAGAGTGCCTTTTGTTAGTAATTTCAAGGTATTTCAAGAGAAAATCTCTCTGGGGATGGCAGAAGAGAGTTTGTTTGTATTGGATGGACATTGCAATGGAAGAGGGTATGGATTAATGGCGGCGAATGTATTTAATGAAATTGTCAGAGAATACTACTATGAGAAATAAATTTAAGTTATTTCTAAATTTTTTATATTTATTTGGATTTATATTCAGGATCATCCGGTGGAAATCATTGTCCAGGTTCTTTCTGTTCTTTCTCAAACACAGCATATTCAGGCATAAAATACCTGGCTTTGCGATCTTGGCACTCACTTATAAATGTCAAAGTCGTTGTGTCCATTGTTCAGCAGGGCTGTTGAAATCCAAAAGAAGTGAACTGGATACTGAGCAATGGAAACGAGTACTTAATGATTTGACAGCCATGGGGGTTCCTCGGTTGCATCTTAGCGGAGGGGAGCCGTTGCTGAAAGACGGGATTGAAGAGATCGTTAGGTATGCTTCTTCCATGGGGATGGTTGTTTTTCTTGAGACCAATGGTTATCTTCTGGATGAAAGTACTTTGTGGCGACTCAAGAAGGCAGGGGTCAGCAGTATTGACATAAGCCTGGATAGCGTTGAACCTGAGGTTCATGACAGATTGCGGGGTTTGAAAGGTTCGTTTGTTAAGGCGATCGAAGCGCTAAAGTTATGCAGCAAATTGAATATCCCGTGCATGATCTCTACCTATGTGACGCATGAAAGAATATTGTCGGGTGATATTCAAAAACTTTTTTTATTGGGTAAACAGCTCAACGCATCAGTTATAAGGATATTATTGCCTCAGCCATCCGGAAGATGGTTGATTGACCCGCCGGCAAAGTTGGACCGTGCTGATAAGATGCGGTTGCGGAGCAGTTTTATTAATTTTCCTGTATTAGATCGGACAGATACCCCGATTTGTCCTGTAAAGAGAAGATATGCGATCTTTATCGGCCCTGATGGTGAAATGGGTTTTTGTTCGCATGTGCCGGTTTCTTTTGGGAGTGTTCTTGACGAAAGTATTGAACATATTCTCGATAGAATGGGGAATAGCCCATTATTCAGTGATAATCTGGGTTGTTATGTTAGCAACTCCGACTTTAGGTCAAAATATATTCTTCCCGCCCTTGAGTCCGGTAAAGACTTTCCGGTAAGATTTTAGTCAGGCATCATATTATGAGCAGGGTTCTATTTGTCAGTAATCCTTATGAAAACCTTGGCATAGAATATATGTCGAGTGTTTTACGCCGCTCCGGGCATCAGGTTGCCCTCGTCATTGACCCTTCCCTTTTTTTAAATCCGTATCATTCCAATAGGGTGTTAAATAAGCTCTTTTGTTGTACTGATGTTATTTTGAAAAAAGTTGAAGATTTTTCACCGGATATGATCTGTTTTTCTGTTGTAACGGATACGTATCAGTGGGCGTTAGGTTTGGCTAAATCCATAAAAATCAGGTTCGATATACCTGTTGTTTTTGGAGGGATTCATGCGACCGTGGTCCCTGAATTGCTCCTTGCTGAAAGTTGCATTGATTATGTTTGTGTAGGCGAGGGGGAACTGGCTGTCCTGGATCTTGCTGACAGGATTTCAAAAAAGGACGATTGTCAGAGTATTTCTAATATTTGGACCAGAGGTCTCGAAGGTATTGTTCGGAATCCGCCCAGGCCTGTTATTGATGATCTCGACATCCTTCCATTTCCGGATAAAGGTATCTATTATTCAGAGAACAACGTTTACAAGGATGAATATTTTATAATGACTGGAAGAGGGTGTCAGTATTCTTGCTCATTCTGTTGTAATCAAATATTGATCAAACAGTATGGTATGAATTATGTGCGCAGGCGTTCTGTAGACAATGTGATCCAGGAACTTCTCTGGGCGAAGAAAAAGTACCCCTTTAAGTTTGTGTGGTTTATGGATGACAACTTTTGTTTCAGCATCGACTGGATCAAAGAATTCGGTCGCGCGTATAAAAACCACATTGCTCTCCCCTTTTTTTGTTACGCACATCCTAATAACATGTCCATGGAAGTGGCGGCATTACTTAAAGATGCAGGTTGCTCAGAAGTTGCCATCGGTGTGGAGAGCCTGAACGCCGACACGTGTAAATTTGTTGACAGGGTTTCCGAAAAGAAGATTGTTGCCTGCGCTATCCGTGCGCTGCGTTTTCATGGGATCAGCTCTATAACAGAAAATATCCTGGGGTTTCCCGGCGAAGGAGAGGAGGATCTGATACGTCTTGTAGAATTTTACAGCGTAGAAAGGCCGGATCTCGTGGTATTTAGCTGGCTGAAGATATTCCCCGGAACAAGGATATTGAAAGTTCTTAGTGATAATGGAGCCATAAGTTGTGAGCAATTGAAAGATATCTCCGAAGGAAACGATAAGTCTTTGGCTTTAGGCGGCAATTGTACGGATGGAAAGATATTTCGAACGGCGGCGTGCCTGCTTGTCCTTGTCCCTTTTTTGCCAAGAAAATTTGTTGTATTTTTGGTCAATACACGGCTATTTAAATTGTTGGGTGTGTTAAGCCCTGTCGTATTATTGCGTGTGCTAAGAATATTTAAGAGTTTTTTTATAATCATAGGGAAGACACATGATTCCGGCTTGAGGGTGAATTTAAGGATTTATAAATATTATACTTTTAGGATCATAAAAATAAAATGCGTACGAACAATACGTACCTGGTTTGGCATGTTCGGAGCGGTTAGATGATGCCACATGATTGAAGTAGTCCCTTTGACCGATGTGCAGGATGCATGTTATCCGGATTTGGACAGCAGTCATCTCCCGTACTGTTATGAAAAATCCTGGATTAATATGTTTCGACAGGTTTTTCCTTATGAACTGAAAGGTTATGGACTTCGTGTTCATGGCGAGCTTATAGGATCTTTCATTTATGTTGTGATGAAGTCACGGTTCTGGGGGAATCGGATCATTTCTTTGCCTTTCAGCGATGAAGGAGGGATCGTGCTTCGCGACTTTGGTAAGTTGACACCTTCTTTGAAACGGCGGCTTTATGACCTCGTGTGTCAGCGGATCGATCAGGAGGCTCTTTCTTGCCGCGCTGGTTATGCTGAGATCCGGGGCGATGAGTCTTTGTTTGCGGAGATCGAAGAAGATCCTTTTATTATAAAAAGAAAGGCTTACGTTAAGTTTATCCTGAGTATATCGTCCCCGTACAATGATATTAGAAAGGGATTCCATTCCAATATCATTAATAATCTTAAAAAGGCGGATCGCTGTATCGATGTAAGGGAGTGTCTCTCGGGAGATGAGCTTGAGGAGGTTTACAAGATATATTTGATAGAAATGAGGCGTTTAGGCGGATTGCCATTACCCGTAAGTTATTTTGAAATATTATGCAGGCAGAAAACTGCGAAGATATTCTTGGCGGTCATGGGTGGCAAGGTTGTGGGTTTTCTTATGGTCCTGCTAGTCCGTCAAAGAATCCTTGCCGATATCAATGCGAGCCTTCCGTCTGTCAGGACATTCTTTCCCAAGATGCGGCTTTATGATGCGGCTATCCGCTGGGGGTGTGATAATGGATTTTTATTTTTTGATTTCATGAGGACACGTTCCAATAGTGGTTTGTATTGGCATAAAAAGAAGTGGGGCGGTCAAGAAACGCCGATCTTTTATTACACGCGCCTTTATGACAAGCGGGTTAATTATATTCTGGATGCGGACCAGAAACGTTTTCATCTGGCGAGGCTCCTGATACGACAAATGCCTTTATGTCTTTTTAAGAATATCGGGATACCTGTAAGGCTTGGTCTCGGAAAATGAATATCAGGGAATTTATTATTTTCGGTCTTTCAGGACAATGTGGTCACGATCTTAAAAGGCTGACTTCTGCCTGTTCTTTTATTGTTGATGAACCACCGTCTGAGCGCGTGATCCTGGAGCGGTTTTCGAGCATTTTTGAGTACGCCCGACAACAGGTTCCTTATTACAATCAGAAATTTAAGCATGTTTTTGCCCCGCAGTCTCTTTATGTTATTGAAGCCATCAGGGATATCCCTTGTATCACAAGGGAGGAAATAATCCGGCATTCAGTACTTTCAAGGCAGGGCAGACCCGTAACCTCTCTGGAGAGCGGCGGGACAACCGGGGGGAAGATCAAAACACACCTGGATCTGACATATCTTCTTGATCGTTATGGTTCATTGTTGAGGATTCTTTATGCGCTAGGCTGGACCATGGGGGAGCCTATTGCGGCTTTGCATCCTGAAGAATACCGTATTTCCAGATACTTGAAGACCAAAGAGATCAGAAGATTTATTTTTGAGGCTTTTCTGCAGTATGCTATTTATCGTCTGTTTCATAACAGGGTTAATATTTATTATGGTCGTTCTTGCTTTTCAAATGTATCTCCTCATAATTTTAAAAAGAAAATTGAACGTCTGGGCGCGCGTTTGTTGATCACGCGTCCGGACATCCTTCTTGCGTGGATCAAACAATTATCCGGTTCTTCCGAGTTGCCCGCACCGGTTCCTGTTGTGCTGTGTGTCGGGAATATCCTTACAGCATCGGCCAAAGCTTTGGTTGAAGAAATGCTTGGGTGTTCATGCCATAATATGTACGCGTCGACAGAAATGGGATATGTTGGCCTTTCCTGCAAGCATTCCGGGGAATGGGTCCATATCGATGAAGACAACTATTTTGTTGAGATTGACACTGCCGGGTCAAGTGAGATCATAATTACGGATTTCCGTAATCGTGCCATGCCATTAATACGATATAGAACAGGGGATGTCGGGAACCTTCAAGAAGGATTTTGTCCTTGTGGCAGAAAAGGAAAATCGTTGAAGGTCCTTGGCCGCGTTAATCGCTTTATTCTTAATGAGAGGGGCGAAAGAGTTTACGAGTCAGGTATTGTGGACATTATTTCGACGTTGCCTGGTGTTTCGGGTCTACAAATTAGAAAAATGCCACACAATCAACTCACGGTCCGCATGCGATCTTTTCAGTCTGGGATAGGGGCTCTTGATTCATTGGCAAAAGCACTTGGTGTCCGGCGTGAGAGTCTTTCTTTTGATCCGGATAGCAACTTTCTCATGAGCGATTCAGGTAAATTTCCGTATATTTGTTGATCATGATATCTTTGCAGCGTCCCATCCCCGAGCATGGCAAATTATGACCTTAAAGAATGATTTTACGCTGGAGCATAAGATGTCAGATGGACCTTGCGTGTTAAATGCACTGACCTTTGATGTGGAGGAATGGTTTCAGACGGTATTGTTCAATCGCGACAATCATCCATCCCGTGGCAGTCTGAGAAATAACGTGCTGGAGATCCTCGACCTTCTGGATACTTACAAGGTGCAAGCCACCTTCTTTATTTCTGCTGTGACAGCTGAAAGTTATACTTTTCTTGTTAAGCAGATACATGCGCGTGGGCATGAGATTGCCAGCCATGGCTATCATCACCGCTCGGTTTACACACTTCCTCCCCGGATTTTTAAAGATGATGTGAGCCGATCGTTGGATGTTTTAAGCGGGATTACCGGAGCGAAGGTGATCGGTTATCGTGCGCCGACATGGTCAATCTTCAGGAAAATGGTGTGGGCGGTCGATGTATTGGAGCAGTTGGGGTTGAAATATGATTCGAGTATATATCCCGCGAGTAAGAATATTTTTGTGTGTAAGGGGTTGCCAATTTCTCCCTATCACCTTAAAGGTGGTTTAATTGAATTCCCGCCGCCTGTATTTTCATGGATGGGCTATAATATTCCTTTTGCCGGGGGAACTTTTTTGCGCTTCTTTTCAGAAGATTTTATAAAGACAAAACTTTTGAATATAAATCATAAAGGTATGCCGGCTCTTGTCTATTTTCATTCATGGGAGTTTGATCACGCTTTACCATCAGGAGGTATTCCCTCATGGAAGAAAATTGTCCAGTACGGGAATTTACGAACTGTTAAGGGGAAGCTGATCTTTCTTTTAGAAAACTTCAGGTTCACATCTGTTCGTGATGTGTTGCAGGGGATGAGATTGATATAAATTCTGACATGGTGTTGGGTTTACTATGAAAAAAATGTTCATGCCGCTACGGATTCCTGTTGGTGTCGCCATCATTGGAAGGATCGATTAAGATGTTTGGTAAGAAAGAGATTCCCTGGTTTCTTTTGTTCTTCTTTGTTGCTTGTTATGCGCAATTTGTTAATAGATCATTTATGTTTGATCCCTATTATTCGCTGTATGGGGATGCTTCCAATATATATTTCTTTCATAATCTTCACGATCCGACCCTTCTTACCAAAGACCCGTTAACGCACCAGTTTTTGGCGAAGTTTGGAATATTGAATTCTGGGATGGGGTTCTTTTATGTATACAAGTTACTTTTGAACATCTTTTCTTTATCAATTGCTATAAAGTTTGTTTCAATTCTATTATGCTTGGCATCGACCTTGGTCGTTTACCGCTGGGTCCTTACAACGTGTTCTGCAAGTTATGCTATATTTCTGTCAGGCATATTCTTGATTTATTTCCTCTCCATGGATTCATTTTTTAGTGGTATTGGCAGGGGATTTGGGGCGTTTCTATATGTTTTTTTCTTATTCTTTATTTCCAAAGAGAAATTCCTTCTTTCATTCGTGTGCCTTCTTTGTTGTACTTTATTTTATCCGGCTATTCTTCCAGGCGTTTTTATTACGTATTTATTGGCGATTTTTTTTGTAAAGCATCCAAATTCCAGATTGGATTGGTACTGGTGTCACCTGGCAGTTTTATTGGCAGTGATTGTAATTGGGAGTATTCTCTTAATCCATAGTGATTCTTGGTGCAATATTTTGATGAACCTGAAGGATTTGCAAACGTATAAGCTCTATCAGGGTCGTTCATCCCCGGTTCAAATGAGTGATCCTGTGGGGGTAATATTATATTTTATTTTTAATCTTTATGAACATAGTGCGTTGTACAGGTATTTAACTATTTTCTTTTCATTGGTTGCGATTAGCTTGGTTTTAGTTGTTAAAGGATGGTGGCGACTTCCTAGAATTGTTTGGCTAATGTTCGCAGGCGCCTGCATAAGTTTCTTTTTGATACTGCCTTTCCATCCAACGACGGCTTCACGTCAGTTTGTATTTACCATGCCGTTATTTCTTTTGTTTCTTATTGGCCATAATCTCTATAAGTTGTTGCAATATAAACAATCACGCCCAGAAATGTGTTTATTATTGATTATGCCGCTTTTTCTGGCGGCACATGTAATACTAAATGATATTAACTCATTCAGGCTGTATCAGCCTGTTTATGATTATTTCGAAAAATTGCCAAAAGATGTCCTTGTTGCTGGCCCCACCAAGAGCAAATTGATAAGAACGTTGCCATTTTTTACTAAACGGCCTGTATATTTTTCCGAGAAGATGCGCGATTCCTGGCGGATATTTTTTTCATTGGAATTCGTCAGAGAGCGGCGTAAAAGTGTTATCGATGCCATGTATGCGGACTCGTTAGATGTTGTCAGAAATTTTATAAAAAGATCGCATGTGAATTACTTTATTGTTGAAAGTCAGTATTATGACTACGACCGAGCCGTAAAGAATGATTTATTTGTTACAGGGAATAGTGATGAGGCCAGTGTCTACGGGTACCTTGAGCGCAGGCTGCATGAAAAGAACTTTGCACTATTTAAATTTGCGCAAGAACATTTTGATTTCAAGTACGAGGTGCCAGGCAATACGATTTATGTTGTGAGTGCTTCCAGTATTAGTAAAGGGACTTAAAGTGTTTACAAGAAAACCTTATATTTATTTGTATGTTTTGACACTTATCATTTTTTTTCATTTTATAAATAATTTTCTTTGGCTGTATTTGGATCACACCTATCTGCAATACGAGTCCGCTGAGCATTTCCTGTTAAGTTTTAAAGTTTTTAGAAGTTTGCAGCAACATTTATTCCCATGGATATCTGATGTTTATAATGCCTTAGGGAATCCCTATCGATGGCATGGCGTTTTTGTCCAGTATTTAACAGCACCATTTTATTTTGTTCTCGGAGGAACCCAGGATGCCGGCGTGCTGGTCAGCAGCGGGATATCGCTGGCTATCCTGATCGTTTCCGTCTATCGGATAGGCAAATTACTTTACAATAAAGCGACCGGCTGTCTGGCAGCGTTTATTCTTTCCATGTACCCGCTGATATTCACTCAGTCCAGAATATACATGCTCGATCTTCCTTTGACGGCGATGGTTGCGTTCAGCATTCTCTTGCTTTTGAGATCTGATGGGTTCTCCAGCAAGAGATACTCTGCAATATTTGCTCTTGCGGCAGGAGTCGGCCTATTGATCAAATTTAATTTTGTTTTGTTTGTTGCGGGTCCTTTGATCTTGTTGTTTTATAAACGTTTGAGGAACCGGGGATATATTCAAATAATAAGGCATATGGCGACGGCTGTCGTCATATTGGTTCTGATCGATGGCATGTTCTATGGAATAAAATTTGATGAGATGTGGAGCCGTATTTTCGAATCATCCTGGTTTTATTGGGGGCGTTCTCACCAGGAGGGGTCTTTTCTGAATATCGTATGCCAGGGCGTGCCTCATTATCTGTGGTGGATCCTGCAAAATTGTATTAATAGCGGCACTTCATTCGTTTTGTTCCTTGCTGTTATACCCGGCATTTTTTTGCGTAAAACTTACAGGATGGTTTTGTGGGTTTGGTTCCTTGTGCCTGTGCTGGTTTTTGCCTTCATGTTCCCGTACGCGAATATGGGCCGCTATTATATGCCGATCTTGCCGGCTTTGGCCTTGATCTCCAGCGCGGGGCTCCTGGCATGCGGGTCTTTAGCAGTAAGATGGATACTGATCAGCATTCTTGTAGGGTTAGCATGTTTTCAATATTTTGCCATATCGTACAGGATGGATTTCCTGCCGGAAAAGATCCAAATATATTACCCCACAGGGAAAGGATGGGAGACGGTCCGGCTATTATTTTTTAATAGAAAAATTTCATTTTTGGGGTATAGGAGTGATCATTGCCGTCCAAATTAGTTAAATGAGAACAGTTCGAGTTGATACTGGTTAACCGGTTTCTGTGAACGCTCGTGATAAGGGTCATTGAGCCAGTCCCAAAGGTTGCGCCTTGAAAAGAGGTTTGTAGGCAATACAGCAC